>CAYXYP010000001.1:0-102166 GCA_964469405.1 uncultured Candidatus Saccharibacteria bacterium
TTGCGGGGGAGAGCGGTTGGAGATTCATATCGGTGGAGCTGATCGTGAGAGGATTGCTGGTCAAGTTACTGGTGCAGGTGTCGCCGGAACAGGCTGATTGAAAGCCTGCGATCGTCGTTTTGCCGGTGGCTTTATAATAGACGGTGTTGGTTTGGGCGGAGGAATACACGGCATTATTTTTGAATGTGTTGTTACCGATGTCCACGGCAACCGGAATACTGACAGCCACGTTCTCATACCCTGACGTATAAGAAGCGCCTCCGCAGTCAATGAGGATATTATTAGCGATGATATTACCGGACTTGGTCCCTGTATCGCTCCGAAAGGAGATGCATGGAGCAAATGGATTTGAGTAGAAAGTATTGTTGGCAAAGATATTATTTTGCGAAGGTCCGGCATACCCTTGCAACTCAATTGATTCTGTTCGAGTCAGATAGAGTCCATTTTGTCGTTGATTTAGAAACAAATTGCTGGTAACAGTATTGGCATCACCGTTGATCTGCGTGCGAGTGGCCATATTGTTGATCGTGTTTGAATAGAATAAATTATTTGAAGCACGCCCAATGGCAACCCCGTCCGTGCCATACGCTCGACAATAGGGCACATGACTTTCACAGGTGAACGTATTATTCCTAATGACATTCCCCGTAACGGACGTGGTGCCGGCATTGGCAAGTATTTCCACGGCAGTATGCGCGAAGTTGGTAAATGTATTGTTGTAAATGACGGAATTCGTCACACCATATTTGAGGTCTACGCCGTCGCCCCAACCATAGCCGTATTCCCACCAATAGGCGCTGTGCGAGACAGGAATGCTTTGATTGAATGTGCAATTATAGACTTGATTGCCAACCCCCACTGAACCCGTACCAATTCCATCACTATCGGTAAATGCAATACCTCTCGCAACATCGCTAAACTGGCAATTGTTCCGATCTGTTGTGGTGCCGTAAATCCGAATATAGCTTCCCCCACTGCTCCTAAACCCAGCGACGGCTCCACCCTGAATAACGGGATTGACGAAATCGAGATAGATATTAGAAGCAGATAAGCCACATATGGCCGCATTACGACAACTCCCAACGCCATAAACCAAAGACTCTAAACTTGAAAACGTGGAGGCGGGATTGATTGTCGAATAAAGATAGAGTCGACTATTCGCACTATCGTACCACCAGATACCAAGAGGGCCCTGACCTGTGCCGCCCGTAGTCCCAAGATTAGCTTTATTGTTTGAGGGAAATTGCGGGACGCCATCAAACCAGACGCGCACAGGATCTTTCCCTGTATAACTGGCAACAGAAAGATACCAGAGATTACCTCCCTCATTAGTCCAATTCCCAGAGATAAGTGCTTCCGACATATCAGTGGTCGCCCGAATCGTGCCCGGATCGCCTGGACACGACCAGCTGATGGTGATACGAGCACTCTCGCTGGCTCCGCCAGCTGATCCAAGAATAATACGGTCTCCACGCTGCACACCACAAATATAGAGCGTATCACCATCATCCACGCCGGTTGTGACCGTCCAAATTATATTCGATAGAGCATTAAACGCTCCTGCGGCTCCTGCACTAGCAGCACATCCGTATGATAAACCGTCCCCATTAAAGGTACAGGCGCTCGCCGGACGCACATACCATGTGTCTACAGCGGCAGAACCTACTGCCGCGCTTGCTTGGCTCGCTAAACCGAAAAGCGAAAAGCTAGCGACAAAAAGGAAAGAAAATATTTTTAGTAGACGAGCACTAGCAAATGAAAAACAACCCCCCCCCTCTCTCTATTTTCAAATCCGAAGTTTCGGTCATGGTCATATTTTTTCAGTGTATCATGGCCAAACGCTGCACAAAGCTCTGCCCCCTTCTATGGCTCACATCCATTACCACCCCCTCGTTGGGCGCGCATAGTGTCGCTCTCATGGAAAGCTCCATGTCTGATTGCTTTCGTAAAGATCGGTCCGATACTGGTTGGCCATAGCATTCGAAGAAGCGCAAAACGAAAACGTACCATTGAGGTAGGCATTACCGTCGTGCTTCCTTGTAGCGAGCTACCTATGCTGACCCCATGCTCGGAAATCCAGACATTTCATACTCAAAACGATTGGTTCGAACCTGACGCTGAGGGACAGAAAACTCAACATTGAGGCTGCGTTTCCGTACTCGATACAACCGAAGTCAGCATCGTTTCTCTCTTTGTGCGGGTACCGGGAATCGAACCCGGGTCTCAACCTTGGGAAGGTCGCGTTCTACCACTAAACCATACCCGCTTCTTTACCTTAAAACCAACCTAATATCCGCTGCCACCACGATGGCGTCGTCGTCGGAGCCTTCAGCTCAGGTGGCACTACTACGATAACCTCTTCCCCAGGTCGCGCAACCCCGAAAGCCGTTCGAATGGCCGCATCCTGTCCACGCTCGGTAGCCAGTGCAGCAAGATTCGCTTCAAGTGCCACCTTACGTTCTTCAAGTGCCTGATATTGCTGCTTCGCCTCCTGCGCTTGAGATACCGCGATATGAGCCTTCTGAGCAAGCCTCCAAATACTCGTCGCAAGCCAGAAAGCAACGAGTAAAAGAACGCCGATAAGAACCCCATGTCGCCATTGTTTCGCGCGCATTATCCGAGTATACCCGATTTTTTTGTTGGTACCCCAATGCAAAAACTCTCCAAAAAATCATTCTGCTGATGACTGCACCATCTTCATGAAGACGTCTTCAGGAATATTGACCTTGCCAGTACCCCGTTCAAGCATTTTCTTTTTACCGCGCTTTTGCTTATCGAGAAGCTTGTTTTTACGAGAGACGTCACCGCCGTACAAGTATCCGGTTACGTCTTTGCGCATCGCGGAGAGCGTTCTTGAAGCGATGATACGTCCTTGTACGCGCGCCTGAATTTTTGTATTGAAGAGTTGCTTAGGCAATATCGCAAAAAGCTTCTCCACCATCTTCTCCGCCTCTTCTTCCACTCGCCTTTGCGCCACTACGCGCGCAAAGGCTGCCACTGGTTCCTCGGCGACGAGTACGTCGAGCCGCACGACATCCGCCTCTCGTTCGGGAAGAATCTCATACGAAAGAGAGGCATATCCTGAAGAAACGTTCTTCAATTTATCAAAGAAGCCGCGCATAAGTTCGCGGAGCGGCATTTCGATGGTCATCCCAATACGACCATCCTGATAGGTCTCGGTCGCGAGCGTCTGTGCCTCATGCTCATACAGGAGCTGGATGAGGGTGCTAACCGATTCAGGTGGAGTAATTATAATGACTTTCGCCCAAGGTTCCTCAATTTTTATAATATCGCCATGCTCGGGAAATTTCGCGGGTGTGTAAATAGTCTCGCGTATGCCGTTCGTCCTCGTGATCACATAGGAAATAGTCGGGATGGTGACGACGAGCGTCAAACCGAATTCACGCTTCAAGCGTTCAGTGACGATCTCCAGATGCAAGAGCCCAAGAAATCCACAGCGGAATCCCCTACCGAGCACGCCCGAGGATTCCTCTTCAAACGAAAGTGACGAGTCCGAAAGACGCAGGCGCTCAAGCGACTTCCGCAAGAGCGGGAGGTCGTCCTGATTCTCTGGGTATATCGAAGCCCACACAACCGGACGAGGCCGAGCATAACCTGGAAGCGCCTGTAGCGAACCACGCGAGGCACCAATAGTGTCACCGACCGCGACAACACCAGGCTCTTTGATGCCAGTCACGATATAACCGATTTCGCCAGCCGAAAGAGACTCGGAAGGCGTCTCATCCGGCATAAAGACGCCGGTCTCAAGCGAGATGAAATCTTTTCCTGCGGCATGAAATGTAAGTGGTTGACCTTTCTTAAACGTACCGTCAAAAACACGAAGATACACTGCAACACCACGATGCTTTGAGTAGGAAAAGTCGAAAATAATGCCGCGAGGCTCTTCGTTTAGAACCGATAGAGAAGCACGAGGGGACGGTACACGTTCTACAATCGCTTCGAGAAGCTCATCGACACCCGCTCCAGTCTTACCCGATACGGCGAGTACCTGATCGACTGAAACGTGCACCAACTTCGCAAGCTCTTCTTTCACCTCGGCGACCCTCGCAGCGGGAGAATCAATCTTCGAAACGACCGGGATGATGATACACCCTTGTGCTTCGGCCATCGCAAGTGTCGTGAGAGTCTGCGCCTGTACGCCCTGCGTCGAATCGACAAGCAAGAGCACCCCTTCGACTGCATGAAGCGCACGTGAGACTTCATAAGAAAAATCAATATGCCCAGGTGTATCAATGAGATTTAGAACGTAGCTCATTCCCTGCTGTTCATAATTCATACGGACTGGCTGCATTTTAATAGTGATTCCACGTTCGCGCTCGAGATCCATGCGATCGAGCACTTGGTCACGCATCATGCGCGCAGGAATGGTCCCCGTGCGCTCGAGAAGCCGATCGGCAAGGGTCGACTTGCCATGATCAACATGAGCAATGATAGAAAAATTCCGAATGTATTTTGGGTTCATGGTTGTTTCGTCTCTTCGGCTGATGGTAGAAGAACAGCGGAACGTTCATTGTGATTTTGCAGCAGCTTAATGAGTGATTTCGTTACTATACTGAATTCTTCATTCTCAATGAGATAGAGCGCGAGAGCCGAAGCGATGAGGCCAACCATACCAGCAATGAACCCCTGTGTGAAGACAGCCATCAGGGTAGTGAGTGGTGCGATGCCACCTTCAAATACAAGCGTCATATAGGCCGCAATGCCGCCGACAATTGCGGCAATAGTTCCATCAATGAGTGGACGAGAAAGCATACGGGCAAGACCAGGAGTAAGACTCCTGAGAGCGACCAAGGAGAGTATCGCGAGAAAAATCTGTCCAAGAGTCGCAGCGAGAGCAAGAAGAAGAACCGACGTCCCGGAAACATCACTGACTCGCAAAAGGGCGGCGAGAGATGCTGGCAACCCCGTCGCTGGCTGAGATAAAAATACGATGGCAAAAAATACCGTGAGGACACCCCCCGCAATTTGATAAAAAAGCGGCCACCAAGACTGTCGCGCAGCATAGAGTGCGCGAGAGAAAAGAAGTACAAGTCCTTGCGCGGCAAGACCTATGGCGAAGAGAGCGAAGAGAGCTGCGGTAAGACGCGTTGCATCCCAATCAAACGCACCGGTCCCAAGGACGACGCGCACTACATGCGCGCGCAAAACGACAATAAGTCCGATCGATACTACTGACCAGAGAATGATGTGCCGAGCACTTGTCCAGAGAATGCGTGTGAACTCATCACGTTTTTCAAGCGCCGATGCTTCAGAGAGCGCTGGAAACGCCGCTACTGCATACGAGGATCCGATGAGCGCGAGTGGGACCGCCTCGAGATTCGAAGCGAAAGTAAAAACAGAAACCGCACCTGTACCAATTCTCGAAGCCATGGATGTCAGTATGAGCGCTGTGACCGAGCCCATCCCGAGCGCGAGCGACCGCGGCACAGAATCCCTTATCACTGACACCATGGTATGCATACTCGGAAGACAGAGACGCGGCAGAACACCCGCTTCTATCACGACCGGAATATTTACCATAAGATACGCAACCGCACCAATAATGACGCCCATGCCTATTCCCGGAAGTCCCCAGATCGGATAAAAGACAACCGTGCCAAGAATAATGCCGAGATTGTAGAGGACTGGCGAAATAGCAAAGAGTGTGAAGCGGCGATGTACTTGCGTCACACTCGAAAGCACACCGGAAAGTCCGAGAAGTATTGGCTGCAGAAGCAGGATGCGCGCAAGCAACACGAATTCAGCTTGATGCGGAGAAGTAACAAGATTTGGATACAACAACGTAAGAAACTGCGGCATAAAAAATGCAATAACGACACAGATAAGCCCGCCAACGCCAAATAGAAATGACGCCGACTCAGAAAGAAGCCGCCGCGTCGTTTCCCTATCCATCCCAGTGATACGCGGAATGAGTACGTAGGCGCTCACGAGCGAAGAGACGAGAGCAAAAACAAGGTCTGGCACGCGAAATGCCGCGTAGTAGAGATCAAGCACCTGACCCGCGCCGAATGTATGCGCGAATGTCCTATCGCGCATGAGTGCGAGAGCCTGCGAGGCAAGTGTAAGTGCAGCGAGCAAATACGCGGCCTGATGTAGGCCGCGTATTGGTGCCGCGATGCTGTCGATAATCCGTCGAACCATCGCTCTATTTTACTCTAATTACTGAATTCGGCCAGAATGTCTCACTCGCTGTGCGACAAGGATGAATGACCGACTCTCCATCACGCTCGAAAAAGTATCGATGAAATAATCACTACTTTTTTATCGGGGCTGGAGAACTTACTGGAGTCGGGACATTTGCTGTAACTGGTGCACTTACGGGAGTCGGGGCAACAGAGAGAAGATTCGCCGGGAATGGATTCTTACCCGCCTCGAGCGCTTTGAGCTGAGAAGCGAGAGCATCCGCATTTTCATTCGACATATTTGCAACCGCTTGTATTTGTGCGAGTGCAGCTGGAATGTTGCCCAATTTCGCATCGACTGCCGCTAGGAAGTAACGCGCATTGGCGAATTGAGGATTCGCAGCAACCGCTGCGGAGAGAGCGCTGGCCGCACCTGGGAAATCACCTTCCGCCGCGCTCAAGATGCCAATTTGGAAGAGAATATTCGGATTATTAGGCGTGAAGTAAGCAGCCGCAATAGCCGCAGTAAGAGCCTCCTTCACATTTCCATCCCGTACTTCGAGCTGGGAAAGGAAGAAGATGGCATCGGTATAATCTTGCTTGAGCGCAATGGCAGCTTTAAGGTCATCTTTAGCTGCCTTTATATTCTTATTTGCAACCTCGAGTTGCGCGAGAATATAGGGGATTTGTGGATTGCTCGGACTCAGCGTTCTTGCTTTTTCATATGCAGTCTTAGCACTATCGTAAGCCCCCGTGACTCCGAGCGGTACCGCCTTCGCATAAAGATTTCCCAATACAAACCAGTTCTGGTAGTCGGGAGGTACGAGACGTGTTGCAGTTAACGCAGCATTAATGCCGCCCGAGAGGGTCGATTGAAATGCCTGCTGTGCTGCAGCGGTCGACATCGTCGAGGAAGCCGCTATCCTATCGAGCTGCAGACTCGCAATTCCTGCCTGAATTTGATAGGCTGCTGCGCTTGGCGAGAAGAATATCGAGTTTTGTGCGGCAGCGTTAGCTGCATCGAAATTGCCCGTGGAAAATGCAACTCTCGATTTAGCGAGCTCAGACGTAGCGATATAATGCCCGACGAGTGAATAAGCAGTAGCGACCGATCCAAGTAGAAGAATTGTGAGAGAGAACACAATAAGAAAGCCGAGCCGTGGACTGCGCGAGAACACAATGCCCCACTGTTGACCTCGTTCGGCGAAGCGTGTTGTCGAGACGAAGAGACCCGCGAAGACGAAGGCGAGTGTAAGAATAATCGTATTCGGTAAGCTGAAGATTGCAGTAATGAATAGATAGAGAGCTGCAACGAACGAGAATACCGCTACATGGCGGACAAATGGATCCTCTGGCGCGCGCAGAATAAGCATACGAAGACCAAGAACAATGAAGAGCGCGAGGAACCCTATCCACGCAAGAATGCCTACCAAACCAGTCGTTACAAACGAGGTCGGAATGAACCCGATACCCGAAGTGAAATCAATATTCCAGAAGACTGTTGAATTGAGCGCTGCGTCGCGATGTTTGAGCCATTCAACTCCGAAAGAGCCGGGACCCGAACCGAAGACTGGCGCAGTGGCATATACTTTTTGCCCGACATCAAGTGTTGATTGCCAAGAGGGACGGACATTAAGAACGTTTACATTGAGCGTATTTGCCAGTGCACTACCAAGCGTGCCACCAACGACGAAGAAAAGTGATACGGCGAGCACGGAGAGCGGTACCACAATCGAACGACGACCCTCATCCGCTTCGAGCGGCGTTTCAGCCATGATCGTTGCATCATCGAGATCAGAATCTGATGACTTAGATTTCCGCTGCATGATCGCTTCGACGAAAAAGCCGAGCGAAATAAGCGCTACCAATGTCCAAGTAAGTGGTGAGTTCGCAACAGCGAGCAACGCGAGTGATGTTGCAAGAACAGCCATGAACACGCTGTGTGTGCGTTGCGAGAGATTGAGTTCTCGAAGCGTAATGAGAATCCCAATAACACCAAGTCCGAGGAATAGAGCTAGATCCTCAAAAGACCCAATGACCGAAAAGGCAGGTGAGATCGTGTTCGGTGCGAATTGACCAACGACGACGATAAGCGCCTGTAGAGCGACGAGGACACCGAATACCCATGCACCAACGTGAAGGAAGGAACGATAGTGTTCAGAACGACGCAACGCAAGCACCGTTAAGGTACCGAGACATGTCGCGATGAGCATGAACCCGAGTGTATCCGGCTCGAGCGATGATCCCCAAAGAGCGTTGGTAAATAACGAACCCGAAAATATTGCTGAGAGTGCGTAGGCAACCACTGGCAACCAAAGCGCACCAAGAAGTGTGAACGGTGGGAGAACGACATTGCCGCGCCCAAGACGCGCAAGAATATAGAGCGCAAGCGTTATAATCGCGCCAGCAGCAAGAATGAAAGTTTTTGTCGTTGTGAACGGAACGGCCGTGGATGGAATAAAGATAAAGATAGCGGCGATGAGCGTGGCGAAGAGCGCCAAAATATTTATAGTCTCGATTGAGCGGCGAGGAGCGAGTATTGGGTTTTGCGGTGGCATGATGATTTCTAATGAAAAAATTCAATAATAATAATCTTCAGTATACTCTGTTATTGCCAAAGTAAAGTCAATTCATCCACACCTTAATTTTGTGGTATAATCCTAGCGGACTGAGCTAGACGATCGCTCCCTAGGGTAATTCCGAGGAGAGGAAAGTCCGAACATGCACGCAGTGGAAACACTTCCCTTTGGAAGTCCCACTGCGGGGGGTAGCGGGTAACGCCCGTCGTCCGCAAGGATAGAGGTGCCCACAGAGACGCCCACGAGCGAAAGCGAGGGGCGTCCCGCCACACGGACGGGACGAGCTCCCCAGGAAACTTGGGAGGTGCAACGAATAAATCCTTACCTGCATGCAAGGCCGTGCTTTGCTTCGGCAGAGAGTGCCGCTCGAGCTCGTAAGTAATTACGGGCCCAGATAAATGATCGTCTCGGTTTTCTTCAAGAAGACTCAGACAGAATTCGGCTTATCGGCTCAGTCCATCATACAATGCAAAAACCCACGCTCCTGCGTGGGTTTTTGCATCTTTTTCGGAAAGAGTGACTAGAATAACTTCTGAGACGCCCGGAACTTGTCGAAGTGAGGCTAGAGCAAATTTTTAGCAAAAAATTATGCGGTCTCAGAAGTTATTCTGAGTCGCGCAATTACATTATTGCACAAGCGACGCCTCGTCGCACCCGAAGGGGTGTATAAGACTTGTGAATGTTCTTACATTATTTCACAAGTCCCACCGGCGCAGGCAAGCTCTTTTTTCATATCCGACTCATCCTGGCGCTCATAGGCAAAAAGTTTTGAATAATCCACTTTCGGGAAACGAGCCATACGCTCTTCGTATTCCTTTTCCGTAATCGTCTCATAAGGCGCAAGACGGTAGATATGATTCGCACGCGGAAGGAATGAGAGCCCCCCGATGATATCCCAATTCTTTTGTACCCAGCCGACAACACCAATCCACTCATCTTCTCCGACAGAGATTGTCGCTGAAGGATTATGTTCTGTGAAGTTCAGCTTGACCCGCTTCCAGTACTCCAGCTGATCGAGAGCGGTCAAATCATCTTTAAACTTTGCTTCTTTTGAGTGATCAGGTGACTTGACTGGGAACTCGAGGACAAATGTGTTCGCCTCCTCTATCGACTGCCCTACTTCCGGATAGTACGCCACACCCTGGTCGCGCATCATCTTGAAGAGTGAGTCGGTGGCACTGATACGCACGCGACGGATGTAGTATGGCGCGTGGCGCGGATGAATCCCCGACGCACAGTTGAAGGTCTGCGAGACGGTACCCGAAGGCTTAACTGCGGTTACCGCCATGGATCGCTCGACACCAAAACGCTTCGCGTACGTGACATTCGTCTTGACTGCCATATCGCGAACCTTACGCATCACTTCCGGTTGCCTCGCCACAGGAGAATCCCACTGCCCTGTTACCGAAACGCCGAGGAGGCGCTCAGTACGGCAATGATCGGTCCAGTCCTTTGAAATATAGCCGAACTTTGTGAGAGTAGATTGATAGGTACCAAGAATCGCCGCGAGACGTGCCTTCCGCAGAAGTGAAGCCTCTGTATCGCTCGCTCGCGCAATGACTTCTGAAAGATTGCAGAACTGTTTAGATTGCAGAATGATCTCGGCGCACGGATTCGTGCCGATGGATCCACGGACGACGCCATCTTCCCCAATGAAACCGATTTTCTTGAAATAATCCGTGCGGCGCTTCGGGAAAGTCACTGCGAGAGAGCCGCGATTGAAGATGCCTCGTTCACCACTTCCACTCTTCATAAGCGCTACCCACTCATCCATGAGCTCGGCATTAGTCGGCTGCATCTCGTATACCGCGGAATTGTTCGAAACTGAACGATGAGGATCGGTCATATAGAACTGTCCTTTCTTCGCATCGCGCATCTCTACGTCATCGAGATCAGAGAGCGAAATCATCGCCGTGCGACGCACGCCACCAGCAACAACGCACTCACCTATTTTACAAATGACATCATGTACGTCGATTGCACGCATGCGACGCCCCTGACGCCTAAGAACACGTTCGCGTGCGAAAGCAAGAAGACTTTGGAGCGGCTCGGGGCCACTCGCCTTTCCGCCCATCGTCTTCAGGCGAGCACCGGCCGGACGTATGTGAGAAAAATCGAACATGATGTCTTTCCCGGCATACCAGGTCGTGAGGCCGAGAGTGAGAGCGTCGCACCAACCCTCCTTCGAGTCTGCAATGATATGTGTCGGTAGTTTTTGACCCATTTGTTTTTTAATTTGCGGAAGCTGCTCAACATTCTGACTCTCTACAGCAAAACCGACACCACACCCCTGCATTGATAGATACATGATTTCTGCCAGATCTTCGAGCTTGGTCGGTGCCGTGAAGGTGCAGTTATACGCGCAAGAATTGCACCGACGAGCCGCTTCTCCCGAGAACTGCATAAGACGCATCGAGGGCATCACCTCCTGCTTGAGGATGCCCATACGCACTTCGGCATACTCTTTCTCAGTAAGCTTGGTGCCGAGATTCTCGCGCATGAAGCTGACGTAACGATCCACCGTCTCAATCCATGTCTCGCGCCTCCCTTCGGATGGAATCCATTTCGCATAGGTGCGCAGATAGACGAATTCGCCAAGTGGGTTTCCTGCAAAATATTTCTTGCTCTCTTCAGACAGCTTCCTCACATGCTCCGGTATCTCGATGTGTGCCGCACGCAGCTGTGCTCGCTTGTCGCGATAGAGAATGTACGACTTCGCCGTCTTGACGTAGTCGTTCAAGATGAGGTATTTCTCGATTGAGTCCTGCATGCCTTCGACCGTCGGAAGAAAACTCTTGTATTTCTTGGCGAATCGTCCGAGCTCTCCCGCCACTTGATGCGCTACCAGGTTTGCATCGTCCTGACTTCCTTCTTCCGCAGCGGTCATAGCCTTCCAAATCGCAGTAGCAATTTTGTCGAAATCAAACGCGACAAGTCGTCCGTCACGCTTCTCAATGTTCGGAATCATTTCGCGATAACGAAGCGTTTCTTTCGAAATCGGAGACTCTACTACCTTCTGAAGGTGAGCAGCGGGCGTCTGTCTGCCGACAGTTAAGGCTTTCACATGGACGGGAGCTTTGATGGTTTTTGACATGCGTAGGACAGTTAATAACTAGTACTAATAAATTGCCCGAATAAGAATCAGTTTACTCCTGCTGCAAAAAAATGCCCTGTGGACAAAGTTTATTCTGAAACGCTTGGGAAATTCTTCAACTGTAGTGGAGTACCGGTCGCAATACCATGAACATTCGCAAACCCCGCAGATGTTTCAAGGACATAACGCGCCGGGGCGCTTGGGTAAAAGACATTTGGATAGGTTGATGTTGCCACATTCCGAGCGATCGATACTACCTGTCCTTTATTGTCTAGCCAGAAAATATCAAGAGGGATAAGAGTGTCCTTCATCCAAAATCCATACCTATCGTCTTTTTGAAATACGAATAGCATGCCATGGTCACTTGGGATACTTCCCCGACCGCCGAGACCCTTCTCACGAGCGACTTCCGTTGTCGCATACTCAATGTTTAGAGAAACTCCGCCGAATTCCACGGTCGTCAGTGGCATTGTCCTATAGAGAAATGTAGCTGCGATTCCAATCCCTACACATACAAGAAGCCCCTTGAAAAAATATCGTGCCATGTATGAGAATCCCTATTTCTTTAAAAGAGTCTCGACCATTTCTAACTCTTCATAGATACCGGAAATGAGGTCGAGTTCTTTTGCTTCTTTGAGCGTCACCCATTTGTACTCAACTGCATCTTCATCAAGTTTTACTTCTCCGGAAACATATGGCGCATAGTAGCTCAACACCAGGACCGGAATCCCGTCAGGGCGAATGAAGGTAAGGTCGAGTAGATAGCTCACTTCCCCTATCTCAATATTCACTTCTTCTTGTACTTCTCGCCGAAGCGCTTTCTCTACCGCGCCATACCAGCCTGCATTGTTGTGAGTTTGGGGCGTACCCACATAATCGTCCGTAGTTAACCCCCCGCCAGGCACGGTCCATTTATTTGGATGCACTTTCTTGTGCGGACTTCTCTTTGTAATTAAGTACTTCCCTGCATCGTTCGAAACGATACAGGTGACTGCAACACGGTGAAGTTCTTTATCTAGTATCTCCATCCGGAAATGCTATCACAAAATCAATTTGAGTAAGAAAAACAAGTTCACTCTGCCTTAAAGCTGAACATCATCCCGCTCTCGAGATGTTCAGCGATATGGCAATGAGCCATCCACATCCCGGGATTTTCCATAGCGACCAAGATTTCAACCGTGTCGCCTTTTTGGACAAGAGTCGTATCCTTCCAGACCATATTTGTATTCTTTACGCCATTCGTCGAGAGAATGAGAAAACGCTGCCCATGGAAATGGATCGGGTGCTGCATTGGGTGCGGAGAGTTTGGATCGTTATATATCTTTATCTTCACCTTATCTCCGACCTTAAATACCCAATCGATGTTTCCGTTGGCTTTTTTAGTTTCCTGATCTACAATTTTCCACTTAATCGAATTCGCATCCGCCATGGAATTCATCATCGCCATCGAATCCTCCCATTCAATTTTTTCGTTATCGTTCCCTCCCATCCGCATTCCGCCATTGCCCATCCACATCCCGTCAGGCATCATGTGACCGCCGCCATTATTCATCATTTGTCCATTCGGCATTTGATGGCTTCCACTCATACCCATGCTCCCCATATCAACCGTAAGGACAATGCTCTTGTCATCCTTTTTATTGAAGTATGCTCGGAAAGGATCAATACTCGCGATAGTATCGTTATTGGTTCTCAATGTTAGAAATTGAGACTTATATGAGACAGCAGCCTTGCCTGCAGATACGTGTAACGTCACCATCGTATATGTTTTCTCCGGGGTCTTATGCTGGAGCGTGTAGGTGCCGGCGGCATCAAATAGGACTTCTATGACTGCCCGTTCTGAGGGAGCGAGCAGTACGCTATCAACAAAAGTCTCGCGCTCATACTTCCCATTATCTCCGCCAACAAGTTTTATTTTTGCTCCCGGAATAGTGAGGTTGAACACGCGCGTGTTCGCCGTGTTAGAAATGTAAAAGCGAACAACCTCTCCCTGAGTGACATTCAAGCTGTAGTCGTCCGATCCATTCACAAGCATCACATTTCCAAAACGTCCCATGAGCGCATGGCCCGCAACCGGGCCAAACGGAGCGGATTTCCCATTTTCAATCAAAATATCATCGACCATAAGCGGCACTTCCTCATTTACGGGAGACCAGTAGTTTGGATTGTCCGAAGCAACTATGTAGTTACCATAGAGGCCCAATTCCTGGGCGTAATCTTCTCGAATGTGAGGATGGTACCAATAGACACCCTCATCCGGAAACTTTATTTTATAGCTGAAAGACTGCCCTACACCAACCTCCTTCTGTGTCACGTCAGGCACACCATCAAATGCATTATCGAGGCGAACTCCGTGCGAATGGACCGTGGTCGGTACGTCGGTGTTATTTGTGAAGTTGATGGTGATTTCTGCTCCTTTGGGAACTGTAATAATGGGTCCGGGGATAGATCCGTTGTAAGCAAGCATCCTTAACTCATTACCAGCAATCGTCTTGCGCACGATACTTGCCGTGACGTCATATGTATCGCCATTTTTCAACTCAATCACTTTGGCAGCTTGCGCCTCGTTCAGACCGTTGCTATTTGTCGCAAAAGGTATATTAAAAAGATCGCCACTGATGAAATACCCTCCTGCAACAATCGCGAGTATCACTACTATCAGCGTTTTATTTTTCATACGTATGAAATTATATTATTACTAAGTCTTTCTCAACACGCTTTAAGAGCACTGCATTGGTGGCCACAATTATCGAGGAGACACTCATGAGAAGTGCGGCAAACTCGGGGCGAAGCATGATGCCGAAATTCGGATACAAAATTCCGCCAGCAATCGGTATCGCAAGGACGTTATAGATTGAAGCCCAAAAAAGATTCTGCTTCATTTTACGAACCGTTGCTTTGCTCAAAGTTATAGCTCGAAGTATGTCTAAAGGATCAGATTTCATAAGAACAACTTTTGCTGTTTCGATCGCGACATCGGTGCCCGCGCCAATCGCGATGCCGACATCAGCCTGAGCAAGTGCCGGCGCGTCATTAACGCCATCTCCCACCATCGCGGTAAATTTCCCTTCTTCTTGGAGCTTTTTCACGTAATTCGCCTTGTCTTGCGGCATGACTTCTGCAAACACTCTTTCTATACCGAGACGATGAGCCACTTGTTCTGCTGTCATTTTATTGTCGCCAGTAATCATGGCGATCTCAATTCCCAATGCTTTTAGACGTTCTATGGCTTGTACCGCAGTAGATTTTATTGGATCAGCTACTCCAATAACGGCTTTGGCAACTCCGTCAACCGCAAGAATCATGATCGTCTCTCCCCTCTCCAAAAATTCATTGATTTTTTGTTCCAGCCCAATGAGAACAACATGATTATCTTTCATGAGCTTGACCGTGCCAATGAGCACCTGCTTGTTCTCCACGATAGCCTTCACTCCTAAACCAGAGAGATTCTCGAATGTATCAACTGATTGAGGCAACGTAAGCCCGCGCTTTTTGAGCTCATCAAGCACCGCAGCTGCCAAAGGGTGCGATGATTTCGCTTCTGTCGCACCGACTAAGCGGAGTGCTTCACCCGCATCAAAGCCATCTGAAGTCGCTATATCGGTTATTCGCGGTTTTCCTTCAGTAAGCGTGCCGGTTTTGTCTAGCACGATTGCTTGAATTTTTGAAACTTGTTCGAGAGTCGAAGCATCTTTTATGAGAATATTATATTTTGCTCCGAGACCAGTACCGACAGCTACGGCAGTCGGGGTGGCAAGCCCAAGCGCATCCGGACAAGCAATGACAACGGTAGCAATAGCAAAAGAGAGCGCTAAGAGAAGTGGTGAACCAACTATGAAATACCAAATAATAAACACCGCAAGACCTGATCCTACCGCTGCAATGACCAAGTATTTCGCAAATTTATCAGCAATCCTTTGTCCTGGAGCTTTTGAATTCTGCGCTTCTTCAACCATACGGACAATGTGAGCAAGAGCGGTATCTTTGCCGATTTTTGTTGCCTTGAATTTCACTGAGCCCGTGGTATTTATGGATCCTCCGATCACCTGATCTCCGGTCTTCTTAGTCGCAGGGATTGATTCTCCAGTAACCAAGGATTCATCAATAGCGGTTTCGCCCTGAATAATCTCGCCATCGACAGGAACCTTGTCTCCTGGTTTAAGAATGATGATATCGCCGAGC
The DNA here is from genome assembly GCA_964469405.1 of uncultured Candidatus Saccharibacteria bacterium. Taxonomy (GTDB): domain Bacteria; phylum Patescibacteriota; class Minisyncoccia; order Phycocordibacterales; family Phycocordibacteraceae; genus C7867-001. The sequence goes on from CAYXYP010000001.1 coordinate 15,999, forward strand.
TCTATGAAGGATGTGGAAATAAGTATTTCCTCGTCATTTTTAAAAACCCTGGCTTGTGGCGGCACAAGATTGAAGAGCGACTGGAGAGCATCCGTTGTCCCACGCCTGGATTTCATTTCCATCCAGTGACCGAAGAGGACAAAAGTAATGAGCATGGCAGCCGCTTCGTAATAGGAATCGGTGCCGCCGATTAAAGTGAGCAAGACGCTGAATCCGTACGCTGCCGTAATACCGACGGCAATAAGCACCGCCATGTTGAGTGTCTTATTTCTGAGGGCAACATACGTTGAGTAGAGGAAAATCCATCCGGAATAGAAGAATACCGGCGTCGTTAAGATAAAAAGGAGCCACGGAAGCGGTATCGGGGACGGAAGACTAAGTTTAAGAAACTCAGTTCCTAAAGGCGAATATAAAATAATCGGTAACGTTATGAGAAGCGCAAAAAAGAATTTATTGCGAATATCTATTTCCATAAGACGAGCCATTTCCCTACCGGCAAGTCCCGTATGATCCATACCCATGGTCATCGACATACTCATTTTGAATTTCTCCCAGAGCCCCATGTTGGACGCACCACTCATCATATGTCCCGAGTGGTCATGATGCTCTACTGCGATGTTAGTGTGTTCCATATGACTATTTCTTTTTCTGCGCTAATTTGTATACCTTCAAAATTTCCTGAGTAGCCTTCTTTTCCTTCCCATCCTTTATCTGCTGAATGACGTGGGTAGTGAGATGATTCTCAAGAACTAAGTCTTCTACGCCCGACAATGCTTCCTTAACCGCACTTACTTGAATAATAATATCCACACAGTACCGCTCGGCGTGAATCATTTTGATAAGTCCGTCGACCTGACCTCTAATAAGACTGAGACGCCGAAGTGATTTTTTCTTTATGTCAGCATGCATCGTATCCCCATGATACCCCCATAGGGTATTTGTGTAAAATCATGTGTCCTATACCATATAGATAGAGGTCGAGATTATTCGCATGACAATTAGCAAAGACACTAACTAACCACACTATGATGAATTATGGATACGGATACGATGGTTATGGGAGCATGATGGGCGGAATTGGCAGCTTCGGTTTTCTTACCTGGGTCATTATTCTTGTCGATCTTATTCTCGTCGGCATCTGGCTCTGGCAACAGATTTCCAAAAAATAAAGGGTTCGCATCTCGACACACGATTATCGAGCGTCGTCTTGTTTATGTAAATTACAATACTGCTTGCGCCAGTATCATCACGGCAACCATTGCTATTACAAAACTAGATTCGACAAAAATTGCATATTTTGTCTTGCCTGCAAAGAAACCACTTGCTTTGATGAGTGCTGCGATAGTGATCCCAATAAGAATTGCTAGGCCAATTGAATTTGTTGTTTCTGTAACTCCGATTACCCAAGCGAGGAAGAAGGTTCCGAAAGCTTGCGCGAGCATTCCTGGCATCATCGGCATATTTGCAACTGCCGACGCTCCAATACCTGCTTTCCACTTTTTTCCAAATAGCATATCCCCATACCACACTGCACCGAGTGCGTACGCAGCTACCGCTCCTACAATTACTGCTAGCCAATTTACACCTGTTATGAGTGCTTCCATACCATAGAGTAGTTAGTTCCTATTAAATCTACCTCGAATGTATTATACCCGTTGCTCGTCAAGCCCAAACTTTTGGATTCAGATTTTTTTTGGGGGGATGCATTAGTGTCGCGCCTTCGGCGCGACCCCATTTCGGCTTCAAAATGCGATTTCGATTTCTGGCGGAGAGGGCGAGATTCGAACTCGCGGTGGGATTTCTCCCACGCATGCTTTCCAAGCATGTCCTTTAGACCACTCAGGCACCTCTCCATTTTCTATACAGTGAGCTAATGCGCTCATTAGACGTACCAAACACCTTCAGATATTTAGCGACGGCATCTGCTCGATACAGATAGATATCACGTCCCTGACTACTAATATGCGGCATAATCCCGAATTCTTCAAATATCTGTGCGACCTGTCCGAGCATTTTCGGCGAATAACTTGTAAAACAGAGACCGATATTCCTGTAGGGTTTCCCTCTTATTTTATGCGAATGAATGAATAAACATCCATCAGTATCCACAAGTCCTCGCACACATGCGGTACGATAAGAACGCGTCTGAAGAATCCAGTCTGGTATCTGGACTCCATTTTTAAGTTTACTGCCTCGAGGAAGGCCGCGCGCGACCAAAAAATTAACAAGTGTAGTGCTTGCGGCCGATATGACGACTGCGTTACGCGCCTTTCGTTTACGAATCGCTGGAGAAATATTAAAAAGATCCTGAATGAGTTTCTCTACGTAAAGAACATATTCTGCATCCGCAACGGAGTTCATGGTGATATTTGCTTGCCACAAATTATTAATACCGCCATCTCCAAGCATAATTCCAAAAAATTCTGCAAGCGACTTCGATGGTTTTGGAGTGCGAATTACTTTGCGATGACTCTTTTCCGGATATTCAAGAGAAACATCTCCCAACATGCTCGTATTATATAGGGAATTTGGTCTAGTACCAAATTCCCTATAATCAATCCTCAGGCTGTTATTTTCCAAGCAATGCTTGGATTCTTTCTTGAATCGGCGGCCGCACCTACGTTCGTAGACTCACTCGGTGCGGCACTAGATACTTTTATCTTGTCCAAGCAGGGCTTGGACTCTGCTTTGAATCGGCGGATGAGTTGAGAACATCTGCCCGATCCATCCGCTCATACCACTCGGCTTCACTCCAAAAGGATCGCCAATGAAGAGATGTGCGGTCGCCGTGTTCGCACTCTTCATTGGAGCGGCATAGCTGCCGATCTTTCCGAGTGCCGAAGCAAGACCTTCGGGATACCGCGTGAGAAGTACCCCCGAAGCATCTGCGAGATACTCGCGGCGACGTGAGATAGCGAGCTGAATGAGCTTCGCCGCGACAGGTGCGAGCACAATGCCGACAACAGCAAGAACCATGAAAATTGCATTCCCTTGTTTATTGTCGCTACTACGACCACCTCCCAGGAAAGACACGCGCAAGAAAATATCTGCGATAATGGCCACGAAACCCGCGAGCACTACCGCAATCGTCATGAGTAAAATATCGTGATTCTTGATATGCGAGAGCTCATGGCCAATGACGCCCTCGAGTTCGGGGCGGGTCATCATCGAAAGTAATCCGGTCGTCGCGCAAACGACGGCATGATGCTCGTCGCGACCAGTTGCGAACGCATTTGGCGCCGGATCATCAATCACATAGAGCTTCGGCTTTGGCAGCCCCGCCGCTATAGCGAGATTTTCGGTTACCGTATAGAAGTCAAAAAATTCTTCCCTCGAGGCCGGTCGTGCGTGATTTAGCGAGAGGACGAGCTTGTCCGACGCCCAGTACGCGTAGAAATTGGTCGCTACCGCGATGACAACGGCGATATAGAGGATGGACGGATTCCCGTAGTACATCGACACTGCGTATCCGACTGCAATGACAACGACTAAGAATCCGAGTACGAGTACCCAGGTCCGTCGGATGTTGCTCGAGCGCTGTTCGTAGAGGTTCATGTTTCGTTATATACTCTCACGCGATTACGCCCATTCCCTTCTGGATCTTTATCTCCTTTTGCTTCATACAGCGCCTTATCAGCCTGCGCAACTAATGTTTCCGGATTGGTTGAAGTTGTGGACGAAGCTATGCCAAAACTTGCTGTGACCTTGAGAGTAGGGTACGCATCAAACGTTAAATTCTGAATTTTCTCACGAATCTTTTCTACCTGGCGTGCAGCGACTTGTATGTCCGTGTCGCGCATCAGAACTATTAATTCTTCCCCGCCGAAACGAGCGACCGTATCAGTCGGTCGCACTGATTCGATAAGAAGTGCCGAGATCTTTCGAAGAACTTCATCTCCAGCAGGATGCCCAAATGTATCATTTACGGCCTTGAAATGATCCAGGTCTATCATAACGACAGAAACTTCTTTAATCGGTTCGACACCCTTTCGTTGTTCCATGACCTCTCCCCGAATCATTTCAAGTGAATAGGTAAATTCATCCCAAAAAGCCTGCCGGGTTTTTAGCCTGGTGAGAGGCTCGATACTATATGCTTCTTCTCGTTCTTTCTTTTCATTTTCTAGAATCTCAATATGCCACTGATACAGTCCCATTTGGGCGTCCTGTATTTCTTCTGCTCTGAGTTTCCGTTCTGGTTTTGGAGACGATTCCATGCGGAGCTCTAGAACTGCACCTTCACCGGTTCTGCCGCCGCGGCATCTGCAGCAGTAAGCTCAAAAAGATCCATGGGTTTGAAACTAAACGCCGAAGCGATGAGATTCCCGGGAAACGTCTGTTCCGCGGTGTTGAGCGTCATAACGCTTGTATTGTAGAAGCGGCGAGATGCCTGAATCTTATCTTCGGTATCACCAAGCTCCTTCTGCAACTGGAGGAAGTTCTGATTAGCCTTGAGATCCGGATACGCCTCCGAGACAGCAAAAAGAGTTTTTAAGGCGCCCGAAAGTTGATTCTCTGCCTGCGCCTTATCGGCGGGTGCTGATGCACCCATAGCGGCTGCGCGGGCTTTCGTCACGTTCTCAAAAGCGCTGGACTCATGGGCGGCATAGCCCTTCACGGTCTCGACAAGATTCGGGATAAGATCGTAGCGGCGTTTCAGCTGCACAGCGATATCAGCCCATGCTTCTTTCGCTTGATTAACTAACGTAACAAGGCGGTTATATGAGAAGACAGCCCATAGCACGACGACAGCGAGAACTATAAGTATGATGGTTGTTGTAGTCATATTTGCATTATACCAAATAAAGTTACCATCCGCCGGAAGCGCCACCACCACCAGACGAGCCTCCTCCAAAGCCCCCGAACCCTCCGCCTGACGAACCACTCCTTCCCGGTCCGCCTACCCACCACGGCGGCGTAACTCCTTGCGCTTTCGCATTCTGGTATCTGGTTGAAACAACATAGTCAAAAAGAAGTCCGAGAAGTGTGAGGAGTATCACTAGAGGTACCGCAAACAACACACTGAGAGCAAAGAACCATCCGATACCAGATGCTCCAAGAAATCCGACTATGCCACCAGCCCACCATGAGCGACTGCGCGCAAGAATCGCCGAAAGAAACTGAAAAATAAATAACCCCGCCACAAAAAAGATGGTGGCACTATCTTGGAGAGACGTTTCGGGAGAGTTTGGCGCGGCAGTATATTCTCCCCGAGCTGCTTCCTCAATCGCATGCACTCCAGCGCTTACCGCGCCATCATAATCACCTGCTTTGAGTTTCGGCGTCATCTCATTATTCAAAATACTCTGCGCAACACTGTCCGGAAGTGCGCCTTCCAAACCATACCCGACTTCAATACGCATCTTACGCTCCTCGATAGAGAGGAGAAGTAACACTCCATTATCCTTGTCCTTTTCCCCAACACCCCACTCCTCAAACAGCTTCACCGCATAATGTTCTACGTAATCCCCATCCATGGAGGAAACAATAGCGACGGTAATTTCGCTTGACGTCTGCTGCTCGAAATTTACAAGTTCGCTCTCAAGAGAGAGTTTTGTTTCTTGACTTAGGGCCTTTGCGAAATCATTCACATAACCGCTCGGGGAGCCTGGCGAGCTGTACGCGAGCGCAAAGGGAACGATAGTAGCGACGGATGCGAAAAACGCGACCGCGAGAACTATTCGTTTCATTTACAAATTAACTTTTGGTACGATTTCTGCTCCCGTTTGTGCCTCAAACATCGTCCGTGGAGCAAAACCAAACATGCGCGCGACAAAGGATCCTGGAAAAGTCTTTACGCTCACATTATAGTCGCGGACTATTTCGTTATAGCGCATGCGTTCTACCGCTACGCGATTTTCAGTGCCCGAAAGTTCGGCCATAAGACCTTGCACCGCATCAATTGACTTCAACTGCGGATAATTCTCCATCACGACAAGAAGACGTGCGAAAGAACTCTCTACTTGACTTGCTGCTGCAACCTTTTGGTCAGGAGTTGCTGCACCTGCGTATCGTGTACGTGCCTCCGCGAGAGCCGTAAACACTGATTGCTCTTGCTTCATGGCGCCCTGGACTGAAGAGACCAGATTTGGAATGAGATCGAAACGACGCTGATACTGAGATTCCACCTGAGCCCACTGCGTATTTACGGATTCATTTTGACGGACAAAACCATTGTATTTCCCGCCCATATAGACCGCGACAATGACCAAAACGACGACAATAATGACAGGCCACGTAAACCAATTTCGTGAAGGTATAGGGTTCATACATAAAATCATACACTAGCGAATCGGCTTCGCAACGGACATAATGAGGGTGTGAATCAGAACGACCCTATCGAAAAATATTTCACTCGGCTGAAAACCGAACAAAAGCGAGCGCTGCATAAGCTCGGCATACGAACTGTCCGCGATCTGATCTATCACTTCCCTGCTCGCTATGAAAACGCCGGCCCGACCGGAACAATCGCTGGCGTCTCGGCGGGGTCCGAAGTGACACTCTACGGCACGGTGCGCAAACCCGATATCAGGAGGACGTGGAAGAATCGCCGCCCCATCGCCGAAGCATGGCTCGAGGATGCGTCGGGGAAAATCAAAATGATGTGGTTCAGCCAGCCCTACATCGCAAAAACTCTGCACGACGGAATGGTCGTAAAGGTGAGCGGACGAGTGGCGGGTACTGGTGCGAAAGTATACCTGGCAAACCCAGAGATTGATAAATCACCGATTGTGCCAGAAGACATTCACGATTCTTTATTTACGAAAGGCACCGAAACTCCGGAAGAGGCACTCTACCCGATTTATCCAGAGAGTCAGGGGGTTTCATCGCTGTGGTTCTTGCATGCGATCAGGAAAATATTTGAAACAGACGTGCAGGAAAGTATCGCGGACCCCATTCCAATCGGAATTCTTGAACGCTACAACCTGCCCACTCTTTCCTCAGCAATCGTCTTCATACACGCACCGCGACGACTACCTGATGCGATGGCCGCTCGCAAACGCTTCGCTTTCGAAGAAATTTTTGCGCTTCAGATAGTGATGCAACAGCGCCGTCGCACACTTGGAAAAGAAGTGGCCCTGCCTGTTGCCGTTGATAGAAAAGCTCTTGCGAACTTCGTCGCCTCCTTCCCTTTTCCCGCAACTGCTGCCCAAACACGCGCGATTGAATCAATAGTCGCCGACTTTGAGAAAACGCAGCCGATGCTCCGCCTTCTCGAGGGTGATGTGGGCAGTGGCAAAACTGCGGTTGCAGCTGCGACCGCGTATCTCGTCGCAACTTCGCTTCCGGTGGGTAGAGTTGCCGGTACGCTCCAAGTAGCCTACCTTTGCCCGACGGAGATACTTGCGAAGCAACATTTTTCTACGTTCGTTTCATATTTCAAGGATCACCCCATCTCTATTGGCCTCATCACGGGTAGCGAATGCCGTAAGTTCCCTTCGCGAGTACGTTACGAAGAGTCCACGAAGCTCTCAAAAGCAGCATTTAAGAAAATGGTGGCGAATGGAGAGATTCCAATCGTTATTGGCACCCATGCACTCATCGAGAAATCGCTCTCATTTAAATATTTCGCATACGCAATTATTGATGAGCAACACCGTTTCGGCATCATGCACCGACAGAAACTCGCGACCAAAGGCACTGTCGCGCCACACCTTCTCTCAATGACAGCGACACCCATCCCTCGCACACTTGCGCTCACTATCTACGGTGATCTCGATCTCTCGGTGCTTGATGAGATGCCGGCGGGAAGAAAACCGGTTGCCACCGAAGTTCTCGGCCCAGAGAAGCGCGAGCGTGCCTACGAGCGTGTCCGCACTGAACTCTCTGCTGGACATCAAGCCTATGTCATCTGCCCGCGTATTGACGAACCTGACCCGGCAAAAGAAATGGCACTCCAGGCGAAATCGGTAAAGGCTGAAGCGGCGCGCTTGAAACGCGAAGTATTCAAAGACGCAACGATAGATATTCTGCACAGCAAAATGAAACCGTCGGAGAAAGAGGAAACGATGAAAAGATTTGAGACGGGAAAGATTCATATTCTTGTCGCGACCTCGGTCGTCGAAGTGGGAGTGAACGTACCGAATGCGACCGTCATCCTCGTCGAGGGGGCCGAGCGTTTCGGACTTGCTCAGCTCCATCAGCTGCGCGGACGCGTCCTGCGCTCTACGCATCAGTCGTATTGCTTCGCGCTCCCCGAGTCATTCGGTCCGGCAACAAGAGAACGAATGAAGGCCTTCTCCTCAGCGAAGAACGGTTTTGAGCTCGCCGAATACGACCTCGCGCTCCGCGGTGCGGGTGAGCTTGCGGGCGGCAAACAATGGGGCGTCTCCGACATCGCGATGGAAGCGCTTAAAAACATAAAGCTCGTGGAGGCAGCGCGCACCGAAGCGACGCAACTTGTGGAGCGTGACCCAGACTTAAAAACGTACCCTGATCTCAAAGCCCGCGCCCACACCGCCGACCGCGAAATGCATTTGGAATAGAAATGAAGAACCCCGCGTCTTGGAAGACGCGGGGGGTTAAAGAAAAGAAGGTTCTAAAGTCTTGACTCAGCTTGCGCGCAATGCAATGAAAGTATCGCAATCGAAAGTCTCATCAAAGTAATGGAAACTCCTGTTCCACATATCATTGAAGTGACGGAGGCACGCAACGCCCACCAACGCACCATTGCTATTCTTTATACGATAGATAGTCCCAGGAAAGGAGACCCGTTTATTTCTCCATTCTTTTGGAATAAGATATGTATTGGCAAGCAGGTAATCGAGAACGTTGGCATTTAACACGGGCTTATTCTCAAATTCCTTGCGGAACGGATTGCCCTCGTACTTCTCATAGATAAATGGCAAAATTCCCACCTTCGTAGAGTCCCATCGGAACGGGCCATCCTTCTGGTGTTTCTCGACAACCATGTTCCATGGAACATATGGATCGGCATCGCAATCGATAATGTGCTCTGCCATAACGACACGAGCACCACCGCTCTGCACGGCCAGCAACTGACGAAAAAGATCCGAATCTTCTGCCAAAATATTTAGTAATTCTGGCGTATATCCTTGCTCTTCTGCTGCCAGAAACAGCTTGTGGGCCAAACCAATCGCTGAAAATTTTGACATACCAACCTCCTTATGTGCGACTATCCTTTCGGACATTGTCGCAAGCTAGCGGACTCCTTCGAAATGAAGGTTTGCCATAGCGAAGAAAAGACCTTTAGTTACCTAATGTTTAGCATACTACGATATGACTGCACCTGTCAAGTTATGCTGCCATTATTTCTCCGCGACCATGATGAAATAGGGCGGGAAATTGCGGACTTCGAACGAAAGATTTATTTTTTTAATAAAATACTTTTTTAGGTACGGGAACATGAGCGGAGAGACTTGGTAGAGGATGAACCGCCCATGCGCCGAAAGCTTTTGAAAGGTCTGTTTCGCAATAATGTGCCGTTCATTTGAACTGAAGAATGAGAATGGTATACCCGAAATGACCGCATCAATGCGCGGAAGTTTTAGATCGGAAAGATTTTTACAAATCTTCAAGACGTCCCCATGTATGATTTGTAGTCGAGGGTCATGAATTTTTTTTAGGGGTGCAATGAAGTGAGGGTTCATCTCAATGGCAATGAGCTTCCCATCGCGTGGCATATGTTCTAGAAGCGCCTTCGTAATAACGCCGTCTCCCGCGCCGTATTCGATGATGCATGCGCGAGAGTGATGAGGAAGTTTTTTTAAAATTTGTTTGACGACGAAATTAGAGCTCGGCGTGAAAGCTCCGACTTTATAGTCATTTAGTGCGGTTTTAAGAAAATTAATCTTGGACATGTCGTAACTGGTACGCCCGGAGGGACTCGAACCCCCAACCAATCGCGTATAAGGCGACTGCTCTACCATTGAGCTACGGGCGTATGTACCTATGGAATCATACACCGTCCTTTACAGCAAACTCGTTGCGGATATGGTCGAGCGCCATGAGCACATATTCTGACATATCGCGATTACCGTATATCAAATTGCAGGTACCGTGGGTAAACTTTTGCGGATAGGAAAGACCGCTTCGATTTGAGGTTTTTATATATGGTTTCCTAAATGAAGATAGTGGCAAGTTAAGAGCTTTTGACCAGTAGCGCAACTCTTGTTGCACGTTCATGTCTGTATAGAGGTGTATGTATACTCGCAGATTGCTCTTCGAGGCACCAAGTAATTCTAACCACCGAATAAAGAAACGAATCATAGACGGATCAGTATTTGAAAGGGACGTGCTTGCGACCGACGTCTTTGTCCCTTCTCCCCAATAGAGGAAAAGACCGGCAATAATTATTTCTCGCCGACTCAAAGTCCGAATGTCTTTTGCGGCGAGTTCACGGACCCTCGCCCATCGATTCTCTCGCTTATCACGCATAGTATTTTGAAACCGTTCGATACGAACGACATTCCAGTCACGAAGTTCCCGCAATCGCTTCTCTGGAAGCGGCATATCATGCAACCAAAGACTTAAAGAGCTCTTGCTTACGTTGAGTTTTTCTTTTATCTGGCTATAGCTTGCGCCTTCTTTACGCATCCGAATCGCCTCTAGTTTCTTTTCGAGAAGCGCCATAATAGAACCTTTATATACAAAGTATATAACCTACACTCAGTAGGTCGAACCCATGTATGTGGACAAAAAAAGTCTATGCGATGCCACCTGCGACGCTCGGCGCGATGACAATACCTTCCTCTTCTCTCTTTTTTGGAGTGATGCCGTTCGCTATAAGAATCTTCTCGAATTCATCGCGCTCGATCGTCTCCTTCTCGATAAGTTCTTTTGCAATTGCGTCGAGTGCATCGCGATGCTCACTTATGACTTGCTTCGCACGAGCTTTTGCTTCGTCAATAATGCGAGCGACCTCGGCATCAATCTGCATAGCAACATGCTCGGAGTATGGCTCGTTCCCGAGCTGCCTTTCGCCGAAAGCAATTGGCCCCAATTTCTCGCTCATGCCGTAACGCACGACCATATCGCGCGCGAGCGCAGTGATGACCATAAGATCGTTCGATGGCCCTGTCGTTACATCATCAAACAGCATTTCCTCGGCAACATACCCGCCAAGCGTTGCTGCAATATCGTCAAGAAACTGTTTTCTTGACTGCATCTTCTTGTCTTCGAAAGGAAGTTTAAGCGTATACCCGGCCGCACGACCACGACTGATGATGGAAATCTTATGCACCGGATCGGCATTCGGAAGCACCGAAGAAACGAGTGCGTGCCCAGCCTCATGATAGGAAGTGAGTTCCTTCTCTTTCTTCGTGAGTAGATGACTCTTTCGTTCCGGACCGAGCATTACTTTTTCTATGGAGCGAATCAAATCATATTGCGTAACCTCCGTTCGATTCTCACGCGCAGCAAGAATCGCTCCTTCGTTCATAAGCGAGTAGAGCTCGGCGCCCGAGAAACCGGGCGTACGCTCAGCAATAACGGCGAGTGTTACATCCGGTCCAAGTGGTTTCTTGCGCGCATGAATCTGCAAAATATCCTCCCGATCACGACGATCAGGAAGATCGATCGTCACACGCCTATCAAATCGCCCGGGGCGAAGTAATGCCGGATCAAGAACGTCAGGCCTGTTAGTCGCTGCCATAATCACAACCTTTTCGTTTGGCTCAAAGCCGTCCATTTCGACAAGGATCTGATTGAGTGTCTGCTCCCGTTCGTCGTTCCCACCGCCCACGCCAGCACCGCGCACGCGCCCAACAGCGTCAATTTCATCAACGAAGATAATCGCGGGCGCAGCCTTCTTTGCTAACTGAAACAAATCACGTACCCGAGATGCTCCGACACCAACGAACATCTCGACGAACTCAGAACCTGAAATGGAAAAGAACGGCACGCCAGCTTCACCGGCGACGGCACGTGCAAGCAGTGTTTTCCCGGTACCTGGTGCGCCCATCAGAATGATGCCCTTCGGAATTCGCGCGCCAATATCAAGAAATTTCTTCGGATTTTTGAGGAAGTCGACAATCTCGAGAAGCTCCTCTTTCGCTTCCCGAGCGCCCGCGACATCTGCAAACGTAACGCGCTGTGAGGAATCGGCTGGGTCTGTGATTCGCGCTTTCGATTGGCCGAAGCTAAAGGCTTGCATACCAGCCCCTTTTACCTGTCGTGAGAGGAACCAGAAGATGAACCCTATGAAAAGAAGCGGTAGCAGAATCGGCGTAAGCGCGAGAAACCAAAATTGAAGTCCTGATTGTCCTTGTATCGTGATTGAAACTTTGGAGAGTTGCACGGGCGTCACGCCGTAAGTCGCGAGCGTCTCTGGAAGACCCGAGGAGGGATCCTTGCGCGAAGTTTTGATGGACTCGTCGGTATATATAAGATCAAGTGAGTCGCCATTCACGGTGATTTTATTTATCTTCCCTGCCGCAACGTCAGCAGCGACGACCGAGAGCGGTACGTCAATGTTCGGTTTCATATAACTCTCAACAAGCGAGTACGCACTCATAAGAAGCAGGAATATGAGAATCGTGGTCGTGAGATTACCAAAGAAGGATGGCCCGCCAAAAAGAGACTTCCAGCCACTAGTCTCTGGAGGCGTCGATGTTGGTTTCTTTCCTTTTTGCTTTCTCGGAAATACAGCAAGCATGAAAAGTACTATACTCTTTGTGTGCGATAAGAGAAAGCTGCTACCATCACCACCTCACCTTATGACCCTCATCAAAAACAAAAAAGCGCATCTCCAATACGAAACGCTCGAGAGCTTCTCAGCGGGTCTTGAGCTCGTGGGCCAAGAAGTGAAAGCCCTTCGGGGTGGACTGGGCTCGCTCGAAGGATCGCGCGTAGTGGTGCGTGGAGGCGAGGCATATATCGTCGGGATGACTATACCCCCGTATCAGGCAGCGAATATGCCGAAGAGTTATGACCAGGAACGACCGCGGCGTCTCTTGCTTACAAAGAAAGAAATAGCGACGCTTTCCGCCAATGAGTCAAAGAAGGGATTGACAATAGTGCCGTTTGAGGTATATGCTAGCAAGCAGCTCATCAAGGCGCGCATCGCTATCGTCCGCGGCAAAGGCAAAGCCGACCGTCGCGAAGACTTGAAGAAACGCGATGCGATACGAGAGACAGGACGACTTTTGAAAAATCGTTAGCCGTCCAGAAGCCGGCAATTTGTAAAAAGAGGGTTAGGACTCGGCCTTAGTCTGCACCCCTTCGGGTACGATGCGACATCGCCCGGAACGCACTCTTTTACAAATTGCCGGCGAGGGATATCAATCACCTAAAGTACAGCATGAAGAGTATGATGTATTTCAGGGGGGTGATCGGCTTTGACGGTTTGTTCCTTGAAAGACGTGCGACGCAGTGCACTCCCGCCCAACACTTTAATCTGGCGGGAAACATACTTGCAAAGAACACTCTTGCAAGCGTGAAGTCGCCATACTTCGGTATGAAGGACTTCTCGTTCGCGTACGCGGTCGCCTAACGGCCACTCGCCTCGCGACATCTCACCTCTCGGGTTCCTACAGCCAGAGGCCGGGGTGGAATTATCTGTAAGATCGATGTCCGGAATCCCGGCCGGTACATCTAAATAAGGGATCGGGCAGGAATGGTTTCGTCTGCGTTCTTTTCGCATCCTGCCTTAAAGATAACGCTGACTATGCGTCGTAGAAGCGCTTTCATAAACAGATTCGGACCGGAGTTCAATTCTCCGCACCTCCACATGTACAGAACGTGCACAACGTTCACAATTGGCTAATTCACGCTGTAACTGCAGTGCGCTTTGTGCTACAGTCTTCCTATGTCAGAAGGAGCTCCAAAGTTTGAGAATGAAAAAATGATGAAAGCGGAGTATATTCGTCTCGCCGAAGAATTGAGTCAGCACACGGAAAGTTTCCCCTTTGCAGGGGTCAACGAGAATGCTTATTCTGAAATAAAAGCGACCGAAGACCCTGTCTATGCTACTCCCATAGATGTTTTGATTGAGAGATTCCAAAAACATGGGATGAAAGTAGTTCTAGGGAAAAACCCACAGAGTGGAAATGTCTTTATTTTACCTGGCGATAGCAACAACATTGAAGAAGACAGTCTCTTCCCTCGACATCTAGATGTATCCGATGATATGGACTCAGGACTCAAAAAATTGATCTTGGCGAATAAAAAGGGAGTTTCATAAATCACTTGGTTCTAATGGTCGAGGCACTTACCTCTTGAAGTAGTGCTGGAATATCTACCCATTCATCCACCAGACGTAGGAAGTATACTGCTGGTGATTCAATCAAAGAGGTTCTAATAAGTAGTAGCGATTCCCACAAAACAGACAACGAGCGCCTTCGGGCGCTTTTTGTTTTGTGGAGGCGCAGCAGGCGAACTGCTTCGCCTGCGTGGGGAATTGAAAAACGGAACCATGTTTTTCTAGCAAGAAAAACATGGTGAGTCGGGGTCGCGAAAATTTGCTTGCGACGGCAAGCAAATTATTTGTGACCAACCCCGCCTCCACCGACATAGAACAATATGTAGGAATAGAAAACCCACGAGCGTGAATTTCGAGAGGTTTTCTGGTTGCGACTCAGATATTAGCCTGCTATGCCAAATCCCTTTTCTTCTCTTCAAATTCTTTTTTGTCTATTTCACCTTTCGCATATCTCTCTTTCAAGACATCGAGTGCGGATTTTTCCTCCGCGTTGGTACCGCGAGATTGACTGGTAAGCCATTTAATCAGTGCGACGACGCCAGCGATTATCAAGACCCACCAGAGAATCATAAAAATCCACTCAAAACCGCCGAAAGACCCAAGGCCAAAGTTCATCATATTGTTTATTGAGTTATCACCATTAAACGGAGACGACCATCCTCCCCACATCATGTTCATCATCGGCATCCAACCGCCGCTTATGGCCGGAAATTTTGCCGACGTGTCGCAACCCGAAAGTCGTTTGCCCATGACGGCGTGTATTTGTTCTTCTCCTTCTTCTCCATGTACCTGAATCATCATTGCATTCATCGCGGCGTGAGAATCGCCAGCCATCTGACCCATAAAATACTCGCCGAGAACTCCGAACTGCTCATCGCTCAAATTTTCGCAAGTAATCTCTTTTGCTTGCAACCTATCCCAAAGTTCTTTGCCTTCCTGCTCTTCCCGAAGGGTGTGTTCAACGACCTTGTCCCAGTCAAGAGAAGCATTGGAAAAGTTCCCCATCATTTGAGCATTTGCTCCTGAAACAAATGAACCGGCGGCAACAATGGAAAGGATGGTAAAAATGAGTTTTTTCATAGTATGTGTGTTAGCCAAATACTAGAACCTTATCCGAACTCTCGACCATTTTGAGCAAGTCGGACATTGTGGAAACGGGACACGCCTTGCTTTCGCTCTTGCCCCGCACTTTCAGGCAACTCTCGCATGCGTAAATTTGTCCCTTCAGCTCTTTGAACTCCGCTACTTTCACGGAAATATCAAAATCTTTGCTATCGGAGACAGTATCCAATTCCGAACCCTCACTCATCAAAAAAATTCCAACCGCATGCCCAGCTTTAAGGGACGCAATACCCAATCGAAATGTATTCCAGACATGCTCTGGCTTATTGGATTGCAAAATAATGCCAAGCTTCATAAAACCATTGTACTTGATACTCCGTCAGAATTCCACAAGAGGGGGTTCTAACTTCTTCCATATATCTCACCTAGACAACGCTCGCATCAAATGTTTTCACACACTCCGTCAAACCCTTTATTTGCGCGTTATGTCCGACATCATCCAAAGAAGTTCTAACGTCATTCATCAGTCTCCACAAAATCCCGCAAAAAGCCGCTTGTACTCAAGTGGCCTTTTGCTTGACCGCCACTCATAAAAATACTACGCTCAACGCGGATAGAACATATTTCCAGAAAAGGAGATTGTTTATGGATGCGGAACAATTAAAAAACGTTCGCAAATGATCGGTGTAAGAAAAAGCATCGAGAGTATTACGACGCAATGTTCGTACTCGGTCCCAGCAGACCTCCATGCGACAGGTGCCGTAGAGAAACGGAATATGAGTACCTCAAAGAAGAATTGAGCGCTCTCAACCGAGAGCTCACACCTGAAGAGAATGTCCTGCTTGAAATATTTTGAAGAGGGTTGGACTCTCCCGAGAATTAATGGGTCGCGTAATCAACT
Source organism: uncultured Candidatus Saccharibacteria bacterium (assembly GCA_964469405.1). Lineage (GTDB taxonomy): Bacteria > Patescibacteriota > Minisyncoccia > Phycocordibacterales > Phycocordibacteraceae > C7867-001. The sequence continues at coordinate 32,120 of CAYXYP010000001.1, forward strand.
GATTACGCGACCCATTCCTTTGCTTGACCCACACCACTAAAAAGAATACGCTCGTCTTAGACTGTACACAAAATTTTCTGAAAAGGAGGCGAATCATGGTCGAGCAATCTGCACTGACTATTCTTCGAGGAATTGGAGCAATCATCACTGACAGTCACATCATTCACAAAACTGGTAGACACGGCCGGACGTACATCAACAAGTATGCCATCCTTCCTCATACGGAAGAGACCTCCCAACTCTGCTTCGATATCGCAGAGAGATTCAGAAGTGACGGGGTAGATATAGTCATCGCCCCCGCAATAAGCAGCATCATTATATCCCAATTGGTTGCGCATTATCTTACGATTACCACTGGGCGAGAGGTGCTTGGCATATATGCAGAGAAAGAAACCGCCTTCCTCCATAATCCGAAAGAAAAAGGCCGATCGTACTATTACAACACCGGAAAATCTGTCATCCGGTCCGACTTCAGTAAATTCGTTTCCGGGAAAAATGTTCTCGTGGCAAAAGATGTTGTCACTACCGGAAGATCCATCAAAAGCGTTGTTAAATCTACTCGAAATATTGGTGGCACCGTGATCGGCGTCGGCGGTCTCTGCAATCGTAGCAGTGTTGTTGCGGTAGATTTCGGCAATGTTCCGAAATTTGAGTTTTTACTCACCATCGACATGGAGACCGTAAGCGAGGAAGAATGCCGCCGTTTCGGCCCATGCTCAAAAGGTGTTCCGATCTACAAGGACTTCAGAGAGGGGCATCTGTCACTTGTATAAGACCGTTGTATTCTTCGGGGTCGTGATCATTTTGATCGCGACCCTTTTATTTGTGGGTTACTGGCATTTTTGCTACAGTCGCCACAGTGATTAGCCGGATTTCCGGATGTAATTGCCAAGTTCCAATAATCAATACAGGAGGAGACACATGGAAAAACAAATTCCGAGTAAATCGAACTCCGTCATTGCCGAAGCTCTGATCGCATACGCGTTTCGCATTGGCGCAATTGAATTCCTTCCGGAAGGTCGATTGCTCCGAAGTGGACGATTGTCGCCCTACTTCTTCAACTCCGGCTTATTCTGTACCGGAGATTCAATAGCGAAACTTGCTCGATGCTACGGTGCAAAAATCGCAGACGAGAAGATTAACCCCGAAGTTATCTTTGGCCCGGCATACAAGGGAATTCCCTTGGCTGCGACAATCACAGCGGCACTTGGTGGCGACATCGGCTATGCTTACAATCGCAAAGAAGCAAAGGCCCACGGCGAAGGAGGATGTACTGTTGGGACACAGCTCAAAGGCAAAAGGGTGTTAATCGTCGATGATGTCATAACGACGGGAGGTTCTTTCGGCGAGATCGTGGAAATCATTCACGAGCATGGCGGTATTCCTGTCGGCTGTATGATTGCCTTCGATCGACAAGAGCGAATTGGCGACAACGCCCTCTCGACCCACTCTGCCGCACAAGAATTTGAAGAGAACTACAAAATTCCTGTGCAAGCAGTAGCGACACTTGCCGATCTTATCTCATTCATGAGAAAGATCACTACCGGAAGATACGAGGACAGTATCACCAGAGGGAGGGTGCTCGGACAAATTTTAGCCTATAAGGAAATGTACGGCGCGCTATGAACCGATACAAAAGAGCATCGAACGCGCCCTGCGCATTCGATGCTCTTTTTTAATTCTGTTGCTCCAGATTAACGACGCGCTTTTGAACGATCATTTTCGGTAAGATACTGTTTACGCAACCGGACACTCTTCGGCGTAATCTCGAGATATTCATCGTCTGACATTATTTCCATTCCACGCTCAATCGTGAGGTCGAATATCGGCACCAACGTAAGAGCTTCGTCCATGCCCGAAGAACGGACGTTCGACTGATTCTTGCCTTTGGTCGGATTCGCCTGCATCTCTTCACCCTTCGATGTATTGCCAATCACCATACCCTCATATACCTCCGTCGCTGGCTTGATATAGAGCTGTCCGCGATCCTGAAGATACCAGAGTGAGTAGCCGAGCGCTTTGCCGGTCGCCATCGAGATCATTGAACCGACTTGTCGCTTCTTAATCTCTCCCGCATATGGTTTGAAACCGAGCACGCGCGACGAGAGGATGCCCTCCCCTTTCGTATCAATAATGAACATGTTCTTGTAGCCGAGCAGTCCACGCGTCGGACCCTCGAGCGTGAGGCGTACGATGTTGCCGTGTTGAGTAAGATTCTGCAGCACAAAAGCACGCGCGCCGAGCTTCTCGATGATGGCACCTTGAAATTCGGATGGGGTATCAATGATGGCCTCTTCATACGGCTCCAACTTCGCACCATTCACTTCGCGAATGATGACTTGTGGCTGGGAAACCTGGAGTTCGTAACCCTCGCGTCGCATGTTCTCGAGCAAGACTGCGATATGGAGCTCGCCACGGCCGGATACACGAAATGATTCGGCGGTTCCAAAATCTATCTTCAGTCCGACGTTGACTTCGAGCTCTTTCATGAGTCGGTCGCGAATCTGACGACTGGTCACATACTTGCCCTCCTTCCCAGCGAACGGCGAATTATTGACAAGGAAGTTGAGCGCAATAGTTGGTTCATCTACCGCGATTGCTGGCAAAGGTGCTGCTGATTCATTCGTCGTTACCGTCTCACCAATATAGATATCCGGAAGACCAGCGATGAGTGCGATATCTCCCGCTTTCGCTTCCTCCGTCTCAATACGTTCGAGTCCTTTGAAAGTAAAAACTTTTGTTGTGCGACCGGTGCGCACCTCGCCGTCCGGCTTTTTTATGAAAACCTGCTGATTGGGACGTACAGTTCCCGCATAAATGCGCCCAACTGCGAGCCGGCCCATGAAGTTGTCGTAAGCAAGATTGAATGGCTGAAGCATGAGAGGCGCGTCCGCATCGGCATTGATGTTCGCCGGTGGCACCTTCTCGAGAATTAAATCAAGCAATGGAGTAAGATCTTTCTTCTCGTCGGTGAGATTTTTAATCGCGATACCCTCGCGACCAATCGAGTAAATGACGGGAAAATCAGACTGCTCATCAGAGGCGCCTAGCTCAAGGAAAAGTTCAAGCACTTGTTCCTCGGAGCGAGCTGGATTAGCCGCCGGTTTGTCGATTTTATTGAGCACGACGATAGGCCTAAGCCCCAGCTCCAAGGACTTCTTCAGCACAAAACGAGTCTGCGGCATCGGCCCTTCCTGCGCGTCGACGACGAGCAATACTGAGTCGATTGAGCGCAAAACGCGCTCAACCTCGCTACCGAAGTCCGCATGTCCGGGTGTATCGACGATGTTAATCTTGGTGCCTTTGTACTCGACCGCCGCGTTCTTGGCGTAAATGGTAATGCCACGCTCGAGCTCGAGCGCGTTAGAGTCCATCGACGTACCCTCAGGCGATGCACCGGTTTGTTTGAGAATGGCATCAGTAAGCGCGGTCTTCCCGTGGTCAACGTGCGCGATGATTGCAATATTGCGTATCTCCATAGAAATAAAAATGGCCGCGAGGGCCTATGGATTCAATATACAATAGAGGAGCTTTTATGCAAGCAGCGCTACATTCAACTCTTAACCGCACTATTCTAAAAGCTCCAATAGTCGTAATAAATGGGGCTTTGCAGCGTGTGCTTAGCGAAGCTGCTCTTCATGGAACTTCCATGACAGTCCACTGCGTAGGACTTTGATTTCGTACTATCTGTACTAGAATAGACACATGAACAACCATACCGTTGAGCAATCCGCATTTACATACTTCTTCACTACAAACACGAAAAGCGCTCCGTTCTGGCTCATCGTCCGTCTCTACCTCGGCTATGAGTGGCTCACGGCTGGATTGGATAAGGTTATGAATCCGGCGTGGTTCGGGAGTGATGCGGGAGCTGCCCTGAACAGCTTCGTCCAAGGTTCGCTTGGGAAGACTGGCGGAGCCCATCCGGATGTCCAGATGTGGTACGCAGCATTTCTCAAAAGCATGGTTCTTCCCCATCTTGTTACATGGTCGAATCTCGTCACTGTTGGCGAAGTACTCGTCGGGGTCGGACTCATTATTGGACTCTTCACCGGTGTTGCCGCATTCTTCGGATTCTTTATGAACCTCAACTTCATGCTCGCTGGTACGGTAAGCATCAATCCTATCCTACTTATACTCGCGCTCGGACTTATACTCGCCCGCCGCATCGCCGGCCATTGGGGCATTGATCGTTACGCACGGCCGTTTCTAAAACGAAAGTCCCTCTCGCGCCGGCTTCAATAACCGTATTGTGCAAATTGGGTTTCGCTGAAAAGACAGTGTAGAATAGAGACCAATCCGTATCATCATGAATATCCACTATTTTTCGGGAGAGCCGTGGGAAGAGAAGTATGTGCGTGAAAAACTTCCAGGGGAAAACATTACTTTTCACAATGGGCCTCTCTCTGCATTCCCAGACCTTACTGACTCGAGTACGACAGTCCTTTGTGTTTTTATAGAATCCCACATTGGCGAAGCGGAAATGAGCCGCTTCCCCGGACTGAAGCTCATCGTGACTCGATCGACTGGCTTCGATCATATCGACCTAGCTGCAGCAAAAATACGAAGCATCGAGATAGCCAACGTACCTTTTTATGGCGAGAACACCGTTGCTGAATTCGCATTCGCACTTCTTCTAGCGCTTTCTCGGCGCATTATTGATGCTGATGAGCGCGTGCGGCAGACCGGTATCTTTTCACCTACAGGGCTTCGTGGTTTCGACCTCGCCGAGAAAACTATCGGTGTTGTTGGCACTGGACATATTGGCGCACACATTATCCGCATGGCGCAAGGCTTCGGTATGACGGTCATCGCCTTTGACACAAAACCCAATCCGGATCTTTCCCACATACTCAACTTTAAGTACGTATCTCTGAGCGAATTACTCGGAACGTCCGATATCATCACTCTCCATGTTCCCTACAACGAACAAACACATCACCTTATCAATCGAGATAATATCGGAAGTATCAAAAAAGGTGCTTACCTCATCAACACCGCCCGAGGAGCCGTCGTCGAAACTCAAGCCCTTATTGAAGCTCTCCGAAGCGAACAAATTGCAGGCGCAGGACTCGACGTACTTGAAGAAGAAGGTCATCTCGCTGATGAGGCGGCATTTCTCACCGCATCTCACCCGCGCGAAGAGGAGCTCAAAACTGTCCTTGAGGATCACTATCTCATCAACCATCCACGCGTCATCGTGACGCCGCACCTTGCCTTCAACACGACGGAAGCCATCGAGCGTATCCTCAATGCGACGATCGAAAACATACAGCACTTTAGCGAAGGGACATCTACAAATATTGTTACCCTGCCTTCCTAATACTCTCGAGGGTTTCGTGAAATTGTTTCCACGTTATACTCTATCGGCATATGATCTCTCGCGAACGTATCATCCCCATTCTTGCTACTTTTTTCATCATAAATGCTTCCAGTGCATTTTTTATAGGATCTGGCTTTGGATTTACTGCTCAAGCAAAAAATATTTTCCACAAGGATCAAGCATCCTACGCCGAAGTATCTACCACATCGGAACAGACTCTCTCGAACATTGCTTCATCTACTGAAAAAATTGACCTCCCAATTCTGGTGTATCACATCGTTCGACCGAGTTATCCGGATGACAGCGAAGCAGTGCGAACTCTCGCACTTACGCCGGAAATCTTTGATGCGGAGATGATGTATTTAGACAAAACCGGACACCACATAGTGTCGTTTAGCGACCTTGAAAATTATTTTCGTAGCGGTACATTACTCCCAGATAAACCCGTGATTATTTCTTTTGACGACGGCTGGAGCGACCAGTTCAAATACTCGTTCCCGACTCTTAAGAAATATAATTTCAAGGCTACATTCTTTGTCTTTACAAATTCAATCGGTCGACATGATTTCCTAACCTGGGAAGAATTGCAGGAAATGCTTGACGCAGGGATGACCATCGGAAGCCATTCACGCTCACACCCGTACCTCGCAAATATCACCGACCCAGATACGCTCTGGGATGAAATTTATGGCAGCAAAGTACTACTGGAGAAGCATCTCGGAATTCATGTCAACGAATTTGCCTACCCTTTCGGACAGTACAACGCTGATACCGTAGCGATGGTGGTGAAAGCCGGCTATCGATCAGGTCGTGGCGACTTTTATAGCGGGAAACAAACGGCGGACCGGCTCTACGAACTCAGCGCCATGAATGCACCGACCACTATGGAGTTTTTCGTAATGAGGTTCCCTTCCCGTTGATACATAGCTGACTGTTACACTACTCTTTCTTAATGATTTCTAACAAGTGGTTGGTACAGGTGGGGATTATAGGGATCATGGCCGTTACTTTCGTAGTAGTGTCGTACGTCGCGCGAGCAAACGAACCTGTACTTGCTGCCATCGTTCAAGACGGAAATGTCACGAGCATCATTGGCTTCATTCTACTCACTGCACTATTCGTCGTCTTCGTTATTCCGCTCGACATTGTGTTCCTTATTCCTCTCGGCGCATTAGTGTGGGGACCCGTGCCAACAGCGCTGATGAGCATTATGGGATGGGTTCTCGGGAGCATGGTGGCACTCGGTATCGCCCGCGCATTCGGAGCTCCTGTTGTAGAAAAAATGATTGGGCTGAAACGGATACGGGGTATCGAGGCGCGCATACCAAATCAAAACACCTTTTGGACTGTCGTATTCCTGCGGTTAATAATCCCTGTCGATATTTTAAGCTACGCACTCGGACTTTTTAGCACAATGTCATGGCGCCCGTATATGCTTGCAACACTGATAGGCGTAACTCCTTTCGGTTTCTATTTCTCCTACGCCGGAACACTTCCGTTTTGGTATCAAATCGCTGCGGTAATCGGCGCACTCGTACTTGCCACTGCAATCGTATTTAAATACGACGCTCAAGAAAATCCTTAATATTTCTTTAATTCCAACCCACCGTTAACGAAAACGGAAAGCCGCCTCTCGCCGTGTTCGGCTCGAAACCTACGCTTCCTCTTCGGAAGCTGCGGCACTAAAGTACTGCTGTTTATTAGCCAATCGCTTCGCTCTTGGATAAACAGGGAGCCCGCGGTTCGATTCCGGCGACACTCGCATAAGTAGCTAAAAATCGCATGGCTTGCACCATGCGATTTTTCGTACTTGTTGCCCGAGGCGGTACTGTACCCGTACCCATAGGGAGTTACAAGGTTTTTAGGGGACCTTCCTTCCCCCTTAGTCGACGGGGGCCGGTATGGGTCGCTTTCCAATGATTTGAAGGGTTTTCGCTCGCTTCAGATCGGCCAACTAGGGCGGCGGTACTGTACCCCTCAATAGACACGATAGACACTATAAAAAGGGGCGGGAAAGTGTCTACTCGATTACCCACTCCACCAATCCGAAATTTTCCGGCTCTAGCCCAATATTTAGAGCAGCCGCGAGCCACTCGATTTGAGAATTCTGTATCGCGTCTTTCTTCTGGCGCTTCAATTCGAGAAATACGGTCTTGCTTCCCTTCCAGACGAGGACGTCCCAGCATCCTCCGAACCGGCCGGTTTGCCTCCTCAGGTCGGAAACGAGATCCGCTTGTTTAGATGGCAAGTCTACCGGCTCCACGACATCCGGCAGGCCAACTCTATATTTCCTTCGATATGAATCCACCCAGACACCATTCCAGCCATTCGATTGAAATAATCGAAGTACCGCGAGTTCTGCAAATACCGGCTCGCCGTTCCAATCGATAACCGCCTTATTGTTGTAGGTGTTCGGGATCGAATCGCCCACCCATTGTTTGAAGCGTAAAAAATATTTCGGTATTGAAATTTGCTCGCCAGAAGGAAGCGAAAATATTTCGCTATTACTTTTGTAATGCTCTAAAAATCCAAGATCTCCCGCTTGGTCGGGTTGTATTGTCTGCATGACCTGGGAAGGTTTTGTTTGGCGGGAAATACAAAGCTCCCCGCCAGGCGATGGCTTGCGCCACCCACCCCCAGTTTCCCGGAGGGACCTTCCCAGGTGCTCCTGACGAGGAGCTTTCTACTGGGAAGGATTTGCGTCATGCCGAGTTACCGGTTTAGACATCTTGATAATAACGCGAAAGAGCGACCGTTGGCTACCCTAGCTTAGTTTTCGGTGGTTGCGAAGGACCCTGGGGATAACTACTTTAAGCAGCTCCGATTGACAGTGTTGACATTCATCGTCTGTTATAAACGCTGATTTAAATATTCAGACTGAGAAAATATCGTGCGCACTGAATTGTCACGAAATGACTCTCAAAATAACTCGCGCAACAAAACGTCGATGTATACTTACACTAACCAGCGGGCGAGCAACCTATTTAGATACTGCGAGAGATTCCCAGTGTGGAATATTTCGATAGACACCAAACTAGCAACCGAAAATGTTTATTCGGTTAACGATAAATGTTATGGGGAATCTCAACATAGTGTATGTGCCTATAAGTGAATTGAGACCGTCAGATTATAATCCGCGAAAATGGAACGAGGCACAGATAGTGGCACTGAAGGAAAGCTTACAGCGTTTTGGTGTTCTAGATCCATTGATATGTAATTCTGCACTCGGGCGTGAAAATATAGTTATTGGTGGACACTTCCGTCTCAAGGTCGCAAAGGATATGGGTCTCAAGGAGATGCCTGTTGTGTACGTGAATATACCGGAGATAGAGCGCGAGAAAGAATTAAATATCCGATTGAACAAAAACCTCGGAGAATTCGATCTAGCGATTCTTAAGGACTTCGGTGAGAACTTCTTAAAGGATGTGGGATTCGACACGATCGAGCTAGACGAGATCTTTGAGGTTGCGACTACACCCGAGCATTTTGACCTTAAGCGCGAGCTGGAAAAACTTAACATCAGCGAGGTGACAATCAAGAAGGGCGATATGTTCGACTTAGACGGTTCGCGTCTTCGTTGTGGAGACAGCACTATTGAAGCTGACATGCTTGCACTGATGAACGAAGAGAAGGCCGACATGTGTTTTACGGACCCACCCTATATTCTTGATTACCTTCGGGGTAAGAAGAAAAACGGCAAGCCAACGGAAGGTTTCGGATTAAAACGCGATCGTAAGTATCTCGGAACCGACTCTCTACCCGAGAACTTCTCCGACCTCTGGATGGCGAACGTCGCCAAGGTGCAAAAGCCGGACTTCTCTATCATCGTTTATGAAAATCCTAAGAATTTGAGGACTATATGGAACGCCCTTGAAAAACATTGGAAATATCGGAACACTATCGTGTGGCATCTAAGCAACCGCGTACAAGGTTTTTCTGCCAAGTACAAATTCTTTAGCAAGCACGATATAGCGCTTGTAGGCACCTCAGGCGATGTGACGCTCAATGATGAGCCAGAAGATGACCCGCTGTTCCAGGAACAGTACGAGACAGCTCTCTTCGCAACTTCCGGCCATCCTCATTGGGAGGGACCTGGCAAAGGCAAAAAGTATTGCCCTACTGACCACATAGAATTCGTCGCGGCAGACGAAAAGTCGTCCGGTCAAGGAATAATCTTCGGGACTAAGCCAATAGAAATCCTCCTTCCATATCTGAAGGTGCTTACTAAGCGTGGCGATCTTGTGCTTGAGCCTTTCGGAGGTAGTGGTTCCACGCTCATCGCCGCCAACAAACTTGGTCGCCGTTGCTATGTGATGGAGAAGAGCGAAGTGTATACCGCAGTTATCATTGCCCGCTGGGAGAAGACAACCGGAAAAAAGGCGAAGAAAATTTCCTAGCATATGGCTGGGAAACTTTCCCCGAAGAAGAAACGTCTTGCGACCCTTGCCAAGAAGACTGCCGAGCAGAAGGATGCTCTCCTCGAACACCTCGCCAAATGTTGCATCGTGCAGGCCGCGTGCGAACGAACCGGAGTCGGTCGTTCCACATACTACAAATGGTACGCGGAAGATGATGGGTTCCGCAATGCGGCTGATAAGGCATTCACTGCCGGTCGTGCGTATCTGAATGATGTTGCTATATCAGGACTTCTTAAACTGATACAAGAAGGCAGTGTTGGGGCGACTATCTTCTGGCTCAAGAATAATCATATGTGGTTCGCCGAGAAAATCCGACATGAGCACGAGCATCGTATCATCGGTGTCGGCGATGGTGTACTTACCCCAGAACAACGCGAGCAACTCATTAAAGCTCAACGTCTCTCGGGCATGACGGCTGCGGCTATCATCCATGAAGAATTGAAAGAGAAATTCTTGGCAAGTAAGAAGGGCCAGGAAACGGCAAACGATGTTGACAAAAGTCCAACGAACGAGGCACCAGATGACGATCGTATCTCAGACTGGGGTACAGGCAAACCGGCGGAGAAATTCAATAAAGAGCTCGAACGCAATGGGATCAATATCCAGGAGTTCTTGAGGAATCGTAAATAAAATGGTTTTAATTCCAAGAATGGCCGCCCCCGAAGGAGAGGCCACCGCGAGAGTTATTTATTCCTCTCACGCTCAGTAGTGTCTGGATGTCTCTTGGCGTACTCTTCAGTACAGAAACGACCAGTGTCACTACGTCGATAGTCGTAGTTTGCCATAGGCAGATTCGATTAGGCTGATAAACCACCATGGACATGCGAAAGGCCGCATGCCCAGTCGTCAAGCAATAGAGGCTTCTCAGCTCCATGATGATTATCAACTCCATCAAGGCGGCCATTCTTGGAATCAAAGAACCTATTTATGGTAGCTCATTTTGAGCCATAGTCGTAGACCCTAGCTTAGATACCCAGATTTGCAAAGAAGGTCAAAATGCAACCTCCTGGACAACTGTATCTAATCCCTGGAAATATTCGGACGGAATGTTTGATATTGGGTAGAATTTGAAACTTTTAATATCGGTACTTCCTGCCAAAGTTGCCGAGCCTTGCACAATATATCCATCAACAGCATCCGTCTGCTCCGATATAACCGGCCCTCCACTCATACCGCTCCACATAGGGTTATTAACTAGATAGGCATGTATCCCTCCGGTTACTTCCTTTTGTACAATATTCTGATCAACTGCTGCCGGTTCGCTCCAGAAATTTCCGTTGGACCTGAATCCTCCGTATCCCAAAGATACGTAGTCTTCTGTTTGACTATAACTATGATGAGTCTTTTTAGTGTTGGATTTAAAGATCAGGTCCGAATTGTCAGAAGCAGTGTACAAGACTGCAAAGTCTTTCACGACATCTCGACAGAGAACAGAAGCGCCCCTGAATTCAACTGGCAATCTTTTGTCTCGAGTAGTGAATTCGACACTCCCATCTTCCCCAACAACATGAGCGCAGGTGACGATGGTGTTCTTGCTTATAAAAAAGCCACTACCGATTCCCTGAGTTGATTTGATGATTAGAACCTTGTTTAGATATTCCTCCTTCTTAGATTCTGGCAATCTTTCCCCAAATTTCCCTTCCAAGTCACAGAGACGATTGAACAGCTTTCTATACAAGAGGTCTGTCTTATCTCTTACGTTGCCGATATGATCAATTCTGCCCCTAAGAACCTGTCGGAAGCTTTTTTTGAGACCTGAATTGTAACTATCATTAAACTTCTTCTCCGCTCCTTCTTCACCATAAACTTCCCAGGCATTAAGCATAGAACGAACATCTCTTATGTATTTTCGAGAAAGATTGCACTTCTTATTGACCTTAATTCCTGTAACCCACTTGCTTTGGTTTGGTACCGCTAAACGGGTCTTTTTTTGATTAATTGTAAAACCATTTGATTCTATTGTATTAACAATAGCCCTCCCGACAGTAACTGCACCTCCAACATTCGAGGCAAGTTTATTGTCTAGGCTATTTGCCGAAAATGTTATGTCATCCGCATAACGCGAATATCGCCAACCATTTTTATGTGCCAACCTGATTAGATCCTTGTCTAACCTTAGACAAACCATGTTCGCAATAACAGGTGATGTAGGAGAACCCTGAGGTAAACAATTATCGCGTGTTGTGATTCCAGTCAGTACAGAAGATAGTTTATTTCCAAAACGAAACGGATACCGTTTAAAAAGACCCATTACTCTTCCGGAGTTCACCACTCCAAAAAAGTCATTCAAATCAATATTTAATACGTAGTTTCTCTGGAGATGGTTTTGAGCATTTGTAACAATCCCTCTACCATTAACAAACCCGTGAGCGGATTTTGGCAAAAACTCCTCGTATACGCTACCCAGATAGTAATTGAGTTTCTTACAGATAGTCTTTAATGCCTTATCTGGGGCATAAATATCTCTGTGCCCTCCCGTTTTTTTAGGAATCGTATAGTGCTTGTATAAAGATTCGTTGTTATATGCAAAATAGAGGAGCGTCTCTAAATCAAGATCCAACAAATCTGCGAGATCTCTTATGTTTCCACAATCTCTAATATCTCTATCGGATTTGATGGTTGAAATCATTCACTAATACACAAGCCTTCTTATCCTCGACCGCTAAATGCGGAACAACTTAACAACTTATGACACAGGGAGTATCCCCCTAACAACGTCACAGCTCGTTGCTGTAACACAACGAAAAAATCGCTTGTGCATTAGTGAATGCCTTCAAACCGAGGTAATAATAGCGCAAAATTGTCTGCAACGCTCAGAAAGTATCCGAGACGATTCGCTCGGGACCATTCAGACTGTGCATTTAGTTTAGTTTTTGAAAAATAAAGAGGTGCTCATGCATTATCAATAAAAAGTTTGATTCCTTCGATCTGGTGACCCAGAAACCAGTTGCTTTGCAATTAAATTGTCGTTTAATAATATCCTCTTTCAGGACGAAACCTACTTTCAAGAATCGTTCCATTACCTTAAAAGCGAGAGGTTGATACATTTTTTGTCTTCGAGTATCTCCCATCAAAATGGCACAGTATTTCCCAGGCCTTAAAACTCTATGGAGTTCTTTTGCAACCTTCTCTATTTCATCAACAAAAGCATCTATATCGTGTATTCCCGACAGGTCTTCTTCTATTTTGCCCTCGCTGTATTTGATGATGTCTGCATAAGGAGGGTGCGTGAGTACAAAATCAATTTCATTGTCTTTAATGAAGCTCATATTTCTCGCATCACACTTCACCACTCGTTGTTTCGCTTTATTGTCGACCTCAAATTCAAGTGATTTTCTTGTTCTTTCTAACGCTTCTTCATTCACATCAATGCAAGTGATATGACGATTAAGTATCTTTGCCTCTATTGCTGTAGTACCTCCTCCAATCATGCAGTCCAGCAAATGATCTTTTTCATTTGAGTACCGTAAAATAAGATTGCGGACGACCTCTGGTGCCCAATTTCCGCGCCAATCTGATTTATGCGTCGCCCAGTTTCCACGACGCGGGAATGCCCATACGGTTGTACACTCTAGTTCAAATTCGTCAGGGTGTAATTTCTTTTCCACCATATAATTACCATACGAGCTTACCTAAAACTCCTGCTTCGAGCATGTTGAGATTAAATACATACTCGTTGTGATTGTATGTTTCTTCAAGAGGTCTCTTTGTAGTGTACCAACCCAACCCATCAGTTATCCAAATAAAATCAATATTTTGAGCTTTCAGCTCATCATAAAGACTTCTGAATTCACCACACACGGCCTTCAGTTTTGAGCCACCACCGTTATAAAAATTAGTTTCAAACAGTTTGATACTTTTATTCGTTGGGTTGTACACTGCAAAATCAAAACTTCGCTCTGATTTATCTATTTTCACGTCAACGCCCCACTTACTTTTTATGGCTGTAGAACGTGCTTGTGGCAAATACTCATAACCATTCTTGTTACAAAAATCACTTATGAATTCCCCTACAATCTCTTCCATCAGTGTGCCACCACGATTCTTACGGCCATTACTATCAAGACCGACCTCAACACCCATAACGTAGTCCACAAGATTCTTAACTCCATCCTTTTGGAATAGTCGTGCGAGGCCAGATTTGTTGAGGAATTCAAAATACTTTGCTGGGTCTTTTTCTGTACCTGAGAAATCAAAGAACTCAGAATTCTTCGCAGCTTTATCGAACACCTCGAGTTTATTCTCTCGTACGGCCAAAAGTACTGGCAGTGCCTTCACAATATCTGGGTTAGAACTATAGAGTTTCTTGAATTCGTCTTCCAGATTCTCTTTTCCGAGAAGATAATTGAGTTTATTGAGAGTTATCTCTAGATCAGAGCTATTCGCAAAGACCTTCTTCCAATTCACAAAATAGTCCCACGTCTTGATTGAACTCTTAAAAGTTGTGATGAGATTATTGAAGTCTTTGTCCATAGTATTAATAATTAGTCACCAGCACTTCCTTAATCTTCCCTCTTCCAGACCCTTTTGAATTAATCGCCCGCCCAGCTTCTACTTTAGAGATTCGAACTCCCTTGAATCCGGAATAAATGCCATTGATGAATGGTGCGTCAGAATTTGAGAGCATCACGAAACATCCTCTGTTACTCAATTCAAGAAAAATATCACGCAGTTCCCACTGATCCTTTTCGGAAAAGCCATTGGACGTATATGAAGTAAATGTCGCTGTTTTACTTACAGGATGATACGGTGGATCGAAGTACACAAAATCCCCCTTCTTTGCCTTCTTTAGAACTTGTTTGTAGTCCTGATGCTTTATCTCAACGTTTTTGAGTGCTCCTGAAATCTTCCGAAGATTCTCTTCGTCGCAGATTTTTGGATTCTTGCTGTAGCCAAAGGGCACATTAAATTCGCCTCGACTATTCACACGGTACATGCCATTGAAGCCCGCGCGATTGAGATAGATGAAACGTGAAGCTACTTGAAGCGGAGAAAGTTTCTCTACTTTTTGTGCGCGTACCTTTAGAAAATACTCTTTACTATGAGCATGCTTCTTAAGCGCCTTAATGAGACTCTCTACATCGTTTTTTATTACGTTGTACGTTGTAACGAGCTCGAAATTGAGATCAGAGAGAAATGCTTTTTTAGGAAACAGATCAAAGAATACAGCTCCTCCGCCGACGAATGGCTCAAAGTATTGGTCCTTGGTAGAGTCGAATTTCTCTGGTGGATAAAGGTTCATCAATCTGAACTGTCTGAGAAGCTGTCGCTTCCCTCCGACCCATTTTACAAACGGTTTCGGTTTTTCTTCTATTATTTTTGCGGCCTCATTTATGAAATCTTTAGAGGAGGTTAGACCGTAGACATTACGCGCATAAATGGCATTTATATCAAATTCCTGCTGTATCTTTCTGACTGCCTCAGCCGTGGTCATACACTAATACTTTAGCATTCTTGATGGATTTTGAAGCATTAGTTACCAACTCATCGAGCCTATAGGGCGGTCTGGACTCCCTGCGCGGGTTGCGTCATCCATTGTGGTAGGGCGAATTAGCAAGTAACCACAATGCAATGAATAAGGCGGTATTTGAGGGTACAGACAGGGTTCTGGGGCTTAAACCAGAGGCCAAGGAGGCGGTAAAGGTGCGGTATTGCCTCTATGCCAGAAAGAGCACTGAACAGGACGAGATGCAGGCGCTCTCAATCGATTCGCAGATAAAGGAGATGACTGCACTCGCGGCTCGCGAAGACCTCGAAATTGTAGTGATTAAAAAGGAAAGCCATTCGGCGAAAGAGGCCAGCCAGCGGCCAGTCTTTAACGAGATGATCGACGAGATGCGCGCCGGTAAGTTCAACGGCATCCTGACCTGGGCGGCAGATCGTATTAGCCGCAATGCAGGCGACCTCGGGAGAGTCGTCGATATGATGGACGCTGGAGTGCTCGTGCAGATACAGACGTATAGTCAGAAATTCTCGAACAATCCCAATGAGAAATTCCTGCTGATGATCCTCTGCTCGCAGGCGAAGCTCGAGAACGACAACAAAAGCATCAACGTGAAGCGCGGCCTACGCACACGCGCAGAGATGGGCATGCTCCCCGGCTGGGCTCCGGTCGGATATCTTAATGACACGCGGTCAGACCACAAATGCGAATATCTGCTCGACCCGATACGCTCCCCTATCGTGAAGCTTATCTTCGAAAAGGTCGGCAAAGAACGGTGGAGCGGAGTGAAGATATATCACTGGTTGCGAGAGGAAGTGAAGTTCACGACAAGAAGCGGGAAGAATATGAGTATCGGTACTCTCTACGAACTATTGAAAAACCCATTTTATTGCGGCGTCTTCGAGTATCCACGCGGGAGTGGCAATTGGTATGTCGGTAAGCACGAAGCGCTCATTACACGAGAACTCTTCGAGTTGGTACGCGAAAAGATCGTGTCAGAATCGAATCCAAAAAAACGAACGGGCGAATTTGCCTTCACTCGCCTGATGACTTGCAGCGAGTGCGGCTCTGGCGTCACTTGCATGGATAAAGAGAAATTCGTAAAGATGCTCGGGACGACAAAGATTTACAGATATTACTTATGCACTCGAGCCCAAGACCGGCGATGTAAGAATCCGTACATTCGTGAGGATAATCTCATAGAACAACTCTCCGAAATCATCGATGGGATCGAGATAGACCGCCTTGGCGCGCGACACCTTATAGATAAAGAGGTCGCCAGATTCAACAAACTACGCTCACAGGTGCTAGGCGTAAAAGAGAAAGAAAAGGCACTCGAGATGGACGTGAAGCGTTATGCAAGATACCTGCTCGAGGAAGGCACTATCGAAGAAAAGCGACAGTTGCTTGAGCAGTTGCGCGGCAAGATCGTACTGAAAGATAAAGAAATCACGCTTTCAAATTAAACGAGCACTCATAAGTTGAATAGATAACGCCTGATCACTCACTCGATACAGACGAGCAAGTGTTGGAATATCAGGAGAGGATTTATAGTCTTTCTTGAGAATTATTTTCGGCATGAGGAGCTCGGCAGCAAAAACATTCGCTTCGGTTTCGTCATGCGATCCATCATCCTGTCTACCGGTGCAAGCATGACCCAAAAGTAAGTGGCCTATTTCATGAGCGATTGTGAAGCGACGACGACACCAGGGATGATTGCCATTAAACCCGATAGTTGCGTATTCACCGTCAACATCTTTGCAGGATACGAGCAACCCAGAGACTTTACTGCTGGCTTCAACACGGAGCACGGTTAGATTATGCTCGATTTGCAGGTATTCGATGACCTGTTGCAACGAGACGGGCGCATTTTTTATTTGTGCGTCCTTAACCAGTTTCTGCGCTAGTGTTATCGCCAGCTTTTTCCGCGCACCCAAATCTGGCAAATCATCGTACATTTGGCCTGCGCTTCGCAAGATTAATGAAGCGAGAGAGTGCGTCTTTATCCTCCTTACTGAGATCTGGGTCGGCGCGAAGAGCCACTTGAATATCGACGGGAGCATCCTCTTTCTGGCCGAGAAAAAATTTCACATCTCGCTGAAGTACTTCGCTCACACGCTGCAAAAGTGCGGCTGGGATACCTCGTTCACCCTTTTCAATCAAAGAGATGGCTGTTGCTGACTGGAAGCCGAGCGCTTCAGCCAACTCGGTCTGTGATAAATTCCTCTCCTCCCGGACTGCCTTTATCCTAGAGCCCATCGTATTGGCGCTTTTTCCTTCCTTTTTTATCATATTCTAATTATAGACTTTTCAATTAGTATTGACAACAGCTTACCGATTTTGCTAAAATGGATTTAGCGTTCTGAAAAACGCCCTTACAAAATCACCCGTCAAGCCATGTTTACATACCTAGTCTCATACGACCTCATCCGCCCCCACAAAGATTATCCGAACCTCATCGCTTACATGAAGACCTTCAGCTCTTGGTCAAAGCCACTTGAGTCAGTCTGGCTAATTAAGAGTAGTGCTGGTGTCGAGCAGGTTCGCAATTCGATCCAGGTACATATGGACAGCAACGACAAAATTCTGGTCGTTGACGTCACCAGCAGAGCTGCCGCTTGGGACAAACTCCCCGCGGAGGTTAGCACCTGGATCCATAGTTCATTATAACCGAACGCGTACTACTATGATCATCAAACAGAAGAGGATTCATAAACTTGAACCGTACACCCGTCTGATACCGACCGGGGACGACCTTGTGGTCGGTGTAGCAAGTCCCGCAGGGGACCGTCTCCGCGCCATCGGATTTTCTAACGCCCTTGAGAACGGCGAGACTGTGCTGCCTACACCAGTGGGACACACCAGCCTGTTCAATGCGGAGGGGAAAAATAAAATTAACCGCGACTTACCGAAGGAAACCCTATATCGCACCGCCGAGTGGACATGGACTGAGCTCCACGGAAAGGACCGCGTTGAGCGGACTGCCTTCGTTGACATACCCTACCAACGCTATCCACGTATACCTATTCCACCTCCGTCTATGGAGCTCGTTCTCGCGACAGATGCGGACGGAGTTCGCGTCGTAAGAACATCTATCATCAAGAATTGGAAAACCAGTCCTGATTCAGTAATTCACGCAGTGAACCTGATGCTTGAGCTGTTTGGTGAGTGTTTGTTCTACGATGCAGAAATGAAGCGTCTCATTGCCGCGCCAGTAAAGCGCTTGACCTGGAATCTACTTCCACCCGGAAGACGTCCATTCGCTGCCCTTAAGGCGAAGCTTGCCGAAGTACTCGCTGACGTGAAGACCGGTAAGCTATCGTTTACCGAACATCGCTTGGAGACAGTAAATGCGTATAAGCCAGACTTTGCGGCCGTTGGTAATGGCGGGTTTCGTGGCTACGTAGTGCTTGGCTTCGTAGATCGCAATCTGTATGTATTAGAGAGCTTACTGTATGGGAATGCGACTTATGTCTTTGAAGAGAACTGGGAAAACCTCTCAAAGAAGACGAAGGCAGAGATCCTTGATAAGCGACTTCAGAAAGAGCGTCTCGTTCATCATAAGAACTGGGCAGTCGATGTTGCTTCGCTCTTGAAAATCGAGACGTCAAAATAGTACTAGCAACAAACGCAGAAGCCGCTCTTTCGAGCGGCTTCTGCGTACGTGATGCCTGGCGGTACTGTACTGGTCCCAATGGGGGCCGGTACTGGTTCCTGGCGTCACAACCGTGTTGCGGGGGCCGGAATCGAACCGGCGTCTGGAGGTTATGCTTACCACTACAATTTTCATTGCCCTATAGTTTGTGGTCTGGACTATGCCTTCATCCGTCAACTTGCCGGATGTCTACCGTCTAGTCTCTACACCTTCCGAGTGACAACCATCACAGGGCTTGGCTCGGTGTTGCCCTTCGTTATTCATGAGAGGGGTTCGCCGAATTTGGCAGATAATCTTGCGCGCAATTACTCACGCGTACGCCCGAATTTTTCAAGCCTCCCGAGGTACCTCTCCTCTACCCCGCACAGAAAGTATACACATAAAAATATGTGCGGCAACATATTTTTATGGAACCTGTGACTATAGTAATAATATGCCTGATATACTGGTACCATATACACTATGAAGACTGCCTCAAAATTACGAGCCGAATCATTACGACACCGAGGGAAAAGTGTTAAAGAAATCGCCCTGAAAGTCGGCGTCAGCCAGAGCACGGCAAGCCGGTGGTGTGCTGGCATTATTCTCTCCATAGATCAGCGCGGTGCATTGGAAAGAAAGCGACAAAAAGCAGGTGCAAAAGCCCTTGCTCCTTGGATACGCCGAAATCGTGATTTGAAAAAGAAGGACATCGAGAAACAGAGCCAGCAAGGCCGTCGAGATATACGTAAGTTAACAAAACGTGACTTGCTTACGCTTGGATTGGGTCTCTATTGGGGTGAAGGGTATAAGCGCGGTAGCCAAGAATGGGGGTTCACAAATTCTGATTCTGGAATGATACGAACTGTTCTTGTGTGGCTTCATGAATGTTACAACATACCGATTGAACGCATCATCGCAAAACTCACGATAAATCTACGGTATAAAACTCAAACTGAGCGTCTGACGGACATGTGGGCGGACGAAACTGGTATCCCACTTTCTCAATTCGGGAAGCCAACGTTCATAAGCGGTTATAATAGTTCAAAACTAAATGAGCGTTCTTATCGAGGAACTCTTCGTATCAAAGTACGCAGAGGAACATCGCTCCGTCGACGTATTCTCGCAAGTATTGTCGAAATTAATACTCAAATGACTTTGAATTCGCGAAAGACGGCAGAATAGCGGGCGATGGTACGCCGTGCGAGCGACTCGGAGAGATCGAACGCGGAACCTTCATGCGCTATTAGATTTCGTACTTTATGCGCCTCCCATGCGTCCTGAAGCGTATTGAAATGCACCTTATCGGCAGACTTTAACTTCTCGCCTACGCCGATACCAACATACCCATTTCGCGTCAACATATCGTCGAGCATGATATCAGCCTCGATGATCGCCTCGCGCCACTCGCTCGGACTTGTCCCGCCTGCAAGCAATTCAATATGTTGCCAACGCGAGGAAGTGCTTTCTGTGGCGCCGGCCTCGACAAGGAGTGTGCTGTAAAATTTGCCTTCGCGCTTGCGCAGATCGAAGAGACGCATGGTGGTATAGACGATAACGAGAAACCCAAAAACAGAGAGTATGTAACCAATGACAACAACCCAAACCCATAGATGTGCCAGAAACGAGGCGAGCCATGCAAGCCATGCTGAGCTGTAGCACGCACCATGGAAACACTCATACAGGAGGCGGAACCAATATTCAACATTGATTTGGTTTACGGGCATATGTGCTTAGTATAACGCGCTAAAAGAGGTCTGAGACCAAACGAACTGAGCAGCGGGATAGGAAAGCAAATATTTCTATACATTCTCAACAGCACTACCGAGAGTAAAGAGTGCACTTTCTCCCTGGTGCGGTGCCGTGAGATGCATACCCACAGGGAGTTTTTTCCCATCACGTTCGACCAAGCCCATCGGAACTGAAATCGCCGGCATGCCGGTGAGGTTCGCCGTCACGGTAAAAATGTCCTCAAGATACATGGAGAGAGGGTCGCTCTTCTCGCCGAATAGAAATGCCGGCGAAGGTGTCGTAGGAAAAGCAATAACGTCAGCCTTCATAAAGGCATCCGTATATTCGCGCCGCAATACCGCGCGTGCCGCGTCCGCCTTACGATAATAAGCGTCGATGTAACCTGAAGAAAGCACAAATGTGCCTAGCAGAATGCGACGGCGCGTCTCCTCCCCAAAGCCCTCCGTACGCGAATTAATATAATCATCGAGCAATGTCTCTCCATGAGCAGCAAGTCCATACCGAATACCATCAAGACGTGCGAGATTCGTCGAGACCTCGGCGGGCATGATGACGTAATAAGCTGCGAGCGCGTGAGCACTTGTCGGCAATTCGATATCGACGAGAGTATGTCCGGCTTCAGCAAGCTTGTTAAGCATCGTATTGAAAACGACAAGGACGTCCGCATTAACTCCCGCACCAAGAAGATGTCGTGGGACTCCGATGCGAAGTTGCTTTGGGAGCTCACGCGTCCCATAGAGGCCGTCCGGAATAGTCGTGGAATCGAGGGGATCTATACCGCGAATTGCTTCATACAGAATTTGAGTATCGGCAACCGATTTTGTGAGGGGGCCGATCTGATCGAGCGAGGATCCCATCGCGATGAGTCCTGATCGCGATACGCCACCATATGTCGGCTTCAGTCCCACTAGACCGGTAAATGATGCTGGTTGACGAACGGACCCGCCCGTATCAGAGCCCAGAGCGGCAATGGCGAGATGCGCAGCAACAGCCGTTGCAGAACCGCCGGAGGAACCGCCGGGCACGCGCTTAATGTCATGCGGATTTTTTGTGGTACCGAACGCGGAGTGTTCGGTTGAAGACCCCATAGCGAATTCGTCCATATTGGTGCGACCGAGAAAGAGCGCTCCCGCGTCTTTCAATTTTTTTATAACTGTCGCGTCATAGGTCGCGCGATAGTTCGCGAGCATCTTTGACGCTGCACTTGCGATCTTCCCTTCTATTAAAATATTGTCCTTTATCGCGAGCGGGATGCCACACATAAGAGGTGCTTTCTCGCCCTCAGTGTCGATACGTTTTTGTGCGGCAACTATCGCTACATCGTCTGCCTCAAATATTTCCAAATACGCATGTAGTTCCGGATTCTTCTCCTCGATTGCTTTGCTGCAAGCATCCCAGAGATCGCGTACGGAAAAATCCCGCGCGCGAAGCGCGCGGGCTGCTTCGACTATCGTCATTTCATTTGGCTTTTTCATATGCAGAAGCTACCAAGAGAATAGCTACTCGTGAGAAATAATCTGCTTCACGACTAGCGCGTCACCTTTGCGCGCGGAAAACTGTGCCGCAATCTTCTCGGTATACATAGCGGGGGCGTGCGGTTCCCCGTCTACGCGCATGACATTCCGCAATGTTTGACCACGCCGCAAAGCCTCGCCTTGCGGAATCTCAACAGTGGAAATGGTCTCGACGTACGCGAGTATCGCGTCAAATTCTTTCGTGAATTTCTCGAGCTCCGCATCCGCTACCTTGATGCGCGCGAGCGATGCTAGTTTTTTTACCTCCTCTACAGTCGCCATTGTTCGCACTCTATCACGTTCTAAGCTTTGTGAGGAACTCTCCCTCAGTGAGTATGGGAACGCCCAGTTGCCGAGCAGTATCGAACTTACTCCCTGGATTTTCGCCCGCAACAACGAAGGATGTTTTTGTCGACACAGAAGCAGCGACCTTCCCGCCCGCTTGGCGGACTCTCGCTTCGGCTTCCTCACGTGAAAGAGTTGGCAACGTGCCGGTAATGACCACTACTTGTCCGGTGAGCGGTCCTTGCGCTGGCGCAATCACTTTTTGGACCTTGAGATACTTCCCAAGCCGTACCAGAAGCGCACGATTGCCCGGATCCTTAAACCACTCGGCCACCGCACGTCCAATAATCGGACCGATGCCGCTTATATGTGAAAGCGTGTCCTCGCTCGCGCCGCGGAGCGACGCGAGCGTTCCAAAATTCGTAGCAAGAAGAAACGCTGTCTCTTCTCCCACATGCGGAATTCCGAGACCGATGAGTAGTCGATCGAGCGGGATTTTTTTTGCAGCATGAATCGCCTTGATAAGTTTTACCGTTTTCGTTTCTTCGAAACCCTCTAGCTCGAGCAATTCATCTTTCGTCAGTTCAAAAATATCATCGAAATCAGAAATGAGGTCATGCTCCATAAGAGTCCGTATCGTTTCGCGTCCCATTCCAGCCACGTCAAGCGCACTCTTCCCCGCGAAATACGCGAGTTTGCGCGATTGCTGTTCAAAAGAGCCCGCGACCTTGCACCGATGCGCCGCTTCCCCAGGCACACGCTCTATGCTTCCGTCGCCGCCGCACAACGCTGATGTTGTTGGGAACTTCCAGGTCTTTGTCCCTTTCGGTCGCAGTTCTGTAATAACTGAAACGACCTCAGGAATGACATCCCCCGCTTTTTGTAGAACAACCGTGTCACCAATGCGTATATCTTTCTCTGCAACAAAGTCTTCATTATGCAGAGTTGCTCGGGCGACGACGGTGCCTGCCACCGCAACCGGTCGCAAATGAGCGACTGGCGTCAACTTCCCGGTGCGCCCGACCTGGAGTGTGATGTTTTCGACGATAGTCTCGACCTGTTCCGGAGGAAATTTATATGCGATGGCGAAACGTGGCGCTTTGCCGGTGTAACCGAGCATGTGCTGCTCGGCCACCGACTCAACCTTCAATACGATTCCATCAAGCTGGTAGTCGACTTTCTCACGAGCGCTCCCCCTCCATTTCTGCCAGTAGGCAAAAATTTCTTTGAGAGAATCCACATGTTGGTGTTCGGAATTAACAGGAAGACCGAGCTCCGCAAGATACGCGAGCTCTTCACTCTGAGTCGAAGGGACCGATTCTGATGTTTTGGCAACATCGTACAAAAAGACCCCAAGTGGACGCTCCGCCGCAATCGACGGATCAAGCTGACGAATTGAACCCGCCGCCGCATTCCGTGGATTGGCGAACAACGGCTCGCCCCGTTTCTCTCGAAGCTCATTCAGTTTTGCAAAGCCGGAGCGCGTTAGATACACCTCGCCTTCGGCGATAAGATCGACAGGGCGTGACAAACGTTCTGGTATTTCTTGGATAGTGCGAATATTATGCGTGACGTCCTCTCCAATGACGCCATCGCCGCGTGTTGCCGCAGTCGTGAGAACGCCCTTCTCATACGTAAGAACGATTTTTAATCCGTCTATTTTGAGTTCGAGGTCATACGTTGGTATCGCTCCCGTCACTTTGCGTACACGCTCGTCAAATGCACGAATATCCTCTTCGGTAAACGCGTCGTTAAACGACCATTGTGGCACCGCGTGCCGCACTTTCGAAAGTGACGACAAGGGTGCGCCCGCTATAATCTGCGTCGGCGAGTCCGGAGTTACGAGCTCGGGATACTTCTCCTCAAGTTGCGCGAGCTCGTGTTTAAGCGAATCAAGTGCCTCGGGCGACAGCGGAGAAAGGTCTTTCTCATGCTGAAGAGCGCGATATTTCGTTATTGCGCTACGCAACTGTGCGGCTCTTTCATGCGAATCTTTCGGGACTTTCATGCATCCAGTGTACCTGATTCAGCAGAATCACCTACTGGGTGGTTCAGCAGAATCACCTACTGGGTGGTTCAGCAGAATCACCTACTGGGTGATTTTTTCGACGGTATTCCAGCGAGAAAAATCATGTCGAAAATGAGCACATTTTCGACCATACTCTCACACACCTACTGATATTGGGCACTAAGTCCTCGCACCACGAAACGTGCGCCGCCTGGCGCTGCTACCGTCGCGCATGAGACGTCATAGCCCTGCGAGAAGATGTACGTTGTCCCCGTACCAGATCTTGGTTTGTATATCGTTACTTCTGCACAACGCGTGCCTGGCATACCTACTGCAGGCGAATCAAGCGATACATACTCTCTAATAACCCATTTAGTCGATGGGGTATACGAAACAATTCCATCAGATAACAAGAGTGGGTACGTCGCATCAACACCATCGCAATTTATTTTCGGCGCAAGAGCCGGTTTGACCGGAGGGAACGCAAAAATACCCTTTTGCTGATCTTGATAGAGCACGCATTCAAGTGCGGCATCAGCAGCATAAAATGCGTACTGCGATTGGATAGCCGCCGAAGCGAGTATCTGCTGCTTATACCCGAGCGAGCCGAGTATGAGCCCAAAGGTAAGCATCACCGACATGAAGATAACAGCGATGAGGAGTGCAAACCCGCGTTGTTGTATTTTTATTGCCATGGCGTGAGGTGATTGGTGGACTTTACAGAGTATGACGTACCGTGGAAACTCCAAGAAACGGTCGACGTGACGCTCATTTCGTTCGGCGAGATAGTCTTCACTTGAATCGTACGCGTGTAGGGTGTAACCACACCGCCGAGGTCCGTACGCGGAGTATACATGTCAGATGTCGCATTGTTCGCTAAGTAGAGTGGGGCGCACGATCCAGAACAGATTTGGAGTGAATGCAGTGAATGCTCAGTATCTATCGCCCCCACGCCCATTATGCGTGTCGGATCAAGCATACACGTCGCCGGATCGTGACAAGGAGAAATTACTCCATTGAAGTTTGTCCATGCCACCGTGGAAACATTTGGGACGTTAGTAGCAAATGCAGCCAGATACTCATGGTCCCGCATCGCGCGTACATGTTCAATACCCTCCTGAGCCAGGTGCGAGGCAGTGAGCTGCAAACGAGCACCTTGTGCGGCCACGATTGCACGATTTGCTGTAAATAATGGTCCCGCTACCGAAAATGTAACAATGGTGACAGCGACCAGAGCTTCAATGAGGGTAAAGCCGCGGACGACTTTGCTCCCGACACTCGCCTCGGTCAAATGCATGTTCCCATGCGTTTGACGCTCGGCTCGCTTGGTAGTAAACCCTGAAGACATGGTTTGCTCCCGACACTCGTTCGCAAAAGAAAAATAAGAATTTCTCATTTGTCTCACTCGCTTGGTAGTAAAGCCGCGGACTTTTTTTATATTCATCATACTCATAGGTCAGAACCTCGCATGGTTGCTGCGGTCTCAACCGTGAACGGTTCAGAGGTCACCGGCCCAGAAGGGACTGTGCCTTTGATAATAATCAAGACGCGGGGCTGCTCAACATTGCCCTGTCCCGTTGGTTTTGTACCAAACGCATAGAACGTAAGCGCCGAAATATTGACTGAAGGATCGGTAAGATCGTTTGTTGCAGTACCTGTCGTTTCTTGTATCTTGCCGTTGGCAAGAGTATATGTAACTATTGGGCCTTCCGAAGATTTGAAAGAAAAACTATTTCCTCCAGCGCAATCCGTACCGAGAACGGGGCAACCGTAGCCTGTACCCGTGCGAATTTTATACGTCATCGTCTGAAGGGCGAAGGAGAGATTATTAATGCCGGTAGTGATGCTTTGTGTCTGTCGATTGACGTTGATCATCAAGAGATATGCCCCTGAGGCGAGCGTCATGACCACCGCAAAAAGTCCGACCGCGACAATGAGCTCGATGAGCGTGAAGCCTCTTTGCATCAGATTTCTATGCCGTGAAACCAGCGGCGTATGTGTCCAAAAAAGAGTTCGTGCTGTAGCGCTACACTGTGTGCGTATGAGTGAAAGATTTTTCATCCTGCTTGGCATCGAGTCGCACTTACGGTGATTGCTCCGGATGGCAGAATAAAGATCGACCGCGTGATGCTACTTCCCGGCGCAGAAATTTCAAGACATGCTTTCGATCTCAATTGAATTTTATTCTTTTTCCTATTCACTGCTATGAATGGACTTGGGTTTGGCCGTGTAAAGACGATGTCGACAAAACTTAACTTTGCATCACCCTCCCCTTCTTCATCAGTTCCCGTTACTCCTACTTCTTTGCATTTCCAATCACCAGAAGCCTTGGCGGTACAAAAACGGCTTATGTATATTCCATTCTCCACCTTATAGTCCTTGACCCATTCACCTTTGGTAGGATCGGGATTATACACACAGTCACCACGCTTTGCGTCTGGTCCATTCGGATCGGATAGTGGTAAAGGGGAATGACAAAAGGAATTGCTTGGGGCAGGGTCAATATCTTTGAAGAGCGTGAAGGAGGTTGGGGAGGCAGTATCGAAGTGGAGACCATATCCCACGCCATTTACGCTAAGTCCGGAACTGCTGACGCCGAAGGTTTCCACGGAGCGCACGGTCAGCGCGATATCATACGCAGTATTCGCGAGTACGAGCGTTTTATTAAAAGAAGTTTGGCTGCTCAATACAACACCGCTAATGACTGTGATAATTGCCAACACCACCACCATTTCAACCAGGGTAAACCCCGAAGACATGGTTTGCTCCCGACGCTCGTTCGCAAAAGAAAAATCGGAATTTCTCATTTGCCTCACTCGCTTGGTAGTAAAGCCGCGGCCAAATTTATTCTGATTGGTCAAAAGAGTGGTAGAGGGTTCCATTGGGTAAAATAAGCGAGGAGAAAACCGGCCGCGAGATAAGGCGCGAAGGGTACCTCAACTCCTGTCATGATAGACCCTCTCGGCCTCCGCGCCAATATAACTATCCCCACAACTGCTCCAATCCAGAATGAAAAAATGAACCCAGGAAATGCGGCGGAGCCGACAAGAAGTGCGAGACCAAACGCAAGCGGAGCATCCGCAAAACCCATGGCACGGCCACGAGATATGACGTGAACAAGAGCAAGACTTGCTGCAATAAGAAGAGCCGTAAGGAGTGTGCCAGAAAAAGCCGTAAACGAAGAAGCGGACAAGAAGCCCGTTACCGCTGCCAATACGACAAATGTAACAAGAAGTGGGAACGGCAGTATCTGATGCAAAAAATCATAGAGAACGAGTGCGAGAAGAACTGAGATTGAAAGAAGCATGAATGGCAGCGCGACCCCAAGACCGAGCGATTGATAGACGAGGACGAAGAGTCCCCCGAGTAGAAATTCCGTAAGCGGTGCATAGAGAGAAATACGTGCGCCGCAACAATGCGCCCGCCCGCCCGAAACGAAGTAGGAGAGAATCGGAACAAGTGCGTGCGGTGGAAGCTGTAGCGCGCATGCATCGCATCGCGACCGGCCGGTGAGTATACTCTCTCCGGTATTGAGACGCGCCACGACAACGCCAATAAAACTGGCAATAATAGCTCCGAGGAGGAAGAATCCGACGGAGAATAGCGAAACCATATGCGTATCATAACAGAAACCCGCGGCATGGCCGCGGGTTTCTGTTATGAACTACTCTTCCCTTTTCTTCGAAGAAATATGTTTACGGACAGACGGTATCAGTAGCGCCGAAGTTAACTCCATCGATCATCTTACCGACACTTGTACTATCAATGCACCAGGACTTACTAGAGTCAGCAACCATCTGCGCGGAAACGGCGTATTCAGTGCCATCGACGCTTACATTGCAAATAATTGTACCGCCACCATTTGCAGTATCAGCAGCAGCAACGGCTCGAGATATGTTCGAATCGCTGAACATATTATTGGAAGCTGCGCAATCTCCTGGTACTACCGCCTCTGTGCCATAACTATTTCCTCCGACATCCTCATAGTAGAGTTGTGCTTGAGTCCGTACAGCCGAGAGATTCGACTGGATAGAAGCATCATTGCCCTTCGAGCGAGCCGTGTTGAGAGAAGCGAGCACGACCGCCGAGAGGATACCGATGATAGCTATGACAACGAGAAGTTCGATGAGTGTGAAGCCCCGTTTGAGATTATGCTGCATAAGGAATGAGAGCGAATCTGAATCTGATTAGCTCGCTGGGCAGGCCGCACCAACAAATGTAGCGCTAGTCCTTGCTCCTGCGAAACCAGTCGAATCAACACACCAATAAGGTGCCGAGCCAATGTTGACTGAAAGTTGCGAAAGGACCGCGTAGGCAGCAGGAGAGGCCGTAGAAACACACGTAACATTGGCTGCTCCATTAGCAAGTTCCGCGGAAACAATTGCCCTGTTAATCGTGAGATCGCCGCCCGCGTGGAACATAGTGGTGCCGACCGCCGCAGGTAAAGGACAATTAGCGGCAGTGAATGCTGGCCCGTAAGTATTAGCGCCAGCGCCGCCATAATAAATCTCCGCCTGGGTCTGAATGGTCGAGAGATTGGACTGGATAGAAGCGTTATTCCCCTTCGAGCGAGCCGTGTTGAGAGAAGCGAGCACGACTGCCGAGAGAATGCCGATGATAGCTATGACGACGAGGAGTTCGATGAGAGTGAAACCTTGGGAACGATTTTTATACATAATTATTTATATTTGGCTAATGGCTGAATTGTACGCCTAGAAAGGCTTTTGTGGAAACAGGGGTGTGGATAAGGATTAGGAAAAGCCTTGCTCCCAGCGTCCCTTCGGACGTGATGAGACATCGCACCCCGTCGGGTATGACGAAGCGTCAAATCGCTCCTGCGAGGTTATAAATTGGGATGAGCACTGCCGCGAGAAGCGAACCGACGCCGATGCCGAGGAGTACGATCATGATCGGCTCAATGAGTCCGACGAGGGTATCCACAGCATTTGTGACTTCGCGATTATAGAACTTAGCGAGCGTGGTGAGCATTTTACTGAGCTCTCCAGTCTCCTCACCGACTTTTGTCATCGCGACCATAATGCTTGGAATCTCTGAGTGCTTGGCGAAAGAATCGGAGATGGAAATTCCCCCTTTCACATCTGCAACAACCCCAGCAAGTATCCTCGTATAGATACTATTGTCGACAACCGAACTCGTAATCTCAAGAGCTTCGACAACTGAGATTCCCGAGAGAAGCATGGTGGAAAAATTGTCTGCGATGCGCGAGAGATATAGCTTCCTATATAGATCGCCAACATAAGGAATTTGGAGTTTCAGACCATCAAAAACAAATTTACCCTTTTCAGTTTTCTTCAGCTGCCATAGATAAAAACCTCCCGCAATAAGGACAATGATAAAGAAAATGCCGTAGTGGACAATGAGGTTCGATAGACCAATGACGATTTTGGTGTAAATCGGTATTTCCTGACCGGAATCGATCAAAACGGCGCTAATCTTCGGAATGACAAGCGCGAGCATGAGCCCCATCACCCCGAAGAAGACCGTGATAACAAAGGCTGGATACACGAGTGCATTCTCGGCCTTACTGACGAGCTCGTAGGAACGATCGAGATAGTCGGCGAGATACACGAACGTCTCTGCTAATTTGCCTGACTCTTCTCCCGCATTGACCATGTTCACATAGAATGCCGAGAAAATTTTCGGGTGGCGTGCAAGAGCTTTACTGAGAGAACTCCCGCCCTGAATATCATCTCCGACGGTTGCAAGAACGGCCGCAAGCTTTTTATTTTCAGCTTCGGCAGAAAGAAGACGAAAGGCACGAAGCGCAGATACTTGTGCTTCAAACAAAGTAGCTACCTGGCGCGAGAAAATAACAATATCCTTGTTGGAGACCCGTCCGAAAAACGGGAGTTCCACCTTGAGCAGTGAACTCTTCTCTGTGGATTCAATCGACGATATGATAAGACCTCGCCGTTGTAACGCAGCGACAGCAACATCTTGTGAGGGGGCCTCGACAGTCCCCTCTCGTTCATGACTGTCTTGATCAATTGCGTGATATTTAAATAACATGGATTAAAGGTAACGCTCGAACGTTTTTGGATCCATTGCATGCTCGTAGGCATGCTCTACCGTCACTTCTCCGCGACGGACAAGTTCCGCAAGCGAACGATCCATATCAATCATCCCCTCCTGAGACGACGTTTGAATGACGGCGTTGATCTCATGAGTTCGTGCATCACGTATGAGGGTGCTTACCGCGTTGTTGTTGATAAGAAGTTCGTAGGAAGGAATGAGTCCACCCGAAACTCGCGGTATAAGCCGCTGTGAGAAGATACCTATGAGCGAGCCCGCGAGCTGCACACGCACTTGACTTTGTTGCTCGGCGGGAAACATGTCAATAATGCGGTCGATAGTTTGCGCCGCGCTATTGGTGTGGAGTGTAGAGAGCACGAGATGTCCGGTCTCCGCAGCAGTTACCGCCGAAGAAATAGTCTCGTAGTCACGCATCTCGCCGACCATGATGACGTCGACGTCTTCTCTGAATGTGCCTTGGAGTGCCGCATGGAAATCGTGTGTATCGACATGAACCTCGCGTTGATGGATGAGCGATTTTTTCGGCGTAAAGAGATACTCGACGG
This sequence comes from uncultured Candidatus Saccharibacteria bacterium, assembly GCA_964469405.1. GTDB lineage: Bacteria > Patescibacteriota > Minisyncoccia > Phycocordibacterales > Phycocordibacteraceae > C7867-001. Next base: position 63,096 of record CAYXYP010000001.1, read on the forward strand.
GGTCCTCAATAGTGAGAATATGCTCCGCACGAGAGTCGTTGATGCGATCGATCATTGTCGCGAGTGTGGTCGACTTACCATTACCGACGGGCCCGACAACAAGGAAGAACCCCTGCTTGCGCTGAGTAAATACTTCGAGGACGGAAGGGAGATTGAGATCCGCGAAGGTTCGTATCGCATGCGGGATGAGACGAAGTGCGATTGAGGTTGTCCCCTGTGCGCGATACCCATTGACGCGGAAACGCGCATCTGCCCTGTGCGCATACGATAGATCGATGCTCTGATTCTGTTCGAACAACTTCCAGCGATCTCCCGCCACGATGCTTTGGAGCATCGCTTCAGTTTCTTTCTCGGTAAGCACCGGGTATTTATTGAGAGGAAACAGCGCGCCAGAAACGCGAATAATGGGCACTCCTCCAGCGACAAGATGGAGATCTGAACCACCCTCTTTGACGACTATGTCGAGAAGCTCTGCAAGACGATTATCGGTAGTCATAATAGTTAGGTAGTTGTTGGGTTACTTGTAGACGGCTCGCCCTGTATAACACGCAGGGTCTCGGCAAACACTTCCGAAGGAATCGCGGACGCTTTAATGATGTATCCATCGACAGCGAATTGTTTCGCCTTCTCAATATCGGAAGGCTGGCCCTGATTTGAGAGGATTATAATCTTCGAGCCTTTCGCGAGCTCCTCCTTCCGGATTGTTGCGAGCGCTTCGAGACCGCTAACTCCCGGCATAATTAAATCGAGTAAAATGACATCCGGCGCGACAGCGTTCGGCTTCCGCAGAGCAGTCAAGAGTTCCTCACCCCCACCAAACGCAGTCACGTCATGTCCAGTGTTCTTAAACTTAACCGCGTACAAATCAAGAAGGAATCTGTCATCATCAACAATGTACACGCGGTAATTCATGATGTGAATAATATACTATGATTCCCCGTCAAGCTATCTCCCCTTCGGGGAAAAGTTCACCCCCGAGTGTATTAATTTCCTCAAAAGGTATCTTCCCCCCGAGCGCCTTAATGATAGCGTCCTCACGCATGGTCAACATGCCACCTTCGCGCGCAACCGCATATATTTTTTCCTCGACCGGATCTCTAAGCACTGCTTCTTCGAGTTTTTTATTCATCTTCAGTATTTCGAAAACCCCTATACGGCCGCGCGTGCCGTTCGGACATTCGGCCGTTCCACTCGCGCGATAAAATTCACTAAACGCTGGCAATGCGCGCCGATACTCCTCTGGAACATCCGAAAATTGCTGCTCTAGAGATACTTTGATACTTTCGGTAACCGGGAAAGGCTTCCCTGCGCCTTCACAGAGTTTCTGAACGAGACGCTGTCCGATGACCGCGACCAATGTTGGTGCAATAAGGAACGGGTCAACGCCCATATCAATAAGGCGCGGAATCGCACCGACAGCGGTGTTGGTGTGTATCGTGGAGAATACGAGATGTCCCGTCAGCGCCGCTTGCACCGCAAGTACGGCGGTCTCTTTATCACGAATTTCGCCAACCATGATGACGTCCGGGTCCTGACGCAAGATAGAGCGTAGCCCATTAGCAAACGTGTACCCAATCTCGGGTCGCACCTGACTCTGCGATACATTCGGAATTTCGTACTCAACCGGGTCTTCAAGCGAAACGACGTTTGCCGTCTCACGATCAAGTTCGGAAAGCATCGCGAAGAGAGTCGTGGACTTCCCCGATCCTGTTGGACCTGCGATAAGGATGATGCCATATGGAACTTTCATCATTTCTCGAACTTCATCAAGCTGCGTGGCGGAAAATCCGACAGACTCGAGAGTCGCCGTGGCATCTGATTGATCGAGAATACGCATAACCACTTTCTCGCCATTTTCCGTCGGAAATGTGGAGACACGGAAATCAATCCTATGTCCGTCGACGGTTGCTGAGAACCGTCCGTCTTGCGGTTTCCGCTTCTCATCGAGACGCATCTTCGCAAGTATTTTGATACGCGCGACAACGGCTTCGTGTACTTTCGACGGAAGCTCGAGCGAGGTATGGAGGTCGCCATCCATGCGGAAGCGAACTCGCGTCTTCGTCTGCATCGGTTCGATATGAACGTCTGACGAATGCCCCTCAATGGCGTATCGCAATATAGTTGAAACAAGTTTCGTTACCGGAGCATCTTCCTTGAGAGTTTCGCGGGATCCACCCGTAGGGAGTGGCACATCAGTATCAGTAAGTGCGATCGGACCTTCGTTCGAAGCAAACGCGTTAGAAATCGAGTTCTCGGGGCCAGTAGGAGAATCGGCCGACGTATCATATTCAAAAAGGGCTTTCCCGGCCTCGCCCGAAAGATTCTGATACCCAGCAAGCACACGATCGAAATCTTCTTTTGTGATAAGAAAGATTTTATAGGGAATGCCGATTTTGCCCGAAATGAACTGGAGGGCATCAAGCGCTTCGATGTTGTCTGGATCGGTAACGCCGACTTCGAGTGCACCGTCCGCGAGATCGAGAGCTACGAACCCATAATGACGAGCGGAGTCAATCGGGATATAGCTATACACTTCATGCGAAGCAGGAGGTTCTCCAAGTATCCGTGTGGGAATTCCATACGCCTTCCCCACTTCTTCAAGCGCACTCGGGAGCGAGATACCCCGCTCAGTAAGAACATCTGCGAGCGGGCGTTTCTTCGCAAGTTCAACCTCGACTGCTGCGCGGTCGCTTACAGAAAGGATTCCTTTATCAACAAATATTCCAAGTAGATTCATTACTCATCTCCCGCCTATATTGGAGACGGGCGCAAAGGGATCAAGGCGGCCACTTGGTTCTGGAGCTATTTTCGTCGAAAGATCAACAAGGGCATTGAAGCGCGGGTCCGTAAATATGCCGGTATCAAATGAAGTTGGCAGTTCATTGATGAGTGCTTTAAATTCCGTTTCTTCAGTATTTATTGATGACGTTTCGGTCAAAGGCGGCTGCTCCGACGTTCCGGTAAAAAAGTACCACGCAGCAACTGCGCCAATAACAAGGACAATAACGATGATGAATGTTGAGTTGAGTTTCATAGTGAAAATATATACTGCTCCTCCATTAGCGAAGCCAGAAGATGCGGAGCTTCATCTTATAGTTGTAGACTCCCGTATCGGAACCCTTTACATCGATATCTTGGACATCGAGAAGTCGCGTACTTTTTTCTACTTCAGTAAGGAATGCCTGAAGTGCCCCATAGGTACCGACCGCGGAAAGCGAGAGATCAATTGACCCTGTTAAGTTCGTCCGAGCGGTCGGTAACGCGCCAGAGATGAGCGGATCATCAGAACTCGCTATTGAATTTTTCGTGACGTCAATATTTGAGAGCGAAAGACCCGAACGCGATGCCAGTGCCGTCAAATCTAAGATGAGACCGACATTATCGACCGAATCGGGCAGGAAAACAGAAAGACGCTCAAGATCCGCAGGGTTCATGGCATCACGCGCGGAAGCGAGAAGATTCTGCCGCGCCATATATGTGCTCGCCGCAGTAAGAGCTTGCTCATCAGAAATGATGGCGGCCTTTGTTGCGGCTATCGTAACAGTCCATGTCGGATTGATATAACCAAAGAATATACCTATGGCGGCGGTGAAAGCGAGCAGTGGCAAAATTCGTTCAAATATCATGGTGTAGGAGTGGTCGGCGAGCTCCCTTGCGGAGCAGGTTCAGGAACTACCGGTGAAAATACGATGACTTTTGGATCGAGTGTGGCAGTAAGCGAAAAAGAAACCGAGCTGTCCTTTGAGTTCACGATGATGTTCGAGAAGACGGCATCTTTGATATGACCGTCAGTGGCAAATGCCGAGGATGCAGCTGCGAGCGCGTTGAAACTCTTGGCAAAACCTGTACCCTCAATTTTCGCACCTTTTGCATCAGTCAACACAAGATTCAGTGATATAAAACGGACCGTAGAAGGCATTACCGTCTCAAGTAGGGCAAAGAATCCTGAGAACGCAGAGTGGCCCGCGAGGAGCGATGCTCCAGTTTCAAGTCGGTTGCGAAGTCGGATGAAACTCTCAACCAGAGTTACATCTATCGCTGATTTTGCCTTCGCCAACTCAGCATCTTTGACTGACTTAGTACTAGAAAGAATCTGATTGTAGGAAAAAACTCCGACCGCAAGCGCAAAAATAACTCCAAGAACGATGTATGCGAAAATACCGAACGTGTTGCTTAAATCTTTATTGAATCGATGCGTGGTCGCACCAGCAGAGTGCGGGACAAATGAAGTTGGTATCGTGGAAGGAAGCATTTCGTTATTAGTATACGACACTTACGCAAGCTGCACATAGCACATCTGTGCAAAACTTCTTACACCATACTTTGAGACGGCATTCTTGCACGCATTGTAAACGACACACTTCACTAAAATCAATCCGGGTTCTTTGTTCGTTTGCTGTGGGAATTCCGAAATTAAACTTCGTCAAGTTTTCGCATTGCAAGACCCACCGCAACCGCAAATTCGGGACCAATACTTTCAAGAACTGGGCGCATAAAGGCTGGAGCCTCGGTCTTCGCAAAAGGATCCGCGACATGCACGTCAATTGAGAAGACACCTTTTGCATACTCACCAAGCTCTTTAGTAACACCACCACCGCCTGTGAGCACGATAGAAGTAATTGATTTCTGATGCTCCGTCTCATACTGCATGAGCACGCGTCGTGCCTCCGCAAAAATACGTGAGAAGACGAGCTCGAGTGGTCCGCCATTTACAAAACCTTCTTTTTTCTTCAGAGCCTCCGCGGCAGCGATAGAGACGTTACCTGAAATCGAAATGGCACGTGTAATATCCTGACTCCCGGTATTTATGGCGTGCGAAAGCGCCACGACTCCATGCTCGATGACATACGTCTTCGTCGAAGCAGCGCCGATATCGAGCACCATAACCGGTTTTATTGAATTCTCAACCACCGCACGAATGGTGCTGAAAATCTCAATCTCATAAAAGCTCGCCGAGAGTCCTGCATCGCGCACCACGTTTTGCAGCAACGAAAGTTCATCATTATGGACCGCAACAAGGAGCACTTCAACCTTTTTACCCCGCTGATCAGCACTTGAAGGATTCTCTTTCGCAGGAGACTTGGGATTCTCTTTGGGTACGATGAACCAATCAAGTTGTACTTCGCTCGCAGCCACCGGGATATACTTACGCGCCTCAAGCTGAATAACCGTCTCTTGTTCTTTCGGATCGGCACGGTACGGCAACTCGACGAGGGTAAGTAAAGAGCGAGAGAATGGTATCGATACGCCACAATTAGTGGCCGTCACTTTCGATTCGCGCAACAAATCATTCAGAGATTCGGTAATCTGTTCCGCGGAAAGATTCGTAGCTTGACCAACCTCCCCTCCACTATACGGACCGAGCGCAAGCTCTCCATACGTTTCAAGCACCGCCCGTCCGTGCTCCTTGCGCAACTGGACAACCTTGAGCGACGAAGAGCCGATGTCAATGCCAAGAACACTCTTGTCCTCTTTCGCAAAAAAACTACTAAGAAACGACATGGGATAATACTACCATGTGGTCGATGCAATACTGGTTTGATTTCCTCTTCCCTCCCCGGAAGGACGAGGTCGCGTTACGGGATATCCCCATCTCCACATTTCTCGCCCTTATGTCCCCGACGCTGATACCCGCCACGAAGCCTGAGACGATGACTCTACTTCCATTCCACAACACTTCAGTACGCTCGGTTATTCACGAGGCGAAGTACCACGGCAGTGAGCGCGCTTTTGAATTTCTCGCCGCCACGCTTACCAAATACTTGCGTGATGCCAATGAAGGATTCCGTAACCCCATTATCGTGCCGATGCCGCTTGGCAACAAGCGAAGCAAGAAACGTGGCTTTAATCAGGTTGTGGAAATTGTTAAACGCGCCGTAATAGATCTTGATATCAGTATAGATGAGACCATTCTCAAACGGACGCGCGAAACAGTCTCTCAAGTCTCACTCCCCCGTCATAAGCGCGAAGAAAATATGCGTGGAGCATTTATAACAACACACCCCGCCGACCCTTCTCGCACATATATAGTCATAGACGACGTCATCACCACTGGGGCGACGCTCCAAGCCGCTATTGATGCGCTACAGAAAGCAGGTGCCAAACGCATCCGGTCGCTCGCTCTCGCTCATTAAATTTGGTACTGTGGCGCAATACGGAGGGGTCGCATAGAGGCCTAGTGCGGCGGGTTGCTAACTCGCTATACGAGTAAAATCGTATCGAGGGTTCGAATCCCTCCCCCTCCGCAGCGAGCATAGTGAGCCAAGGAGGGGGAGGGATTCGAACCGCGGGCCGCAGGTCTCGAAGAGAGACCGTAGGTTTCGAGCACAGCAGTGCGAGAGGCGAATCCCTCCCCCCGATCTTTGTTGATTCGTAATTATTTTTTAATGTGTTATAATATAAAAAAGACGTCCCCAGATATGTTACGTTCATCTGCAGTGTGTAACATTTCCGCCCCCCGTACGGCGTACTTCTAGAGCTCATACCTTGGCTAAAATGGCCAGAATCATGTTAATGCCGCGACGAATTAATAAATAAATTATAAAAAACGTTATGAACGTTAATGCTGTATTGGTTTCTGGGCTTATAGGTGCACTTATGCTGATTTTATTGGCTCCTTCGGAAATCGTGTTTGCAAGAGGCGGCACTGGAGGAGGTGGCAGTATTGCGCCCACGATCCTGCAAGTAGCCGGGACATGGCGTGGCGTAGCTAACTACAACCCTGCGACTAGTGCCCTGCGTTCTGGTGCACCATTTTATCGAGAAGTTGAGCTCACTCTGACGCAGAGCGGAAAGAATCTAACGGGTCTATTGACACTCCAGTTCTTCCACCCGTTTGAAGGCTGGGATTATATATTTCACGGCACACCAATTCTCGGTACCGCATCAAATAATTCGATGAAAATAGACGTTGATCGCTCCCTCTACAGCATGAAACACGATTACCAGATGAGCGAAACTGGCACAACTATCTGCCCTGACGGAAGCACGGGACGCGTTCTAAGCGGAACCTTCAGTGATTTTGACATTAACGGCACTGGTTCCGGAACCGTCTCACTCAATAATTGTCCTGCGACAACTCCCTTACTCAATAAAATGACGGTTCTCTAAAACATTTTCCTTTAAAAGAAAAAGAAACGCCATTCATTCGAATGAATGGCGTTTCTTTTTCTATACCGTTTTGACACCGATGCATAATAATGCTATTGTCAAAATAGATAGTTCTGAGCCATTGTGGCCCAGGGAATGCAGCCCTTTTATATGTAACCTCGGGAGAGGAGGCGTCATATGAGTGATGTTATTTCTTTGCCTGGAAGAAGCGAGATGCTTCGCCAGCTATGCACAGTAAACAACAACGAGTGGCACCGGATGTTCCTCTATCCGACGATTCTCAGAGCATCCGGGCAACAAAAGGGGCCTCATGGAATAGTTGGTCTCATTATCGACGCCATCGATGTATGCACGGTGGGTATGCCCTTCACAATGGTGAAATCCATTCGCAAACAGGTCCCCTCCTTCATCGACGCCATTGTCATCTCCCATAACGTCAGGGAGCGGGCAAAAATCCTCTTCGAGCGGGAGCACGGGGACAGATTTAATCTTCTATAGACAAAAGTAGGAAGAGCGCACGTACCTCCCTGGTACGGCGCTCTTTTCTTTATTCTTCCAAAAAAAAGAAAGAGTGTGTGCTTAAATGCCTGTATGAATGGGAAAAATATTGTGGTGAGTCTATTGATTTTAATTTCCGTCCTTGCTGGACTAACATGGTATGCAGTATCGATACAGAGCACGCCGACAGGGCCCTCACTAGAATATAAGAACAATCACTATGGCTTTCGCTTTGTATTGCCCATAACCTGGGAACGATACACGGTCACAACCGCTACATGGAAAGGATACGCGGTTGATTCTGAAGGTGAAGTTCCCGCCGAAGAGGGTCCGATAATTTCTATCCGGCATCCGCTTTGGGCCGTGGATGTGCCCCGGCAAGATATACCAATTATGGTTTTTACGAAGGCACAGTGGGACTCGTTGCAACAAGGTAAATTTCACATCGGTGCAGCGCCTATTGGGCCGCGTGAACTTGGGCGAAATAATCTCTATGTATTCGCCCTTCCCGCTCGATACAACTTTGCATTCCCGGTTGGGTATGAAGAGGTGGATATAATTCTAGAAAGCAATCCTTTACGTACGTTCTGAGAACTAACGATGCACAGCGTCATCAGTTCTTGTTTTGACAGCGAGAGCTCGCGCAGAAAAGAAAACTCGGCGCATATGCACCGAGTTTTCTTTTCTGCATGAATTCAGATTTACCAGATTCACTACCAAGCGAGTGAGAGAAAAGGGAGATTCTGATTTCTCTTTTCCGAACGAGCGAAGGGACCAAGCTCGGCTTTGCGAGCTTACATTCCCGCCCCTGCATTCTCGCAGTGACGACAATCATACTTGTGTGTAATTACGAGATGCACTGCTGAGAGCCCAACGAGAACATAGACGAGACTTTCGACCGATGACCATGAACCGAGAAGCATATGTACGACATTCCAGTCAGCACCACCCATAAAGCCTGCGAGACCAACGAGACCCCAGTTCACGCCGCCGACAATCACGAGGACAAACTCTACCATGTGCATTGCTTTCATACGGATGAATAAAAATGATTAAAGCGGGACTAGTGGTGTCCGCTCCCTACAGTATGACTCTTTCTTGGATAGTTTGGGGTCGTCTAGTAACCACCTGTGTAGAACCCGGGATTAGCGAGGACCGGAAACAATCTTTCCATCATCGAGTCTAACGATGCGCTCGGCAAACCGTGAAAATTCTTCTTCGTGCGTCACCATAATAATGGTCTGACCTCCCTTATGTAGTTCCTTGAAAATACCCATCACAGTCGCGGAAGATTCTTTATCAAGATTCGCAGTCGGCTCATCGGCAAATAAAACGTCCGGTGTGTGTGCGATAGCGCGCGAAATCGAGACGCGCTGTTGCTCACCGCCCGAAAGCTGACTCGGGAGATTATCGAGACGCTTCCCGAGACCGACTCGCTCGAGTGCTACGGTCGCTTTTGCGTCTGCAGCAGCACGTGATGCCCCCTGCATATAAAGTGGCAGTGCGACGTTCTCAAGTGCCGTGAGCTCCGGTAGGAGCGCATAATCCTGGAAAACGTAGCCGAATTCAGCAAGACGGAACAACATCTTATCGCGCTCGCTCATCACACGAGTATCCTTACCATTGATACGTATCTCACCGGATGTCGGCTCATCCAAGAGCGATATCTGATACAGAAGAGTGCTCTTCCCCGCTCCTGAACGACCCATGATCGCAATGAATTCTCCGGTATTCGCGGTAAAATCGATGCCCTTTAATACCCGAGTTTCAATCGGACCGTCTTTGAACGACTTGACCAAATTTTTAACTTCAATCATATATTAATTGCGGCCGAGAATGGAATCGAGGGTATTCCTACGCACGATCATGCGCGATGGCAAATACCCCGCGATGACGGTCGTGAGAACGAGAAGCCCAATACGTATAGCCGTACCATCAACAGGCGCGACGAGAATGCCGTCGCTAAATGGAAAATCAATGGGGTGCGCCGCGACCGCAGGTACGAGAATTCCGTACAAAACGAGAAGTCCTATTCCGGAACCAATGCTGGCATAAAAGAGTGACTGAAAGACGTACGAGATTTCTATAGCCTGACCTGAAATACCGATACCCTTTAAAATACCGATGAATTTCCGTCGCGTAATGGCATTAATGAAAATGACTATGAAGATAGTGATCGCTGCGACGACAAGCCCGATGGAACTGAAGCCATTCCCAAGCATCGCGAAAGTCGTCTTTATATCAGCGACGCCATTCGGAATCGAGTCGGTAAACGTCTGTACTTTTGCTTTCTCTCCAATGCCACTCCGCAGAAGAAGATTTTTGAAATCATCCGGATCGCTCCCTGGGATAAGACGTATGGCTATCTGCGCGACGTTTTGATCGGTGCGACCCATGAGCGTGCGCAGTTCCGTCGCTGGTATGAAAATACTCGTCGCAAGCAAAGCGATCTTACTTTTCACCACACCCTTCACGATAACTTCGCGCGTGGAACCGTTTATCGTAAGACGAACTTTGGTACCTGGAGCAACATCCGTGAGCGGAGTGAGGCCAGGCTGCTCTCCAAACGCATACTTCGCGAGTAAATAGTTGCCGACAAGAATCTGATCATAGTCCCCTTTGGAGAGATACGCTCCATCGATAAGATGGCTGGAGAGTGCCGTAAAAGCATCCTCAGCAACCGGATCAATGCCGATGACTTGCGCGCCAGTAGCGTTTGGTTTCTCCGTATCCGAAGTGCGCGTAAGATAATTCGCCTCTATAGTGCCGCCCGATTGATAACGTTCAGTCAACAGAGACACTTGTGGCAATGTCTTTATGAATGCGATGACGCTCGGTGTATCCTCGATGTAATTCTTCGTCGTAAGCGCCGATAGGATGACATCCCCCGTGTACTGAGTACGATAGCTTTCGTTGATACCCTCGATAAGTCCCACGAGAATACCAGTCACCACGACAAGATTGAGAAAAGTGAGGAGCATCACAAAGACAATAAGCCCCGTGGTCCACAAGCTCGCACGGCGAAGTTGCCGTACGGCGAGATAGAAACCGACACGAATATTAAGAAGTGAGAACATGCTGCTTAGAGCACGGGAGTCAACAGAATAACATCTCCCGCAGACAGACCTGAGAGAATTTGTGTCTGCCCAAGCGCAGGAGAGGGACCGATAGTGACCGCCCGCGAAACAACTGCATTATTTTTAACAACAGACACATAGGACGCACCTTTTTTCGTGCCGACCGAACCTGTAGGGATGACGATGGCACCCCGTAGAACACCGCTCACAATGGTCACATTCGCCGTCATACCACTCCTGATTGATGGATCCTCTTTAAGAAATCTGAGTGTCGTTTTGTACGTAGGCACACCGTCTTTCATAGTTTCTGCCGGATCTACGGCAACGACCGCTGCAGGAAATGCTATCGAAGACCCATATGCATCAAGCGTTGTTGTCGCCGAATTCCCCGGGGCAATACGCGAGATTGCTACTTCGGGAATGTACGTTTCAATCTCAAATATGCCATTACTTTGCATAGAGATTTCGGACATGGTCGGTGACACTATCTCGCCAACTTTTGCATCCATACGTGTCACTGTGCCGGAAAACGGCGCGACAACACGCGTTGCCGCAAGCTTCGCTTGCGCAGAGCGAATATCGGCCGCAGCAGCAGCTACTGCTGCTTCTTGAGCAGCAACCGCTTCGCCCGTCGAGCCGGCCTGCTTGAGTACGAGTGTGCTTTCTGCTGCGCTGCGAGCTGTCATGCTCGTCGTAAGCGCGGTAGCAGCAGTATTTACATTGGTACGGGCAATAGCGAGTGTCGTTGCATAAGACGAAATAGTTGCAGCAGTAGAGGTCTGATTCGGAACGCCCTGATTAAGTGCGGTATTTGCATCAGCGAGAAGTGTTGCGACTTGAACAAGATACACTTGCGCCTGTTTTGCCGAATCAACGGCATTTGCATTTGAAAGTTTTGAAACAAGAAGCGCCCAACTTGCGAGTGCGGACTCGGTAGCTATACGATCATTTTCCACTAGTCTCTCCAGATTCAAGTTTGCAACAATGAATGTAAGTTTTGGATTGGTACGAGGGTCTGTAAAAAAAGAATCGGCACGATTGTGAACAGCGTCATCGCAGACAGTATAGGCATTTTGTATGGCATTTACGAGTGCTGAATCGGCACTCGCTACTGAAATGGAGGCGACTGCAATTTCCTCAGGTCGCGTTCCCGCTTGAAGCGATGCGAGATTTGCCAGTGATTGTGCCTGCGCGGCCTGCTTCTGAGCCACTACTGCAATAAGGTCACCATTTTCCGTCTCCGCAAGAATCGTGCCCTCCTCGACTCGTTGGCCCACCTTCGCGTAGGTGCCAACTATACGCCCACTTGTGGCAAACCCTAAATCAACATTCTCTGCAGAGATAACCGTACCAGACACACTTATCTGCTCGCTAAAATCACTTGGGGAAATAGTGAGCGTCGCTCCGAGACTTGTTCCACCTCCAAGGTAGAAATAGCCGCCAATGATAAGAATAACTACCGCCGCAAGTGCATAGCGCCATTGTGCAAATTCGAGACTTTTAATGAAAGCAGGTATGTTGACGAGTGTACCATTAGGCTATACTAAGCGCACTATGTCGCTTATATCCATCGGTATTCTTATACTCGTCACCATCAGCGTTGTCTTCCTCGCTCGTCCACGACGATTTTATCTCATTCGCCATGGCGAGACGATTTTGAACTCCCAACATATCCGACAAGGTGAAGAAGGAGCACTTTCGAAAAAAGGTCAGCACCAAGCAGATATGGTTGGTCACTATCTCGAACGTTTCCACATAAAGAAAATAATCTCGAGTACCTACCCACGCGCGGAGGAAACCGCGGCGATTATCAATGCTCATATCAAGGTGCCTATCGCGTATTCTTCGCTCTTCGCTGAACGTCGCAACCCGAGCGAGATTATCGGAAAACGTACCGACGACCCGGAGGTTATTCGTATCGTCGATAAGATAGATTACGCATACCATAAGGACGAATACCGTTTTTCTGACGAAGAGACTTTCATTGATTTGAAAAAACGCGCAAAAAAATGCCTCGGCCTACTCATGCGCCACAGAAAGCTCGAGACCGCTATTGTTACGCACCATCTTTTTCTTAAGATGCTCGTCGCCTATATGCTCTATCGCGAGCAACTCCATGCTGCAGATTTTGTGAAGCTTGCATTCTTTAACGTCTCAGATAACGCCGGTATCACCGTCTGTGAATTTCATCCGTGGAAACTGTTCTCAAAAACACGTGGTTGGGAAATCGTGAGCTACAACGAACAACCGGAAGACTAAGGGAATGTAGCGACGCTTTGGAACCACAATACGCGAAACAGGATACGCGGTTTTTGAGATAATTAATACCCCATCCCCTCCATACCGCCTCCACCCGCTTGCGCCACTTTTGGCTCAGGGATATCAGCAATTGCCGCTTCGGTAGTAAGAAGCATTGCGGCTGCAGATACTGCATTTTCAAGCGCCATGCGTGGCATTTTTACCGGATCGACAATACCTCTCGCTAACATGTCGACGACAATTTCGTCCGCGAGTGCATCATAGCCGGCGTTTATTTTTCCTGACTGCACCTGAGAGACGATGTTTGCGACATCATCCTTACCGGCATTGATAGCAATCTGCGCGAGTGGCGTTTCGAGTGCTCGCACGACAATGTCAAAGCCAGTTTTCTCATCCACACTCATGTTGCCCTCGTGCGTCGCAAGTTTCTTCGCGACTTTCGCGAGTGCTGTACCTCCGCCAGCCACTATTCCCTCCTCAATAGAAGCCTTCGTCGCTTTTACTGCATCGTCAATCTTGTCCTTCAAATACTTCATCTCCGTCTCCGTTGCAGCACCGACCGAAATGACCGCCACACCGCCTGACAGTTTTGCGATGCGCTCCTCAAATTTCTCCTTATCGAACTTGGATTCGGAAAGATCCATCTGCGCCTTGATCTGTCCTACTCGCGTAGCAATCTCGCCTTTCTTTCCCTTGCCGCCGACGATGGTTGTCGCGTCTTTGCTCGCCACCACTCGTGCCGCCTTACCGAGCATCGAGAGAGTTGCATTCTCGAACTTAATACCGACTTCCTCCGTGATGACCTGACCGCCTACCACAGTAGCGATGTCAGCGAGCATGTCTTTCTTTCGGTCACCATACCCAGGAGCTTTCACCGCAAGTACGCTGAACGTACCGCGCAATTTATTCACAATGAAGGTCGACAGGGCATCCCCCTCGATATCGTCGGCTATTATGACAAGTTCTTTTTTCCCCGACTGCACGACCTTTTCCAAGAGGGGCAGAATTTCCTGCACATTGCCGATCTTTTTATCAGTGATGAGAATGAGCGCGTCCTTCATTTCAGCTTCCATGCGCTCTGGATTCGTAACCATATACGCTGATACGTAGCCTTTATCAATCTGTAGTCCTTCGACGATGTCATAAGAAAGCTCCATACCCTGACTCTCCTCAACCGTTACAACTCCGGAAGCACCGACTTTCTCGACCGCTTCGGCGATAATACTCCCGAGAATTTCGGACTCCGCCGAGATCGAGGCGACTTGTTTCACTTCTGCCTTGTTACCGACCGGCTTTGCCATCTTCTTAAGCTCCGCAAGCGCAGCAATCTTGGCCTTCTCCATACCGCTACGGATCATCATCGCATTCGCACCCTTCATCACGCGCTCCAAACCCTGCTCGACAAGCGCTTCCAAGAGCACAACCGAGGTCGTGGTGCCGTCGCCAGCTGTATCGTTGGTTTTATTTGCTACTTCTTTTACGATTTCAGCGCCCATATTTTCGAACCTGTCCTTTAAGGAGATTTCCTTTGCAATAGAAACTCCGTCGTTAGTTATACGTGGGCCACCATAGGACTTCTCAATGACGACATTGCGTCCCTTGGGACCAAGCGTCACCTTCACCGCGCGAGCGGCCTGCGCGATACCTTTTGCGATTGCTTTGCGCGCTTCTTCAGAAAAAAGAATTTGTTTTGCCATGATAATAAATAGTTAATGGAAAATGAAAGCGCTTAATTCAAGATGCCGAGAATGCCGGATTCCGAAAGAATGTAATATTCCTGCCCCTCGATCTTTACTTCGTCGTAGCCGTATTTACTGAAGAGCACCACATCCCCAACCTTCACCTGCATAGGCACACGATTCCCCTCTTCATACTTTCCTGGACCAACGGCAACTACTTTGCCCTTTGCGGGACGCTCCTTATCAACTGTCTCAGGAATAATGATGCCGGAAGCGAGTTTCTTCTCCCCTTCCTTGTCCGAAGGCCTCACAACTATACGATCGCCCAGCGGTGTGATTTCAAATTTCTTTGCCATAGCGTTCTATAATATAAAGGAATAATCTTGTCCGTATTGAACGTGTATACCGAGTATAAAGAAGACTTTGCTTTCCTGCAAAGGACTTGACAAAAAGTAACATTTTGCTATTCTGGAGCCCAGAGATATTTATTTTTGCGCCTAACCTATTAGTTAGTAGGAGGTATCTATGTTGTCGGCATGGGTCGTTCCACTAGAGCTTGGTGTAGCGATAGTACTAATCTGTATAATCGCATTCGCGTTGACCAAGTGGGCAATCCGAAAAATGCGCGCAGAGAAACCGCGTCGGAAAAGACGGCACATAGCCGAGATATTCAGCAGCGAATGAGTCGTGAACAAAACAGCGCCGCGAGAGGTAATCCTCCGCGGCGTTTTTGTCTACTTTTGTACCTTGCTTGCATGGTATTAAGCGCCTATGGTATCCTAAAAGGCACAGATGGAGGCACTCGTATCGGCACTACCGTACGCAGAAATTGTCCTCGGAGTACTTCTCATCGTCGGTATCGTGCTCCAGCAGCGCGGTGCGACCCTCGGCGGAGCCTTCGGAGGCGATAATTTCGCGTCAACGTTTTACAAGCGCAGAGGCGCCGAGAAATTTCTATTCAATGCGACAGCCGTTATCGCGCTCATACTTGTGCTCGCAGCGATAGCAAACTTCCTTCTTGTGAGGTCATGATCGCCACAGAGAACGATTTGAGCGAGCAGCCATCTAACGGCGTCTCCATCAAGAAACGTTTCCAGCTCTGGCAGGAACACATTACGCGCCCACGTACGATTCAACTATTCGAGCGTATACATGAGCGCATACGCTCCTTCTCACCTGGCGATCGTTTCCTATTTTATGTACTTATGATTTTCGTCAGTATCGCCTCTCTTTCCAACCTCTACACACTGGAGCAATCGCTCTTGGTGCAAGTGCCAGCGTATGGAGGAAGTCTAACCGAAGGCGCAATTGGGAGTCCGCAATTCATAAATCCGCTCCTTGCAATCAGCGACGCAGACCGAGACCTTTCCAGTCTCGCCTATGCCGGGCTTATGGGTCTCTCTGGCACCGGATCTCTCGTGCCGGTACTTGCTGAAAGTTACACGATGAGTGATGACGGAAGGACCTACGATTTCATCCTGCGCAAAAATGCAAAATTCTCTGATGGAACGTCTGTTACTGCAGACGATATTGTCTTCACCGTAGGGAAAGCGCAGAATCCTGAGCTCAAGAGCCCAAAATATGCCGACTGGTCCGGCGTAAGTGTAAAAATGATCGATCAACACACGGTACGATTTACACTCTCGAAACCCTACGCGCCTTTCCTTGGACTCACCACCTTGGGAATTCTCCCCTCTCGACTCTGGCAGAATATATTGAATGAGGAGTTCCCTTTCTCCAACCTTGAGACGAATCCTGTGGGCGCCGGACCTTTCAAAGTCACCAGCATTTCGCGTGATGTGTCTGGACTTATCAAGAGTGTATCGTTCGCTCAGAATCCATTCTATGTACTCGGTCGACCGTATCTTGATAACGTTCGTTTCATCTTCTATTCAAGAAGTGAGGATCTCGCAAAATCTCTCTCAAATGGAACCGTAGAGAGCGCCCATGATGTCTCGATGAAGGGAGTATTGACCGCCCCCTATGCCCGTGTTTTTGGTGTATTCTTTAACCCGAGCGAGAAACAAGTGTACGCGCGAGCGGAAGTACGTAAGGCACTCTCGCTCGCGCTTGATCGACAAGATATTGTCGATACAGTCCTCGGCGGTTATGCAACGGAAATTATTGGTCCGGTACCCCCTGGTGAAAATGTGAATCAGACTGTAGTTCCGAGGTCGGAGAACCCCACAGCAACTGCCGCTGCGGTACTTCAGGCTTCGGGATGGCTCTATGATGGATCTGCGCGAATATGGAAGAATGCGAGCGCGAAACAGACGCTTGATCGCATCACAATACGTACTTCGAACGTGCCCGAACTTAAGAATGTCGCAAGCGCAGTGAAAGCGGATTGGGAGCGCTTAGGAATCTCTACCGATATCGAACTCTACGAACCGGGAGATCTTTCTCAAAATGTGATCCGCCCGCGGAAATACGAAGCACTCCTCTACGGTATGGTCATAGGTCGTGATCAGGATCTTTATGCGTTCTGGCATTCGCAGGAACGCAACGATCCGGGTCTCAACATCGCACGATATGCAAATAAAACTGTTGATGCTCTCCTCGAGGAGGCACGCAGTTCAGTCGACCAAAAGACACGCGCAGACGATCTTCAGAAAATTGAAGACCTTATCGCTGCAGATTATCCAGCGGCGTTTATTTATGCACCGAACTTCACGTACGTCGTACCGAACGATCTTAAAGGTGTCGCCCTCTCGCAGATTATTACCCCCGTCGATCGTTTTGCGACAATTGCGTCGTGGTACAGAACGACCGATTCGGTCTGGCCATTTTTTGCAAATTAGCAGTGTTCATTATTTTCGTACGGGTTTCACTTTAACAATTTTACAACCCCGAATAACTCACTAATCGTTATGAATCCAGCACCCGCACCTGCAGCCGCACCAAAACCGGAACAGGAAGCACACCCGAATCATGTTCGCCCTTCAGGAAATTTCGAACGTGGGAATCGCTCGGAACACCGAGGAACTCCACGTCCTGGCGGAGTTTCGCGCCGTATCCAGCGGATACTTCGTCGACCGAACGCTACGTCAACGCGGGCCGTTCGCTCTGTCGACTACTTCCCCGAGGCGCCCGGACCGACAACTGTTCGTATCATCCCTCTTGGTGGCGTAGAAGAAGTAGGCCGCAACATGGTTGCGGTTGAAGTTGGCGCAACCGGCGACATCATCGTCTTCGATGCAGGTTTCCAGTTCGTCTCCGAGGACTCTTCTCCTGGCGTCGACTACATTCTTCCAAATACTAAATATCTCGAAAAGAACGCGGCCCGCGTGAAAGGCGTCATCATTACGCACGGACATCTCGACCACATCGGCGGCATTCCCTTCACCTTGCCGCGCTTTGGCACGCCGCCCATCTACACACAGAAACTCACATCGGTCATGATTGCCCGCCGTCAGGAGGAATATCCGGACGTGCCGAAATCTGAAATGATTGTTGTAGAAGCTGGACAGTCAGTCGTCATCGGCAGTACACGAGTAAAGTTCTTCCCCGTTACGCACTCGATCCCTGACTCGATGGGTGCGTCGGTGGAAACGCCGCAAGGTAACGTCGTGATATCAGGCGATTTGAAGCTCGACCATGATGATGGAATTCCCTCTGCTCGCGAAAATAAGACGTGGGGCGACATTGGGAAAGACAAGAATATTTTCCTCGTTGCCGACTCAACGAACGCAGAAAAAGATGGCTTCTCTATTCCAGAAATACGCGTCATTCAGACGCTTGAAAACATCATAAAGACCGTTTCAGGACGCCTCATTATCGGCACATTCGCCTCGCAGTTCGAGCGCATGATCCACATCATGGAAACCGCAGAGAAACACAATAAAAAGATTGTCCTTGTCGGTCGTTCAATAAAGACCAATCTCGAAATTGCCGAGAAAACCGGCCTCTTGAAAGTACCCAAAGATACCTTCATCCCTGAACAGGAGCTTGGCGACTACCCGCCAGACAAGATTGTCATCCTATCGACCGGCGCACAGGGTGAAGAGTTCGGTGGACTCATGCGTCTCTCAACAAAGCAGAATAAATACATCACACTCAATGAGCGCGACACTATCGTGCTCTCCTCTTCGGTCATCCCGGGCAACGAAATAGCGGTTCAGAAATTGAAGGACAACCTCTACCGCCACAACGTAACACTCATTCACTATCGCTCATCAGATGTCCACTCGACCGGCCACGGCAATACAGGAGAACTCGTCTGGATCAATAAGCAAGTACACCCGACATTCTTTATGCCAGGCTATGGCTATCGCTCCATGACCACGTGCCACGCAAAGGCGGTCGAGCAATCCGGCTTTCCGCGTGAGAACATCATCCTCGCGGACAACGGCACCGTTATCGATATCGAGGACGGCGTACGGCTGAATGTGCACAAACAAAAAGTCCCTTCCACGCCGATGGTTGTCGACGGCTTTACTATTGGCGACATACAGGAGGTCGTCATCCGCGACCGCCAATCACTCGCGAAGGACGGGATGTTCGTCATTATTGCGAGCGTTAACTTAAAAACCGGGAAGCTTCGCAAATCGCCCGACATCATCAGTCGTGGATTCATCTATTTGCGTGAATCACAAAATCTTCTGAACGAGGCGCGTATCCTTATAAAAAAGACGATTGAGGACTCCACACAGAATATGAACCCGGTCGATCTCGATTATGTGAAGAACAATCTCACTGATGTGCTAGCTGGATTCCTATTTTCCCGCACCAACAAAGCTCCGATGGTAATTCCTGTGCTTATCGGAATGTGATTTTACTAAACGTAAAATCATGTCGATAAAAGAAAGCGCCGCATTTGCGGCGCTTTCTTTTATCGACTAGCGGGGAGCCGCTCCCTCTCGTTGTAGTAATTTTAATCACTAGAGCGGCAAGGCAAAAGCCTTGCCGCGCTTTTGTATGAGACCTTCAGTGCTGAGATCGTGAAGCGCTTGATGCACTTGAGGAACTCTCTCCCTATCGAAAAGATGTTTGAGACGCGCTTCAGTGCGTGAGCCCGTGGTAAGATCGCGAAGAATTGCGCCACGAACCTCTCGTAAAGAGCCAGCGAACTTCGACTGTTTCGTGTAGTTTCGAGTACGTGCATTATGCGAGACACCCGAACGCTTGAGGTGCGCTCCGTAGTCCATAAGTGCGCTATACCATTCTCGCGACTTCCCTTTTGACAGCACTCCTGCGAGAATTTTTTCAATCTCCTTATCCGATATTTTTCTTTTATTCGGGAAGAAATGAGAAATAACTGCTGTGCGAATATTTGTCTCAATCATGATGACATCCTGATTGTATGCAAACGTCGCTACCGCACGCGCAGTATAAGGACCAACACCGGGAAACGCTTGGATCTCTTCAACGCTCTTTGGAAATTCCCCGCCGTAGTTCTTAATCAATTCTTTTGCAGCTTGATGCAGCATTTTCGCACGACGATTGTAGCCGAGTCCTTGCCAGCTTTGGAGCACCTCGGGGAGTGACGCCTTCGCGAGCGCACGAGCGGTCGGAAACTTCTTTAGAAAGTTTTTATAGAAAGGAATTACACGCTCCACTTGCGTCTGCTGTAGCATCACTTCCGAAACAAGAATTCTGTATGGGTCTTTCGTCTTCCGCCATGGCAGATCATGTCGCCCAGATTTTTTATAATGCGTCCAAACAATTTTACGGAATATCGCGCTTCCTGACATACATACTCACTTCGCCTTCGGCCAGCAAAGGGCGGCAGGCGGCCAGAGTTTCGTAAGAGGATGTCCGGCACAATCGTGCGGGCGCGCGGGACATACGTACCTGCCGTAAAGAACGAGACCATTGTTCACGTATTTCCAATCTTTTTTTGGTATGAGAGCCTCGAGATCTTTCGAGATCTTTGTCAGGTCAGTATTGTCGGCGAGGTCGAATCGTTTAGCGAAACGCTTTACGTGAGTGTCAGTCGGAATACCTTCCCATATGTCATGAAGGTCACCAAGAATAACGTGCGCCGTCTTGTAGCCCACGCCTGGTAATTCGACAAGCTCTGCTTCGGTCTGCGGCACGATCCCGTTGTGTCGCGCATGGATCTCTTTCGCTGCCCCGATAATCGCCTTTGCTTTATTTCGAAAGAATGTGACGGAAGAAATTTCTTTTGTAAAAATCGCTGGCTTCGCGTTCGCAAAATCATGTGGCGTTTTATATTTCTTAAAGAGAGTTGCGGTCAGTTTATTTACTGCTTTATCAGTACACTGCGCCGACAGTATGACTGCCACAACAAATTGAAACGGTGCCGTATGTACGAGCTCGCTCTTCGGAGTTGGGTATGTCCTTTTTAGGTACGAGACGATTTTCTTTGCACGGAGCGCCCGTTCTTTTTGTTTCGCCGGGGTCATCGAGCCAGTATTTTCAGATCAGCAATAACTTCCGTCGCATGTACTTCAGGCTTCACTTTTTCATACACCTTTGCGATCTCCCCTTCTGGATCGACGAGGAACGACGTGCGTCGCGTGCCCATGTACGTTTTCCCCATAAATTTTTTCTCACCAAACACACCATACTGCCCTACCACTTCTTTATTCACATCAGCAAGAAGGGTAAACGGTAATTCGTAGGCACTCGCAAATTTCTTATGACTTGCGACACTGTCGGTTGAAACTCCGAGTACGATTGCATCGATGTTAGTAAAATCTTTGAATTGATCCCGAATTGTGCAGGCCTCAATCGTGCACCCCGGAGTATCATCCTTCGGATAAAAATAGAGCAGGAACCACTTCCCCTTATAATCAGAGAGACTGTGCTCCTTCCCTTCTTGATCAGGAAGAGTGAAGGCGGGCGCTCGAGTACCAATTTCCGGTATTTCCATTGGCGCAACTATAGCATCTCAGACGTATGTTCCTCGTGAGGGAAAGCAAAATTGAAGAAAATGAGGAGGAGCGCACCCGCAGAAAAGATAGTAAAGAGAAGGAGGATAGAGACGCCAACGACAGGTACGAGTGCGATGAGCGAGAACGCGAGCATGCCGAACACACCATCGCGCCACAACACCGTTTCTCGTTTTGAAAATTGACGTGCAAATATACCACCGATCAAAATACCTGCGTAGAGAAGCGCGAAAAGTACGAGTAACGCGTACAGGATAATGAGAAGGAGCGCGAGACCAATACCGACAAACGTAAGAGCGAGCAGAGTAACGAGGACCGGTGCTGCCACAAGTATCGCAAAACCAAGCAACATCGTAAGAAAAATACCCCTCACGCGTGCAGTATAGGCGCGATCAACGACTGCTTCCGCAAGCCTTGGGAAAAGACCGGCCAAAAGTCCCGCAAGAATAAGTGCACCAAAAATACGAACGAAAAGGAAGAATCCGATACTCACGAGCGCAAGTATGCGCGATGTGCCGATATCAGGCAGGTAAGAAGCGTTTGTATATTTAACACCCCCGATTATCGTCGCTGATGCAGGGATTATCGCCGTTTCAGGCGCTTCATAGGAGAACTTCCCGCGAATAGTAGTCCCCTCTGCAAGAGTAACTCGACCACTCGCAACGATGTCGACATCGTCTACGAAGTCGCCCGCAAGTGAGATATTATTGCCATACAAAGTGACGGGACCCAATGCGCCGTTGGTCAAAGTGGCGTTCGCGGCAATGATAAAGGTACTCCCCATTGAACGACCGGAATCGTGAACGGAAAGCCCGAGGGCGACAAGATCACCTCCGACCGGTTCTCCAATCGTAATACTTCCGCCCATTGCCCGAAGATCTCCGCCTATTTTTGCGCGTGAACTTATCGAACCCGCAATAAGGAGCTCATCGCCATCCACTCTTGCCGCAGTTACAATCGACCCGCCAAAAGCTGAGAAGTCGCCGGCAACTGGCGCAGTAAGTACGACTGAAGCACCTGCGGCATATGCATTCCCAGGCGAAGAACTTGTGGCAATCAGTGACTGCGCAGCAAAGAAAGACGCCGGACCATTAGCTGCAAGCACACTCAGTGGCAGGAGGAACGAAATAGATAGAGCGACCAAGACACGCTTCATAACGAGTAGGATACGCTCTTGGATACCCCTACGCAACTGATACACTAAAACAGATGAAAGAGCTGACTAAAGAAGAGCACCACGTGATACGAGAAGGCGGCACAGAGGCCCGCTTCTCTGGCAAATACGTCAACAATCACGAAGCGGGTATGTACACCTGTCGGGCCTGTGGCGCAACACTATTTAGCTCAGACGCGAAGTTTGATTCAGGTACTGGCTGGCCATCTTTCACTGATCCAGCAGTCGCTGAGAATGTGGGGACTCGTAGCGACGATACGCTTGGCATGCGCCGTACAGAAGTATTTTGTAAAAACTGCAATGGACATTTGGGGCATGTCTTTGAAGACGGTCCCGCCGAAAAGGGCGGGAAACGTTATTGTATTAATTCGGTTTGTCTCGATTTTGAAAAGAAAGATTAAGCTTGCTCCGAAAATGTGCTCATTTTCGGAGTGATTTTCGCTCCTTGGGTTACCAAGGAAAAAATCAAATGTGGCAAACGACACGACCGGGATTCTTTTCGGCATAGCGCTGATGATATTCTTCTGCTTTCCAAAAAATACTCGCCGATTCGATCGAGGTTGCAATAGTTTTGGGTAAATACTGTGACGCAAGTTCTTTTTTCACTTTCTCAGCAATCTCTTTTTGTTCTTCAGAGTGACAGAAAATAACTGACCGATACTGTTCGCCCACATCCGGACCCTGTCGATTCATCTGCGTAGGATCATGGAGCGCAAAGAATTTCTTCACGAGCGTTTCGTACGATACTTTCTCGGGGTCGTATGAAATTTCGACCGCTTCGGCATGACCAGTGGTACCGTCACATACACGTTCGTAGGTGGGACTCTCAACATGTCCTCCGGTATAACCCGATGTCGCATCTAGCACGCCCGGTACCGAAAGAAACGACGCTTCCACGCCCCAGAAACATCCTGCTGCAAACGTCGCTTTTCCCATGTAATTATTATACGCCTACCGGAGAATCTTCCAGCGCTTATAGAGCGCAGCAGTAGCGAAAAGGTCACCGGCATTATAGTGCGCAATGTCGAGATATTTTTTCTCTTTGTAGAGGGTGGCGACGTCGTCGCCGGTGGTGCCGGATGCTTTCGGACTTTGTATGCCGAGCGCGCGACAAAAAAGATGTAAACTCTTGCGGAAGCGCGCGGCGCCGTAAAACGTAAGTTGATCCATGAGATCGATATGTGTGACGCCTCTCTGCATCGAGAGGTAGCGATTACTCAGCAAGTCTCTCGTTGGCACGACGTTGTGTACCATCGAACGGATAGCGAGAAACGGCGCGTCGAAACCGCGACCATTGAATGAGACAAACTCCGTGCAGACGGCTGCGATTTTCCAGAATTGTTCGAGCATTGCCTTCTCATCCATTACTTCGTATTTGATGCCATTTCCCTCGCTTGCTTCTATAGTTGCGTCAGGAGCGGAGAAATATACGGCGCCTTTCTCTCGTTCAGTGTCATACACACCGATTGCAACAATAGAACCAGTCAAAGGAGAAAGTCCCATTCCCTCTTTTAATTCCTTCATCTCATACGCATACTCTTCGTCGTTCTTCGACGACTCACGCAAATACCATGAGAGGTTGTGCTGCGTCGTCTCGTCAAGAGCATCCCACTCCTCGCCGACTGTCTCTATATCAAATACAAGTGCCATAAACACAGTATATACTGCACGGATGAACGCAAAAATGATTCGAGCGATTGTTGCCCTCGTACTCACGCTCGCGGCAGGTGGTGCGGGATATGCGGCAGGCGGCAGTGAGATGGAGAGTACGGCCGTAAGCATTCCCGCACAAACCGTTTCGGCGCCAATCACGGGCACGACACGCGTCATTTATAGTCTTGATTCGAAACAAAATGATCAAGAACTCATTGCTCTTATCAATGACGCAGAGGAGCACGTCTACTTTGCGATTTATACGTTCACCCTTCCCAACATTGCTGATGCACTTGTCGAAGCGAAAAAACGCGGGGTTGATGTGAGAGGGATTGTGGACTCAAAACAAAGCAGTAATAGCTATGGCGCGCCCATTGTCGCTACAATGAGTGCTGCCGGCATTCCAATCGTGACCGAGAAGCATGCGACCGGAAATGGCATCATGCACATCAAACTCCTTGTGACAGAAAAAGCGTATGCGTTTGGCAGTTACAACTGGACCCGATCTGCGACAACTATCAACGATGAAATTCTTGAAATCGGTACTGACCCTCCGCTCCGACAGGCATATGAAAACATATTGAAACGACTGCTCGACGCCTACAAAGGCAACGCGGCCGCTAGCGCGGCCGCGCCTGTTTCTATCGGAACAATCGACTATACCGAAGCAGGCGCACATATCGGCGATCTTGCTTCAGTACGCGGTACTCTCATTGAGGCCTATACCTCCAAGAGTGGCACTGTCTTTCTTGATTTCTGTAAGAGCTACAAGAGCTGCCCGTTTTCTGGCGTTATCTTCGCCGATGACGCGAAGAAATTCGGGGACCTTTCTCGATATGTTGGCACCACTATCACCCTCACCGGAAAGATTTCATCGTATCAGAGTAAAGCCGAGATAATCCTCTCCAACCCGAACCAGATTTCAAAATAATCCTCCAGAACAGAGCCCTTTAAGGAACTTGCTCTGTCTACCCTTTTCATGCTATATTATCAGCACTTCCAGTGGCTACTGACCGACTTCGTATAAATAATGAGATCCGCGCGCAAGAATTGCGCGTTATTAGTAACGATGGAGGAAATTTAGGTGTCCTCACGCTCGATGCGGCGCTCGCAGCGGCGAAGCTGGCAGGGCTTGATCTCATCGAAATTTCTCCCTCGGCCGTCCCGCCCATTGCGAAGATCATGGATTATGGTAAATTCGAGTACGAGCGTAGCAAGAAGGAAAAGGTAGCAAAAGCCAAGGTCAAAGTGTCCGAAACCAAGGAAGTCCAGATCAAGGTAGGCACGGGCGACCATGATATGGGACTTAAGGCGAAAAAGGCGGCCGAATGGATGGCTGAAGGCCATCGAGTACGCGCCGAGCTCTTTCTCAAAGGCCGCTACAAGGGCATGGAGGAGGCATTCCTAAAGGAACGCCTCGAGAGGTTTCTCAAGCTCATTCCCTATGCCTATAAGATCGCTGAGCCGGTCGCAAGAAGCCCAAAGGGCTTCGCCGGAGTCATCGAGCGAGACCTTATAGCCCAGGCGAAACGCGAAAAGGAAGCAAAAACAGCCAGCAAGTGACCCTGCTGAATCAACCACATGAAAACCAACAAATCATATTCAAAAAGAATCCGTGTAACACGCAATGGTAAACTCATGGCGCGTGCGAAAGGACAAAACCATTTCAATGCAAAGGCAAGTGGTTCCGAGCGTAGCGGCAAGCGTCGCCCGGTCGAGATCAACCTGTCAGTGAAGGTCCGCCGACGCTTTCTTCCAGGCACTGGTGCGTAATTAATTTAGCTTGTAACCATTTCAGTATGACAAGAATCAAAGGAGGAGTAATGGCGCAGAAGCGCCGCAAGAATGTTCTCGAACGAGCCAAGGGCTATCGTGGCGTACGCTCTAAGAAGGAGCGCTATGCTCATGAGGCGCTCATGCGCGCAGGACGCTATGCGTTTGCCCACCGTCGCGACAAGAAAACCGACTTCCGCCAGATCTGGATTGTCCGATTGAATGCCGCTGTCCGCGAGAACGGCCACAAATCATACAGCACGTTCATTGCGAAGCTTAAGAAGACTGGTTTTGCCCTCGACCGAAAAGTCCTCGCGCAATTCGCCTCTGAACACCCGGAAGTTTTCACCCGCATCGCCAAACAAGTCGTCTAACAAAACTAAAACCGCCCTTTCGGGGCGGTTTTAGTTTCAGAATTTATTTTTCACTCAGATATTTAAATCGTGGAATTCGTTTCCCTTCAAATTCTACTTCTTCTAGAAACATCGTGAGAGGTCTCACCCAAAGTTTCGACATCTCGTTTTCATAAAGTGCTTCATACACGACCATATCTTCCAACGTCTCACTATGCTTCGCCATGCCGATTACTCGATACTTCTTACCACTTTTATAGTGCTCGTATATACCCGGTTTTAAATCCATAAAAATTCAAGAGACAAAAACTTTATCAATTTCCTCCGCAAGCCCTCGATCTTTAACAGTTACCGTACTGCCACTATCGTGAGTGGTGGTTGAGATGCATACTTTTTTGTAATCTTTAAGACAGATGTTCGGATGGTGCTGCGTACGTTCAGCTATCTCCCCTATCCTATTTACAAACACAAGTGCTTCCTTAAAATCTTTGAATTCGAAAATCTTTTGTAGGGTATTATCTACTTCACTCCATTCATTTTCCATAACTGAAGTATAGCAACCTGAATATAACTAGACTTTTTTGACTGTGTCTTTCGTGATCTCCCATGTCTGCCCTAGCTCGGGGACGATAGCGCGAGCGCCAAGATAGTCGTGAATGCGCTGCGCGAGGAATCGCTCAGCCTTTGGTTCGCCGATGGCGGTGAAAATGACTTTGGGACGTTGTTCAGACAGTGCTGCTTCCGCGAATTTGAGCAGCTCGTCGCGATCGGCATGAGCTGACCATCCTTCGAGTTTTTCTATCTTTGCTTTTATTTTTATTTCGTCACCGCCAAGACGTACCGAAGACGCACCCTCTACTATGCGTCGACCCGGCGTGCCGGGCGCCTGATAGCCGACGATAAAGAGTGTCGTTGTCGGGTCAGGTAAATAGCGCTTCTCCCATCCGCCAATCCGGCCGCCATGGCTCATTCCCGCTCCGGCGATGATGATCTTTGGTCCAGGCACTTTTTCTATCGCCATCGACTCGTTACGTGAGGGAGTCTGTTTTAAAAATGGAAATTCGAAAATACTTCCCTCTCGCTTCATCTCATCTTCAGTTTCGGGCTTAAAGTACGTAAGGCCCCATTTCTCGTAGACTGCAGTCACCTTGATTGCAAGCGGTGAGTCCAGAAACACCGGAATTTTCGGAAGAGACCCGTCCGAGAAAAAATTCGAAAGTTCATAGAGCATGAGCTGCGTACGCTCAAGTGAGAACGCAGGGATAAGAATAGTGCCCCCTCGTCTAATCGCGAGTTGTAGTTTCCCTTTAAGCAACATATCTCGCGTCGCTCTCTGCGGATGGAGCCGATCGCCATAGACGCTTTCCATAACAAGTGCATCTGCATCCGGCACTGGCTCCCAATTAGGTAAGAGAGGCGAGGGCGAATTACCGATGTCGCCCGTGAGAGCGATAGTGACACCCTCTTCATCTTTTATCCGTACACTCGCCGAACCGAGGATGTGACCGATATTCCGCAGATACGCCGAAAGCCCTGGCGCAATTTCTTTCTCTGTATGATAGTCCAATGTTTCAATGAACGAAAAGGTTCTATCGACATCCTGCTCTTCGTAGAGCGGTGCTTTATTATGCCGACGCGCCTCGTCATAAAGAATACCGACCGAGTCACGCAAAATAAGCTCGGCGAGATCTTTTGTCGGCGGCGTCATATATATCTTCCCGCGGAAGCCATCGCGTACGAGCTTTGGAATGCGACCGACATGGTCCAAATGCGCATGCGTGAGAACAAGAGCATCAATTTTCGTGACATCGTAGGGAAACGGTTCATAGATATGTCCTTCAACAAAATCAGCACCTTGCTCAATGCCACAATCAACAAGGACTTTCCCACGAGCGCCTTCAATTAAAAAATTGGAGCCGGTCACCTTCCCTGCCCCACCATAGAAACTGAGTCGCAATGACATGCATGAAATGTAGCATACGCAGGACGCGAAAAACCGCTCTTCACAGAGCGGTTTTTCGCGGAGCCGTCCTCTTAAGCAACTTAATCTTGCCAGGTGGGTGCCCGAATGGCAGCTTTCGGATTTCCTCGCGGAATTCACCAAACTGCCTGAATGCTAAGCTCCCAAAAATAAGGCAAGTTGCGTTTTTAAGAACAGCTCCACTTGTAACTATACACCCGATTTTTTTGTTGGAGTACCAACGAGTAAAAATCGTGCCTGAAATGAGCACATTTCAGGCCGTATTTTATAAAATGACCCTGTGGAGAACTACCTAACTGAGTATGTCCCTCATGTCCGCGTTATAGAGAGTAGCCTCGTGCGGCACGCGATATTTCATTATTTCGGCAGGCTTAAACCAGTGCGGAATTTCTTTTTCTGCTTCGGGAACTGAGCCAGACGCATGTATGAGATTACGAATAGCGCGAGTATCAGTATCCGCCATTTGATATGAATCGAGGACGAAATCTCCGCGAATTGTACCTACGTTCGCGCTTCGAGGCTCGGTGCTTCCCGTAATCTTTCGTACCAGCTCAACCGCATGACCGCCCTCCCAGATCATTGCGATGACAGGTCCGCTCGACATATATTTCTTCAAACTCACGACGACGCTGTCCGCTACTTCGATTGGATCAGACGAAGGTGGTTTTTCTCCCTTTTTCACATAGCTTGCGATGGCCTTCTCACCGACGGCCTTTTTCCAATTTGGATCGAGAAGATAATGCTCCTCAATCATCTCCTCCGTCGGGATAATCATTTTGATCGCGACAAGCTTGAGTCCGGTACGCTCATAGCGCTTGATGATCTCCCCAATAAGCGCACGCTGGATGCCGTCAGGCTTGACTATAACGAGTGTTCTTTCTGTTTTAGGATGTGCCATGTTTTAAAAATTAATCAGCCGATTGATTGAAGGACGTGTCCACGGCAATCATGCGGTAATGATACGCGCTCCTCCCTTTTCAATCAATATCGTGTGTTCGAAATGGGCGGAGCGGGAACCATCCTTAGTTCTATATGTATAACCATCCGGAGCAAGAACTACGGACGCTTTCCCTGCGGCCGAAATGGGCTCCAGAGCAAGCACCATACCCTCGAAGAGCAATTCTCCTTCTCTTGGTTTACCAAAATTTGGAATGAAGGGCTCCTCGTGAACAAGGTCACCGACCCCATGTCCTCCGAGCTCCTTCACCACCTTAAAGCCCGCGCTCTCAATCTCTTTTTGAATGGCCGAGGAAATGTCGCCGATATGGTTCCCCGGAATAGCCTGCGCAATACCTGCCGTAAGTGCAACCTCCGTTGCAGCAACAAGCTTCTTCGTATCCTCGCTTATCTGCCCTACTGGCACGGTGATGGCGGCATCAACAATAACGCCCTTATGAGTAAGCC
Organism: uncultured Candidatus Saccharibacteria bacterium; assembly: GCA_964469405.1. Lineage (GTDB taxonomy): Bacteria > Patescibacteriota > Minisyncoccia > Phycocordibacterales > Phycocordibacteraceae > C7867-001. The sequence continues at coordinate 92,914 of CAYXYP010000001.1, forward strand.
CGAGATCGAGACCGACGATATCACCCTCTTTCAGGATTTTCACCGATTCATTCGGGATACCATGCACAACCTCATCGTTTATTGAGACACAGAGCGTCGCAGGGTAGGGTCGCCCTGCACCCTCAGGCGTATAGCCAAGGAAACATGGTTCATCGCCACCATCGCGAATCATGTGTTCCGCAAAGTCATCGAGCTCTTCGGCCGAGACACCCGGAGCAACTTTGGCACGCAGCGCCCCAAGCACAGCCGCGAGACGCTTCCCTGCTTCAATGAGATTACCCCGCTCAACGTCGTTTTTGATCGTCATTTTATATCGAGTGCTGCACGAATATCTTCAGCAATCCGTTCTGGCGGTTGTTCGCCATTTATCTCGATAAGCGTACCGGCTTTACGAAACACTTCAATCGCCGGCTCGGTATACTCACGGTATTCTTTCAATCGCTCACCAACGACTGAATCATCGGCGCGTCCTTCTATTTTTTTGCGGCCAGCAAGACGACGATTGACTTCTTCGTCGGACACTTGAATATCAAAAATGAAAAAAGGACGATTAAGCCACCGAAGAGAGTCAATGACAAGTTCGGCTTCAGGCACCTTGCGGTTGAAACCATCGAAGATGGCTCCAGAATCCCCCGCAATCGAGAAGAGTGACTTCAGATAGAGATACATCGCGAACCAATGTGGAGCGAGCATTCCGGCATCATTTTCTATCTTCACTTTCCGACCAACGGGCGTATCATTCTGCGAAATCTCACGGAAGAGCTTCCCTGAGGCGAATACAGGCCAACCGGTATGTTCTGCAAGCAGCTTTGCCTGAGTACCCTTCCCGCATCCTGGCTTCCCGATGAAGAAAATGGTGTGTGTTTCCATTTACCTATTTTAGCACTTTTAGTATTCGCGAAGCGAAACTTGTGCGTCGATTTTGCGAGCGAGGTCGAGAGCGACCTGTACGGCAATAAGAAGCGCCGTGCCACCGAGCACGATCGTCGTAATGCCGGTGAGCCCTTGGATAATCGAAGGAGACACCGCAATAAGACCGAGGAAGAAGGCCCCCGGAAGAGTGATGCGATTCACCACCTTGCCTATGTATTCTTCTGTCTCGCGACCTGGGCGCACACCTGGAACAAAGGCGCCCGTCTTCTGGAGGTTCTCTGCGACGCGGTGAGGCTCAAAAGTGACGGCGGTATAGAAATACGTGAACAACACCACGAGGAAGAAGTACACTGAACCATACCCCCATGGATTAGAGAGGAATGCCGTGTACCAGAGAGCCGCGCTTGACGCGAAAGGGACATGCAACGCTCCAATCATCGAAAGTGCCATTTGCGGAAGGAGCAGAAGTGAGAGTGCAAAGATAATAGGAATGACGCCCGCTTGCAGAAGACGGATAGGGAGATAGGTCGCGGCGCCTTGTGAGAGCGCCGTACCACGCACTGCCCTAGCATAGGCAATCGGTATAGAGCGTTCGGCATCGGATACAACTACTACCGCATACATCATTGCGACAGCAAGAATGGTAAATGCGAGGAAGCTAGGAATATCTGCCGCCGTTGCAGCGAAAATGGCTTGCGAAATACTTGCAGGAATACTTGCAAGAATTCCTGCAAGGATGATGAGTGAAATTCCGTTTCCAATACCAAATTCCGTTACGAGCTCGCCGATCCACATAAGGAGCAAGGAGCCCGCAGTCACTACCGCAATATTCGCAATAAGCGATACGGTGCCCAAATGCGCTATGATGCCCTGATTTTCGAGAAGCGACAAAAAAGCAAAAGCCTGTAAAACGCTAATGGGGATAGTGAGAAGACGGCTCCACTGCACAAATTTTGCACGGCCCGCTTCACCTTCTTCATGATACGCTCGTTTCACTTGAGGAAAGATGATGGTACCGAGCTGCATAATGATGGAAGCCGTAATAAACGGACCTACACCGAGCATGACAATCGAAAGTTGTGAAAGTCCTCCGCCTGAAAATATATTGAGAAGACCGAGAAACTGATTGTTCGCAAAAAATGCTGCGAGCGCAGTCTTGTCGACACCAGGAATTGGTATTGACGCAAGAAGACGGAAAACTGCGAGCGCGCCAATAAGAAAGAGTATGCGGAAACGAATTTCAGGATCACCGAACGCGAGTTTTAATTTGTGAATGAAAGAATTAAGCATGAATTGTGCCGCCAGCCGCAAGAAGCGCGGTGCGAGCGACAGTAGATAAGGTACATCCTTCGACAACGAGAGCTTTTGCAATAGATCCCGCGCCCAAAATCTTTACCACCGGTACGCGCCCTTTCGCACGACGCACCAAATCCTTCGCAAGAAGTGTTGCTGGAGACACTGTTTCGCCAGATTTGTATACCGCTTCAATTGCGGAGAGATTCACAACCGAGACGGGGATACGATTCGTCCGAACGGTACGTGCACGATTCTTGCCATGGCCCCGAAGCTTGGGAAGCTTTTTAATGAGATCGCGAGACTCAGGACGAATCTTGTGTCCGGCACGAGCAGTCTGCCCTTTTCCGCCACGACCTGAGGTCTTGCCGCGCTTCCCACCGCGCCCAACAGGTGGATTTTTTCTATTCTTGGTACGAGGAGAGAATGAATGGAGTTGCATACGTAAAAAATTATTTTGTGCGCAATTTCCTAAGAGCCGCAACTGTTGCACGTGCGATGGTGAGCTTGTTCTTGGAACGTGTGTGAATTTTGGTCACGACATCAGTCACACCAGCAAGATCGAGCACCGTACGCACTGCCGAACCAGCGACGAGACCGCGCCCTTCCGAAGGAATGATCTCGATGGTGGATGAGGCGTATTTCATACTGACCTGGTGCGGAATCGATCCAGACGCCGTGCGTGGAACCGTGAAAAGATGCTTTTTCGCATCACGCGTTGCCTTATCTATAGAAAGCGCAGTGTCGACACCTTTCCCGAGACCGACGCCGACACGACCTTTCCGGTCGCCAATAACTACCACGAGACTGAAATTGAAACGGCGGCCGCCGGCCATCACGCGTGCTACGCGCCTGGCATCTATCGTGACCTGTTCGAACTCTCCGCGTTCGCGTGGAGGACGTGCGCGACCACCTGCGCGTGGTGCACGACCACGCAAAGATCCTCGACCACCTGCGCGCGCGGAAGGAGCGCTTGCGGACACGGCTGCTCCTGCATCTGGTGCTCCGGTAGTAAGATCGGTTTGGGCAATTGCCTCAGATGTTGCCGACGCATCTTCTGTAACGATAGTCTCTACCGGTACACCTTCCACTTCCTGTATCGTTTCTTTTTCCATCGGTGTAGTCATGAGTATTAAAAAGTAAGACCGCCCGCACGAGCAGCATCAGCAAGAGCTTTGACTTGACCGCCGTAGCGATATCCACCGCGATCAAACACGATAGCAACAATCCCAGCCACCTTGGCCTTCTTAGCGATTGCCGCTCCAACAGACGTCGCCTGTACGGACTGTGGTCCCTTAAATTCGCGTCCGTGCGATGCGGCGACTGTATTCCCTGCCGTATCATCGATGAGCTGTGCCGAGACGAATCGATTGCTCCGGTAGACGGCGAGACGAGGGCGCTCTGCAGTACCTTTGATCTGCGCACGCACCCGCGCATGGCGGCGCTTGCGGAGTTCACTATTTGTTGCGGGTGTGTGTTTCATAATTTTGTATGCTCTATTTTATACAGCTTTCTTACCCTGCTTGCGACGTATGACTTCGTCGTCGTAGCGGATACCTTTACCGAGATATGGTTCCGGCGGCTTTATGCGTCGAATATCTGCCGCAAATTGCCCAACCGACTCTTTATTTGCACCCTCGATCTTGATTATATTCTTTTCTACTGTTGCCGTGACATCCTCTGGGATTTTAAGCGCGACCGTATGAGAAAATCCGACCGTGAGAACAACATCACTCCCTTTAACCTCGACGCGGTAGCCCACTCCTTCGAGGATAAGCTTCCTCGTATAGCGATTTTCAACCCCTTGCACCATGTTCTTCACATGAGAAGCGAAGGTGCCGATAAGCATCCTGCCAAGACGAGAACGGTCCTTCGTGGTAATTAAAACACCTGTCGCATCAACCGCAATATCAACTGAAGGATGCACGCGCTTGGTAAGCGTACCTTTCGATCCCTTCACCGTGAGCGTACCTCCCGCTACCGATACATCAGCTTTCCCTACCGCTATTGATTTTTTTGCAAGTCGGCTCATATGATTACCAAATTTCAAAAAGTTCCTCGCCCCCGTATCGGTTTTTACGTGCCTCTGTGTCTGAAATGATACCCGCCGAGGAGGAAAATATGCGTGCTCCCGTACCACCCTTCACTTTGTGTGCAGCTGTATACGGAGCATAGAGACGGCGACCAGGTTTCGAAATTCTCTTCACACCGCGCAGCCGTGCATGATCCTGCTCATCGTAGGCAAGCGTCGCAACAAACATCCTCTTTACCTCTTCGCCTTCCTTGATCTTCGTCTCGACATGGGTCAGGAAGCCAAGCTCTTTGAGTTTCTTTGCAATGGCAACGAGGTGGGCTGAATATGGCACCGGAACTTCGCGCGCACCGATAAGGGCAGCGTTCTGGAGACGGATTATAAAATCACCGACGCGGTCAGTTACCATGATGCTTTCTTTACACCCGGGATCTTCCCTTCGCGGGCGAGCTCGCGGAACTGAATGCGCGAGAGACCGAAGACCTGCATATAGCCACGGGAACGACCGGTAATCGCGCAACGGCTTTTGAGGCGTACGGGCGATGAATTTCTCGGAAGCTTTTGAAGGCCGAAAGTGTCGCCAGCCAACTTCAAAGCAGCACGCTTTACAGCGTACTTCTTCACAAGTTTGATCTTCTTGGCGTATCGCGCCAGCTGGGACTTTTTAGCCATAAGTAAAAAATAAAGCTCCGAAGAGCGTGTGAGTAATGTATCACTTAGGTATTCTTGCGTCAAACCTTTGGCTGATTGCCGAACGTTTGCTGTAGCAGCTTACGTTTTTCCTGTCTATTGAAAAGCATAATCCACACAATGATGGCGACGCTAGCGAGAATGAGGACAATACCAGAAATCGTCGGTAGTTGGACAATTCCAGTTAGAAGCATGACAGCGACGCCACTTTTGTACCATTTTTTCAGCAAGAGGAACAGGCTTGCCGCGGTACCTATGTATCCCAAACCAGCTGCGTAACCAGCTATATCCCCAAATATTCCCTTTGTGAAGGAAAAAGCGGCCTGAAGCATGAAAAGAAGGATAAGTACATAGACTATCTTCACCGTCTGGGGAGAATCCTCATCACTTCCAAGCGTGCCACCTTTGAATTGTTGATACGTTCTCTTTAAAAGAGAACGCCAATAAATTACAGCCGCCCGTATGAAAAGTCCGGCGAGTAGCGCAATAGAGACGCCACCAACGACTTGTATTGCCACGATTGTATTGTGATCATACATTTTATCACCTAAATAATACATCGAAACGTCACGCCCGTTCGCACTTATCCACACCTACTTTCACAAAAGGGTTGAACCTTTTTTGCTAGCGCCTGAGTCAACGATAAGCGGCATACCGAGATGACGGAAGAAAGCCTCGGCCTCGGCCTTCCCTTTTGCAGTAGTAACGATAGTAATAGCGAAACCGAAGACATCCTTAAGATCTTCATCGCTCGTTTCCGGAAAGATTGTGTTCTCTTTGATACCAACGGTAAGATTACCCATTTCGTCAATCGCTGAAGCCTTCAGTCCGCGGAAGTCGCGAGTACGAGGGAGTGCGATGTGGATGAGCTTGTCGATGAAGTCATACATTCGTGCACCGCGGAGCGTGACTTGGAGGCCGACGGTATCGCCCTCACGCACCTTGAACGAAGCAATGGAGAGGCGTGCGGGACGAGGTGCAGGCTTCTGTCCGGTGATCTTCGTAAGACGATCTTGAATGAGCTCAAGCTGTTTCTTGTCTCGCTTCTTCCCAACGCCCGAAGACACGATGATTTTCTGAATACGTGGGCTCTGCATCGAACTCGTATAACCGAACGTTTCCGCAAGTGCGAGATAGGCTGACTGCTGGCGCTGTTTGGTAATAGACATAATTATTTTCCGCTACGTTTTACATTCGATGCGTTAATCGGGCGTGGGCGCTCGACGATACGACCAACCTGCCCTGTGCGACCCTTCATGTGACGCTTGAAGAGCGCAACACCCTCGACAACAACTTTGTTCTCTTTCGGCAACGCGCGGACGACCGGACCGGACTTGCCCTTGTCCTTGCCTGCGATCACTTTCACGATATCTCCTTTTTTTACATGCATACCAAAAAAATTAAACGACTTCGGGTGCGAGGGAGATAATAGAGTGCCAGCCAAGCTCGGAAAGTTCGCGTGGCACCGGACCGAAGATGCGATTCCCTTTCGGAGCCATCTCCTTCCCTTGCTTCTCGATAAGTACGACTGCGTTTTCATCAAAACGAATGTATGAGCCATCCTTACGACCGAACGGCTTGACCTGTCGCACGACAACAGCGCGAAATACATCTTTCTTCTTCACTGCTTTGCGAGGTTCGGCAGTCTGTATAGAGACGACGACGACGTCCCCGATCTCCGCATAGCGGCGCTGACTTCCGCCGAGCACCTTGAAAATGCGGGCGACTTTACCGCCGGAATTGTCTGCGACCATAACGATGGATTGAGGTTGCAACATATTAATTATTCTCGCTCTCCGTAGACACCGTCTTCGTAGGGTCGATGGCGAAATGCTTCAGTTTGGAAATAGGGCGTGTGGCGACAATCGTGACGGTATCGCCCACTTTTACCGTATTGCCTGGATCGTGTGCAAGGTATTTCTTCGAACGTACGAAATATTTCTTGTACTTCGCATTTTTTACGTAACGATCGACTTTGACCGTGGCAGTATCCTTCATCGCCGTCTTTACGACGACGCCGATGAATGATTGGGGACGAATAATTTTTTGTTCCATATAATTTATGCGGCGAGAACGCGAGCATGTTGCTCGGTAAGCATCCGCGCGATTTTTGTACGGAGCTTCCCCTTAGCATTCGGGTCCTTGGCACGTGCCCCAGCAGCAGAAAAGCGCTCTGTGCGGAGTTCAGCACGAGTTTCAGTGAGAAGCTTGAGAAGCTCCTGATCGGTTTTGGTCTTCATGTTATCTTTTTTTGTCATACAAATAGGAAAAAAGCAATCTTAACGGCGCGCGATTATTGAAGTAGTAACCGGCAATTTCATGCCAGCCTGTCGAAGATGCGCCCGAGCAATGTCTTCGGGAACACCATCAAGCTCGAAAAGTACGCGGCCCGGACGTACCTCAAAGACGTAGTGTTTTGGATCGCCTTTACCGCTACCCATGCCGACCTCTGCAGGCTTAGCGGTCACTGGTCGGTCGGGGAAAATACGGACCCACATCTTGCCTGATTTTGAAATTGCGCGCGCAAGCACCTTACGTGCCGATTCAATCTGATTACTCGTGACACGTGCACTCGAGAGCGCCTTAATAGCGAAAGAGCCGAACACAATCGTCGTGCCACGTGTATCAGGACGCGCGAGACGCTTGTCGCTCTTGCGCTGCGTCTGCCACTTACGGTGCTTTACTTTCTTAGGGAACATCATGGTAGGAAATATTAGCTATGGGCCGGCGTGGTTTCCGTCAAACGTACCGGGGTCTTCTTATCCTGGTACACATTACCGCGATAAATCCAAACCTTGATACCTACGACTCCATAGGGCAGATATGCTTGCTCATGAGCGAAGTCGATATCGGCACGAAATGTCTGGAGTGGAATACGACCTTTCTTGGCCTCTTCCTTTCGGCTCATTTCTGCACCGCCAAGCCTTCCTGAGAGCGCGATGCGTACGCCTTCGACCTCGCGTACCGCAATAACCTTCTCTACCGTCTGCTTCAACACGCGGCGGAACGGCATTCTTTTCTCAAGCCCTTCCGCAATCATGTAGGCAACGACGGCAGCGTCTGTCTCTGGCTGACGTACCTCGTTAATATCAAATTTGATCTGCTTCCCAGCAGGCAAAGCGTGCCCGGAAGCCTTGCGTACGACATCAGTAAGTTCCGTACGCAACTTGACTGCATTCTCACCAGAACGACCGATAACAAGTCCAGGGCGAGCGGTCGAAAGGATGACACGCAGTTCATTTGCTGAGCGCTCAATTTCAATACCGCTGGTGTAGGTACCGCGCAGACGCTTTGTAAGAAAACGGCGAATCATTTCATCCACCTTGATGTTCTCGCGATAGGTCTTCTTGTCGCCAGCGAACCAACGACTCTTCCAGTCTCGGATGATGCCGAGGCGATGTGCGTAAGGATGTACGGTATGCGTCATAGTATTATTTCGAAACAGGCGATGAGCTGAGAGTAACCTTTACAGCACTCTTTCTGCGGCGGATAAGCGAGGCACGGCCAAAAGCGCGCGGCATATATTTCTTTAATATACCGGCACTCTCGACGATGATCGACTGTACCCTGAGAGACTCTACATCTTCGCCTGACACCTTTGCGTTCGCGACAGCGCTCTTAATGAGCTTCATGATAGGTTCTGCGGCGCGCTTTGGAAGGAACTCGAGCGCGACGAGCGCGTCCTGTACCTTCTTTCCTTTCACGAGTTCGGTTACGAGACGAACCTTGCGTGGGGTCTGGTTATGACTCTTGAGGGTTGCGTAGGCCATATATTATTTTTTTGCTGCTGGCGCGGCTGCCACAGGAGCTTTTGCTGCCTTTGCAGAAGCGATTTCCGCTTCTTGCTTCTTTGCTTCCATTTCCTTTTGCATCTTGCCTCCGTGGCGAAGGAATTTCTTGGTTGGAGAGAATTCACCGAGACGATGCCCTACCATATCCTCAGAGACGAGGATGGGGAGATGCTGTTTACCATTATGGACACCAAGAGTAAAACCGATCATTTCGGGACTTATCTGGCTCCGGCGCGCCCACGTATTTATTACTCCGGATGAAGCCGGTTTTGCATTCATGACTTTCTTCAGGAGTTTGACATCCACGAAGGGTCCTTTTTTAAGTGAGCGTGCCATATAAGCAATGAAAAGCCCGCGCAGCGGGATGCATGAAAGATACAGGAAGCAAGTTGCGGAGTCAAATGTACCGTTCCGAAACACCCTCACAAATCCTAATCCGTTTCGGAACCTTGACAAATATGTGAAGTAACGCGGTAAGAAGTACGCGTCTTCTAAGACTTATTCATTAACAACTGCCCTCGTCAACGGCCCAAACCACCCCGTCGCAGGGAGTCCCCTGCTCTTTTGGAATTTG
>CAYXYP010000002.1:0-89400 GCA_964469405.1 uncultured Candidatus Saccharibacteria bacterium
GGTTAGTTCCGGCAGATTCACTCGAGCTATTCGTGTCTCGAGCTACTCAAGAATATAAACAAGAGTCGTCATGTATTTCGCATACGGGGCCATTACCCTCTGGGGCGCTGCTTCCCAGCAGCTTCTGCTATAAAGACGATTGATAACTCTTTCCCCCGAAGGGGCGCTCGCATCTTACAACCCCGCAGTCCGAAGACTTCGGTTTGGGCTTTTCCCTTTTCGCTCGCCGCTACTCAGGGTATCACGAGAGTTGCGTTCAACTCGCACGAACATACGCGCGAGCTGAACGCAACTCATATTGTTCTCTTTTCCTCCGGGTACTGAGATGTTTCACTTCCCCGGGTTCGCTTTACGCGGGAGTTACCCCGCGAATTCCAGTTCAAAACTGGAGGGTTTCCCCATTCGGATATCTCCGGATCAAAGGCTACAAACCGCCTCCCCGAAGCTTTTCGCAGGTTAGTCGCGTCCTTCATAGCCGTCCTAGGCCAAGGCATCCACCGTGCACTCTTATGTCTCTCGTACGGAGACCTATATATCACTATCATTCACACACTTTGTTCCCCGTCGCACTCGAAAGTGCGACGGGATTCGATTATGCATATTCGTATGTCAAAGATACGCGTGCCTCAGGAAAAGAAAGAACCGCCAGAAGCGGTTCTTTCGCGTTTACACGCGCGGGCCTTACGGCCTATCCGCTCCTAAAAGTTAGATTCTTTCGGTTCGTAGACACGTAAAAAAGAGTATAGACGAGAGCCGTTACGACGTCAATAGCTTATACAAAAACCGCCCCTGCCTTCTTCCTTTTGGAAGTCCCAATACGGGAGGCAGGAGCGGTTTTCGAGACCTATTTAGTCCTTCATCTCCGACTGGAGATTCTCAAGATATCGAGACGCTGAGTGCTGGCCGCCAAGACCGAACGCGAGGCCAATCGCAAGCGACGCAGCGATGACGATACCCGTGAAAAGGGTCTGAATAAATCCTGTCGCTACATTAAGCTGTTCAAGTGCCACAAGAATGGCAAATATCCAGATTGCGTAGCGTGCCACCTTACCAAGGAATCCGGCGGAATGGAGCGATGCCGCTTTTGCCGAGCCCGTGACAACGCGTTCCGATGCTTCTGCGACAACTGCTGCGACGAGAAGAATCAGAACAGCGACAATTACTTGTGGGAGATACCCGAGAACAACATTCTTCAAGAAGTCATTCACCTGAGTGAGACCAAGAACCTGAAGCGATGCCACCAAGAAAACGATTATGAAGAACCATTCAACGAGGAAGCCAAGAAACTTACCCGCAGACAACTGATATCCTGCTCGAGAGAGCACGCTTTCAATACCGGTCGACTTGAGTGCTTGATCAATACGCAACGAATTAACGATTTGCGTGACAACACGGCCGAGACCGACACCAACAAGCCATCCGACGATGAATATGATACCCGCGACGACTAGATTTGGAATGAATGCAACCAATCCAGTAAAGACATCCTGAAAAGACTGACTAAGCACACCTGCCCATGTAGTGAAAACCATAGTAAATAACGCTTTATTTATGCGGCTAATAACTCGCGTAACGGTGCGAGATTCCTCGTAGAGTATAACATATTTAGAGGCCTATCTTATCGATTAGAAGACGGTGTGGATAGTCAAAAACATCTCGAAGAAGCCGATCATAGACGCCGAGACGGTAACGGAAATCTTCAGTTGCGAAAGAAGCGTAACGAATTTCACGCCCAAGCTCAGCTTCAAGAGAATGCACAATACGTGCGAGCACTCGCTCCTCAAGATGGTCGCCCACGATCAGGAGATCAATCTGAGTTTCAAGACTCCCAGTGAAAAGTCCCGAGAGTACGACCAGTCGTAACGTTCCTGCGCGTTTGAGAGTCTTAATCATATTTTGCGGATGCACACTGGTCGTTTCGCGAATGAAAGTATCAACGGCACTAAGATGCTCGAAATGCGAATTTATTTGGTAGCGAGTTTGAGTCCGTGAACTCTTCTTGCGCAAAAGACCAGACGCGCAAAGCGCAACAAGTTCGTGATGTACGACCTCTTTTGTAAGCTTCGTCCGCTCAGCAATCTCGGCAGGCAGAAAAGCGGAGTCTTTGTTAAAGATGAACAGTCGCAGCGTTTTAAGGCGGGCGCCCGAGCCAAAGAGCTTTGCGAGCGGTTCCATAGGTGCCGACAGTGTAGACGTTCTCACTACTAAATGCAAAACGGCGCCGTAACGGCGCCGTTTTTTGTTTGAGCATTTCGAGTGGACATACTCAATTGTGACTTTAGTGTCCTTGTACTTGATATAAATATCAAGTACCTCCGCGAAAGTTACTTTGAAATTACTATTTCAAAGTAACTTTCGCTCCGGCGTCCGTGAGCTTCTTTGCGAGCTCAGCGGCATCCTCCTTCTTCATGCCAGTTTTGAGCATTGAAGGCGCCCCGTCCACGAGGTCCTTAGCCTCTTTGAGACCGAGTGCGAGCGCCTCTTTCACTGCCTTGATGACAGCGATCTTACTTGCTCCCACTTCAGTGAGTTCAACGTCAGCCGTCGACTTCGCCTCTTCGGCTGGCCCTGCTGCTGCGGGACCCGCGCTCGCAGTTGCTGCTGCGCTCACACCGAACTTTTTTTCGAGCACCTTCACAAGCTCAGAGAGTTCGAGAACAGTCATCGCCTCGACTTCCTCCACGAGCTTCTTAAACTTACTCGGTACCTCAACTGCAGTCTCTGCAGCCGCTGTAGTGTTCATTTCATCCATACTGTGAATACTAGGTTAGTAACTTATACGGTCTTCTTCTCGCGAATTTTTTCGAGTGCGATAACAAATCCTTGAATTGGACTATTGATGATGTTAACGAACATGCCGCGCAACACTATCATCGGCGGAATGGTCGCAATTTCAGTCATCTTTCCAGCATCAAGAAATGCCCCATCGAATACTCCCCCGAGAAGAGAGAGGACGCCCTTGAGCTTCTTACTGTACTCATGCACACCTCTTGATGGAGCTGTGACGTCATCCGTGGTCCACGCAACCGCGATTTCGCCGGGTAATGCTGGGACTTCGCCCGTGTATCCGCGCTCTTTCAGAGCCCGGAGGATGAGCGTTTTCTTCGCTACGAAGTAGCGCACTCCCGCTTTCGATAGTTCCCTACGCATCTTGGAAACATCCGCGACTGTAAATTTCGTGAACCCCACGAACGCAATCGAAGACGCTTCTTTAAAAGCATCGTTCAGTTTCGCGACTATCTCGCGCTTTTTGTCTTTTGATATTGCCATACGATTTTTTGCACGAACGAAATAAAAGGAGAGTTCGACCGTTATGGTCTCGCCTCGGCAGGATTTATCTACTTCCATAGTACCCACTGTCTTCGGTTCGTACAGGAGACACTGTACCAGAATCAGGTATGGGTGCAAGCTATAGAAAAAAATGACCCCACCCCCGATCATTCGCTTTCGCGAAGAAATGGGTGGGGTCACTCTCAAAAAACAACTTGGTATCAACAGATCACCGCACCAGATACAGATACGGGGTGGTGCGCGAAGTAAGTATGGCCACGGGATGCGTCTTGTTCCAAAAACAACAAAGTAGCCGACTGCCTGAACACCATGCGCCGAAGAAAAAGAATCTGCGACGCAGGTACCGAACGTGCCGCATGCCGAGAATATCGCGATAGATAGTGCCGCAAAACGCAGCGCCCTTCCATTCTTTGAGGATGTGGTGCGGGTTGGCAATCAACCAATCAAGAACGTTCGCATTCAATATACGATTGTTCTCCAATTCTTTATAGAGTCCGTGACCTAACTGGTTTTGGGTAAACCAAAGCCCAATCCGCGCGGGATTAAACTTGATCCAGCCACCTGGTAGGTGCTCATCAACCTCTAACCCATAGAGCGCGAGAGGATGAGCATCGCAGTCAATAAAATTTCGGTACTTCCCTTCTTTGCCAGAGTCCGTATTTCTCTCCATAAGATACTCCTTTCCTTGTCTACCGAGCTGAACGTATCAAAGAACCTTGCGCCAATATACTTAACTTGTGTTATCTGTCAAACAACCTATTGCATCGCCGCGTTCGCAATACGGAGTGTGATGAGCGCAACCGCTATAATCGCTACGAATCCGGCCAAAAACTTTGCGAACTCGATAAAGAACGGCAACTTGGGACGTTTTTGTTTCATTGTTATTTATGTTCAGCAACCCACGCATCGTACGCCCGGACGAATTGCGCATCTGACGCAAAAAGAGTTGGTGCGTATTGCTTCACGACTGCTGCTGCTGCAACTCCTTTTTCTTTATGACCAGCAAGAAATGCTGCCTTTGCAAAATCATAGAGCGCACCATAGTCATCGGGCGAAATGCTGACAATATCTGCAAGAAACTGTTCCGCATGCGTCCAATCACCTATCGTAACGTAATAGCGAGAAGCTCTTTTCGCCGTCGCAAGACTACCATCATACGGATAGAGCACTAACGCCTCGTCTGCCCAATGTTTCGCAGATTCACGATCTCCGATGGTGAGATATAAGGTCGCGAGAATATACCGAGGCTCTGCTGTTTCCGGAATCATTTTTGAGTATTCTTCTATGGTACTGATTGCTTCTCGATAGAAGCGAACTTTTTCGGCGCCAGCAGAGAGTGCATCTCCCTTCCTCAAAGAGATATTTGCGAGCATGTACCACGCCTGAGAACGCTTCGGTGAGAATAATATTGCGCGAGATAATACTGCCCGCTCGAGTGTTTCGTCTCGGGTTACTTCAGGAGGAGCGGAGTCGAGCACATGACCGAAATATGTTGCTGTACGTGCATCAAAAGGATACTTCGTAAAGTTTTTCTGTAAAATATCCCGCGCATACTGATACGCAAGAACGCGAGCTTCACCCGAGAGCATATTCTGCTGACGTTCGGTGTACATGTCGTAAGCCTGATACCCATATTCCAAATCCGCATAGGTTCCTAAAGAAAGCCCTTGATTCATCGACGCGATCGAACGTCGGACATCGACAATATGATATACGTAACCGTCTGCGAGAAGAAGATTGGCTCGAAGTGGTGTGATAGAAACCGGAATAAGGAGAAGGAGAATAATAATACTCACTACGATTGGAACCGCCTTCGGACTTCGGAATGGGAGAGTGCGGAGCTTATCATTCTTTCGATTGATGCCGTACGGAACGAGTGCGGCGATCGCGAGCAGTAATGAAAAAGCAACAGCCGTATCGAACACGAAGAAATCGGATACTGCATACACGAATGCAAGAAGCGCAAAAAGCAAACCATCCTTCTCTCCGTCGTCGCGATAGCGACGAATACCGTTGTACAATATACCGAAAATGAGCGCACAATAGAGTAAGAGGCCGAGGATTCCATATTGCACAAAATAATCCAAAAATGAGTTATGTGTTCGATCGAACCATTGTTCGAGAATTTTCCCCGGATCGTACACGCGATTGAATATAGTCTCTATCGTCTCCGCTCCGGTGCCAAGTATTGGATGCGACATTGCCTGCGGCAGCATATTCTTCCACACAAACAAACGACTCGACACGGTAGTGTCTGATACAGATATCGTTGCTACGCGATGCAAAAACTCTATCGGTATCTTCGCGATGTCACTGCGAAACACAACAAAGAGAGTCGCGACAATAATTACTCCGGCAATGGCAGTACGCGCATAGGTACGGGTGCGACCATGCGATGAAACAGCCGCGTATAGAAGCGCGACGATGCCGGCCAGAACGAGCGCGAGTAATGTACCGCGTGTCGCTGCAATAAAAATTGCGCATATTTGAAGAACGGACCCGACATACCAAAACTTCCTCCACGATCCTTCCGAGTGCCATGCAGTAGCAAGTGTGACAAGAAAAGTGATGCCCATGTAGCCGGAAAGAAACGCTGCATTCCCGAGTGTACTACCCACGCGTCCGTGACTAACTGCGACTAGTGGTATATGCGCACCAGTGGTCACTACTATCCATTGTAAAACTGCGTAGATGGCGACAATCGTGCCCGTCCAAGAAACCACATTTATAAATCGCTCATAAAAAAATCGATCAGCGTACACAAGTATAAGGTAGTACAGAGCTATAACGGCAGTAAGAGAAACGAGTCCATCACCTCGATCGTAGGTCGACCAGAAACCATGATAGAAATCCGCTCCCATAGCAGTCGATACATATGCAACAACAAGCAATGCGCCAGGAACCCAGGTGATTTTGCTACGAAGACGACCGAAGAAAAATTCTTTCCCCGAAAGGACCAGGTATGAGAAGAGTGACAGCGCAACAATCACTATCCCACGCAAGAGGAATGTTTTCGGTGCTACGTATGGATAGAGCAACCCATCAATAAAGATGAGTGGGATAACTGCGGTCGCAAGGAGTAGATACGGATAAGCCTGTTCTAATCGTCGAATCATAACTTTGCTTGTAGCCGTTTTATTTCTTTATCAATACCTGGCTGTACTCCAATCATGGAACTTACTTTCTTCCATGTATCAATTGCCTCGGCAATCTTACCGGTCGAAGCAAACCACTGCGCCTTTATCTGAAGTATCTGTGGAGAGTCACCAAAGTGAGTTTTTGCTTCGGAAAACGCCCCTTCGACAGCTACGGTATCCATCGCAAAATGTTGCGTGAGAAATGTAAGTCGCGCAGCATGATAACCACTGATTGAAGGCTGCGCTTCGACAGCCTTCGCATAGGCAACGCGTGCTGTTTGAAATGCTCCGAGTCTTTCCATAAGCTCGCCGAGATTCGCCCATGCAAGTCCCGTATGCACAGGATCGATAGCTGCTGCTCGATTGAGATACTCATACGCCTTAGCGCCGTCCCCCATGAGCTCATACTGAGCGGCTGTAGCGATATTGAGCTGATAGTCGGTATATTCTTTGGAGTTGCCGACGAGTTTTGTGAGTCTTTCGATTTCTACATGCGCCTTTTCTTGAAGCTCTGGATTGTTCGTATACGCACCAACAAAGTTCCATGAGCTTACAGTATCCCCTTCTGCAAGAGGAAGAAGGGTCTGGTATGTCTTGAGTCCTAGCATCCACCATAGGGCAGCAACCGTAATAAATACAATTGCTCCCGCACCAAGTAGCTGAATTCTGGGGAACGTCGTCATCATAATATCGTTAGAATACCACCACTGGTACAAAACAAAAAACCACCCCGAAGGGTGGTTTTTTGTTTTGTACTCGGACCGATTCTCCGAGATGGAGTTCGCTATGCGAACCAAAGCTACTTACTAGATTACGGTGTGCAGGTCGTGACAGTACCGAACGAACACGATCGTGTGTCGCCAGTAGTATCCTTGACCAAGTAACCGTTCGTCCAGTCAGTAGTGACTGTTGTGTGGCTTGTTGCCGCACGATCAGACCAGATGAAGTTCCCTGTGAGACCCGCAGACGAAGCAGCAGCAATCGCCGACGTATCCTCAGTGAAGTTAATCGTAATCTGGTCGCCAGCACCACTCCAGTTAGTGACTGTTCCTCGAAGTTCATAGGTCTTCGATGCACTAGCTGCAATGGATTGGACAGTATCGTCAATGGACGTACCGGCGTAGATCGCGAGTATGCCACCATTGACCTCCGCTGCCGAAGAGTTGACCGCTACTGCGCTACCACTCGTCACGTCGTAGAGAGTGAGAGCAGCTACGTTCATAGTAGTCGTCGCGATGTCAAGCGAGAGTTTCTTCCACTCAACCGTACCTGCAGCATCAGCCGTTACCGTGAAGCGGTAGAGACCAATACCAGAGGCAACGGTATTCGCAGTGTAACCAGTCGTCACGAGAGCCAAGGTCGGAATCGACTTCTTGACATACTGCGTGCCGTAGCCCGTTGATGCTGCCGAGTTAAGGTCGGCAGAGCCAATACTCGTTGTGTTGGTTCCTGCACCATCAGTTGCCTTGAAGCCCTCATTGAAGTCAAGAACGGTTGCGATACCTGCACCTGTTGTTGCACTGTTCGCGATTGTCGCGACGCCAACGGTTGCGGTGATATCAGCAGAGTCATTCTGCGGAACGTAGAACAAGAGACCGGTGAAGGTCGCCGTTGCGTGCGTCTGACTTGATGAAGGGAGAGAGAGCGACTGAGTTGACGTCTGTACAACACCACTCGAATTCTTGTAGCTGAGCGTGACCGAAGTGACCGAAGTGGCTGCGCCGCTCGGAACCTTGATATTAAGCTCGCTTACCGTGAACGCAGAGTTTGCTGCACTGAAGGTGAATACTCCTGACTTAACAGAAGCTGCTCCAGCAATCGCATTAGCATTGACCGGATTTCCTGCACCAACTGCTGCAGTGAGTGTTCCGGAACCTACTGTGATTGTCTGAAGAGTTGCTGCTGAAGCGCTACCGAAGGAGATCGAGGAGCCGGTACCCGTACCAGTTCCCGAACCATCGATGTTTGCTGTCCATGCACCAGCGTTCGAACCGGACTTGATATTAGCGTAGACATCAATGATTTTCGTCGCTGATGCAGCCATATTGAAGTTAACCGAGAACGAGTTGCTAGACGAAGGACTTGTCTTCACCGTTCCGAGCACTGTACCTGTTGCATTGTCTTTCAGAGTGAGGTCCGTGATCGTCGCGGCCTCATTATCAGACAACGTAACAGTAATAGTGTTCACATTCATACCATCTGTAGCACCAGTTGCGAGCGTGAAGGCACCAACGCGTGCATTGTTCGTGCCCGCGATGATGGTCTGGTTGCCGTAACCGGAGTACTTCGTCAGAGTTGCCGAAGTCGAGGAGATGGTAATCGTGTTTGCCGCTACGTTAGCAGTCGGAGTGTTAACCGTAGAGAGCGAGACCTGACCCTGGTTGTTTGAAGAACCAGTGGTAAGGGTAATCAATGCTGTATCGCCATCAGCGAACGAAGCGCCTGTTGTGGTTTTCGCATCAGCATAGATGTCGACGATAGCCGTCGTACCTGCCTTCAGGATGAAGGAGGAGCCGAACGTGAAGTTCACAGCAGTAGCGTCAGTGAGATCCTTGGTAGAACCGACCTGTACGCCATTAAGGAATACCTTGCCATTGTCCAACCCATGATCAAGCGTTGTGTCTGCCTGAACGTTGAGGTTATCGAGCTTCATGTCTTCACCCGAAGCACGCATTTCGAAGCTTGCGAACTTAAGGTTCGAAGCATTGAGAGATACGTTCGACGAAGGTGAATTGTTTGCCTTCGTCGTAGAAACGGATCCTGAAGAGATCGTTCCTAGAGTAGCGGAACGGGCGCTAAAGGACGAGCCGTTTGCTGTCGCGAGGACAGGCTGACCGAGGTCAGTATCCACCATCTGCGCATCACCACCGCGGCGAAGCGAGAACTGGAACGTGGCGCTCGAGCCGCCGACAATATCACCGACAACCTTCACTACGCGACCGCCTGTCTCAAGACGAAGCGGGTTTGCAGAGAGATCCCACGATACAGTGCTGTCGACTGCGTCGAGAGTTGCTGCACCGCCAGTTTGCACACCGTCTATGTAGAGGCGGAGGTTCGAGATATCAGAGTTCTTGATAGAACCGATATTGCGAAGCTGGAATGCGCGAAGCGTCACTGCGCGTGTCCCAATCGTTACCGTGTTCTGCCAGACTGTGTAGTCATTCTGGGGGCTCACTGAAGACGAAGAAGGGAGCGTCGTTGTGTTGAAGTCAACTGTAGCGAGCGTCGCTGCAGAAACTGTCTGTGTGTACCCATTGACTGGGAACGACACCGACGAGTCGAGCGTGCCAGTCGAACTCACCGAGACGAGCTGTGCACCAACCTGTTGACCCGATGTGGAGCCTGCGATATCAGCCACGACTGAGACCACGAAGGTCTGTCCTGCTGGAACCGTGAAGAGTCCTGTCGAATCATTGAAGTTGAATGCGCTGCTGCTTACGCCTGCAGAATCAGTGAGACGCTTTGTCCCATTGTAAATGTAGACGTTTGCAAGTGTCGAGTCGTTGCTAACGCCAATACGCTTGAAACCAAGATTTGTAACCTTGATGTCAGCACCAGTTGGGTTCGCGAAAGTAAATTTCGCGAGTGTGCCAACTGCCTGGCCTTGCACGAGAGCGACATTGTTCGGAGAATCCGGTGAGAGCATGACCTTGAGGCCGTTGCCCGTTACTGGAGTCGTCGAAGGTCCAGTTGAAGGACCGGTCGAGACCGAGCCACTGAACGCTGCGCGCGACTTAGCGCCGAAGTAGCCGGCTGCAGGTGTGACACCCATAGCCTTCTGCCACGCAATAACGCCAGCCTTCGTGAGGGCACCGAAGTAGCCCGTCGCGTTTGCTGACATGTAGCCGCCTGCCTTAAGAGAATTCTGAAGGCAAGTGACCGCTGCACCTGTCGAACCGATCGTGAGATCGCCAGTGAAGGAGCAAGCCGAAGATGAAGATGACGGCGTTGTCATTACTGGTGCGCTTCCTGTGAGGGATGCGTTGACGTTTGCGATCGTTGCGCTATCCGCACCGAACGAAGAGAGGAGCGAGAGAATCGACTGGACCTGCGCTGAGGTCAAAGCCGCTGCGTGCGCCATAGGCGCAAGTGCGAGCATTGACGTCGCCATCGCGAGTCCGGTCGCCACTGCTGCGATCTTCGCGATCGCTTTTGTAGTTACCGTTTGCATAACAATTGTTAAGAATTTAGGGAGCACATAATAAGCAAGTAAGGGAGTTGTAATTCGCTAAAGCGAATTACAACTAACACTCACGTCGCATTATTTTTTGCTAGGTTTCCCCGCGAAAAAAATGAGACGCTGTGTTGAAGCACGTTCACTTTCACACTACCCCACAGCGCACGGCATCGACCAGTACGCCATGGGTTAGTTGGCAAGAGTTGATGTTCGTCGTTTGACGAACTATTCATTTATCAAAGTACGCCCTACCGGGAACTAAATAGTGCCCGCAAGGACTATGCCTAGTATATAGCGGAAACGAATATTTTCCGATATCGGCATGTGGATAACAGCTAGGAAATAGGTACGTAAAATAGGCCGTTTCCGGCCTTTACAACGTTCCTATGCCCCAGTCGCTACCACAGGCCACATACTATCAAATGAGACACTTTTAGTCAAAAACATGCTGACTTTGGACTAAGTTACTTCACTGCACGATGTCTAAGAGAGAGAATAGGTACTCCAACGACGTTCACCCTGCTTCAGTACAATTCCGGCCTCAATAAGAGAAATGAGCTCTCGTTGTATGGTTTTTTCAGAAACATTCCTTATAAGTGTCGAGATGTCCTTTATACTTGCATTGCCTTTACTTCTTATTACGGACAATACGGCTTCACGTCTGTCCTTTACAACGCTAGCAGCCCCAGCAGTGTCCTTTATATGTCCTTTATCCGTATTTCGGGTCGGTCGGGCATTGTTCTTCAACGTCATGAAGTTTGATTTCGGACTCTGGAGAACTTCCCTTCTCGATGCACTCTTAGCAATATCGGAGAGTGTCGGAGCTTCATCTAAATGGAACCGCGGCTCTTCATAGGCGGCAACTTCTTGCAATAGGATATGGGCCTCATGGGCGATGATCTCGGCGTTCATAGAAGAAAGAAGATTGCCCGTGCGAGCCATAGAGAGGAACGAGGAAAGTGCAAGAAGTTCGCGCGAGAGTGCTACTCGAGCGACAGCCGGTGGAAGTACCGCAGCATCAACAAGACCGATCGCTATCGTATCGATACGATTTCTTAAAGACAACGAGCCAGAGAACGCGGGGGCCACCAGATGGACCGCTTTCGCGAGTCTTTCGGCCTTTTTGTATATAAATACTCTACGTATGTCCTTTTCGAATATGTTCGTAAATATGCTTTTTTCTAAGACGAAATCTTCTGTGATTGCATCCTTGCCCCGAACCTGACTTTGTCGGATTTCGGTGCTATGTCCTATATCTGATTGTCCTTGTCCCATACTATATAGGACAGTATACGTCTCGGGAACCCCGGTGCAAGTCTGTCTTGCCTTCGATTAGGCTTCACCCAGAATGATTGGGTGGCTGAAATGCTACAATATACGTATGAGTCGCAGAAATGGCAACGGGAAACGCGGGCGCGGGCGGGAAGAAGATGTCAAAAATTACGGCACGCTTGTCCGCTACGCTTCAGCAATTGTACTCCTCGCGGCGGGCGTCCTACTTACGCTTGCGGTATTTGGCGGAGCAGGTCCTGTAGGCACGACGATTTTCAACACGAGTTATGCGATTGTCGGCATTGGTGCATTTCTTCTACCAATCGCGTTAATTTCAGTCGGTCTTTATGCTGGCTTCAGACGACCCGTGCTTGAGCCTTTGACCACTTCCGGCCTGCTTATCATCTGCGCTTCTGTACTCGCTTTTGTTGGACTCTTCCCTACTACCAACCTTGGTGGAATAGCCGGAACATGGGAAGGAGAAATGCTCGCTGGGTTCTTCGGCTTCTGGGGTGCGGTAGTGCTACTACTCGCAGTAATCGCTATTGGTATCGCTATTGTGAGTGATATCGAAGCAATCGGGATATTCCTCGGTGAAAACATTCTTTCGCTCTGGCAGCGAATACGTGCACGCAAAGAGAATGAGGAAGAACTTTTTGAGGAGGAGCTCGCAGTCGTCGGTATACCTGAAGATGGCGGGGTGCACGACGATCAGGAAGAATATGAAACGGAAAATGAAACTCCTCTGCGACCAGAACATGAACCAGTGGTGACGATCTTCAATCGTGCTAGCGGCGCTCAAGGAACGGGCATAGCAAACTTCGATGCGGAGTATGAAGCGCCGCCGCTCTCAATTCTCGGTGCTGACCGAGGAAAGCCGGGTGTAGGTGATATCAAAGCAAATGCGAACATCATTAAACGTACATTTCAAAACTTCGGCATCAATCTTGAAATGGATGAGGTGTCGGTCGGCCCCACGGTCACACGCTACGCCGTGAAGCCAGCCGAAGGAGTACGCCTCTCAAAGATCGTGTCGCTCGCAAACAATCTCGAACTCGCGCTTGCTGCGCATCCGGTACGCATCGAAGCGCCCATCCCAGGGAAATCACTCGTCGGTATCGAGGTGCCAAATACAGTCAAGGCAATGGTCGGACTCGGCGGAATCCTCGGAGCTCCCGAGTGGAGCGATAGCACTAAGCCCCTACTCGCCGCCCTCGGTCGCGATATTACCGGTACGCCGCATTACGTGAACATTGCAAAAATGCCGCACGGCCTCGTCGCAGGTGCGACAGGGTCTGGCAAATCGGTTGCTATTCATGCAATCATCACCTCTCTCCTCTACCGAAACGGTCCAAACCAATTGCGCTTCATCATGATTGATCCGAAACGCGTCGAGCTCACTGCCTATAACGGCATTCCGCACCTTCTTACGCCGGTGATTACCGACCCGAAGAAGGCCATCTTCTCTCTCAAGTGGGCAGCCAAAGAAATGGAGCGCCGATACAATATTCTTGAGAAAGAAAAAGTGCGTGACATTGACTCCTACCATGCAACCATTTATGAACCGGCGAAGAAAAAAGACGCCGAAGAGATGCCCGAGGCACTCCCGTATATCGTCATTGTCATCGATGAGCTCGCGGATATCATGCACAGTTACCCGCGAGAACTCGAAGCCTCTATCGTCCGACTTGCGCAAATGTCACGCGCCGTCGGTATCCATTTGGTACTCTCTACGCAACGCCCATCAGTAAACGTCATTACCGGCCTCATTAAGGCAAACGTACCGACACGCATGGCACTCCAGGTCGCTTCTCAAATAGATTCCCGCACCATTCTTGATGGTGCTGGTGCGGAGTCACTTCTCGGTGCGGGTGACATGCTCTATCTCTCGAGTGATATGCAGAAACCGGTGCGCATCCAAACGGCATACATTAGTGAGAATGAGGTAAAGAAAGTAGTGAGCTATATCAGGAGCCATAATGCAGGAGACCTCTCGAGTATCGATTTTGGTGGGAGCGGTAGCGGGTCCACGACAGAGCCGAGCGACCTTATCGGACTCGCAAACGGTAGTTTCGATGATACTGATGACATTGACGACGATCTGTACGCGGGTGCCCGCACGGCAGTGGAGGAAGCAGGTAAAGCTTCGACTTCCTATTTGCAACGCAAACTTAAAATCGGATACTCTCGAGCGGCGCGACTGATGGATGTACTTGAAGCAAAGGGAGTTATTGGTGCAGCGGACGGATCAAAGCCTCGCGAAGTACTCACCGGCATACCCGCCGGAAGACAAGGAAATGCAGCAATTCTGGATGAGTCAGGTGAGAACGAGAAGTCTGTCTTCTAGCGACAACATATGATTAGATACTTTACCCTCGCAATCCTCACAGTCCTCATTGGATACGGCCTTCAGGAGGCTTGGCCGCTCATGGCGGGACCAACTCTCTCTATCGATTCCCCCATCAATAACGCCTCCTTAGAGAACGGTATTGTGACCATCTCTGGGAAAGCAGTCCGCGCCGCTGAGATTACACTTAATGGTGCCACAGTCCTCCACAAAGAGGATGGTAGCTTCTCAACGATTCTAACTTTTCCCCATGGGGGCTCTATACTTACCTTCAGAGCCACCGACCGATTCGGCAGGACTCTAACCTCCACACGCACTATTTTTGTACCCGATTTTGTACCCGAAAAAGTATCGATCTTCACCAAATCCTCAATAGATCCATCTACAGATTCACCCGGTAGGTGATTCTGCCAAATCAAGTTATCCTGCTACATCGACTAACAAACACCAACATGGCCTTCAAAAAATCAGCGAAAGAAAAAGTGCTCAAAACTGTTACCGCAGCGACTGCGGATATGAGCGAAAAGCAAAAATCGATTGACCAGGCGCTGAAAGAAATCCGTACTAAATTTGGCGACGAAGCGATTGCAACCTATGGTACTGGTACTCCACAAAAAATACCGACGATATCAACGGGATCTATCGGCCTTGACGCTATTCTCGGTGTAGGCGGCCTCCCGCGCGGACGTATCATCGAAATATTTGGGCCAGAATCCTCGGGGAAAACAACGCTCGCACTCCATGTCATCGCTGAAGCGCAAAAAGCCGGAGGTATCGCAGCATTCATCGACGCCGAGCACGCGCTCGACCCAGAATACGCCCAGCGAATCGGCGTGAAGCTACCTGAACTTCTCATTTCGCAGCCGGACACAGGAGAACAAGCTCTTGATATCGTTGAAAGTCTGGTACGAAGCGGGAATGTTGATGTTATCGTCATTGATTCCGTTGCTGCACTCACACCAAAGGACGAAATTGAAGGAGAGATGGGCCAGCAACACATGGGCAAACAAGCCAGACTTATGAGCCAAGCGCTCCGGAAACTTACTGCCATCGCTGCACGTAGTAAGACTATCGTCATCTTCATCAACCAGATCCGCATGCAAATAGGCGTCATGTTCGGTAATCCCGAAACAACACCGGGCGGGAAAGCTCTTAAGTTTTATACTTCGGTGCGCCTCGATATTCGTCGTATCGCGTCAATAAAGAAAGGCGAGGAGATCGTAGGCGGTCGCGTACGCGTGAAAGTGGTTAAAAATAAAGTCGCGGCACCTTTCAAAACCACCGAGTTTGATCTTCTCTATAATGAAGGAATAAGTCGTGAGGGAGAACTCATTGCTCTTGGTGAAAAATTTGACCTTGTGGCGAAGTCAGGTGCCACCTATAAGATGGGTGATACGAAGCTTGGCGTCGGTTACGATGCCTCACGCGTATACCTGCGTGAGAACAAACCGATCTCAAAGGATCTTCTCAAACGAATCCAAGAAAAACTCGCGGACAGCTAACCTCGCGCCGGAATAAGGATGGAGGAAATGATGCGCGCAGTTTCGCGCGCAAGATAGACAAGGGAAATGATTGTGAGCACCGAAAGAGCCTGCACGACAATATGTGTGTGATTGAAAGCGGCTACATAGAAATTAGGGAGGTTGGTGAAATCGCTCGGAGCATTCTGGAATACTTGCGCGACCCATACTTCCCTCCCAATACCCCACAGTGCGAGCAAGAGCGCGAGCGCGGCAAGAGATTCGAGTGAAATAAGCGGACGCAATATACGGATGATATACACACGCCGCATCACAATACGTTCGATATTTGATTGATTATTCATAGTGTTGTTTGTCATAGGATTGTTTGAAAAGTTTTTTCGCGCGGTGAATGCGAGTCTTTACTGCGGGAATTGAAATTTTTTCCACTGCGGCGACCTCCTCCTGGCTTTTACCTTCGATGAACTGTAACCGCAATATCTTCGATGCGGTTTCAGGAATTTTCGCGAGCGCGGCCAGAACTTCGCTTCTGAGCGAGAGATCTTCAAGAAATTCTGCTTGTGCATCCGGCAATGATTCGTAGTGCTCAGGAAGAAGCTCGGCCCGCTTCCCTCGCTCGATACTCGCTGCGCGATATTTCGTATACGCAACCCGATTGAGAATGATGTAGGCCCACGAAGAAAAACTAGCACCATCCTGAGGACGATACTTATCCGCGTAAAGGTACATCTTGGTAAACGCGTCCTGTACCGCCTCCTCTGCGTCCTCAGGAGAGGACAAAATGCGTCGTGCACGACGCAGGAGTGCCGCTTCATAGCGATGGACGAGAATGGAGAAGAGCCCCGGCTCCTTCGCGACGCGCGCAAGCACTTCAGCGTCTGAAAGTGCGCCCGGGTCCTCTATAGTTGAAAAACTCATAATGCCCTGTATCATACGCCTATCCCCGTTAGATAAGAACTTTTAAGGTCCTGCGGCACAAGCAGAGGCTAGTAATAATCTCGACTTACTGCTGTGCCCTAAGTTCGTTATCTAATAGGGTACTTTTTATAACAAATCTTATCAATCTTTAGTTTCAGAACCATGGCCGTACTGTCATACAACGAAATTCTCAAGGGCAGCATCATCAACTACAACAATGAACCGTACGAAGTACTTTCGGCGCATATCTTCCGCATGCAACAAAGGAAGCCTGTGAACCAGACGAAGCTCCGCCACCTTATTTCTGGAAAAGTCACTGAAATCTCTTTCCACCAAAATGAAACCGTGACCGAGGCAGACATCGGGAAGATGCAGGCACAGTATCTTTACACTAATAAAGACGAGAGCTGGTTTGCCGAGGAAGGTAACGCGAAGAACCGTTTTTCATTTCCAGAGGATGCGGTGCACGATAAAGTTCAATGGCTCACACCAAACTCCACTGTCGAGATACTGACCTACGAAGACAAGCCGATGACGGTTAAAATACCGGTAAAAGTTGACCTGGAAGTTAAGGATGCTCCGCCTGCAGTGAAGGGCAACACGGTCTCGGGTGGCAACAAGCTTGCGGTGCTTTCTACTGGCGCAAAAGTAAACGTCCCCCTCTTCATCAATACAGGCGATATTATTCGCATCAATACCGATTCGGGCGACTACACTGAACGAGTCGAGAAGAAGTAAGGTCTAAAAAAACCGCTCGGAGCGGTTTTTTTAGACCTTACTCACAAACTTTCTTATGCAGCAACGTAGGGAAGAAGTGCCATGTAACGTGCGTGCTTGATAGCTTGCGCGATGTCGCGCTGCTTCCCTGCCGGAATGCCGGTGCGCTTTTTTGCAAGAATTTTCGCATGCGGGCTCGTGAACAACTTAAGATAAGCTACATCCTTGTAGTCAATAAATTTCTTGATTTCGATCTCTTCACGCTCTGATTGATAGGCCATAAAAATAATTTAAAAAGGAATATCTTCCGGATTAATTTCTTCATCCGGGTACTTAATTTCGTCCGCACCCTTTGGCGCAGGTTGCTCCTCATGGGTACCGCCTTGTGTACCAGCAGACGAACCGCCCTTACTGCCATCGGCGCCGAACTGGAACGTATCTACAATGATTTCGGTACGATAATTTTTCTTTCCATTTTCTTTATCGTCCCACGACCGTGTCTGGAGGCGACCTTCAATAAAGACCGGTCGACCTTTCTTGCAATACTGTGCGATGACTTCTGCCGTACGTCCGAATGCGACGACATTATGAAACTCTGTTGTCTCCTGCTTGGCTCCGTTTTTGTCCTTGAAGGTACGGTTCGTTGCAAGGCCAAAATTCGCAACCTGGCTTCCAGACGGGAGCGCCTTTAGCTCCGGGTCACGAGTGAGATTGCCATAGAGAAGTACTTTGTTGAGATACATACTCTTTATATTGTGGCACTCTCGAGCGCTACATCGAGCTCAGCGCCAAGAACCGCTTCTGGGTCCTCCACATGCTCTGGGGCTTTCATAGCAAGCTCGCGCATCTCAACGGAATGACGCGCGGCGTCCTTTGTAGTACCGAGATCGATAAAACGAATGATGCGCTTATCGGCGCTTGCGGCCTGTACTATTTCAGCATGATTTTCTGCCGAAGTTTCGTAAACAATCCAAGCGAAGTGAGCGGAGTCGAAGTCGCGACGACCGGCAACTTCTTGACGAGAGATAGTGTAAGCGAGCTGAATCTTTACCGGTTCGCCTTCAGCAACGACAGCGCCTTTCTCGGAAATAACGCTACGCATCACTTGATATGCCTTCTTCACTTCCTCAGTAGGTAGCTCGGGATCGAGATGGAAACCAAGTTCGTAGACGCGTGACTCCGAGCCCTCGTTATCGAGAGCCTCGTCTGTATGCATCTTCCCGTCCTGATTCTTAGCCATAATAGCGGCATCCTAGCACGAGATTTTTACGTCCGCAAGAGTTACGTTTGACCCTCACAATTAAGATAATGCGAACAGACGCTGTGCGTTGGCGAGGAGTGTTGCACGAACGGTTTCCGGATCTTCACGCCGAATCTCTGCGATCTTCTGTACGACTTCTATAACCGCAAGAGGGTCGTTACGGGTCCCACGACGGGACACAGGTGCGACGTACGGTGCGTCGGTTTCAGATAGAATACTCGTAAGTGGAACCGATTTGATGACTTCATCATAGTCGCGAGCAAATGTAATGACTGCGGTGAAAGAAATGGTGAAATCAAGCGCAATGAGAGCCTTTGCTTCTTCCAAGCCGCCAACAAAAAAATGAATGTCGCCGCGCAGGCGGGGATACTTAATTTTTTCCTCTTTCAATACATCGATAACTTCGCGATATGCGTCCATCGACCCTTTTGAAGGGCGCGCATGAATGATGAGTGGTTTATCGAGAACGGTGGCGAACTCGATGTGTTTTTTTAAAAGTTCTTTCTGTGCGCGCTTCACTTCCTCATTTACTTCAGCAGGGCGAAAGAAATCAAGTCCGCACTCCCCTATCGCCACAACTTTTGGATGCTTCGTAAGCGCGCGGTATTCATCTTCATGAAATAATTCATCCCCCGCATGATTCGGATGGAGTCCGACAGAGGCGTAAAGATGTTCATGTTTCTCTGCTAGGGCAAGAGCCTTCATCGATGACGAGTGGTCGACTCCGACAACAATTCCCGAGACATTCTCTTCGCCCATTCGATTAATAAGCTCTGTTTCGTCGTGTGCATACTGGTCAAATTGAATATGGCAATGCGCATCCACATAGCGAGCGTCTCTAACAGGGTTCATAGTCGAGGAAAGAGATTTGTAGGTTTTTTATTAGACCGTACTGCTTCGATAATGAGGGTCGCGGTGTGCGGCATTGCAGGAGCGAGATGCATGGCGATACTCGCAAGCTGTCGCACTAGATACTCGATATCGTGACGGGCAGAAACCTGTTCCTCTACGATGAGGCTCTTGATTTTCTTATATGGCATACGCTCTGTCATGAAGACATCAGCGGCTGAGACTTTCGCAAAGACAAAATCCATTGCTTCGTTGAAATGAAACGTCTCGACAGTATCGAAAAATGATTTCTCTATCTTTTCATCACCGTCTTCAAGAACGACCGGCTGCGACAGATGTGTTTCGGCAAGTGTCATCACGCGCGCGACGAGATTCCCCAGACCATTGGTAAGATGGGCGGTATAGTGTTCATGAATCACTTCGAGTGTAAGGTCCGAATCCTCCCTATGACTCGCGTGGCGCATAAGAACATATCGGAGGGCATCGACGCCATATATTTTGACGAGATCCAGGGGATTGATGACATTCCCCAATGATTTGCTCATCTTCTGCCCCCCTGAAGTAATGAACCCGTGTATGAAAATATTTCGCGAGAATGGAAGGCCTGCCGAGAGAAGCATTGCCTGCCACATAGCTGCCTGCTGGCGCAAATTATCCTTCCCCGCCAACTGTGTCACCGGCCACCATTTCAAAAAACGCTGGTTATCCTGCGGCCAGCCAATCGCCGATACATAATTTACAAGCGCATCAAACCAGACATACATAACGTGTTCCGAATCATCGGGAACAGGCACCCCCCATGCGAGTTTTTCCCGTCGGCGCGAAATGCTGAAGTCCTTCAATCCTGCCGCAACGAAGGACATGAGTTCGTGCATACGTTCTTCCGGAATGACAAAGTCCTGCTGTGCCGCATACTGAGCGAGCAATACATCCTGATATTTGGAGAATCTGAAGTAGTAATTTTCTTCTTCGCGAATCTCTATATCCACATTAGGATGAAGCGGGCAGCGTCCATCGACAAGCTCCGAGTCGGTCTTCGGAAGCTCGCAACCAACACAATATTTCACTTCATAGATTGCCTTGTAGATATCATCCGCCTCGACACATTTCTTCCAGAACATTTGTGCAGCGGCAACATGTAAAGGGTCAGTAGTACGAACAAATGAATCGTAAGAAATATCTAGTTGGTCAGCGAACGTCTTGAAACGCGCAGCATACTCATCGACATATGCTTGGGGACTCTTCCCTTCTTCCTCTGCCTTCCGTTCAATTTTTGCACCATGTTCATCGGTACCAATATTGAGAAAAACTTCGACACCTCTTGCACGTAGAGTGCGCGCAAGAACATCGGCCTCGACAAATTCGAGTGCGTGTCCAAGATGCGGATCCGCATTCACATAGGGCAGCGTCGTGGTGAGATAGCGCGCACTCATACAAAAATCTAAGATTGTCCGGATAGACGACGCTTCTTCTTGTCGAAATCCGAGATGAATTCAAGAGCTACTGCTGCAACTGGAACCGAAAGCATGGCGCCCAAGAAACCAGCAAGAGTATAGCCTGCGATAAGAGCGACGATGACCAAGAGTGGCGGAACACCGACAATTTTTTTTACGATGAGCGGGTAGATGAGATTTGCTTCGAATTGATTAACAACAACGTAGAGACCGAGAACAATCGCTGCGAGCGAGATTCCGCCATCAGAATATCCAACCGTGACCGCTATCGCTCCCGCTATCAAAGACCCGAAGATGGGGATGATTTCCGCAAGTGCGGTAAAAACAGATATAAGAAGCGCGTATGGAATGCCTATGATAAGAAGTCCGAGATACACGAGTATGGCGACGATTACAGAAAGAAGTATTTGCCCTTGCATCCAGAGCCCTATTTTCTTCTGCGAGCGCTTCCAGAGATCGACAGCATATTCCTCATGCTCAGCCGGCATCACCAGACGAAGAAAGTCGTCAACGCCCGTATCTTGGAGCGCGAAGTAGAAAGAGAGTGTGATGACCAAAACAAGAGAGAAGATACCACCGAAAAAAGTAACGAAGAGCTGCAATACACCGCCCGAGCTCGCTGCGAAAACAGACTGGAACGAGAGGAGCGTTTGCATAAATGATTGCATCCCCGATTGCCCGTTCACAAAACCTGTCGCTTGTGCGATGTTCGATAATGAAGTGGGAACATTTATGATATCGAGATACCGCGGCATTGCGGAGAGGAAATTCGTCGCATCAGCGATAATCGGCGGGAAAAAGAAATACAGGAGACAGAAGACAGACCCGAAAACGAGTACGTAGACTAGCAGCGCGGCAGCAAAGCGCGGTATGTTCTGCCGGATGAAAAATGCGATTTGAGGCTCTATGGCCGATGCGATGACAATCGCGGTCAGCACAAGGAGCACAAGATCCCAAAGCAGCCAGAATACATATGCCCCAGCGACGATGAATAGCGTAGCGAGGATTGTGCCCGGCGTGATGGAAACGCGGATTTCCTTACCCATACGGGCATCGTAACATACGATACTTCATCTGTGACACATCGTTACCCTCAAATCAGCGAATTCGCCTACAGAGCTACTGGCTGAGCCCCATAATAAGCAAGTCTTCTATTGGATTGCAGAGCGTATACGCTCTGCAACTTCGGAGATAGTGAGACGTTCCTGCTCGCCAGTATCGCGATGACGCAGAGTGACTGTATCTTTGAGCTCTGGTGTTTCGCCAAGAGTATCGAAATCGACCGTAACGCAGAATGGCGTACCGATTTCGTCTTGACGACGATAACGCTTGCCAATATTGCCATTGTCATCCCAGGCGATTGCTGAATGTACTTTCTTAAGCTCTGCGCGCACTTCGCGAGCCTTTGCAACGAGCTCTGGTTTGTTTTTCAACAGAGGAGAGACCAGTGCTTTCACTGGCGCTATACGCGGAGCGAGCGCGAGATACGTACGTACTTCCCCACCTATATCATCTTCGCGATACGCACTCGCAAGTACTGCGAGCACAGTGCGATCAACACCCAACGACGGCTCGATGACATGCGGAATGAATTTTTCTTTCGTCTCTTCATTAAGATACGAGAGCTCAATGTTAGTTGCGCGCGAGTGAACAGCAAGATCAAAATCGCCACGATATGCGAGACCCCAGAGCTCCTTGCGGCCAAATGGATAGTCGAATTCAAAATCGATAGTGCGCTTACTGTAGTGCGCACGGTCGGCATCAGAGACCTCCAACTCATGCACCATGCCCTGGGGTAGTCCGAGCGACTCAGCAAAGAGATGCATCGTCTTCCGCCATTCCTCAAATGCCGATTCCCAGATAGAAGGATGTACAAAATATTCCACCTCCATTTGTGAGAGTTCACGCAAGCGGAAAATAAAGTCACGTGGTGCAATCTCATTACGGAATGCCTTCCCTATCTGCGCAATACCGAACGGAAGTTTCGGATGGAGTGAGTCAACAACATGTTTAAAGTTCGTAAAAATACCGCCGGCGGTTTCAGGTCGTAGATACACAACTGCCGAAGTGTCTTCGGTGGAGCCCGCATGCGTTTTAAACATCATATTAAATTGCCGAACATCACCTAACGACCCCTTACATTCGGGGCACTTCTTTGAACCATCAAGGTGATCCGCACGGAAACGTCTTTTGCACTCCTCACATTCAACAAGAGGATCGGAGAACCCGGAGACGTGTCCACTCGCTTCCCACACTTTCGGATTCATCAGAATTGTCGCATCGACGCCATATATATCATCGCGATCATCGCGGAACATTTGCAACCAAAGATGCTCTACATTTTCTTTAAGGACAACCCCTAGAGGTCCGTAGTCAAAAGTGCCAGCAAGCCCGCCATAAATCTCGGAGCCGGGAAAAATGAACCCGCGACGCTTCGCAAGAGAGATAATCTTTTCCATCAGATTTTGATCAGCCATAGGGGTGGAATTATTGCACAATTGCGTTTGCAGCGACATACCCCGGATCTCCTTTCGTTTCGGTTGTCGCTGGATCTGCCGTCGCGGTGACCGTCACACCCGCGAAGCGATCATAGCCCGAGAAAGATACCGCCCCCGTAAGAGCTGGTACGCTACCCTTCTGCGAAGAAGAAGGAGTAAGAGAAACTTGAAACGCACCCTGCACTGAAGATCCTTGAGCAAGATCGCCCGTATTCCACGAGACGGTGTGCGATGACGTATCGTACGAGAAAGATCCGGCACCAGAAGTCGCTCCCGTATAGGCGACGTAGCCCGGCAAGGTCGCACTAGCGGAACCACCAGCAACCGCACTTCCTTTATTTTGCAGGTTCCAGACAATGGTGTAAGTCGTCGGTGTGTTAGCGCGTGGAGGAACAGGACCACTGGTACTCAAAGATCCCGAACTATGAAGCGATGAGGCACCTAGCGCAACTGTCGTTGCGACTTTTGCAGTCTTGGTTACAGAAGAACTTATCTGTTCTGGTACATTCGTCTGTCCCACGCGCGTACCCGATACGGAAATCGTGAACATTATTGTCGGAGCAGAAACGAAAGTACTGAGTGGCAATGTCGAAAAAGTGAACGCTCCGATACCAGAAGCACCAGGTGCCAGCATCGCGAGAACCGAATCACTATCCCTGCTAAACACAATCGTGTGGTCAGCAGACCGATAGAACCCACTCTGGGCACGAATGCTTTCGTAATCAACAGCCGTGCCCGAAATTGCGATTTCAACTGTCGCGTTTGTAATACTCGTAGAAAGAGTATTGGCATAAGAAATCGTGACGTTCTGATTGCTTCCGGGAGAAACAACTGCATTTTCTCTTGTGTCACCATTGATTGCGATACTCGTATTGATAAAGGGCGCCGTAATCGCAATCGTCGATTCTTGAGTCATATAGGAGACGGCGAGCGTATGGTCTTTCGCAGACTTCGCAGTCCCAATAGTGAAGTGGAAGACTCGTTGTTCTTTGTCCTGTCCCACAAGCGTGCCGGTAAGCGTTATCGTCTTCTGTGCGCCAGGCAACATAGTGCCGATAAAGAAACTTGAGTTACTGAGAGGGATCGATGATGAAACTACCGAAAACCCGAAAGGGAACGCCCCCGTAAGGACCACGTCCGGAAGTGGTGTTGTTGCATTCGAACGAAGCAGGAGAGTAAGCGTGATTGGTTTGCCTGACACAGTTTCGGCGAGAGTATCAACCGAGAGCGAGAGCGGGGTTGAAGAGATCGTAAGTCCATAGGAAGATTTTTTCACGAAGACAGCATTTGAACCAAGCGTACTGTAGGAAAGAGATGTAGGTAGGGCGAGACTCTGCCCCTCCCGACCGAACATAATCGCTTTCACTGAGCGAGTCACTGTCGCACCACTCGCGAGCGTACCAAGATTCTCGACATACCGCGGATACGCACTCAAGACATCAGTCGCGTTCCTTGTACCATTCGGAAAATCAATCTCGATGGTCGCATTTTCTATCGCAACCGAGTTCTTATTTGTAATAGTGAGCAAGAGTGGGACCGTATCGCCGCCAGCGATTGTTGTTGGGCCCTGGATATCGGTGATAATTTTATCTACCGACACTGAATTGCCCCCAAAATAGAAGAAGTAGGCAACGCCACCAAGTGAA
Source organism: uncultured Candidatus Saccharibacteria bacterium (assembly GCA_964469405.1). GTDB lineage: Bacteria > Patescibacteriota > Minisyncoccia > Phycocordibacterales > Phycocordibacteraceae > C7867-001. Next base: position 25,049 of record CAYXYP010000002.1, read on the forward strand.
ACGAGGAAGAAAAGGAGTGCGACTATAAAAAATATTCCCGCGAAATGTACTTGCTGTCGACCACGATGCGGAAGAGGAGTGTCTGGAAGTGGAACTTCTTCCCAAGCATGAGGCAGAGACCTCGTATCAGAGTCGGCCAGTGGCGCTCGCATATTTTGCACGGGGGCACCGGGAACGTAGAGGCGTGCGCGTGCACGCTCAAGCGAGCCAGTATCATCATCTTCGGGGCGAGGTAGCATCACACGTAGTATATCAAAGACCCGAAGCTGTAATGCCGCGATTGATACGTGCTATATACCGTATGCGCTCAGCCTCGACCGAAACAAGGAGCGGTGCGGTAAATAGGGATGAGTTACCTGGAATCTCGCCTGCATCAAGTCCGAGGGCCGCGAGCGTACGAAGAGCCGCGAGCATTTCAGCGGCTTCGTGCGCAGTGTCAGGAAGCAGAACGAGCGCTTCAAAGAAGCCTCTGATAATCGGAAAAAGTTCGGGATTATGTTCCTCTCCAGCGACAAGCCGCAGCAAGAGACCCGAGACACGTGCCGCTCGCCGGCGCGATCCAGACTGATCCATTTTCGTGAACCACGCCTCTTCAAGCACCGCTCCAACAACACGCCACCCTTCTTTCCCTCGTACAAGTACCACATCACTCTCTGCGAGAGTTACGAGTGCGGCAGCGAGTTTCGCGCCGGGACGGCGCAAACCTTGTGCACGAGCACGCACGATACCAAGCCCGGGAGTGAGGAGTGTTACAAATGCGTTCGCCTCTCCAACAGAAGTCCGGGAGAGCACAATGCCGCGCGTCTCGTATTTATGCCGCATCGCGAATAAGATTAAACCGCACGATGCCGGTCGAGAGTTGTATGGAGTGCTTCCCTTCTGAAGAAATTTCCGTACGGGCCTTATCTCTCGGAGAAAATCCCTCGGTCTTACGCGCTTCAGCGACCGCGCGAGCAAGATCACGCTCATCACCTTCGATAATGAGTTCGGGCGTAAGTACAGTATCGAGTGCGAGTTCTTTCCCTGTAACTATTTTTTTGACATTCACTTCTTCAACAAGAATTTGCGAGAGTTCCGGAGAAAGCATGTCCGGTACCGCGAGAGATGCAAGTGGCTGACGCACTTTAATGCCTGCTTTTTGTCTGAGTTGTAATGCCTCCGATGCGAGAGTGCGTATTCGCGCCATTTCATCGATGAGTCTAGCGCCTTCCCCTCGAGTAAACATATTCATGATGCTGAACGATTTTTTTGATTCTATCCAATCGGCGAGATGCACGCTTTGTGGATCGTCTGTAATACGGGTACTCTGGAAAACTTCTTCTGCTATAAAGGGCATCGCTGGTGCCATAACAATAGAAAGAGTATGGAGTACATACCGAAGCGTAGCGAGTGCTTCAGTCTTCTCTTTTCCCTCTTCTTTAAACCGGTCGCGCGAGCGGCGCAGGTACCACACTGACAAATCATCTATGAATGCCGCGAGCGGCCGAGTCGCTGTATCCAACTCATATTTCTCGTATCCATTTGTTGTTTCGTTTATCAACTCCTTGAGTCGGGCGAGAATCCATTGATCAAGGATATTTGTACTCCTATCCGCCCGATCTGTTTTGTCTTCATATAGCTTATAAAATGAGAGCACGTTATTTAGACGCCCAATATTTTTCTTCGCCATTTCGTCAACACCAGCCTCCAAGAAGCTCAAGTTTTCTGCCTCCATGACAGGTGACGAAAGCAAGTAGAGACGGAGCGCATCGGCACCGTACTTCTCTACTATATTCATTGGGTCAGGGTAATTCTGAAGCCTCTTGGACATTTTCTTCCCATCCTCGGCCAACATAGTGCCATTGACAACAACATTCTGAAAAGTGTTTTTATTGAAAAGTGCGGCGCCAAGAACATGCAGATAGTAGAACCATGCGCGTGTCTGATCTATCCCCTCGGCAATAAACTGCGCAGGAAATGCAGCTTCGAACTGTTCCTTATGTTCAAAAGGATAGTGTTTTTCGCCATACGGCATTGAGCCCGAATCAAACCAGGTATCGAGCACATCGGGAATGCGACGCATCTCTCCGCCGCATTGGCACGGCACAACAATTTCATCGACAATATGCTTATGCAGGTCGTCGACCTTCTTCCCGCTGGCCGCCTCGAGCTCCACGGCACTCCCAAAAACCTTCTGCTTCTTGCATGTACCGCAGACCCACAGAGGGATGACGCTTGCCCAGAAACGCTGACGAGAAATCGACCAGTCACGTGCTCCCTCAAGCCACTTACCGAATCTTCCCTCTTTTATGTGCTCCGGTGACCAATTGATATTCTCTGCGTTCTTGAGCAGATCTTCTTTAATTTTCGTCACGGATACGAACCACGAGGTCGTCGCATAATTAAGAAGTGGTGTATCGCATCGCCAACAATGAGGATATGCATGAACAATATTTTCTTTTGAAAAGAATGTGCCGTTATCCTGAAGGTATTCCAGTATCGCGATGTCTGTTCCAAGTCGGACTTTGTCATCATCCGATCGTGGCTTGGCCTCCATACCTATAAAATCTTTTACCTCTGACTTGAAAATACCATCCATACCCACATGCTGAATAAATGGAAGATTTTCTTTCTTCCCGAGCGCCATGTCATCTTCTCCAAACGCAGGAGCGATATGTACGATTCCCGTACCAGAGTCAGAAGTTACGAAATCCGCCGCATACATTTTCCATCCGTTTTTGTGATTTTTGAGCGTTGTATCTTTGATGTAATAATCGAAAGGAGGTTTGTATGCTCTTCCGACAAGATATTTGCCTGGAAATTCTTCGATAATTTCCCCTGGAAATTTATGCAGGGAGGTCTTCGCTGCAATATACAATTCTCCAGCCCATTTAAATTTTGCATAGACCGCTTCCGGATTGACTGCTGCGGCAACATTTCCCGGTAGAGTCCATGGCGTCGTCGTCCACGCGATCATAAAAGTTCCTGGCTCGTCGACAAGTTCAAACTTCACCGTTACAGAAATATCCTTTACCTCCTTATACCCTTCCGCGACTTCTTGCTGCGACAATGTCGTCTCGCAACGCGGGCAAATATGCATCGAACGGTAGTCCTCGTACACGAGACCCTTATCGTAGATTTGCTTGAATACCCACCACACGGATTCCATGAATGGTTTGTCCATGGTGCGGTACGCATGTTCCATATCCACCCAGCGACCAATGCGTGGAATTATTTTCTCCCACTCCTGCGCGTATGTAAGAACCCGTTCTCGACAGCGCTCGTTGAACTTCGCGATCCCGTATTCTTTTATGTCTTTTTTATGCTTGAACCCTAGCTCTTTCTCTACAATATTTTCTATAGGCAAGCCATGGCAGTCCCATCCCCAAACTCGCGGCACATGGTAGCCCCGCATAGTCCAGTAACGCGGTACTGCGTCTTTAATGACACTCGCGACGATATGGCCATAGTGCGGAAGTCCAGTCGCAAATGGTGGACCATCATAGAAAACGAAATCGCCTTTGGGGGATTCCTTAGCCAGTGATTTCTCAAAAATGCGTTCACGCTCCCAAAAAGCAAGTATCGCTTCCTCGCGTTTCGCAGCTTCTGATTTCTCGATACCATCCCCCATAATTCCTCTATCCTAGCGTTTGCAGGGCAAAAAAGGAAACGACTGCAAGGAAAGGATCCTTGCAGTCGTTATTGAGACCGAATAGCCTATGCGGCTGGGGAAGACAGTCGGGTAAGCTCCCTCGATCTCAAACTTGAGACTGAACTTCGCAATATCATAAATTGTTTATCCGGACTCTTGCTTGCCAACATCTTGTCAGCAAGAGAGAGGACACATTCCGGAATCTCGTAACCTTCCGGAACGGGCTTTCCAGATACGAAAGCGCCGAAACTCTTAAGTTCTTCTACCATGTTAAATGGTGGTGGCACTCTTGCGCACCTAGAGTCTCTCGCAACAGCGAAAAACGCCCCCATCGTAGAACAACTTAATCTTATGGCCTCCTCCACACGACGGGCGGTTGTCTGACCGTTTGACATACTGAGACCCCCTCTCTAATCGAACCGTACGGAATTGTGCAGTCCGTGGAAAACTTTATCGCAGAGAATGACTCTGTGCAACTTACATTTGCTTCGGGGTGGGGATACCGATTTCAAAAAGACAGCTCACCACTGATGATGAATTTACTTGAACGTAAAGTGCTTCAATTCGTATATAGTATCTTTTCTCTCAACAATGATGGTCCATTTTTTCTTTTTTGCATGCTGTGCCAGTTTTTTGTTCGGATTGAACGCAATAGGACGCCCCACCATTTCAAGAAAACAAATATCCCCTTCAGTATCTCCTACACCAACCGAATTTTGCCAATCAACAAGCATATTTTCTTCTTTAACAAAAGCCCGCAATAGACTGTCTTTGTTATACAAAGACGTAAAATCAATGTCCTTCCCAGTGAAAATTCCTTCTTTTACTTCGGCATGAGAACCAAATGAAGCATCAAAGTTAAACTGTTTGCAAAACATTCTTACTATGTCATCGAGTGATCCCGAGATCGCAATTGTATAATATCCTTCCTTTTTTAATCGATGAATTAGATCCCTAGTGAAGCGGTATACTTTGTTTTTTTGAGTCGAAATTATTTCTTTCGCAATAGCATCAATATCTGTTTTTTTCTTTCCTTTGATATATTTTGTATATAACTGTATGACTTCATCCCTATACCGATTAAATTCCCCTGTTCTGTGAAACCACGGGAGATAATATTTTTCTATTTCCTTTTCAGCTTTCTTGGGAAATATGCCACGATTGACCAAAGCATGAAAGAGTTCAAAAAATAAAGCGGAACGGAAGATCGTGCCATCGATATCGAATACAGCCAATCTAATTTTTTTAGCTTTTTTCATACGGAAATTACATTCTCTCCGGTGTTGGAATACCAAGAACAGTAAGACCGTTCGTCATGGTGACCACAAATGCGCGAGCGAGCATGAGTTTATGTACTTCATAGTCGCCACCCACAATACGTTCTTGTGCATAAAAAGAGTTCCACTCTCCCGCCAGTTCGGTGAGATAGTTCACGAGTAGATTTGGCATACGAAAATCTGCTGCACGAGCGACCACCTCGGGGAAATGCAAAATAATTCTCTCGATTTTGTAGGGCTGTTGTGGCGCTCCTGTTGCTGGAGCGCCACCCTTCTCTGCTGCTTGAGCCAAGACTGACTTTGCTCGCACGAGCGCATACTGCAGATACGGCCCCGAATCTCCGTCGAGCGAGAGCGATTTTTCTTCATCAAAAATAATGTCCGAACCTGGCGCTTGCCGCAGAATCATGTACTTGATTGCGCCGATTGCGACCTGTTCTGCAATAAGCGGATCTTCATTCTTCCCGCCCGCCTTCTTGATGACGTCTTTAATGAAACCTGCAGCAGTAATAACATTCCCTTCGCGCGAAGACATTTTCCCTGAGGAGAGTTTCAAAAAACCGGTCGCAAGATGCTCGGTCTTCGCTGCAAGAAGAGGAGTCATCTCAGAGAGTGCTGCGAGTACTGTCTTGAAACGACCGGTCTGCTCATTGCCCGTAACAATGATGACTTTGTCCGAGGACCACCGTTCTTCTTTGAGAAACGCGAGTCCGATATCCTTCGCTTCGTAGGTTGGTGTGTTGTGTGACGTGATAAACACCATCGTGTGTACGCCCTTCTTCTCCCCGTTATAAATAATAGCGCCATCGCTTTTCTCGAAGATTCCTTTTGCGAGCCCGTCATGCACGATGCGCACACCCGTCTCGGTCGTGTCGCTGTCAAAAAATTCGAAATCGAAATGCGTACCGAGGATGCGCCAAATGCGCCGGAACTCTGCCACAGAGACGTCACGCCCTTTGCGCCACAACTCCATAAGCGCGGGATCTGCACCGGCGTATATCGCCTGATTGAGTACATCTATTTCCTCTTTTGATTGAGAGTTATTCTCATACGCATTAGCGCCCTCAGTATATGCCCTACCTATTTCTTCGGCAGTTGTCGGCTCGCTCACGCCATTTTTCTGCAGCCCCCATAACGCCTTCGCTACGTTTGGGCCGATATCACCGCCAAAAGTGTTGCGTGCTAGCGTCGCCCCAGAATTCTCGATGAGTCTTGAGACTGATTCACCTATAATTGTCCCAACGAGATGCCCCACGTGCATTTCTTTAAATGCATTTGGGTTTGAGTACTCAATAATAACTCTGACTCCTTTCGCCATAACCCCCTTCCCCCACTCTGCACCCTTCGCATCTGCTTCTGCAACTATGCATGTTACTGATTCCCGCGCACAGGTGATATTTATAAACCCTGCTCCAGCGACTTCAATTTTCGAAATGGAGTCGCCGAGAGCGTTCTTGAGTTCCTCTGCTAATTCCGCTGCTAATTCACGAGGATTCTTATGCAAAAGATTTGCCTTCACAAGTGCAGCGTTGGTGTAGTAATCCCCATGAGACATTTCGGCCGGCCTATCGAGTGCAAACGGGTAAAGTGCGTGCTGTGGTACACCAGCTTTTGTAAGGGCTCTTTCTACTGCTGTTCTAATCCGTTCCTCCATGCGGCGAGTGTACCAGATTTAGTCGACGAACGACTCTGGAATAGGGTGCTCGAACGCAAGTTTTTTCACTTTTTGTTTCGCGAGTTCAACAATCGCGTCGTCGCGTTTCGTAAGTACGTCAATCATTATCTCTGCTACTTGCGCGGATTCGGCTTCGTGCAGTCCGCGCGTTGTCATCGCGGGTGTGCCGAAGCGAATGCCGGAAGGGTCCATCGGTGCACGTGTGTCATCCGCAATCACATTCTTGTTGAGCGTGATGCCCGCGCGATCCAAGAGTCTTTCGGCCTCTCCGCCTGAAATACCGAACGATGCCCAGGCATCGAGCAAGATGAGATGGTTGTCTGAACCGCCGGTAATCATTCTTGAGTTGTGCTCTTTAAACACTCTCTCCATCGCTTTCGTATTTGCGATGATCTGTTTCGCGTATGTTGCAAACGAAGGATGGAGTGCTTCGTGGAATGAAATAGCCTTTGCGGCGATCTGATGCATATGCGGACCACCCTGGAATCCAGGAAATACTGCTTTATCTATTTTCTTTGCGATCTCTTCACTCTCACGTGTAAGGATCATGCCACCGCGCGGACCGCGAAGTGTCTTATGCGTGGTCGTGGTCATAATATCGAAACCGAAATCAAAAGGATTCTTCGCTGCCCTCCCCGCAATGAGTCCAGCGACATGTGCGATGTCCATCACTGCGACTGCTCCTACTTCGCGCGCAATATCGACAAATTTCGCATAATCGAGTTCGCGCGGATATGCCGAGAAGCCCGCGAGGACAATTTTCGGCTTCGCTTCTTTTGCAACGCGCAGCATATCGTTATAATCGATTTCACCCGTCTCGATATCTTTCATTTTGTACCGTATGAAATTGAAAACCTTAGTGAGATACGTCACGGGGTGACCATGCGTCAAGTGTCCACCATGCGAAAGATCCATACTGAGCACAGTATCGCCCGGCTGAAGGAGCGCAAAATACATCGATATATTTGCGTTCGCGCCACCAAGTGGCTGCACGTTCGCATATGCCGCATTGAAAAGTTTCTTGGCTCGTTCAATAGCGAGCGTCTCAACTTTGTCCGTAAACGCCTGTCCGCCGTAGTAACGCTTGCCGGGATATCCTTCCGCATATTTATTCGTCAGCGAGGACGCTATCGCCTCTTTCACCGCGCGCGACACGTAATTTTCTGATGGGATTAATTCCAACCCCTCTGCTTGCCGCTTATCTTCCCCTTCAAGCGCCGAAAAAATCTCCGGGTCCTCATCTTTTATATGATCGTAGAAACTCATAGGCCAGTCGTTCCAAATCCTTTTCGATCAGGATTACCAAGAGAGTCAACCTCATCCCAAACAACGCGATCGAATGGCAGAATGATTATTTGTAGGATTCGATCTCCCTTTTTCAATGCAACTGAAGCATGTGTGAAATTGTAGAGTGCAGCCTGATACTCGTCGTTGTCTCCTGAAAAATCTTCATCTCCTATACCAATGCCGTTCGCCATAGAGAGCCCGCGCTTATGCAGCGAGCTACGGGCCGCAAGAAGCACAAAATGCCCTTGCGGCGGCTTCAGGGCGATGTTGAGAGGGACCATAGCAATACTCATTGCGGGAATCTCAATATCTTCGCGTACAGAGCAGTCCATTGCCGCCGCTCCAGCCGTCTTGTATTCCGGCAGAGGTATCCCCTTATCAATCCTTCGTACTGATACTTTCATGCCGGGATTGTATCATTCCAATCGAATTTGATTATTTCTCTAGGTTCCGTATGATGCGGCAGGATAACAGTTCACTACTAGAAAGGAGAGCATCGTGTACAACTTCTACAAACCGCTCGACAAACGGACTCCGGACACGCAGTACCAAGACAGACTCAAGTACGTTCTCATCAATGGAGAGCTGGCAAAAAATACCCCTCAAGGCATCGGGGCACTGACGTGCTTCGGAACACTTCCACCAATGGTCTTCGACATTTCAAACGGCGTACCGTTAATTACCGAACGGAAAATCGGCTTTTGGAGGAAGGCCGTCGGCGAAATAATCGCGTTCGTAAACGGCGCAAGAACCCTTGATGAAATTGCATCCTATGGCTGTGATTTTTGGGAGGATTATCGTGGTAAAGGTACCGAACTTGGTCTCAATCCACATGATATGGGTCCGGGTTCATATGGTGCAGCATTCCATGATTTCGAGACGCCAGTTTTTGGGAAAACACTGAATCAATTTCAGCAGGTACTTACGCAGATTCAAAAGTATCCAGACCTTCGAACACACCTCGTAACTCCATGGAAGCCGTACTACACGGCACGTGGTCCGAATCGAAAGGTCATCGTGGCACCCTGTCACGGATGGCTTCATTTTCGAATCCTGAATGGAAAGCTGCACATGCGAATGGACCAACGTTCGGCGGACATGCCAGTTGGGGTGCCGTCCAACATGATCGAATACTCGGCACTCCTCCTCATGATGTGCCAAGTAACTGGTTACACTCCGGGAAACTATATTCATAGTTTCTCGGATGCACACATCTACGAAGAACAGCTCGGGAAGGTGCGCGAGCTAGTAAAACGGGGTGCGCACCCTTTCCCCATTCTGCGACTCGACCCTTCGGTAAAAAATCTGTTTGACTTCCGGATCGAACACTTCTCGCTCGAAGAATACGACCCTCATCCATCCATGACGATGCCGTACAGTCCTTAATCATTCGATACATGCCGCCCCATACTTGATGGGGCGGCTCTTCATTTTATGGTCCGACGTGCTATATATCTTGATAGTTATGTCTCCCAAAAAACAGCAAGTTGATACCAAAAACGCCATCGTCGTGAAGCGTGGCGACTACGCGAATACCCTTAAAGAAATCGTCACGGGCGGTTTCTGCCCATTCTGCGAAGAGCACCTTTCCAAGCATCATCGACAACCTCTTATATACAAAAGTAAGTACTGGCTCGTTACGAAAAATGCATGGCCCTACGCAGGGGCCCGATTCCATTTTTTATTTATAGCCCGACCACATATCGAAACAACTGAAGGCATGTTGCCCGTGATGTGGGCAGATTTCCATAAACTCTATCGAAAATTAGTGCAGAGGAACAAAATCAAAGGAGCGACGCTCATGATTCGATCCGGTGATACGAAAATTACTGGAGCATCAGTCAACCATCTGCATGCGCACCTTATAGTCGGTGTTCAGAGGACAAACAAAACAAGGCTAGTCAATGCGCTCGTTGGTTTTAAGAAATAAATAAACCCCCTCGGCCCGGATGGGACGAGGGGGTTAAGGAACAAAAGTTCACATCTCGACACGAATTATTTCAACTCCTTTCGCTTGCAGCACTTCCGCCCCAGAAACAAGTGCATATCCATCAGCGTAATAAAGACGCTGAATGCCTGAAAACGCACAGAGATACGCACAAGGCGGACAAGGGAATGTTGTGACCCATAAGTAACAACCTTCGGTACATATACCACGCCGAGCGGCTTCCGCAATCACTCCGGCCTCAGCATGTAATGCGGACGAGAATTCAATGCCTTGCCCAGGTTCAAAATTACTCCTTGGATCACCGTAGCAGTAAACACTTTGTTCACTGGGAATGTGCTGGTTGAATCTCGATACCACGCTTGGATTCAATACTTTTGGTCGAGTCGTGAGAACTGCTCCTATTTGTCGCCACCAATCGGGACTTTTTTGAGCAATACCGTAGGCAAGGGACATCATTTCTCGATCAAATTCATCAGTTGAAACGAGACGCTCCCCTTCTGGGCGCCGCTTCATTTGAGTAGCGCCCCAGTCCCAGCGAAGCCGCCAGTCCGTGGTAAATTCGACATGAATGTCAGAAAAATACTTCTTTGACATAACATGCGCCACATCTTCGTCCGGCATGATGATACGTGCGTGACGTATATTCTTGAGTGTCGCTTGAGTGAGAATATGAACTTTCGAGAATATGTCGAGAGATTGAATCATCTTCTTTGATTCAGTTGGCGTAACTCCCGGCAAATGTCTCGTGAGCGGTTTGAATTCTCGAATGAATTCTTCACCGAGTACATAGAGTTGACTGTCAGCAAACGCCCTAAAAAGCTTGAGATAGCCTGCGTGCGGTACCGGAATATACGCAACAAGCACCTTGTCAGACTTTGTCGATTTCATCACGTACCTCCTGCAAAGCAACAGAGAGCCGTTTTTCAACATTCACTAATACCTTAACTGCACCATCCATACTAAGCTGTCGAACGCGCGCTGTCGTACTCGTTTCCGCCTGCGGTGGAAGATTTACAACGAACGCACATCGCGCCTGTATTTTTTCGAGACTCGGCAGATCCGTCGTCGATGTTGAGACAACTCGTACATCGTGTTCAATAATTTTGAACAGCTGATCTTCTTCGAACTGTAGCGTGAGAATATCGACTGGCCGTATATGTCCCAGCACCTTAACGCGTTCTGCTTGTGGGACAATAGGCCGACCTGGACCTTTCCGCTTTTTTGTAATTTCGTCCGTGTCCACCCCCACAACCATGATGACATGGTCGGCTGTAGGATAACGCATGGCGACTTCGTCTTTCCCAAGCTGAATGTAGTCGCCGTGACCTATATGGAACAAATCCCATGTGCCGGTTGTAAAGCCGATAATACAGCCCATTGAACGCAAGACCTCAATCAGCGCAACAAGATCTTTATGGTCCTGAACATACCGATCATCGAATGACGCGGTGCCCTTGAGAATCCGCAGAGCCCGGTGACGAACGTCGTCCAGCTTGGCTGGTTTGTAAGTACTTCCCTCTTCCATAGTTCTGCCTCCTTTTATTTGTATGATTTTTTAAAATGAACCGTCAATCTGCCAGAAGAGTACGCAGAAACACCAGCAGGCGCAAGATTGACTCCCGATAGATTGTGGGTGAATATGTGGAAGGAAAACTGCACAAAAAAGGAGGTTCTTATGCAAATCAGTCTTTCGCTCATAGTTGCGATGACACCCAACCACATTATCGGAAATAAAGGGAGTCTGCCGTGGGGACGCATCCCAAGTGATATGGTGCACTTCAAAAACGTAACTATGGAGGCAGGCACCGTCATCATGGGACGCAAGACCTGGGAGTCGATTTCTCCAAAATTTCGGCCGCTTCCTGGAAGGGTTAATATCGTACTCACGAGAAAACCCATTCCCTCCGATGTTCCCGAATCAGTTCATTTTGTTAAATCAGTCGAGGAAGCCTGCGAGAAAGCCGCCCTCTACGGAAAACGCGCTTGTGTTGCTGGCGGAGAAGAAATTTACAGACTTTTCCTTGCGGTTCCGGATTTGGTAAAGGTGTACATTACCACAGTGAATGCACCTGACTTAACCGGTGATGCGTACTTTCCGAAAATGGAATCGGGCTTGGGAGCGCCCTGGAAGCGCACACGGAAAACGCCGATGTGTTACGTACATCCTAAGGACGAATATGAAACCTCAGTAAGCGTATTTGAACGTTTCGGTATTGTTTAAAAAAACGGCGCCCCTTAGTGAGGCGCCGTTTCTTTATTTAATCAGAAGGATGTATTTAACGTCGACTCCTTACAGGAGCTGTACACTTTTTGGATATTTTTATTCTCTTCACTCTAAAAATCTCTCAAAAGGTTCATCGATGTTTCTTACTTCACATCGATGCCCATCGAGCGAGCGGTACCGGCAATCGTACGGGCAGCAGCTTCCGGGGAAACTGCGTTCATGTCGGAAATCTTTTCAGCGACAATAGTCGCAATCTGCGCCTTGGTAATAGTACCCGCTTTCTCTTCACCCGGCTTGAGTGCACCCTTCTCGAGACCAATTGCCTTCAAAATGAGGCGCGACGCTGGCGGATTCTTCATGATGAACGTAAACGTACGATCATCGAAGACCGAGAGCTCTATTGGAATGATAGTTCCCCTTTTGTCCTTCGTCGCCTCATTGAACTGAGACACGAACTGGCCGATGTTTACACCGGCGGGTCCGAGCGCTGTGCCGACCGGAGGAGCCGGCGTGGCCGCGCCACCAGGGATTTGTAACTTGATTTTCTTAACTATTTTAGCCATAAATGAAATCTATACGAATAAGTACTTTGCGTCAATTTATACGTTTTCTGCGTCCCATTTTTGGCGCCGGGGAATCCCGCCAAATAATGTGACATAAGTGTGCGCTTTAATTTCGTAAACGATACTAAAGCTTCCTTATTTGCAAAAAATCGAGCTCGACTGGTGTCTCGCGACCGAACATTGAGACCATCACCTTCACCTTCCCGCGATCCTCATCGATCTCGCCGACCTTCCCTTCCAAATCTTTAAAAGGTCCATCAGCGATAACGATTGGATCATCTTTTACGAGATCAATGCGATGCTTCGGTGCTTCGGCCGTCATGCGCTTCATGAGCGTTTGAACCTCTGACTCTTCCATCGGGACCGGCGTATTACCGGCGCCAACAAACCCGGTGACGCGCGGAGTGTTTCGCACTACGAACCACGAGTCATCGTCGACGATCATGCGCACGAGAATATAACCTGGATAGATTTTCTCCTCTTCGACAATACGTTTCCCTCCTTTTACATGAATTTTCTTTTCGGTCGGGACGATGACACTGAAGATCTTCCCTTCCATACCGAGAGATTCGATACGCTGCTTCAAGTTGCGCTCGACAGCGTTCTCGTAGCCGGCATAGGTGTGCACAGTGTACCAACGAGCATCCTTCTCCTGCAGCTGCGTCTCGTCACGAATTTCTTTGCGCGCCATCGGAGCAATATCTGCCATTCCGATTTCTTCTGGCAAATCCATCTCACCACTGTGCATGTGTTGTGGGTTGTCCATAAAAAATTATCCGCCGACTACATGACTCACTCCGAAGCTGAAGATATAGTCCAGCAAACTGACGATGAGTGCGATAATAACCGCAATAATGATAATGACGAACGTATGCGCCACGGCTGTATGATTCGTCGGCCAGACGATGTGCGAGAATTCTTCGCGAACGTGCTTAAGATAAGTGAAGGGTGCGTACATAAGCGTATATGTTCAGGTCAAATAAAAAAGCCCTACGGGCTTTCGATAGCGTCATTGTAGTACAACGCTCGAAATGCGTCAATGCCTCCCACGTCAGGTAACCCGATGAGAATGTGCTGTCGATAATATTTCTATTGTCGAGTTACAAAAAGAAAAAACCCAGGTACCTCACGGCAGCCGGGTTTTCTATAGCTCTTTTTATTTCATCCCTTCTTTTAGATCATTCACACAGAAGAGGTAGTGTTTGAATGAGAATCCCATTCAAAGGATCCGAGAGCAATACTTTCTTGTCGCTCGGCGGCGAAGAGTCTTCTCCTGAATACGTGCAGTTGCTCCTGTCATCGAGACAAATGGGCTTCCCGCACCTTTTGTGTGGACAGGGAATCTCTTCGAGCTTCCCTGAAAACGTCGTCGCAACGAAATACCTTCTTTCTGAAGACCTTCTCCCAGAAGATAAGGGGCGCTGAGTTGTTTTTTTACCTCTACTCGACAACATGTTGCCCCCTTTCCCCTTCTGGGTAAGCCTTTTTAAAAGCGACATTGAATTCGTCTAATGTCTGACGAACGACAGGTGGTGAACCGGTACTGCGTACTGCTCCACGCGTCGTATCTCCTTCAGACTTCTGTCTCAACTTTCGACCCGGTGTCTCCGGTGAAAGATTCTTTCTGGCGAACAATGACCTCGCCAGAACGTTTTCTCTGACTTGACCGATCTTACCAAGGACTATCCTTTTGCGCATGATCTCTCTCCCATTACAAAACGATTATCTTAAATCATTTCATTTGGAGAGAGTACCTACGGGGACCAATCTTGGCTCATGAGACACCTCCTTTCCAGTTGTTTATATCATTAAGGAACTACTGACACTCAGACCACAACATACAGCAAGTGACAAATACTGTCAAGACTCTCCTCCCCTGCACCCTGTGGATAGGCCATTGTGCGACAATACGACCCTGCGTCTATAGGGTCGTATTTCTTAAAAAGGAGCCCCGCTCGAAGCAAATAATTCTTACCGAATCTCGTACGTAATCGAGACCGATGCGTTATACGTATTCTCACCAACTGGTAAATTCGGTGCTGGCTCCGCCTTTGCATCCGCCCGAGACATACCAAGACCGTACATCGGGGACGCATACCCACCTGACGACTCACTGAAATTCACAATCTTCCCGAGATGGACGCCGAGCTGCTTCGCGAGAAGCTTCGCCTGTACTTTCGCTTTATCGATTGCGTCAGCTCGAGCAGCGTCGTAACCGGCAGTTGCGTCATCGAGCGCAAACGCGGGGCCGTTTATGTTCTGGACCTCGAGCTTACCAAGCCCACCAAGGAGCGTACCTACAGCAGAGAGATCACGCATAGTCACCTGTATTGTTTCAGACACTTGGTAGCCGGTTATTTTAGGTGTGCCACTATAATAATCTGGACAGACCCCTCCTCGCGGACAAGGATTCGGATATGAGTACTGTGGTGAAATATTGTATGAGAGCGTCTTTACATCCTTTTCATCAACATTCTGCCCTTTTACATATTCAATTGCGGCATTTGCTTGTTTCGTGGTCACCGCTTGTGCATCGGCAACAGTTGCGGCGATATTTTCAACAGTGAAAGAAATGCGCGCGACGTCCGGTGGGAGCGTTGCTTGACCAGAACCCTGAACCGTAACCGTATCAGTCGCGGGGACGTCTGGACGACCGAAATTCCCAGCGATGGTTATAGTTTGTGCGAGCAAAAAAAGCGCAAGAATGCCGAGAGCTCCGATAAGCGCGATGCGTACGCTGCCATTATCGAAAATCTCATAGAGAGGATTGTTGTTCATGTCGGAAAACGAATTATGAATTAATACCGACAGTATAGCATCGAGCTCGTTACCAAACGAGCAGACTCCGGGAGCAAATTTATCCTCCTTGTAGAGTCGTGAGAAGCTTCCGGAGCGCTGAATGAGCTCGAAGCGTTGAGGTATCAAGGTTCGGATTGGTCCAGTTCATGACTTCTGTATCTAACGCATCGAAACGCAACACGTCGTTTGCTCGAGCAAGATAATAGGCAGTATCGATAACACCCTCAAACCGTTCTATAGAAACGACCGTGAAGCGATGCGTGCCAAGCACCGTAGAAGAATAGGCAGTCGCACCAACCGGCTGTCCGGAAGCTCCACCAATGGCTGTTTTTTGAATAGTCATCAGTGCGGTTGAAGATGCGCTAATTTCATGGCGACGGATGATGATGCTGGAACGTTTCGTCGACGAAGCTTCGGTAGGCAGTTCATAGGCAGCAATGCTCGCAGCATCGGGGAGCTCGGCTACAACAAAATCCATCGGTATGGCGAATGCGATGCCGATATCTGATAGTGAAATATTTGGAAGCGGACATTCGGCGAAGACGCAAGAAGGCCCAGTACGCGCGATCGAAGTACCATCAGGACACTGCAGAGCATCAAGAGGGCACGTAATCGGCTTTGTCGGATGTTCAACTGCATTTCGATACACGAATCCGCCAATCCCAATAATGACGATGGCCAAAAGACCAAGAAATAAACTCTTCATTCGCGCATGGTACCACGCAACTGGGGCGACTATCGGGAATCGAACCCGAATTGAGAGCTCCACAAGCTCCAGTGTTAACCGTTACACCATAGTCGCCATGTTCATACCTAATCTGTCGATAGGCTCGATATTTTTATAACACGAAAACGGAAAGTGCGCGAAGAAATTAATATCGAGGATTTTCCTCTGCGACACCCTTAATATGATTTGCGAGACGTGCAAATGCAAAGAGCAACGACGAAAGACGATTTATGTATGCCATAGTTTCTTTTGTAGGAGAACATGCTTGCGCTTCTACCGCAGCGATAAGCCTCCTCTCGGTGCGGCGCGCGATGGTCCGCGCGACGTCGAGGAGCGCGGAGAGTTCAGTTCCCCCAGCAATGGAAAACCCTTTAATCGGGGGATCTCATTTTCTATATTGTTTACCAATTCCTCGACCTCTCGCACAGCAGACTTCCCCACTTTCTTATCTGCGCCAGCGACCTCCGCTTGAACGATAAAAAGTGTTTCTTGTACGGCACGTAGTCCGCCCTGAATACGCGACTCTCCGACGCTGCGCATTTTCACAAACCCAAGAAATGCATTCAGCTCATCAAGCGCACCAAGTGCTTCCGGCACGAGTGATGATTTAGAGATCCGCTGCTGATTGCAGCCGAACGTCTTCGTTGTGCCATCGTCTCCTTTACCAGTAAAAAGCATATGCGGTGATCGTGCGCTTAGTATACCTTTCCAAGAATGTAAAAACAGAACGGGACGTGTCTTATCAGACACGTCCCGTTTACGGCTATTGCTCTACGCTTGTTCAAGAACAGTTTTGCGAGCTTTTTCTATTTTATCATCAGGAGTTCGCTTAAGGTCTGTGGCCAATCCAAGCTTTGACAGTCCAAGAATTATCCACTTGGACGGGTCGAAATTGTACCAAAGTAGACCATTTCGAAAATCTCTCGGGAAGGCATGGTGGTAATTGTGATACCCTTCGCCGAAAGTAACGAGGGATACAATCCAGCTATCCTGCGACGAATTCGCTCGGGTATATGGTTGACTGCTTCCCCAATGTCTCATGTGGGCAAGGCTATTGATGAAGAACGTTGCATGCCACACGAGAATGGATGCGGAAACTCGAGAAATGAAACCTCCAAGAGGATCACCCCAGAGAGACGCAATAAGGACCGGCATGATTCCCCAAAAAAAGATGATCAGCAGGTAGTAATTCTTGTGCTGAAAATTCACGAGCTGTGCGGTCCATGAATCCTCAGTGAGATGATCTGCTGCGCTGAAATCTCCCTTTTTCCTGTCGGGATCCTTGAAAAGAATCCAACCGATATGTGAGTGCCAAAATCCTCGTGCCGCATTGTAAGGATCCTCGTCTTTGTCGGTTTTCTGATGGTGAATAACATGGCCAGAAACCCATACCTTGATGGTATTTTCAATAGCGGTTGTTCCGCAGATCGCGAGAATCGTCTGCACTACTTTCCCGCATTTGAAAGAACGGTGGGTGAAAAAACGATGGTATCCGACCGTAATTCCAAGTCCACTTATGAAGAACCAGACTACGCCTGAAGCGATAGTCTGCCACTTCCAGTGACCGAGAGCTAGGGTATAGAAGCCGTAAAACGCGATAACGTGAACTACGCCCATGAAGATGGCGTTCTGCAAATACAGTTTTCCCTTCTTTGGTGCCATCATTCATTCACCTCCTTCCCCTAATAACAGATTGTTCAATGTGCTCTATCCTCCCCCAAGATAACAGATTGTCAGAAATTCGAAACGAGTTCCCTAATGGTGCGCCGCTTTGGACAGAATTAGAACTTTATACAACACTCGCGATTCCGAACTCCTCAGGACATTAGCTATTATTCGGGATTTGGAAAGGAGGCATCATGGTCGTCGCAAGAATCTGCCAAAGGCGGCGTAGGACGGCCGCTATGTTCGCCGGGTAGCGGACTATAGATAATCAGGTAGAGATTGATGAGGCGGCTTGCCATTTCCCGAGCCTCTTCCTCCTCAATGATCTTGCCGCACTCTTTTGCGTATATGACTCTAAATTCTTCGATTGATTCTTTTGGTGGATACATCTCTGGAGCATACGCAGGCACTCCCAAAAGGGCAGGAATTACTTCTCAGAGTCTCTGTCTATTCGCTGTGTGCGGCTTCGTGTCAGGGTTTCCTTTCTCATCTCAAATAGGAGCTCCTTCATAACTTCAGGTTTAACCCGTATGTATGGAACTCCGTTGATAACTTCTTCTTCAATGTACGCCGGTAAGGACTGACGCCGATACACCGCAGGATCGTTCATATCCACACGAATAGTTTCTATTGGTTGATGAAAGAGTCTATTAACTACACAACCTGTAATTTCAGTATTGGTCGAGCTACCTTCCAATCGTAAGACCCACACACGCCTAAATGGGCCTGGGGAAAGGAGACTCTCTTTCAACTGCTCGACCCACGTCGGGCTTTGCGCGTTATTCAAGTAGATAAGGAGATCGTAGTTTGTAGTTGAATAATGGTTTTCAAGTTTCCCTTTAATGATCACTCTTGCCTCCTCAATGCTCGTGCACCGCGGCGGCACCTCAACCAGTTCTATTTGTGCAAAACCAATACCGGGTGGATTTCCATCAAATACCAGGAGGCTGAAGTCAGGAAATTGATCCTTAACGGGCAACAAGAACCAATCTAAACCCGTGACCTTCTTCATTGCGACCATAAAGTACATAAGAGCAAAGCTCTCCCTATCTTTCTTTACATTCTCATCGGTGCTCGAGAAAAACTTCTTGGAACCAATGCGCTTGAGTGTCGTTTCCATCTTTCTCAGCACCGCAATCCAATCTGAAAGAAGCAAAGAGTTGCTAGAAATGAAGCTTGGTTCCTGGGACATTCATACATTGAAGCGAATGTCTGTCGCTTTGACTAGGCGGGGAACGACACAGAAAGGTTCGAATCCTGGACAGTGTCAACTGAACGAAACAAAAAATACCGACAGTCGCGTAAAAAAGCCCTGAATTACAGGGCTTTTTAACGGCGTGATATTTTGCCTGCGAGACAAGAACTGGTGCGCCACTTTGGACAGAATTAGAACTTTATACAACACTCGCGATTCCGAACTCCTCAGGACATTAGCTATTATTCGGGACTTGGAGAGGAAGCTTGGAGCTCTCCAAGATGATCTTCCGAAGGCGGCATAGGGTGCTTAGGGATCTCGCCGGGTAGCGGACAGTAGATGATGAAGTAGAGCTCTATCAGACGATCGGTCATCTCAATTGCATCCCTCTCCGATAAGTACTTCCCGAATTCTTCCTGGTACAACTTCCGGAATTCATCAATGCTGGTTTTGTGTGTATGCATGAGTACGGTCTACCCATGTCTCAGAAATCTTCAAGGGTTGCCACAAACAAAAAGAGCCAGGTTGTGTAACCTGACTCTTTTGATATAACGTTTACAACTACCGAGCACAGAACTTCCCAGCTGGTTGGTTTTCATAAATGGAATAGACTCGTCGTTGGCCATAGATGACCTTTTCGCCTGGTTGGAGATCTTTGCAGACACGTGTGCGACGCAGGAGTTTTCCGTTGCCGTCATAATCGTGCCTCACCCACCAAGAGCCACCTGAACACCTGATCTGTCCATCAGTTTTCAAGATGAGCATTCGGCGACCCCAAAGCGGATAGAAATCGTAGCTATGGGGCTCATTCTCGTTTCCACTACCCATCTCCCATCCCACAAGATGATCGAGACGAGCAAACACTCTTTGGAGCAAGGTTGTCATGAACCCTCCTATCTTTCAATTGGGACAGTTTGAACAATCGTTTTCACACTTTCATGACCTGGTCGATGGGTGAGGATTAGAATTGTGCCGCGTTCCTCTCCTTGGAAATATTCGACAGTCTCTCCTCGCTTCTGTACTCGAGCCACCCTACCTCCGCCCGCTTTCTTTTCCATGCCATTTCCTTTCTGTGATCCATCAAAGAGCTGTTATGAATTGTCTTCGCTGCTGTGGGAAAGTAAAGCACCCATGGTCGAGACTGTCACGAGAGGTGTTTCGGCAGGGTGCGAGAAAAAGGTTCGAATCCTATACAGAGTCGACAGGACAGATTTAGAAAGGCCGGCAATGCAACAAAAAAGCCCTTAGTTACAGGGCTTTTTTGTGTAGTGATATTTTGCCTACGAGGCAACGTGCGGGTGCACCGCTTTGGACAGAATCAGAACTTTGTATAACGCTCGCGATCCTGAACTGCTCCACACACTCGCCATTATTCGGGATTTGGAAAGGAAGCATCATACTCGTCGCAAGAATCTGCCAAAGGCGGCGTAGTGACGTCGTTATGTTCACCGGGCAACGGGCGATACAAAATCTGGTAGAGACCGATCAAGCGTGCTACCATCTCGATCGCATCTTCTTCAGATAGGTACTTCCCACACTCCTCCTGGTACAGCTTTCGAAATTCATCAATGCTATTTGTGTGTATGGGCATACCTACTCTCTACCCGTATATCAAAACTCTTCAAGTTTCTGGCTTCAGAAAGGTTCGAGTCCTACACAGAGTCAGCAGAACAGATTTAAAAAAGCTCGTGAAGCAGCAAAAAAGCCCTGAATTACAGGGCTTTTTTACGGTGTGAAATTTTGCCTGCGAGGCAATGTGCGAGTGCCCAGGAGAGGACTCGAACCTCCAAGCCCTTTCGGGCGCTACCACCTCAAGGTAGTACGTCTACCAATTTCGCCACCTGGGCAACGGAAACACTATAAACGAAAAACCGCCGATCGCAAAGCGATCGGCGGTTTTTCCTCTTAAAATCTAAGCTGCAACTTCTTCCTTCGCTTCCTCTGCAGGAACGACCGCTTCATCACTCTTCATGTTCATCATGCGTGCGTTGCGCAGCTGGCGGCGGACCGCTTTGGTTGCCTTCTCACGGATGAAGTAGAGTTTGGCGCGACGGACCTTGGAACGCTTTACAATCTCGATCGAATCAATTGAAGGGGTATAGAGTGGAAAAGTCTTCTCAACACCGACACCCGAGAGCGTCGCACGGACAGTAAACATTGCCCCGGCTTCCGTACCGTGCTTGGTCGAGAGGACAAGACCTTCGAAAGTCTGTTTACGAACGTTTTTTGTGGTCTTCTCTTTTTTGTCGGTGCCACGACCTTTCTTGAGTTCAACAATATTCTGCACGACGCGCACAGTATCACCCGAGCGAATGCCGAGCTTCGCGCGTCCTTCTACGTTCACCGGAGTTATAACTTTCTGCATGTGTCGAGCACTCTAGCACGCGTTGTAAGAGAGAGCAAACTCACTACCCTAGCGAGGAGAGTGTCGCGCTCATACCGGGAAAATGGGCAAATGCGGGTGCAAGATCGTCCGGTATGGGCGCAACAATGCGGACGCGGCCACCCGAAGGAAGCGGAATATTCAGCACATACGCATGAAGACCGAGGCGCTTTATACCGAGTGCGGCGGGATGATTCGGAGCATACAAAGGATCACCGACAATCGGGTGATGGATTGCTTTCAAATGCACGCGAATCTGATGAGTTCTACCAGTCTCAGGAGTCATCCGCAGAAGTGCATACTCGCCAGTCTCAGCGAGAACCTCGTAGTGTGTAAGAGCGTCGCGCAAGAGTCCTTTAGCTTTTGGTTGTGCACTTCGAAGACGGAAATCACTGCGCGAACGACCGATATCGAAATCAATAGTTCCCTGCTTCTTTTTAGGCGCTCCATACACGAAAGCCAGATACTCCTTCTTCACTTCCCTGTCATGAAATGCTTTCCTTAAGAACTCATAGGCTACTGCATGTTTCGCAAAGACGAGTACTCCCGAAGTATCACGATCAAGTCGATGTACGTACCCAGAAGAGGGCGGCGTAGTAGTTTCTATTTTATATTTTGATGTAAACCAATCCTCGGCTGTTTCTTCCTGTGTCCTCCCATCCGAGTGCGTTATAAGCCCTGCGGGCTTCGCAATCGCAACAATGTCGGCATCTTCATAGAGAATAGAGAGTTCCATTACCCCACAGTATCATTCCCAACTATTTCCCGCTTCGACGTTCGCGTGTAGAGAATTCTGAGAGAATGGTGTTGAACTCTTTTTTTGTGAAAGCGGGCCACTTCGTATTGGTAAAAAAAAGTTCGCTATAGATTGACTGCCAGGGAAGAAAATTTGAAAGGCGTTTTTCGCCGCCCGTACGGATAATAAGATCCGGATCGGGCATATCATGTGACCAGAGTTTTTGTATAAAATCATCTTCAGTAATCTGTGGTTTTGCGATATCGTGTTTTGCATCTGCTGAGACACGAGAGGAATCGCGACTCTCCGAAAAAAGAGCATTCACCGCAGACAAAATCTCTGCACGGCCTCCATACGACATCAAGAGATGTAACGTAATGTCATACATCGTCGCCGAAACTTTTTCCATGCGATCCATCATCTTTTGCATATCGGTTGAAAAACGCTCCCTATCACCAACAAAACGCACGCGCACGCGCTCATTGAGCATTTTTTTCGTTTCATTTTCAAGAATAAAACGAAAAAGATTTATCAAGTAGCCAACTTCTTTTTCTGAGCGCTGCCAATTTTCCGTTGAGAATGCATACATAGCCACATGAGGAATGCCCGCTTCACGCGCGAAACGCACTATTTCTTTAAGCTTCTTATATCCCTCGGCGTGTCCTTCATATGCTGGCAAGTTATTCTCCTTTGCCCACCGACGATTACCATCCATAATAATGCCAACACAGGTTACCTGTGACGTACCATTTATTATTTTTTTGCGCTCATTCATATTTATTTCAACCTACAGATCATTACTTTTGGTTTCAGGTGCACCCTGATGGGCTTGGTCACGTATAATTTCTTGCTAATAATGTGCGCGACTCCGGATCGAATCGGCACCCTCCGGCTTTCGAGCCCCACAAAATACGGCGAAAGTATTGTTTTCGTCTCATATTTTGTGCACCCTGAGGGGCTCGAACCCCCGACCTTCGCAGTGTAAATGCGCTGCTCTACCAACTGAGCTAAGGGTGCATCAATACATCATACTGTATTTCGTGGGCATGGAGGGACTCGGTCACACTTCGCTCAGTCGCCTCGCTCCTAAGCGAGGCGCGACCCCGGCTCGCCTGTCCTCACTTCGTTCAGACATAGCTCCGCCTTTCGAGTCCTGCGCACCCTATGTAGATAGGGTGCGCCCCATGCCCTCCGCTCATTGCATTTCGCTGTGGGCATGGAGGGACTCGAACCCTCAACCCTTACGGGATACGCTTCTGAGACGTACGCGTATACCAGTTCCGCCACATGCCCGTACGCATACCTTACTATACAAACTATCATCTGTGGCCACAACTCAAAACTTACCGTCACAAATCTTGACCGCGACACAGAGCGGAATCTACACACCTCCACCAAGTGATCTGGGCGATAGTTATGTGTTGGTGCCCCCAGCAGGAATCGAACCTACATCAACGGCTTAGAAGTCCGCTACTTTATCCATTAAGCTATGGGGGCAATCTATACCCTAGCGCATACAAGCGTCATTGCGAAGGGTCAGCGTAACGATAAACGCCTGTCTCATACTTCGCTTCTTCAGCGACACGATTAGAAAAAATATCGTGAATAGCATCGAGCGAAGAACTCTTAAAAGCCGGCAACGAACTTGGCTCAACTGAACCTATAACTCCTCCGCGCGCAATAGTATCAAAAGCCCACGCGTTCCAAACAATAACACCTGCTAGCACTATCGCTGAAAATATGAGTGCCATTATCCAATCCCGCATCGGATCCTGGTGTGCCCCAACACGTAGCCGTTTCAAGAAAACATTGGAAAAATTAAGAATACTCATGGGGTGATTTTTATTGGGGCATTTGAATCGCCCTTGCTAGTTGTTGTATTCGAGGACAGCGAGCCAACACTCAACTTGAGGACAGCGACCCAACTATTCTTAGAATTCTGCCTAAGAGAGAGTTCAGAAATCGAAAGAGCATAGGGAGCATATTCGATTGTACCAACAGTGCGCATCACCGCATCGAATGATCCATTTATAGTGAGCGTAAGCACAAGCGTCGGCTGCACAGGAGTGCCACCCGTCGTAACCGACAGAACGCTTACGGTAGTAGACCCTACTGAATGTCCACGAGCCTCGAGATTGTTGATGAACGCGACCACACCAGCCTCCGGAACAAAATAGCCCTGCACAACGACCTCGTCGCCAGTAATTTTATCAAGCGTCGCGCGAACGGAAGCAATACGATTCGAGGCCTCAATCGTTGTGGCAATTTGGTTTTCCAAATTTGCTACCGTGGTACTTTTTTCTGCAATGATCGCATACCAGGCACCGTACCCTACGAGAGTTGCGGCACATACAATGAGAGCAACAATGAGTCTGAAGAGAGGCGATTTCATGGCGCAAGTGTTACGGTAACAACAAATGCGATGTCAGTATCTTTCGCATATGCAGAAATTGGCAAATTAGCGGATTGAATGGACGGGACACCCTCTAACGCAAGTTGGTAATTACGAAGCGCATCGCGCGTCGCCGAAGTTCCCGTGATGACAATTGTGCTTGGACTCTTCGGAGTAGCAGCTTTATACCCAAGACTCGAAAGTTTGATGCCCGGACGAGAGACGGCGAGCATTGTGCGAATGATAGTACTTACGGAAGGAATCCTCGCAATAGTCGTTAGAATTGACATATTATTCGAGAGTGCCGTGAGGTGTGTAGACAGCGCTGCTTCATCCGCAGCAGAAAGCGTGGATTTCATACTCGCAAGACGCATTTCTTTCGCGTTAGAACTTGCCGAGAGGAGTACGTAGGTTGGTAACAGTAGTAGCGCAGCGACACACGTAATTGCCGTTAAAAGAACAACGATGACGACACCGAGGCGGAGAAAATACTCACGGACGAGTGCGTGCTGACGTTCATAAGGAAGCAGGTTTGTAAGTTCGGTATGCATATATTATGCGTGGTCGCGAAGCGCGAGACCGATTGCCGTTGCATATGAGAGTGATTCAGAATAATCAATTTGTGGAATCCACGTATCACGCGAAGCAAAATTGGTGAAAACATCGCCCGTGGTGACAGGAATCCGAAATGCACCTTCAAGATATTCAGGGAATCCGCGTATCGAGGCATTCCCACCAGAAAGAATAGCCTGCGATACTTTCTCATGGCCCGCTTTGAGGGTCTCCTTTTCTTGCCAGTAATCGAGTCGGTGGGAAATCTCATCGCGGATAGCAGAGACCGTTGAGAGCATTGCGGCAAGATATTCTTCATTTCCTGATGCGGGAACAATACCCCGTTCAACTTTAACGGCACGAGCTTCTGCTTCGGTAACACCAAAATACTTTTGTACCGCAAGAGTGAGTGCGTGACCTCCTATATTAATCGTCGTAGCGAAATGAGGTATACGCCCGACAACTATGGCTATCTTTGTCGTTGATTTTCCGACATCGATAATAAGTGTTGTGGAAGTATCACCTTTTGGAAGAAGTGACCGTGCCATAGCGAAAGTCTCTCCCTCAAGAGCTCTCACGCTGAGATTGGCTTGATCAAATATCGACAGAGTGTCGTCGACAATGCGTCGTGCGAAACCGATACCTGCGACGAGCTTATCACCAGGATCTCCATGTCCTGCCTCAACTATATCAAAGGCCGTCTCTGATGGGGGTAGAGGTATAAGCTCATCGAGGTGCTGCTCAACCGCAGTACGCCACTCAGCCTTACTCGTGCCAGGAGCTGTCGTCTCAAAAAGATACGCCTTTGATTCTGACAGTGTGGCATTGGTGGCAGAAATACCGGCTGCCCGAGTCGCGGCTTCGAGAGCCTCCACAATTGCAGCTCGATCAACTATTTCGCCATCGGTAAATGCGCCTACTGGCAAAAATTGCTCACTATAGCTCGCCAACGTGAGACCATGAGTACCCTCGACAAGACGCACTGCCTTGACCCCACTCGTGGAGAGGTCAACTCCAGCAAGAGGAAACGCTAAATATCGCGGGGGTGCGAAAGCAATACGCAGACGCTTACTGAAAACGGAAGACATGCATTAGAGTATAACCGATTTTTTTGTTGATATTCCATTGGTATCCCCGTGGAAAAAATCAGCACGCCTTAATGTGCACTCGTACCGGAGGGCACCACCCTATCAGGAGTAAGAAATGCAAATGATTCTCCATCCCCAATTGCAAACAGCATTCCATCGCTCTCGAGTCCACGTATTGTCCGTGGGGCGAGGTTTGTTACAAATGCGAACTGGCGACCAACGAGCAAGTCGGGGTCCAGAACATGTGCAGCAATGCCGGAAACAATCTGACGGGGACCAGTCTCTTCGTTAAAGTCGATCATAAATCGAAGAAGCTTGTCTGTCTCAGGTACGCGCTCAACAGAGCGCACGGTCCCAATCTTCACTTCGATCTTACTGAATTCTTCAATTGAAATGCGTGGTTTATCCATGATTAGCGCGTGAGAGATAGCTAGTAAGAATGAGTGCGGCGGCAGAAGCGTCGACATCAGAATGTCGCTTCATCTTGCGAGACTTAGTTTCTTTTGCGGGCGCGCGCCGAGCTTCCGCACTAGTGAACACTTCGGATTCAAAAAATACGGGAATGCCCGCATGTTCGGTAATTAGATTACCGAACATGCGGGCATCTGCTGCGATCGGATTCTCTCCACCTATGAGATTGCGAGATTCTCCAACTACCACCGCTCCAACATTTTCTTTGGCGATCAGCGCACAAAGTTCGTCAACAAGTCGCGGGGTATTGGAAACGACAGAATGCGGGAATCCCATAACACCAGCCTCATCCGAGAGTGCGAGACCTATTTTCTTGCTTCCATAATCAACGCCGAGATATCGCATGTCTGCAGTGTATGGTATAATATGATAGATGTATACGTATCTGCATGACTTTTCACCAATCTACTCCCCCTTTGCTCCTGCCCTCATGCTTGCATTACTCCCTCTCCTTGCTCTCGCAGCAATCTGGACAATCGCTATCAAGGGTTACGCACTCTGGCACGCCGCCCGTAATGGGCAGAAGGAGTGGTTCATCGCACTCCTCATTATTAACACGCTCGGCATTCTCGAAATCGTATATCTCATTTGGTTCCGTCCAAAAAACTCCAACGCAGAGCAATCGCACATTTCGCATACACCTGCGGTGGATTCATCACCGCAGGTATAGATAACACGGAGAGGTGGCAGAGCGGTCGAATGCACCGGTCTTGAAAACCGGAGTCCTGGAAACGGGACCGTGAGTTCGAATCTCACCCTCTCCGCTTGTACACAAAAAAATATTAGACGATTATTCCGTGACATACTTTCTGCTATTATTCCCACATGCCCCGCAATGTTGTTTTAGAGTGGAGAGGAACGGAATACGATTACAACCCAAAAAGTGCTGATTGGTATTGGGCGCTTGGCATTATCGCAGTCGCTGGCACAATAGCCGCGGTACTCTTCGGCAACTATCTACTTGGGGTTGTTGTTGTCGTCGCGGCAGTATCGCTTGCGCTCCACGCTGCGAAACGACCTTCCGTGCATCGTTTCCGTCTTGTCGAACAAGGCATCATCATCGGAGAAGAGCTTCATACTTTTGAGCGAATGATTTCCTTTTCCGTTCTTGAAGACATCGAGGGGAAGCACCCCCCGATGATCTCCGTCAAGACTGAAAGTTGGCTTTCGCCACACCTGATAATCCCACTAGAGGGCGTTAATGCCGACACAGTGTTTAATTATTTCCTGCAACATGTTGAGGAAGATGCCCATCATCACACATTTTCCGACTTGGTGGCGGCTTGGATTGGATTCTGATATACATTCAAGTATTGCTCTCGTCGTTCAACGGATAGGACACCGGCTTGCGGAGCCGGCAATAGAGGTTCGATTCCTCTCGAGAGCACAAAAAGAGCGTAGTGATTTTTGTGCTCTCGAAGCACGTCGCCTGCGCGACGTGCTTGAGGAATCGAAAGGCGGAGCGATGTTCGGCTAGCAAGCCGAACCGCGAGCCCTGCCCAGACAAACTTTTGCGACGGCAAAACTTTAGTCGAGGAAGATATGGCGTACTCGCCGGTCCTCTTTGCTATGAGAAAGTGTTAGTATCGCTAAAATGCTCTCGTCGTTCAATGGATAGGATAGCCCCCTCCGAAGGGGCCGATGCTGGTTCGATTCCAACCGAGAGCACCAAACAGCAAAAAAGGCCCCCATATGGGGGCCTTTTTTGCTGTTTGGTGCTTTTTACTTCTGCCCTCTCTTAATTGCAGCGGCGAGACGGGACTTCTTTCGGTCTGCGGTATTGCCTTTGATAACTCCACGCTTACGTGCCTTGTCTATTGCAGCAAATGCTGCTGGGAGAAGTTTTTCAGCACCAGAAACATCTGAAGCTGCAAGTGCTTTCGTAAGAGACTTCACTGCATCATGAAGGGCGTCCTTGCGGCGCAAATTAAAGACATGCTTCCTCGCCGATGAGCGAATCGCTTTCTTTGCAGAACTGGTAATAGCCATATGTCATCCATATATACGCTATCTCCCGCTCTCTGGCAAATGGTAGTACCATAGCTACTATGATTCGACAGATTCGCGGGGAAGTACTTTCGGTGGGGCCAATAAGTGCAGTTATCGAGGTAGCGGGCTTCGGTGTCGAAGTACGTATGAGTGCGCCCCAGACTCTTTCGGTACATAGCGAAGCGACTCTCGCGACACATCTCGTGCTCAAACAGGATGGTCTCGAGCTCTACGGATTCCCGAACGTGGCTGACCGCGACTTCTTTGAACTGATTCTATCGGTGTCTGGAATTGGACCAAAAACGGCACTCTCTGTTTTGCGGCGCTCTCCTCGCGAGGCGCTTGAAGGAGCTATCGGTAAACGCGACTTGTCATACCTCATCAAGGTCGTTGGGCTTGGCAAGAAAAGCGCCGAGAAAATGCTTCTGGAGCTTGCTGATAAAGTCGGGCCGAGCTCGCATGACAATGCCGATGGCGAAGTGTTCGATACGCTCGTCGCCCTCGGATACACCGAGCGTGAAGCCCGTTCGGCATTACAATCAATACCGGACACTATCGCCGGCAAGGACTTGCGTCTTAAAGCAGCACTCTCTTCAGGTCATTAATCTTATTCCATGTACGAATTAGTCAATCGTATCGTCCATATCCTGAAAAAGATCGTACCGGAATCGGTAGTACGACTACTGCGCCCTTTCTATCATCGTGTTCTCGCATATCTCATGGCACTTTCATACGGCTTCCCTGCTAAGAAACTCACTGTTATAGGAATTACGGGGACAAAAGGTAAGTCGACGACTGCTGAAATGCTTTTTGCAATTCTGTGCCAAGCGGGTTATAGAACTGCTCTCATTTCCACTATTCGATTTGCCATTGGAAACGATTCGGAACCGAACCGCTATAAAATGACGCTCCAAGGACGAGGCTTTACGCAGACGTTTATGCGCCGAGCTCTCAAAGCTGGGTGCACACATATTGTCATTGAGATAACGTCCGAGAGTGTCTTGCAGTATCGACATTGGTTCCTTGATCTCGACGGACTCATCGTGACAAACATTCAGCGCGAACATATCGAAAGTCACGGTTCGTTCGAGAATTATGTATCAGCCAAACGCACTATTGTTGATACGTTGGTTCACTCGCCCAAACGCAATAAGGTATTGGTAACCAATGGAGATATTCCTGAAAGTCGCGCGTTCCTTTCTGCGAAAATTTCAAGAGTAATCGAATTCAGTACGCGCGAACTCAAACATCTGAAAGGAGACGAGAAGGGTGTCAGTTTTATGTATGCCGACGAGCACTTCTCTCTTCCTGTGCCAGGAACTTTCAATGCGATGAACGCACTCTCTGCAATAAAAATGAGCGAGACACTTGCTATCCCGCTTGCTGTTACATCGGCAGCTCTCGCGACACTTCCTCCCGTACAAGGTCGGGTAGAGCGTATTGAAGCGGGCCAGAACTTTACGGTTATCGTTGACTACGCGCACACTCCCGATTCACTTCTTGCTCTCTACGGTGCCTTCCCGACTCAGAGAAAAATTTGCGTTCTCGGAAACACCGGAGGCGGGCGTGATACGTGGAAACGCCCAGAGATGGGTCGTATCGCGGAACAGTCATGCGAAAAAGTCATTCTTACAAACGAAGATCCTTACGATGAAGACCCTCGTGGGATTATTGATGCCATGACGCGTGATATGCAGCACACACCCGAGATCATTATGGATCGACGTGAAGCCATTCGACACGCTCTCGCAGCCGCTCGCCCCGGCGACGCAGTCCTCATTTCTGGCAAAGGCACTGATCCTTTCATCATGGGTGCGAAGGGATCTCAACTTCCCTGGAGCGATGCCGCTGTTGTCCGTGAAGAGCTTGAGCGACTTCTCTCAAATTTTTGATACTATGCTCCCATGGGTGATGCACACGACGCGTGGTTTTTTATAGGCGTTTTCGTCTTTATATTTATTATTTGGATAGCGACTGGTGGGCCGCTACACCCTCTCGCCTTCACCGGACCAACGCTCGCACAGCCAGGCGAGCTTGGGGGTGGCACATATCTACAATTCCCCCGAGCGTCATTCTCTATTGGGAGTTCAAAAGTCTCATTACCGGGCTCTTCAAACAATTCAACAAATTCGGGAACATCGATACCTACCTTTATAGGAGGTAGCGTTTTTGGAACACCCTCCCCTTATCGCGATATCGTCAGGATGAACCATTACGTCTCGGGCGCTGGCGGAACCGACCCAGGGAACGAATACATTGAAATATCAATTGCGCAGAATGCCAGCGTACCCGTCGACATTTCTGGATGGTCGCTCTCCAGCGACGCGACCGGTAGTTCCGTTGTCATTCCCAAGGGAACCGAAGTCCCAACTTCGGGTGTTATAAACGCGGCAGAAGAGATCGTACTTACTCCGGGCACTCGAGCGATCATAATCTCTGGACAATCACCTATCGGGGCATCATTCCGCGAAAACAAGTGTATTGGTTATTTCAGCACCTTCCAAAAATTCTCCCCTTCTCTACCGCTAAACTGCCCTTCACCCTCCGACGAACTCACTTCTTTTTATGGCCAAAATTACATCCGCGACTCATTTTGTATTGACCAGATAAACAAGCTCTCGCGCTGTCAGGTAACACTCACTCCGCCGACTGGTGTTTCAAACGCGTGCCAGAGCTTCGTGGTGAAATACCTCAATTACAACGGATGCGTCGATGCTCACAAAAATGATACTGATTTTGCAGGTAGTACGTGGCGCATTTATCTTGGTCGTACGAACTCAATGTGGCGCACTCGGAATGAACTAGTGAAACTTCACGACATGAATGGAAAGACAGTTGACGCGTTCAGCTACTAGAAGAAATGGGCTGCAAGTGGTAGAAATAGCAATACACGTACGTATGTGTATACGCACGTTCGCGCCCGTATCTTCGAAGACTCGATACGAACGCTCATTCGGAGAGAAAGAATAAGTGAAGACACTCACTCTTTCTTCCTCATTTCGCGCCCGTAGCTCAGTCGGTAGAGCAGCGGCCTTTTAAGCCGTTGGTCGGTGGTTCGAGCCCACCCGGGCGCACATATCTATTATATGGAGAGCGTCCATCGTTCAAGCGAGAGAGCTAGATTGAGATTCCCGCGACGAGAATTCTGAAGGAGTTCAATAAGCGAGAGCGACATCTGTCGTGCATCTTTAGGGGTCCATGCGCGACTCCCTTTGGACATGAGATCCCGAGCTTTCCAATGCAACACTCCGTGAAGCATTTCAGGTGCATCACCTGCACGAAGCGCACGATTGACCTCAAGCCACAATGTTTCGTGCGAACGAGAAGCAAGTGCATTCACTAAATTCCCATTAAATCCTCGGGTAATCCCAGGAGGGGTGGTCCTATCAAATTTGTATTCCATCTTCGCTTTCGCGGCGAGCTTCTTTGCTTTCGTTGCGGCGAGCTTTGGTGCGAGTATGATGATGGCATTGTCGGAAACAGCAAGTACTTCGAGATACTCTTCAAGAATGTTGCCACTCGTCTCCTCCTCTTCATCACTTTCTTCCGTGTCTACCCTGCGCGCGACTGGAAATGGGTCGTCAATAAGTACCAGAAGTCGCTTCACAAAAAGTCCACCAGAAAGCGCCACGTCTTCAAGCACCGCAGCAGTCAATTCTTCACGCGCCAGGCGCACGTATGAGAGATTCGATTCCTTCGCACGAGCTTTAGAGATCCACTCGAACGCTTTGGTGCGTGTTTTTTCGACATCAGAACCATGGAAAAGATAGATCATAGTGGATGCATGGAACCCCAATCATGACCGGATTTCACCACTGCAAGGATAGGTACATCATATGTTTCTTTGGGAGGTAGCACGGATTCCATGATTTCTTTTATTTTCATACCAAGCACAGCAACTCGTTCAGTGCGAATCTCATACACGAGTTCGTCGTGTACCTGTAACAACAGGTAGGCATCTCCCGCATCGGGATACCCGACGGGATGCTGTGCTTTTTCCTTCTCCAGCATCTCATTCACGCGCACCATCGCGAGCTTGATGATATCCGCTTGTGTTCCTTGGATTGGCGCATTTATGGCCATGCGTTCTGCTTGCGCACGAACGTACGGAAGAGATGATTTCATTTCTGGAAATTGTCGGCGGCGACCGAAGAAAGTTTCTGTGTATCCGTACTTTCTCGCGAACCCTTTTGTCTTCTCCAGATATTCAGAAAGTGTCTTAAATGTGGTGAAATACTCTTCAAGATACTGATGTGCCTCTGCAGTGGTCGAACCGAGTTGGGCACGAAGAGCATTCACTCCCATACCATAGAGAATGCCAAAGTTAATGATCTTCGCTCGGCGTCGCATCTCGGCATCAACTGCCTCGGGAGCGACATGGAACACTTGTGCCGCGACCTCCCGATGCACATCTCTGCCGTCTTTAAATATCGCGCAGAGTTTTTCATCGCCCGACAGAATCGCTGCCAGCCGCAACTCTATTTGCGAGTAGTCGAGCGCAACGAGCGTGAACCCGACTGAGGCAACGAACGCATGTCGTATTGCGCGACCCCTTTCACTCCTCATGGGAATATTCTGAAGACCTGGGTTTTGTGAGGCCATGCGACCGGTTACCGCGCCCGTTTGGAGAAATTCGGCATGGAGACGATTTTTCCCATCAAGCATGAGAGGGAGGTTTTCAATATACGTTCCAAGAAGCTTCTTCAGCTCACGGTATTCAAGAATATCATTCACAATCGGGTGTGCATCACGGATTTTTTCAAGCTCGCTTTCGCGAGTCGATCGTTGTCCTCCCGCAGTCTTCTTCTGTCGTTCCGGTACTATCTTCAATTCATCGAAAAGCACTTCGCCAAGTTGTTTCGGGGAGCTCACATTAAACTCGTGCCCGACGTGATTGTAAATACTCTTCTCAATAACCTTAAGTTCCGCGTTATATTTTTTTGCGAGACCATTCAATATCTCCGGATCAATAAGAACTCCATGTGCTCCCATCTGGCGCACTATGGTAATGAGCGGCCTTTCTATCTGCTCGTACACCTCAAGCACTCTGCCCATAGCGGACAACTGTTTTTCGAGTTCGGCACGCGCAGGAGCAAACATTCTCTGTTTTGTGAATGCAAGAATGTCGTCGAGCGACGGGTTCGTAAACTCAGATGAAATGAGCCAGAGCATCACTTTTGCTTCTGCGAGCAATGTCGGATCTACCTCCTCGGGAACCGGTTCGACGTATGTGGATTCCGAAACGTCTTCTCCTTCCACATCACTCGATGCATTTGTAAGAATCTTTTGTGCACGCTCCCGCAATGAACGGAATCCAAATTCATCACACATTGCTTGTACCTTCTGCAGCGCAACTGACTCATGCCACAAATGCTCAGGTAGAACAAACGCGATGGGTGCGTCAAGACGTATCGTTGCGAGCGATTTGGAGAAACGAGCATCTTCTTCGTGCTCTTTCAGGAGAGTGATCATTCGAGCTTTCACTCCTTTTTTAAGAAAGACATCATCTCCCTTCTTAAGTTGCGTATATATGTTCTCAATTGTGCCAAACCCAGTGATGAGTTCGGTCGCAGTCTTTTCTCCGATACCGGGAACACCTTTAATATTGTCGGAAGGGTCTCCGCGAAGACCCTTCCAGTCGGGAATAAGCGCCGGGATAAATCCGAAGCGTGCCACGACAGATTTCTCATCGTACAAGATTGTGTCATTAATACCCTTCTTGAGAGTATAGACGCGAACACGCTCATCATCGACAAGCTGCAATGTGTCCATATCACCCGAAGCAATAATGACGTCAACACCTTCTTCACGAAGTTCGTGCGCGATAGTACCAAGAAGATCGTCTGCCTCGTACCCCTCCCGTTCGTACATCGGGATAGAAAAAGCCTCAAAGACTTTACGCGACTCGTTCAACTGGAGCGCGAGAGCGTCATCGGTTTTTACGCGAGTTCCCTTATAGTCCGCATACGCCTCATGACGAATAGTCGGCTTCGGCAAGTCAAAACAGGCAGCAATGTAGTCCGGCTTGAGGTCAGTAACAATTTTAAGCAACATTGAGACAAGACCATAGAGCGCGCCAGTCGGCGCTCCAGTAGGGCCCGTGAACTCTGGCAACGCATGGTACGCGCGATGAATAATCGCATGAGTATCTAAGAGAACGATACGTTTATTTTTGGAAACTTTTTTAGTCATATGAAATGGTGCGTGAACCATCAGGGAGCGCAGCGAGTGATACGTGCATCGAAGGCGTCGGCAATGTTTCTGCTACTTTCTCCGGCCACTCGAGCAGAATGAGATTACTCGTATCTTGCATAAGCTCATCGAAACCGAGAGGATCAAGATCTTTTCCACTTTCGAGTCGATAGGCATCAATATGGATAAGACGCTTGAATGACTGCCCACCCGGGAGCAGATAGATTTTCTCGAGTACAAAAGTGGGGCTAGTAACCATCTCCTCGACCCCAAGAGTATTCGCAACCGCTTTGGCAAAAGCAGTCTTCCCTGCCCCAAGCTCGCCAGAGAGAGTAACGAGTGTCGCGCCTCGCGCGCTCGACACGAGCGGCGCGAGTGACCCCACAAAGCGCACGGCCTCTTCCGCGAGCTCTTCTAGCGTTCGAATAATCTTCTCCATATATAGACATAATTGTACCGCTGAAAATGAAAGTGCGCTCTCTTTATAAAGAGAGCGCACTTGAAAACGCGACATCAAACTTACCAGTAACGCCCGGAGCCACCGTACATGTACGGATAGCCGCCGTAGCCGTATGGATAGTAACCATAATAGGGCTGGTTCCAGTAAGGATAGCTCGTGACCGAATCAGGCGTACCGCACACCATTTTCCCATTCGTCCACATCCAGTGTGCTGGATCTTTGCATCCTATCTGAGATAGCAGCAGAGGTTGTGCTGGTACTTTGTTTTTTATATCTTCCGGCGACTGCGGTTGGTATTGTGGGACGGACGTCACCTTACGAGCCGGCTGATTGTACTGCACCACGCATCCACCAAGCAGAACAGAGACCAGAAGGACCGGAGCTACTAAGACATGTATCAACTTCATACACGCCTCCTTTCTTTGATTTATAATTCATTATCTAGCAACAGCATATCTTGATAGATTATACTACCACTTATAGCAAGTTGTCAAGTCTTGCTCCTTATATTCATTTCAGGGTGGTACTATCACTCTGATATCATTTATACGTATGGATTCCCGTTTTGATACTAAACACGAGGATACGGAGCTCGCTCGCGTACGCGAACGAGAAGAGGAGGATGTGGCGCATATCCTCTCTGAAAAGTACGACTTATCCTATGCCGACCTCTCACTGAAAGAAATAGATAATGAGGCGCTCCGAGTCGTTCCTGAGGAGCAGGCGCGTCTATGCGAAGCAGCTGCTTTCATGAAAACGGCGAAGGTGCTTTCGATCGCCATCCACAATCCGAACAATCCAGAACTTGCGAAACTTATTGAGGAACTTATTGGTCGTGGATTTCTATTGCAAAAATTCATGGTCTCGAAAAAAAGTCTCGACAAGGTATTCGCCCGTTATAGTGACCTCTCCTTCACGACAAAATCAAAAGCGGGCGTATTTATCGTTACTCCCGAAGCACTCGAGAACATAACTCATGAAGATCGATCAAGGAAGACTCTTGAGCAGGAACTTGACGCTGCAATGAACCTCAAATCAATTGATCGTGTTTCCCATTTGCTTGAGCTCGTTCTAGCGGGTGCGTTTGCTCTCCGTGCTTCTGACATCCATTTCGAGCCAAGCGAAGAAAAGACTCTTCTCCGTTTACGCATCGATGGCCTCCTGTCAGATATATACCATTTCGACCCAGGAACCTACCACCAAATCAATTCACGTATCAAACTCCTCTCGGGAACGAAATTTAATATCACCAACCGAGCACAAGACGGCCGCTTCAGTATTGAAAAAGGGAAAAATCAGATTGAAATGCGCGTCTCATTCATCCCTGGGAACTACGGAGAGTCTATTGTTATGCGTATTCTCGATCCCGAGGCCACAAAAGTTTCCTATAAAGAGCTCGGCATCCATCCAAAACTTCTCGCCCGGCTTGAGACCGAAATCCGACGACCGAACGGGATGCTCCTCACGACCGGTCCTACCGGAAGCGGGAAGACGACGACTCTCTATTCGTTCCTTCGAGAAATCCATTCTCCGGAAATAAAAGTAATCACTATCGAAGACCCGGTTGAATACCACCTCGACGGCATCGTGCAAACACAAGTTGAGGGAGAAAAATATACGTTTGCCGAAGGGCTCAAGTCAATTGTGCGTCAGGACCCGGACATCATCATGGTCGGCGAAATCCGAGATGGCGAAACAGCCAATATCGCCATCCAAGCAGCGCTCACTGGGCATTTTGTATTCTCCACACTCCACACAAACAACGCTGCCGGCACATTCCCGCGCCTCGTAGATCTTGGCGCGGATTCGAGATCCTTTGGTTCAGCGGTTACCGTCTCGATGGCACAACGTCTGATACGCAAACTCGATCCAAACAAAAAGAAAGAACGCCCGCTTACGGACGAGGAGAAAAATATGATCGC
Organism: uncultured Candidatus Saccharibacteria bacterium; assembly: GCA_964469405.1. Taxonomy (GTDB): domain Bacteria; phylum Patescibacteriota; class Minisyncoccia; order Phycocordibacterales; family Phycocordibacteraceae; genus C7867-001. The sequence goes on from CAYXYP010000002.1 coordinate 62,225, forward strand.
GAAAATATTCGAACCACTTACTGACAAATCGCTCGTACCTTCCAAAATAGAGACGGTATGGGAGCCAGCGCCTCTCGACACCGATGAAACTGGTTATAAGGGGCGTGTTGGCCTCTATGAGGCTATATTCATGGACGACGAGCTCGCGACTTTTTTGCGCGATAATCCGTCCGAGAATGACATTGCGCGACTTGCAGCGAAGCAGGGCTATCTCACAATGGCACAAGATGGCATCATCAAAGCACTTGCCGGTATCACTTCCCTCTCTGAGGTTGCTGCTACTGTCGATCTCCCACGTTAATATAGAAACGAAAACATCCCATACATAATCCTCCAGGCAAAAACCCGCAATAAAGCGGGGAGAACGAGACACCTGAGGAGATTCCCAGCGCCAGTACCGGAGTACCAGACCAGAAAGCCCTTGGGGAAACGTCCAAAGCCGTCAAGCCTTGCCTAGAGGAGTATGGAAAGGATCTAATTGGCCTGTCTTCCTTTGATCAATAACAGGACGTCGAAACTATGGTAATATGTTAGCATCATACTATTTTTATGTCAACCCCTTCGGAAGCTCTCCTCCCTCTCTCGAAATCTCTCGATGCGGCACTACGTCCTTCTCATTGGGATGACTACGTTGGACAAAAACAGGTGAAAGCGAATGTTCGTATTGCCATTGACGCGGCAAAAAAACGCGGCGGCATGCCTGAACATATCCTCTTCTACGGCCCTCCGGGCGTCGGCAAAACTACACTCGCTCATCTGGTCGCAGCGACACTTGAATCGCCTTTGAAAAGCACGTCCGGTGTCGCCATCGAGCGGTCGGGAGATCTCGCTGCGATACTCACCAACCTCGAACCGAACACGGTGCTCTTCATCGACGAAATTCATCGTCTCTCGCGCAAAATAGAAGAGCTTCTCTACCCCGCACTCGAATCGGGACATCTCGACATCATTCTTGGGAAAGGGCCTTCTGCACGCACGGTCGAACTTGCGCTTCCCTCTTTCACGCTTGTCGGTGCAACCACACGCATTGCTGAGCTTTCAGGACCGCTCCGCTCGCGCTTCGGCGGTGGTACCTATCAACTCGATTTTTATGGCGAAGACGACCTCAAAGATATCGTCCGTCGCTCGGCGCTCTGTCTCGATCTCAAGGCGCCCGAAGAAGTTATTGACCGTATCGCAGCAAGAAGTCGCGCAACCCCCCGCGTCGCGAACGCGCTTCTGAAGCGCGTTCGCGACTTCTCTGAGGTACATGAACGCGAACTCTCTGCCAAGCTTTGCGATGAAGCGTGTGAGCTATTTGGTATTGATGCATTCGGACTTACGAAGGATGATCGTCGCTATCTTGAAACTCTTTTGAAGAGCTTCCGAGGCGGGCCAGCAGGCGTTCGCGCGCTCGCAGCCGCAATTCATGAGGACCCAGACACGGTCGAATATATATATGAGCCATACCTGCTTCGTCTTGGATTTATTGAGCGATCCTCGCGCGGTCGCATACTTACACCAAAAGGTCGCGCTTTCCTCCGCGGAGAAACGCCAGCAGCCTGAATTCTTTAGAAGAGGCGCATTTGCCTAACGAGCAGTGGTAGCAAGCAACAACTTTTTTAAAATACGGTATATCATGTAGCTACCATGAAAAAACTTCTACACCTCCCCTTTCTCGTATTCATCTTCGGGTTCGTACCCCACGCCCATGCCAGTGTTCAGTTAGTACAATCCTCAACAACAAACGTCGATGGTACGAGTGCCACCTGCACACTCTCACCGACATCTGCCGGGAACCTGCTTCTCGTTCTCTATCGAGTCAATTTCCAAGGTGTCAGTACATTCTCAGACACCAAAGGAGATTCTTTCATCAAAGTTGTATCCGCATCTAATGCATACCTAGGAGCAGCTTATGCTTTCAATACTCTCGCGGGGAACACTTCGATAACCATGTCGGGGTTCGCCTCGACGGTCGTGAGTATGTCGTGCTTTGAATACAGTGGCGTACTCAACACAGCTGACCCGTTTGATGGAGGGAAATTGGCGGTTAGCGCTGCGACAACCATGTATCAGAGTGGCCCCGTCACAACCACCGGAACCAATGACTTGCTTGTTGGACAGATAAAATCAAACACCGCATCCATCGCTCCTAACTCTCCTTTCTCACAAATTATACAGAATGTGTACTCCGGACACGGATGGACTACCTACACTACCCAAGCCCTCAATCAACCGGCAGGGGCATACAACAACAGCGGTACCACTGCTTCTTTTAGCGGAGAGGCGAACATTCTTGCATTCAAGACAGGGGTCACCTCTTCATCTTCTGACACCACCGCCCCCAACACTCCCACCAACCTTACTGCGACTGTCATCTCCTCATCCCAGAGCAACCTTTCGTGGAGTGCATCCACCGACACGGTGGGAGTTACTGGATATCGGATCTATCGCGATGGGACACTTATTGCTTCCCTCACAACCACGTCTTATTCAGATACCGGTCTCTCATCAGCAACGAGCTATGCATACACTGTGACTGCAATTGATGCTGTGGGGAATGAATCTGCGCAGTCAGCATCGACATCAGCAACCACTTCGATAGCGATAGTAGCTTCTAGCCAACCACTGACCCCAACCTATTACGTAGATCAGGCCAATCCCGTAGCAAGCGATACTAATGCCGGAACAGCGGCAATGCCTTTCAAGACGATACAACGCGCGGCCAACATTGCTGTCGCTGGCGACACAGTGATTGTCAAGGCGGGTATCTATCATGAAACCGTCACTGCCCCACGATCGGGAACTGCCGGTAACTTAATAACATTCAAAGCAAGCGACGGAGAGTCTGTCGTCATCAACGGCGATGGGGTCAGACAGTGGGGGTTTTCTCTTAACGGAAGAAACTTCATTCGAGTGCAGGGTTTTGAGCTCACTGGGCTGACCGGACATCCTATGTTCGTCGGGTGGTCGAGCGCTGGAGGTACAGGTATCGAAATTATTGGTAATTCCATTCACGACAATCCTACTGTTCTCTATGGCGCTGGTGTATACATGAATTCTCCAACAGCGCAGCAACTACTTATCGAAGGAAATCATATTTACAACAACGCCGGCGATGGAATTGGCATACCTAGCGCCCGTTCATTTACCCTGCGCGCCAATACTATCCATGATAATGGGGTGGACGGCTTCAAAGGTGGAGCTTCTGAGCTTGCCATCATCGAAGGGAACACTATCCACTCCATGACGAGTGGGGTAAATCACGGTGACTGCATGCAACTCATGGGAATGATCGGCACAACCATCGTCAGAAACAACACGACATGGGATTGTACGCAAAACATCTTCCTTTCCGACTACTCCGTAATTCCGGGTTCCAGCCCGTGGGGCGATGTATATATTTACAACAATGTGGTCATCAATACTCAACCAGGAGTAAATGGTTTAGGAGGGTGGTACAACGGGATCGTCGCGGGGACACGCTATAATAACTTGCGGTCATTGTCCATCTACGGAAATACACTTATCAATCTCAATAACGGCAATGGCGGTATAGCCGTGCGGAATGTTAGTCCTGCGTTCAGTATTGGAACCTTAAGGGTATTCAACAACCTTTTTTACAACTCAATCAACGGTGTCGATACCTCCTCAGCAACCTCAACTGCCATGGATTACAACGCATACTTTAATCAGTATCGTCCTTGGTATCTTTCTGGATTTAGAAGCTTCACCCAGTTTCGAACCGTATTCCCTGCCTATGAGCAGCACGGCTTTTACGCGCCAATTTCATTTATTAACTATCCTTCCGCTACGCCCGACTTCCACTCGACGTCCAATTCTCCAATAATCGGTAAAGGAATCCCTCTTCCTCCTCAAGGTTCGGTTGATTTCGCGACGGACCGAGATTCTCGACCTCGTCCTCAAGGAGCCGCTTGGGACATTGGAGCGTATCAGTATGTTTCTCCTGCGTCCGCCACCGTTGCCCCAACTCCCACCACATTTCCCACACTAACTCCCATCCCTACCCAAACTCCCGAACTTACTCCTGTTCCAACACCAACCTCCTCGCCCACACCAGACACCGAGGGAGATCCTATCTCTCAATTGCCGCCTTTGCCAGATGGAAGTCAAGGGAGCGTCACCACCACACCCCCAACCACACCCTCACCCATCACTCGTCCCCTCTATCGAGGCACTAAAGGAGATGATGTGAAGACCCTCCAGACTCTCCTTATCCACAAAGGACATCTTCCTCCTTCTAACGACACTGGCTTCTTCGGACTTCTCACTCGAGCTGCAGTACAGAAGTACCAATGTTCACAAAACATCATCTGCGGAGGTACCGAGTCATCAACGGGCTATGGTGTTGCAGGCCCTAAGACTATAGCCAGATTGAGTGGAGGGGCTATCACAAACTCTTCTTCAACTTCTAACCTCACTCCTGCTCAAGCAGATGCCATTATCTCGATACTCCAATCCTTCAATGCTGATGCGTCTGTTATTGCGAGTGTGAGGAGGGCGTTGGGGAGGTGATGCGAAGAATATGTCTGGACATAGCAAATGGTCACAAATTAAACGCCAGAAGTCAGTCACTGACGCTGCAAAAAGTCGTACCTTCTCGAGATACGCGCGTCTCATCACGCTTGAGTCAAAAAAAGCGGGCGGGATTCCTGGGGCGCCGGGGCTTTCCGTTGCGATTGCGCGAGCTAAAGCAGTAAATATGCCCAAAGACAACATCGAGCGCGCAATCGCGAAAGGAATGTCAAAAGATTCTGGCAATCTCGAACAGACGGTATATGAAGCATATGGTCCAGGAGGCGTTGCTATTCTCATCGATGCTCTCACCGACTCTAAGAATCGGACAACTCAAGAAGTGAAGCACCTCCTATCCCTGAAGGGAGTAGAACTCGCGACTCCAGGCGCTGCGAGTTGGGCGTTTACAAAAACCGGCGATGTATATGTCCCGCGCGAACCTCTTATTGAGATTATGGGTACTGACGAGGAACAACTTTCGAAAATCCTTGAGGACATTGATGAGCATGCGGATGTCCAACAAATATTCACGAACGCGCGTGGATACGAGCACGTATCCGAAGATGTCTAGAGTACTTGCAATTGACCCAGGCTACGACCGTCTCGGGATCGCGATTATTGAAGGGGATCCATCGCGACCGACACTCATCATGAGTGACTGTGTGTTGCCCGACAAAGGAGCCCGCGAGAAGCGTCTTGCACATGTATCGAGCGCTGTTACCAATGCCATTAAGGAGTACTCCCCTACCGCACTTGCTATCGAGACGCTCTTTTTTAGCGCTAACAAAAAAACTGCCATTGGGGTCGCCGAAGCACGCGGTGCGATACTCGCCGCCGCCGGCCTTGCTTCGCTCCCAGTGATAGAGTGTTCTCCTCAGCAAGTTAAACTTGCTGTCACTGGGTATGGCGGTTCAAATAAGGCATCTGTTGCGACCATGATTCCTCGACTACTTGTCCTCCCCCAAAAAAAGCGCCTCGATGACGAAATGGACGCAATTGCTATCGGTATCGCAGCACTCGCAGCTGGTCTTCCCAGAGTTTAATCCCCATATCCTGGCAAACCTACTTGCAGGAATATATATTTTTGTTACATATATCCGTATGATTGATGATGAAATTAACGACGAGAGCCTCATCTTAGAGGAAGTGCTCGAGGAAGAGGATCTCGCGGAAGAAGAGGATTAATAAATGTAGCTTGCGTTTGGTACGTAAGCACTCGTTCACCAAAATACGTGGGGACACGATTTGTGATTCACCCACTTGGTAGTAGCATGTATAAGATATGACTTCCAAGCGGCGCTTTCCATGGCGGCACTCTCTTCTTGCGTCTATTCTGGCACTTTTGGGTCTCGGGTTCTTTATAGGAGGCGGGGTTCTTCTTGCTGTTGTTGCAACCCCAGCGCCCGATATTGATTCCTTTTCCTCACGGCAGATTGACCAGTCAACAAAAATATATGATCGTACTGGGCAAATACTTCTCTACGACTACAACCGGGACGCCAAACGCAATGTCGTCCCCCTCACCGCAATATCGCCCAACACAATAAACGCAACAATAGCGATTGAAGATTCAAGTTTTTATGCACATGGGGGCATCCGCCTTACTTCAATAATTCGAGCCACATTCGTCAACGCTGTCGGTGGTGCGATCTCGCAGGGTGGCTCAACCATCACGCAACAAGTTATTAAAAACGAGCTCCTCACAAACAGAAAAAGTGTTACTCGAAAAATTAAAGAGTGGGTACTTGCGATAAAGCTGGAACAAGTCTACTCAAAAGATCAGATTCTCGAGACATATCTTAATACCATTCCCTATGGCGGTACCCTCTATGGTATTGAAGCCGCTTCTGAGGCTTACTTTGGGAAACCCGCAAAGGACCTCTCGCTAGCACAAGCGGCATACCTTGCGGCTATGATTCAGGCGCCTTCCTATTATTCGCCGTATGGCGCCCATCAAACTGAACTTACAGCCCGTAAAAATCTTGTCCTTGATCGAATGTTTGAACTTGGTTTTATAAATAGCTCTGCGCACACATCTGCACAAGCTGAAAAAATTTCTTTCTCCCCTGCGGGCCAGAATGCGGTCATAGCGCCTCATTTTGTTTTTTATATCCTCAACCAACTCGAAGAGACTTATGGTTCCAGAGCTCTTACGGCGGGACTAAAAGTCACCACGACACTGGACGCTGAACTTGAGGTAGAAGCTGAGTCCATCGTTAATCAGTATGCACTCGAGAATGTGAAGAAATTTAAAGCAACAAACGCATCTCTTGTTGCTATAGACCCCCCGACAGGACAAATTCTTGCTATGGTTGGTTCCCGAAATTTTTTTGATAAAGAAATTGATGGACAATATAACGCCACACTTGCTTCTCGCCAGCCTGGCTCAACAATGAAGCCTTTTATTTACTCACTTGCCCTTAAGGCTGGCTACACGCGCGACACTATTGTCTTTGATGTTCCGACTCAATTCTCAACGGTATGCAAACCATCGGAAACAACAAATAACACCGCACCTTGTTACGCTCCTGTTAACTTTGACGGGGCTTTCCGTGGCCCTATGACCTTTGAAACAGCCCTTGCCCAATCAATCAACATCCCAGCTATTAAAACCCTTTATCTTGTTGGGATACAGAACGCGGTAAATCTCGCCAAATCATTTGGCCTTACTACTCTTGGCGACCCAAATCAATATGGCCTTACGCTTGTGCTTGGTGGAGGTGAAGTACGCCTTCTTGATCTTACTGGCGCATATGCCGCTTTTGCGAATGAGGGAACATTAAATACCCCGACAGGAATACTCGAGGTTGATGATGCTGCAGGAAACGTACTCCAACAATTTTCTGCACAATCCTCAATAGTACTCCCAACACTTATTGCACGAGATGTTTCTGCAATGCTCTCTGACGCCCGTGCCCGCCTCCCGGAGTATCCACTCAACTCCCCTCTCTCTTTCTCGGGATATGATGTGGCAGTGAAGACAGGAACAACAAATGATACTAAAGATGCATGGATCGTCGGCTATACCCCCTCTATCGCGATTGGTGTATGGACAGGAAACAACGATAACTCCCCTATGGTTAAGTCTGTTGCTGGTTTTATTGCGGCACCAATGTGGCATGAAGTAATGGCATATGCTCTCTCAAAATACCCAAAAACTTATTTTGGTGAACCGAGCGCTATACTTTCTTCTGTTCCCCCTATGTTGCAGGGGAACTGGAGTGTCCGTGACATGCAGGGAAATATATTTCCTCATAGTTTATTGTATTGGACTGATAAACATAACCCTCAAGGCCCACCTCCTCTTAATCCTTCAGAAGATCCTCAATTCGAATACTGGGAATATGGGGTTTCCGCATGGTATACCGCTCACCCTGATCTTTTTTTAGGTGGAGTGATGACTCCTGTACCTCTATCAAATAACGCAACTACAACTTTTTAATAAGAAGGATGTGAATTTAAATTACTATTATTGATTCATTGGAGAAACGAGATACAGGAGTGAGGTATCATTCATTCCTTTTATAATAAGTGGGCGCCCAACTCCAGCCGCAAGAAGTGAGACACTTTCTGATGTGGTGAGAGATAACACTGCTGAAAGATATCGATGATTAAAAGACAATTCAAGAGCACTTCCTGATATGTTGGCTGGGATTGTCTCTAATGATTCTCCAATATCTGCATTTCGCGCAAAGAAAGAAAATACATTCTTTTTAGGATCAAAACTAATACGTACTTTCTGAAATAAATCAGAAAAAATAGTTGTTCTCTTGAGTGCATTTTCGAAATCTTTTCGCAATATAATTGCTTCAACAATTGATTCTTTTGGTATAATTTGCCTATAATCTGGGTACACAGCATTTGTTAGGCGTGATACCAACATACCCTTATCACTTACAAAGGCACATTGATGCTCATCAAATGACATAATAATATCATTATCTGGTAACGCTTGTGCTATATCAAGAGCATTTTTTGCTGGAATAAGAAACTTTCCTTGAAGTCCTTTATTAATTAAAGGTACTTTTTTCTCAGCAAGTCTGAATGAATCAGTAGCAACAGCGGTTAATATCCCCCCTTCAATAGATATATAAATACTGGATAATTCAGGACGGACCGTAGATGTTGATGCGCATGATGCAATAGAGGTAAAAAGTGAACGTAAAAGTATTCCAGGAATTACTATTCTATTTTTTGGATTTTCTGGAAATGGAATCGACGGGAAATCATCATAAGGAATGGTTTTTATAGAGCTTTTACTTGTACCACTTGTAATTGAAATAACCTCCCCAATATGCTCGATTATTATCTTCCCTTCTTGAGTGAATAAGCTTGCTATTTGCTGAAGTATTATCGCAGGAATTGCGACAACGCCTTTTGTAGTGCATTCACCTTCAAGTTTTAAATCTATACCTGTCTCAAGATTTGTTGCACGCATTTTTATACCCTCATCTCCCGCAATAATAAGTATTGAAGACAGTGCAGGAAGTGTTGCGCTTTTCTTTTGAGCAAACCGAGACACGATATGCACAGCCTCAGAGAATTTATTTTTTTCTATTAAAATATTCATACAATTCTTATTAAGGGTGTTGATAAGTGGATAACATAAAAATATAAGGAGATTGTTGGATATTTACACACGACTGTTTTATATAATATGTTGATAAGGTTCATACAAGAAGGGTTCTAATATTTTGAATTTCTTGTGCGAGTTCACTGTCCACAACTATTTCACGCTTTATCTTCTCACAGGAGTGGATAACGGTCGTATGATCACGACCACCAAGTTTTGTACCTATGGTTGGGTACGATATTCTAAAATCCTCACGAAGGATATACATTATAATTTGCCGCGGACGAACAACTTCCCTACGTCTAGTTTTCTCATAGATACTCTCTTCATCGATACCATAAAATTCAGCTACTTTATCAACTACATTTTTTACCGATATATTTTTCTGTGGACGAGTAAAAGAACGTAGAGACTGCCGCACTTCCGCGATGTCGGGGGCAAAACCCTTTACTTGAGCATGGCAGATTATACTATTTACCATACCTTCTAACTCACGTATTGAGCCATTCATAGATGTTGCTACATAATCAACAACCTCATCAGATAGTAGTACACCATGTGAGGCAGCTTTTTTTCTTACAATAGCCATACGGGATTCTGGGTCGGGTTCGCCAATATCTACAGCCATACCACTCGCTAAACGGCCCTTAAGACGTTCAGCGATGTCTGGAATAGCCGCAGGAGGTCGATCAGAAGAAAAAATAATCTGTTTATTTGTGTCGTAAAGAGCATTAAAAAGATGGAAAAGCTCCTCCTGAGTCTTTTCTTTTTTAGAGAGAAATTGAACATCATCCATAATAAGAAGGTCATATTGACGATATTTATCTTTGAAACGATTTGCAGTACCAGCTTGCACGGAGTCGGTATAGTCGACTGCGAATTTTTCTGACGTTAAATAGAAAACTTTCCGTCCTTGGTACTGTTTTTTATAATGGTTACCAATAGCTTGAATAAGGTGCGTTTTGCCGCGGCCGGTGTCACCGTAAATAAAGAGAGGGTTATAGGTAATACCAGGGCGTTCGAGTGCCGCCTGGGCTGCAACATAGGCTAAATTGTTAAAAGAACCGATAACAAACGTATCAAACGTATAGCGGGGATTCAAATTGTCACTTTTGTTGATGTAAAAATCATCAAGAGGAAGTTCGAGTGCACTACTACGTACGGTTTTGGTCTCCTTGGATAATCTACGATTCTCATCCTTCACAATAAGATACTCAATATTGCGAAATTCATATGAAACGTCGCGAACAATCTTCAATAGTAAGGTATTAAATTTCTTAAGGTACCAATCCTTAAAGAATTGACTCGGGACACCAATATATACAACGCCGTCCTCCCCTATTTTTACGATAAAACTATTACGGAACCATGTGTTGAAATTTGCGGGCGATATAGAAAGTTCAATATGGGTGAGTATGTACTCCCAAAGTTCTCGAGGATCTCCTTTATTCATAGTGTTCTGAAAGTATACGCTTTTTATTCATTCAAGATATGTTGGCGTTTCGGGGAGAACCTGTTAGTATCGTGTGCATAACCTAATTTTCCGTTCACTATGTCCAAACGAACCTATCAACCGAAAAAACGTAAGCGCGCTACGACGCACGGGTTTCTTGCGCGGACAAAAACGAGTTCTGGGCGTAAGATAGTGAAAAAACGCCGTCGTATCGGTCGCGCACGACTCGCAGTCTAATTATTTGTGTTCTCACGTCGAGAACGTCTTTCTCGTGCGGCATTCCCTACGGCCCTCTCTACTGGTCGGCGGTTCTCATCGACAAACTTCAGTGTCGTTTTACCAAAAGAATCACGAGGATATGCGGTTGTAGTGTCAAAAAAAGTCGCTCGCCTCTCGGTCACGAGGCATTTAATTAAGCGGCGAGTGCTTGAGGCCCTTCGAACGCTCCCTCTTCCCTCCTCCATTATTGTTTTCCCAAAAACAGCGGCTAGCCGGATGTCCTACCAGGACGTCAAAGTGGAGCTCGCAACCCTTCTTTCTAAAATTAGCCGATAGAGTAGAATAAATGCATGATTTCGACATTCTTCCACGCTGCTTTCTACGATCCGATTTATAACGCCCTTGTGGCGTTGGTAGCCCTTGTTCCAGGTTCTGATGTAGGTGTTGCGGTCATTCTACTCACTATTGGTATTCGGCTCGTACTCCTCCCCTTCTCTCTCTCGGCAGCGCGTACCCAGCTTGCAATGAAGGACTTGGAACCGAAAATTAAAGAATTGAAAGAGAGGCATAAAGGCAACAAAGAAAAAGAAGCACTTGAAACCCTCGCTCTCTATCGTGAAGAGAAAGTAAACCCATTTGCGAGCATCATTATGGTCATTATCCAGATCCCGGTTCTTCTCGCCCTCTACTGGGTATTCTTGGACGAATCATTTTCAGCGATTGATACCGCGCGACTCTATGGGTTCACCCCAATTCCAGGCACTGTTTCGTTTGAATTCCTTGGGCTCATCTCAATGGCCGGCAAGAGTATCGTTCTTGCTGTATTGGCAGGCCTCACTCAATTTCTGCAGGCACATTTGGCGCTTTCGGGGACGATGAAACCCTCGGTAGGCGGGGGCATGCAGGGAGACTTTCAGAGAATAATGGGTCTCCAACTCAAATACGTCTTCCCTTTCCTTATCGGAACAATCTCTTATACGACATCAAGTGCTATCGCGCTGTATTTCATAACCACAAACCTTGCAGGCGCCCTACAAGAATGGCATGTGCGCCGAGCCGTGAAGTCGTAACCACTGTCTCTATTGGATCAGAGTTGATATGACCACAGTGAACCGTTATTTTTGTTGAGAAATACAAGTACGGTACCTTTAGGGTTGATAGCAAGTGCCTCTGCGTCAAGAGATTCGTTTGCTTCTGTAGGGAAATCGAGCACAAGCTGTGCGTAGCGGCTAGCGACCTGTATCTTCCATATACGGTCGTTAAAGGGCACTGCACCCTGATACCAATCGTCGGGGTAGTTGCGTCCCGTAGGCGGGGCAACAGGAATTCCACAATAGATAACTGAATCATCAGCTGCCCATACACACTTGTCCGTAATGGTTGCCACCGGGAGGGGAATAATTTCACCTGTCGCAGTGTCGACAAGCTCCATGCGCATCGTGTCGTCTGCTACGAAGCTCGCAAGCACCCATTTCCCCGAAGGGCTCGCAAGGGCGACGAGGCCTTTCTGTGGCCCCAAGATCCGTGAGAAGTGCCCGGTGCTGTCGACGAGGAAAGCACTGCCAGGAAGTGTCATCGATGGCTTAGTAAATGCGAGATACCGGTTCTTTCCTGCGAAAGAAACACGTAGAGCAGAAAGCGGTGATGAAAAGACTGTTGATAGAGGGGTACCATCAATATGTTTCCGCGAAGCGACGGAGCCGTTTACGCCAGAAGTAAGGACAAGTACGCTCGTTGAAGCAACGGCTACATCAGCAAGATTTTGAGGTAGGAAGAATCCATCGGACCCCTTTGAAGGGAGTCCGTAAGTATTAATGGTAGAAAAATCGGTACCCGATAGATAGCGCACGAAAGCGAGAGAGGCATTAGGGAGCCACGAGGCCGTCTCAATACCCGGGATAGTTTTGTTCGAAATGCGGGTGAGATTTGCGGACCCAACCTGATACGAAAATATATTACCGCTTTGTCGCTCGATATAATTGACAACTACTCCCGGTGAAGAGCTTGCATTGGCTGCCTTAATATCAACAGCAACTTCACCTTTTACAACTGGACCGGCACTTATCTTTACGAGCCGTGCCGAGATAGATGTGGGGGTGTCAATCTGCGCGGGTGTCAGAGACGTGCCTCCCAATGTCGGAGTCCCTTGCTGCCCTGCCGTAGGGGCTATTGGCAAGCCGCCTCCTGCATCAGGAGGCGTGACTCCTTCGCTCGGTGTAGAGGTAAAGAAATAAAAATATACGAAGAGACCTCCTCCAAAGAGGACTATGGCGATGGCAGTGATGGTAAGTGTGCGGCGCATATAAGGGCTTATTTTTTAGGGGTGCATTTTATTGCGGGAGTTAACCCGGGATCGCAGCCGTTCCCACTCCGGAAACTACCAAAAAATAGTTTTCCATTTGAGACGATTTGATTATCGGAGTTGATACAATAATCCTGTCCGACGAATCCGCCAGCGTTCGTACATAAAGCTTTAGCCTCAGTACAATCACCAGTGGCTGAACATGTATTAAGTTTAAATGCGGAACCGTTACTAGATACGGCATCGGCTACTGGTTTTGGCGTTCCGGTTCCTGTCTGAGGCGCTCTTGTCGATTTTGTATCAAGTGCCGGGAGGTTTAGGGAGAGGTTCAGAATGTTCGGGTTAATGATGGAAAAGACAAGGACTGGCGAGAGGACGAGTACGAGGCCGAAGATTGCGTTATAAATTTTCCCTTTATCTTCCATTATTTTACTGACGTCATCCTTGTTCATCGCTATCTCAATCCCGCTCCAGGTGATCTGAATGATCGCAAGAACCGCAGCGAGACCTATAAGATATTTATAGAGATTATTGAAAAATACAGGAAGGCCACTTTGCGTCGATGGAATATCAGTAAGGAATGGGATTTCTGCGAGAGGAACGAAACCCTGAGCCAGTACATGAGGAACGAAACCAAGAAACGCAAAGATAGCTGAAAAGAGAATTATTTTTTTCATGGACTGAATAAATTAAACCCCGACTTTGCACCAAAAGAAAGAGAAAGGTTTGCGGTCGCTTTCGTAGAGTTGCCCGCAGAGGCGACGAGTGAGAGCGATGCTCCACCCTGTCCGCTTCCGGCGGGCCGTAGTGTTATTGTATTGCCGGTTTGTGCCGAAGATCCATTCAAGAACCACTGGATAAACGGAGCGCCGCTAGTTGTCGGTAGGGAAAATGGGGCTGCGTAGAGAGCTGTCTCCACGTCGGCAATAGCGTACTGTCCCGAGAGAGCGTGGTCAAAGCGAATTCCTAGCAGTGGATCGTTCTGGTAAATGCGTACGATGGGTTCTTGGGCCGTGAGTGAGAGCGATGCCCCGCTCCCAAGACTTCCGTCCTGGCTCGTTACGACGACCGAGACTGATCGAGAACGGTACTGTAGTGGCGACGCGACCATAATGGCTGTTTTCCCGATGCCCGACGAGTTTGCAATCTGGGAGTTATCTACCGTCCACGAATAAGAAAGTGTTGATGGGTCAGGAGCCTTCCCTCGTGCGTCTTTCAAACTTGCTACTGCGACGACACGCACACTTCCACCAAGTGGTATGAGAGGTGTCCCGCGATAAAACGGCGGAGCAGAGGAGATTGGTTCAGCAACAAGTACTAGATCCTGAGGCTGAATAAAGACCGTCTGGCTGTATTTCACTCCATCCGAGGAAATTGTCACCTTCACATTTGCGACACTTCCTGTTTTGCCAACTGGAATAGCGACAGGTTGCACAGAACCCCTGTAGATTTCTTTGCCGGCAACTGAGACCGCCATGATGGCGTTCGCAAGATCAAGAGACGGTGAGATGAGAGAAATGCTTGCCTGGCTGTAGGGTGTCGGGTACTGAGGGCTTACCGAGACAGTAAAGGGTGTACCCCCCACAGAGTTGCCTATGGATTGGGCCATGACCGAAAGAGGCAAAACGAAAATGATTCCAACAAAAGCGGCGAAGAAGTTGAAACGCATGCACATAGTATATAGCCTCCACGAGGTGGTTACTATCATGCGAGTTGAGTAATAAGTGAATATCCGCTTGTTTGTCTGAGACGAGCGATGGGAGAAAGCTTCGCTTAGACTACCTCACGCACCTTATCGGGGGATATTTTTTATTAGTTATGATCTGCTACCTCCTCTCTGACGGGAAACGTATCGCACCGACGGGTGTATTCCTGGACGCTTCAGTTCTTGCTTGTTCAGTATCACGCATGTCCTCATTCATCGCATTGCGTTGCTCGGGCTGTTGCAGCTGAGCTCTCTGAAGCTGTTTAAGTTCAGTAGATTGTTGCCGGCGTTCTTGCAACTTCGAATCATTGCCATTTCCCGCAGCTTTTTCTAAAGTCTCTTTATCGTTTTTGATTTGGGCATGATACATCTTTACGATCGTAACGGTGAACGCGGGTAATGAACCTATAATTGGAATTTCGCTGATGAGAAGGCTAGCAACGAGCCAGAGTTTGTGGCTGGCGTGTTCTGTAAATATGCGTGCATTCGTTATTATGAGCACTAGTCCAATCGTGAGCCAGCCGAAGAGTCCGATGGCTATTGCCATAACATTGCCGAACAATATGAGGGCTGGGGATGCGAAATAGCCGGCCGCGCCACCGGCGAGGGAGCATGCAGCAGCAGCTGTTTTTGTTTCCAAGACACCAAAAGTTGCTGATGATAAAACCGCACTTCCCTCCGCAGTACAATACGCAACGGCCAAGGCTGGCCCAAAAATCCAGAACATTTCAAAAAATATGCGCAGCGCATCAAAAACAACTGCGATAACAATGACAGGGACTCCCTTGCCCCACGTCATCGCTTCTGGCGACTTACTGTTTTTGAGCAAGGACATGACGATCCTTCTCCTGTTTAATCGCGAGGACTTGCGAAGGGTCGGAGGTGATTATTTGGTCCTCAGTGTAACTTGCGACGATTTTTATCGCGACGTGCTTTAACCCTGCGAAGAAGAGTCCTTCGCCTACTCCGGCCTCAAGAAGGAGATATTTTTCCTCGTCGGTAAGGTTGAAGGTTTGTTGCAGTACATCGATCGTTGTTGGAGATTGTTTTAGGAGTAATTGCAAAGAAGAGTTCGTGAGAATAGGTCGTCCGTAGGGGCTTTTGAGGAAGTCTTCCACGTCCTGTGTAATCGTGCAGACACCCAAATAATATTTGCGTCCACGCTTCGCAACAGAGTAGAGGAAAGAGGCCGTGTCCTCACTCTTCATCATCCACCACGCTTCGTCGATAACGAGCAGTCGTTTCTTTAGTTCGTGTCGCACGGCGTTCCAGATATAGTGCGTGATGATATACATGGCCACAGGTTTCAGCTCGTCCTCCATATCACGCACCGAGAAGACAACAAATTGTTGTTTGAGGTCAATGTTTGTAGGCTGATTGAGGAATCCGGCCCATGTCCCACGTGTGTATTTGGAGAGACGTTCTACGAGAGATTCGCTCCCTTCCATACCAGAAAGCACCTGTTCAAAATCGGAGAGCGATGGCGACTCTGCTCCAGTAAAGTCGGTATCGCCCGTAATGTCTTTGAGGGCATAGGTTTCGCTGATGGCGCGGTCGACGATAGCATCTTCTGATGGTGTGAGACCGGAGAGCATTATGCGGAACAATCCTACGAGTGTAATGATGTTGGAGCGCAAGATATTCTTCGGATCCTCGTCTTCTTTGACTGGTGGAAGATCAAAAGGATTGATGTGGTGTTCGGAAGAGAGTGAAATATTGAAGGAGCGCCCGCCTGTCGCTTCTGCAAGTTGCTCGTATTCGCGCTCTGGATCGATGACGATGACATCAGTGCCGAACATGAGAGATCGCAGAAGTTCAAGCTTCGTTGCGTAACTTTTGCCGGAGCCGGACTTCGCAAAAATGACCGAATTGTAGTTTTCGAGAGAAAAACGATCGAAGAGGATGAGGGAAGAGTTATGACGATTAATACCATAAAGTATGCCGCGGTCGCTCGTAAGATCGAATGAGACAAAAGGAAAGAGCGAGGAAAGAGGCGAGGAATCCAATTTTGAGTTGACGCCGAGCTCATCAGTGCCGAGCGGCAAGCAAGAACGGAGTCCTTGCTCTTGCTGGAAAAGTGCCGGTTTAGTGTAGACGAGTTTCGCGTCAAGAATGCCGCGGATATCGCCTTCGGTTTTATCAATCTCCTCCTTAGAGTCGCCATAGAGAGCGAGATAAAGTCCTACATTGAAAAGTTTTTCCTGCGCCTGTTGTAAATTGTCTCGCAAAGCCTCGAGATCTTGGTAGGCGGTGTCGAGTAGAGGGTCGCGCACAAGACCTTTCGCTTCCCTCTCACCGATCTGGCTCTGCACCTCAGCGACTTTTTTCTGGAAGCCGCGTAGAGCAACTTCGGTTTCTATTGGGTGTATGAATATAGAAATATCAAGCACCTTATCGAGATTGATAACGGGCGAGAACCAACTGTCGGAGAGAAATCGCGGATAGGAGATGGTGTAGAACGTACGAACGAATTTTTCTCCTAGCTCAACTTCACGAGAACTGATTTTGAGCGCCGTCGGGGCGATAGTATCGATGAGTTCCAGCGACCCTTGTTGGTAGATATCTTTCGGTAAGACCGGCATGATCTCCGAAGCTTTTTCTTTTTTACGATTGAGAAAGTCGAGTAATGACATATTAATTATCCAAGCGAATAGGGTTTTCGAGCTCCCCAGGATTAAAAGATCGATAGAGAAGTTCGATGACTTCCTCAGTACCAAGCGGAACCGCGCGTACTCCAGTGCCCGCAAGACCTCCAATAACGAGAGAGAGACGCTGTTCAAGCTGAGCAAGATCTTGTTCAAAGGAAGTCTCCGCCGTCGCGTTCTTCGCAGAGGCGCTTTCACCACGATGTAGAAAACCAATGGCGCTGGCGGCAGAGACATGGGGCGCGTACGGTACGACAATATAGAAGGATTTCGTCATAATGTTCGCTTGGTCGGCGAAAGAGCGGACAAATTCAATATATTCGCGCAGCTGAATACGCATAAGCTCAGTCTTCTGCTCAGGGGCCTTCTCCTCAAGAAGAGCAAGATATGGCCGCAAGTCCATCTTGCGCGAGTTGACTACTATCTGGATTGAAAAATCGAGAGTATTGAGGAAGTTTTGGAAACCGAGAGTAATCGCGTGTTGTTCATCAGCAGATTTTAGTCCGAAATTAACAGACGAACAGATGACTACACCACGATAACCACCATCCTTGAGTATAATTGTGCCATTCCGGATCTCTTTGACCGGGACAAACTGCTGTGTCGCGCTCGCTGGTTTCGTCGCCATATTATTCCGGAGTTTGGGTATCAGAGTTCTGGCCCCGTATATCGAGTGACCATGCGAGCTCAGAGAGCTTGCCACGCGTAAGTTTTGGGGTACTGCGTGCTTCCCGGAGGGATGTTTCTGCCTCAACGGTTGCTGCCGCAGCTGCGGTGCGCTCCGCTTCTTTAATTTCGCGTCGTCTCCAGAGGAAGAGTTTCGCTCCCGTATAATAATTAAAACCCGCTTCGAGTATTTCGATGAATGCTTTACCGTTTACTTTATAGAAAGAGAGTGCTGCGGCGAATGCTACTACTGGTGCCGCAAATAGAAAGGCGAAGACAATCGGCAAATAAGCGAAGAAGACAACACAGAGCCCGCCGGCTCCAGCGATGTAGATAAACTGCCGCAGGGTCAAAGGCCCAATTATCTTGTCCTCAACCTCGATGAATTGTGGCACGTGGTACTCCATCCCCGCTAGTATAGCAGTTCACATGGTGCCCTATCGCATTGTTGGGTATTGGTGCAGTGGAAAGTGTGAATCTATACAACAGGACCTTTCCCAAGTACTTGTTCCACTGTAGCGCCACGCGGATATGAAATGAGCTTATCGGCGTGAAGAGCCAACTCGTTCCGTGCGGTATCGACAATACGCCACGACTCAAGTACTTCATCGTTTGAGACGAAAAGGGTTTGATCTCCGTGCAAGGCGCCGAGGAAGATGTGCTCATAGGCATCAGGAAGCATATTGAAATGGTCCGTATACGTAAATGCGAGCGGCACACGTTCAGTTACATGGTCATACCCCGGGCGCTTTACAACAAAACAAAGCTCAATTCCCTCGTCCGGCTGGATTTTGATGGTGAGTTGATTCGTTTCCCCCGTACCATTGCGGCGATACGTCACGACAATCTCCGTTTTCTTCAGGGCAAGGGCTTTACCGGTGGTAATAGTAATCGGGACATCAATCCAGCGAGGGTCAGTAGAAAAGAATCTGAGAGAAGCAAATGTTTCGACCAATGAAATCGGATTGGAAACTTCTTCACGATAATGTTCATATTGTCCACAATGCATATGATCAGGATCGACGTGCAGAGTTTGTAATAAAGCGAGGCGTGCTTTGGGAATGTCGTGCCAACTCTCCCCTCTTGGTAGCATCATGAGTGTGAGTGCAGCGAGCTGTAATAAATGACTTTGAATTAAATCGCGCAGAGCTCCCGTCTGTTCATAAAAAGTGGTGCGCCCCTCAATACCAATCGTCTCGCTCGCGAGAATATCGATGCGTTCAATGGCATCACGACTCCATGAATGCTCGAAGAAAGGATTATCACGGCGGAAAGAAACGATATTCTGCACCGTTTCTTTCGCGAGATAGTGGTCAATACGATAGACATTTTTTGCGGGAAATGAATGCGCAATATGCTCGGTGAGCTCTCGGGCGCTTTTCTCATCAGCCCCAAACGGTTTTTCCAGAAGCAATTTTGTGTTTGGGGCTTTTGCGAGTCCTGAATTGCCGAGTTGCTCAATGATGGGCCACGCTGTTTCTGGGGGTACCGAGAGATACCAGAGGCGTTGCGGACTTCCGCCAAGTGCGAGATCGATTGTAAGCAGATGGGCAGTTAAGCGCTCGTAATCCGCAATGTTAGTCAACGACATCGAAAATAGTTCCGTGTTCGCTCGGAGATGCTCCGCATTCGTGACTCCTTCAAGAAGGCTGTCGAGGGTAACGGTGTGTTGCCGCGTAATTCCAACGATGCGTAATTGCTGTGGCAGAATACCAGCGGCTGCAAGTGCACCGAGCGCCGGCAGAAGTTTTCGTTTCGAAAGATCTCCCGTAATCCCGACAATAATGAGAATGGTTGGCATGTGTACGTTCATACGCCCATCGTTCAACTCACTTCTGGCTCCCTTTGATGTCTTTAGATTGGAGTGGGCTCTCAATACCTGGAGACCATTTCGCTATAATCGGACCAAACTTTTTTTCATATTCCGCGACTTGGTGAGTGAGACTTTGCACAAGGCGTTTCATATGCGGCGGCGTGAGGGCGTACGCATTGGCCGTCTCGCCAACGCTCATGACCATGACAAAATTTTCTTCCGAATGTCCTGCAACGACGTTTTCACAGAATTGCTTGGGGATTTTATTGAAGTCCATAGGCTGCACTATATACCGCTACCCATGATGAGTCCAAGAGTCCAGAGTACGAGGTTAAAGAACGGTCCGGCAAAGATATAGGAAAAGATAATAAGAAAGATAATAAGCGGGAGCATTCCGGCCCCGCGAATTTGGTGTTCAAGACGGGTTAATCCAGAGGAGAGATTCCAAGGGAGTGTGGAGCGAAGCGCCGTGAAGCCGTCAAGAGGCGGAAATGGAATGAGGTTAAAAAAACCAAGGAAAAGATTGATGAATGCGATGGTTGCGGCGAGTGAGAGCGCCGTCGCATCGAATCCAGCCGCCGAACCGAATCGAACGATAAGTCCGAAAATAATCGCAAGGAAGATATTAGTTGCACTGCCGGCAATTGCGACAAACGCTTCGCCCCATCGCTGATTCGTTAGATTGTAAGGATTATAGGGAACCGGCTTAGCCCAGCCGAAAAGTATTGGCGAATGCGTGAAAATGAGGAGTGCAGGAAGGACAATCGAGCCCATAAGGTCGATATGCGGGAGCGGATTGAGGGTGAGACGGCCGGCGAGCCGAGCGGTCGGATCGCCAAGCGAGTTTGCAGCATAGCCATGAGCAACCTCATGGGCGATGATGGAGAGTATAAGAACAACGAGAGATAGGATGGTGTCCATGTTTGCTGGTTTCGTTTCCTATGCTACCATGCGACGACTATGGCACGAGCCTGCGAGATTACTGGAAAGAGCACGCAAATTGGCGGGCGATATTCTAACCGTACCCGCGCGACGCAATATAACCCGGTCGGCAAGGTTCGCCGCAAGGCCAATCTCCAAAAGCGCCGTATCTACGTCGCTGAACTTGGGAAGACTGTTATTGTGGACGTTTCAGTGAAAGGGCTCAAGACTATCAAGAAAAACGGCGCTTTTGCAGCACTGAAGAAAGCCGGAGCGATTTAGGACATTGGGCGGAGGCTACTGTTTCTGTATCGAATTTCCATCTGAAATATAAACACCCGTTGGTGTGGTCGGAGAGATTTTAAATAAGGTTGCGCCGTAAGAAATACTAAAAGTATCAGGTGAGATGGCCGTAATGTATACATCGCGACTAAGCGCTAAACGTTCACCAAATAGGGCTGTAATTTGATGCATTCCCTTTTCTGCATCTGCCGCTGCCGCCAGTGATGCTTCAAGGCTCCGCGAGCCTTGCGTACTGGAGCGTATCAGGGTCGAGACGTGGTACCGATTCAAAACTTCCGGTAGTCCGCCCGCAGTTTGAGTGGTGATGCTCGTGAGTAGTACTACATCAATCCGGCGCTTCCAAGGCGGGAATTCGCTCCCGAGTGCTCGCAAGATGCTCGCGTCCGGACCAGTATTAATCAGAATCGTCGTGCCGCCCGAGTTCTGGACAAGAACCGCGCTCCCTTTCTTGTCCATCTCAAGCACCGATATTTTGAGTACATTGGGCGTAAAGATTGTGCGGTACACGCTGATATTTCCGGCAATGAGTATGACGAAAAGTATGAGATAAAAACTTCTCGGCAGGCCGCTCTTCATATGGTAGATTCTATCGTATGACCTACCCAACAAAAGCATTTAATCTTCCCGTTCTCACTGGGCTTTCAGAAAAACAGATCAAGGTACATCTCGCTCTGTATGAGGGGTACGTAAAGCATGTGAATCTAATTATGGAGAAGTTTGCGGCCGTTCGTACGGGACAGCTTGATCTCGATCCATATATGGTCGCAGAGTTGCGCCGACGCTTCGCTTTTGAATTCGATGGTATGCGAATGCACGAATACTACTTCGCGCAGTTTGAAGGAGGTGCAACTCCACTTGCCGCAGACAGTGCACTCGGGAAAGCTGTCGCAGAAAAATATAACCCGCAAGATATCATTACTCATATAAAGGAGGTCGCTGGAAGCCGCGGTATTGGTTGGGTCGTTGTATACGCTGATCCTATCTTGCAGACGATCCATACTGTTTTCGTGAATGATCATGAGGTCGGCCAGCTCGCGGGACTACCAATCATTCTCGCGCTCGATCTCTGGGAACACGCATTTATGGTGGACTATGTTCCTGCCGAGAAGAAAAATTATATCGATGCTTTCTTTGCGAACCTCAACTGGAGCGTCGTTGAAAAGCGTTTTGAGGCAACGATATAAATAAGTGCTGCATAGGCCATCAGCACGAGCCAGAATGGGAATAACGGAAGTGTAAAAGCTGCGAACGGCAGCGCAGCGGATTTTTGCGCAATAAATATCAAATAAGTATTCGCGAGATATGCTGGGAATGCGAGGATAATGCCGAGGAGAGGAGCAAAGGAACCAAAGATCATTCCCGCAAGGCCCGCGAACGCGGCGAAGCCCATTGCGAGCGGTACGATCGGTAAGACAAGTAGATTTGCCGGCAGCGCAACAATAGAAAGATTGCCGGTGTCATAGAGAAGAAGTGGGAGGACAGCAGCCTGCGCGGCGAGTGTAGTAGCCACGGCATTCTTCCAAAAAACATTTTTCATGAACGAAATAAATTTTTCGATGAGTGGCGCGAGCCAGATGAGTCCCGCAGTTGCCGCTACGGATAATCCGAAGCCGGGGTCGAAAACAAGATAGAGAGGATTCCATACCAGCATGAGAAATATGACGAAAAACAGCGCTCGTCCCGCCGCATAGGTACGACCAGTTGCACGGGCATAGAGTGCAATAATCGCCATGATCATCGCGCGGAGCGCGGTGGCGGAAGCGCCTGCGATACCGACGAATATAAGAATCGCACATATACCCGCTACCGTACTCCAACGTTTTTGAAGTTTTGTGAGTGCGAGTGCAGCCATGATCCATTCGGCGACGACCATCACGTTGTAGCCAGAGAGAACGATAATTTGTACGAGACCGGAGCGAACGAACGCATCCTTGAGATCATTACCAAGACCGGACTTCCCTCCTATGACGATACCTCCAGCAAGTGATGCGTATGGTTCGGGCAGTGTTGTCGTCAAACCATCAATAAACGAATGTTTTATTCGCGCGAGCATAGCCGAAAGAGAATACCAAGGAGCTTCTTCCACGACACGTAGATACGAAAAATTAAGAATGAAACGCACGTCATCACGCTGTAAATATTTATCATACCGAAAGATGCGTCCCCCGTCATCAAGGAATGCCTCAGGAAGAAAAAGTGTACCCGAAACGTGTACGCGGTCGCCGACGGCAACCTTCGGATAATGCGGCGCGACCGCGAGCATCACGGTCGACTCGGTCGCATTGGTAACACGAATTTCGACACGTTGATTCGCATCACGTACATCAGGATCTGAGACGACGACTCCTTCATATGAAACGCGGTGTCGGAGCTGGCTCGCAAACGTAGTTGGTAGCGGCGTGTCAGAAATCACGGATCGCAGCATGCCAAGTGCAATGAAAATACAGAATACCGCACCAAGCGAGTACGCAAGGCGCGGCTTCAAAAACGCCGTGGCGCCAAGAAGCGCCGCGAGCAACAACACAAACATAATCGGCGGCCAGCCAAAAGTAAAAAGCGAGCGGAGGAATACTCCGCTCGCAAACCCTGAAACGACAGCGACAAGGATTTTCATTTATTTGTGCAAATTTTCGCCAATTCTATTCGGAGCATTTTGCGCCACTTTTGCGATAGCGTCTGCAATGTCATCTAGATGGCTTTCTATCGATTCGTTTGTGATATGTTTCGTAAAAAAGCCGTCTTTAAATGAAAAATAATCTCTATTTAAATCAGATAAGATTTGTTTAACATTTGTGGAGTGTGGCAACCCGTCAACTTCAATATACAAATGATCAGCAGGGATATAAATATCTATGTGTTTATACCCATCCGAGTGTTCCAATTCAAGAACGACACCTCTCTGTTTTAGGGCGTCTGCGAGCATCAAGACCTGTTTAGTTGGCTTTGGTTTAAAGTTAAGCATGGGTCTTAGGGTTAGTTTGAGCCGCGGTCCATCGCTTCGTTGGCGAGGGCGTCGGCGTCTTTGTTCTGTTCGCGCGGGACGTGCGCGAATGAGACGGTGCCAAATGCTGCCCCGGATTGAATGAGTCTGGCGTACTGCGTTTTCATGACCGGATGTTTTATTTTATACACACCGTTCATCTGCTTCACGATGAGTTCGCTGTCGAGCTTCACAGTGACATTCGTCGCTCCCCTCTTTGCTTGCGGCACGAGCTTCGCGAGCTCTTCAAAGGCGAGAATGACCGCTTCGTATTCTGCAAAATTATTCGTGCGATGTCCGAGAAATTTAGAGACACTCGCGACCGAATTCCCGAGCGCGTCACGAATCATCGCCCCGGCCCCAGAGGGGCCGGGGTTCCCGCGGGAACCGCCGTCTGCATGTATCGTGAAGTGCGCTTTGTGTTGAATCATGGCGCTCACTATACCAAGCGAATGTCGAGAAGTCGCAGGCGGACGGGATTTCCTCGAGAGAACGTGTCGCGCTCCAAGTGCGCGAGCAAGTTCACGCGCCCACCCGCAGTGAGAGTCTCCGCAGTACGTGCGAGAGGGCCTTTCACAAAAAACGTAACCGCATCAATGCTGCGCCCAGTCCCGTCAACCGAATGTATTTTCAATTTCAAATGCTCCTCTCCTTTTCCGAAGCGTGAAATCTCTCGCACCAGAACCTCGCGGAGTAGAAACACTGGTTTTGCATTTTGCTGGCCAAATGGTGCGAGACGCTCAACCTTTAAAAGAAATGAACTTGTCGCTTCTTCGGGAAGCACACGTGCGTCGGCGCGCATCGCAAGCTCGTCAACGACGGTCGCTCCACTCAATATTTTTTCGTACGCTTCGACAAGTCGGTCTTCAAGAAAAAATACCTCAGTATCTTGCACGGTGAAACCGCCCGTGGCTGCGTGTCCTCCAAATTCCACAAACGCTTTTTCCGCTCCGCGCATGAGCTCGAGGATGTGCGTCATGCCGCCGCTTCGTACCGATCCTTTCAGTCGCATATTTCCTTCCCTCCCCCACAGGAATACCGGTCGCTCGTATTCGTCTGCAATAGTGTTTGCGACGAGACCGAGAAGTGCGGGTCGCCAATCCGGGTCGCCGAGAGCGATGACGCTACGCATCTCTCCGCGCTCTTTGAGTCGTGCATGCACTGCACGCGTAATAGCTCCCGCTTCCGCTTTTCGCTGACGATTCGCTTTCTCCATTTTCTTTGAGAGAGCATCAGCTTCGCTTTCATTAGTCGTCGTGAAGAGGCGGAACGCGTCGCGCGCATCGCCCATGCGGCTCGCGGCGTTCACGCGCGGCGCTATCATGAAACCAACGTCGTCTTCGGTAATCGCACGTTGGTCCACACGCATGCCACGGCACAATTTTTGCAGTCCAATGCGTGGCGACTTACGCATCACTTTCAGTCCGTATGTCGCAAGCACGCGATTCTCATCGACAAGCGGAACCATGTCGGCGATGGTCGCGAGACCCACCATATCGAGAAGCCATTTTTCCCAACCGACAGGTACGCGCTCGCGGAGAGTCGGTGCGATTGCGAGCGTCGCACACACGAGTTTCCACGCAACACCAGAACCGCAAAGTCCGTGGAAGGGATAGGTCTCATCGGCCCGAGCATTCGGGTTAACGACCGCAAATGCGTCCGGTAATTTTTCTCCCGGAAGATGATGGTCAGTAATGATGACATCCACACCAAGTTCTTTCGCTCGCGCAACAGGTTCGGTATCCGTGATTCCGGAGTCCACGGTGACGATGAGTTTCACACCATTCTCTCGTACAAGTTTTTCGATACCGCCAACATTCATGCCGTACCCTTCTTCATGCCGATGGGGAATATAATTTTCAAAATTCGCCCCCGTTTTCGCTAGAAAATCATGGAGCAGAACACCGCCGGGAATACCATCGCAGTCATAGTCGCTCCACACCGCAATTTTCTCACCGCTTTGAATCGCTTCGGCAAATCGTTGTGCCGCCTTCCGCATATCAATCATCAGAAACGGATCATAGATGTGACTGTCGTAGGAAGGGTTGAGAAACTTCTCAGCGCCTTCTTTGGTCAGGATGCCGCGACGTGAGAGTAGAGCAGCAGTAAGGTCGTCATATGAAGCAAGTTCTGTACGCAGGAGTTCACCGAGCGGGTCATGAAGCGGAAACATGTGAAGGTTATTGTATACTTCCGAAATGGAAGACACCATATTTTCGAAAATAATCCGGCGAGAAGTTCCTGCCGATATTGTGTATGAAGACGACGATACGCTCGCTTTTCTCGATATAAAACCAGTGGCGCCTGGTCACACGCTCGTCATACCGAAGAAGCCAGTGCGGAATATCTTTGATGCCGATGACGCAACTCTTATTGCTGTCATGCGCACGATACAGAAAATCTCACCTGCCGTCCGGGATGCTGTTGGTGCACATGGCGTTCATATCAATTCAAATCACGAAGCTGCAGCCGGGCAGATCGTATTTCATCTTCACTTCCATATCGTTCCCCGTCATTCGCGTAGCGAGTTTTCTTTCTGGCCGCAGAAGGATTTTTCCAGAGATGATGCTGCAGCTATTGCTGAAAAAATCCGTGCGAACATAAAGTAAAGCGTCGGAACCTATGGGGGTTCCGACGCCTAGCACAGCTCTCGATATTATTGCTCGGAGGATTCGCCGCAGAAGTACTTTACAACGTAGAGCGAGAAAACTACTCCGCCGAGCGCAACCAATCCGAAAATCACTTCGAACATATAAGCCCCCTCTCAAAGGTGAATGACACTGAATATCGCTGTATGCAGTGTACCACCTAAATCATAGTTTTGTCAAGAGTTCCGCCGCCAGTCAAGACACTAGTGAGTCCACAAGCATAACAAGTAATAGTGGATGGGCAATGACTTTTTAATCACTTAGGAAGTATGATGTGCATATGAGTATTCTAACGGCGCCAGAATGAATGCTTCAACGAAGCATATAGTTTATGTCACGCTGCTTCTCGTGGCTTTTATGTTTGGCCCTGCGAATGCTGAGGCAGCTAAGCACTATGTTCGTGCTGGGGCTTCGGGAAGTGCTAATGGAAATG
>CAYXYP010000003.1:0-82502 GCA_964469405.1 uncultured Candidatus Saccharibacteria bacterium
TAGAGCAGCTCCCTCTTAAGGAGACGGTCCCTGGTTCGAATCCAGGTAGGCGCACATGTCTGAGCCCGTGAAGATGGCGGGCCTGGTTCGAGAGTACTTAGCGTTTTGCGAATGCTTGGAGCAAAATGCTTAGTAACTCGTGGGCCCTTAGATCAACGAAGAGTTGCCTTTTCAACCTGCATTGTTATTCTGAAAAGCTTATTTCCCAAAAGTTTGAAATTATCAATATGGCCAGTTGAATAAAAGTGGGTTCTCGACTGCTTACTGAGAGTTTCCTCGAGGTCGCTGTGCTTCTGTAAGTATCTTTTTAATTTCCCCGGGACTATTGTTGCCTCGGATATAATCGTGATGTTTGGACCAATGATTTTGCGAATGTCTTTTTCTAAAATTCCGTAGTGTGTGCAGCCAAGAATGAGTGTATCTATATTTCTGCCCGTAAACGGCCGTAGATATTTCTTAAGTGCAACTCGCATTTCTTCCGTGTTCTGCTTTCCCGCTTCTACGAGTGGGACAAGAGCTGGGCATGCTTTTTGGAATACTTTTACATCAGGATCAAGTTTCTTCAATTCTCGGACGAACGCTTCGGATGCAACGGTAGCTGTTGTCGCGATGACACCTATTCTTTGATTTGTGGTTTTCCGTGTCGCTTCTTCTGCTGCAGGGATAAGTACGCCAAGTATTTTTTTTTCTGGGTTAGGTCCCTTCAAATACGTCTGCTGTATTTTGCGGAGCGCTTCACTTGAGGCGGTATTGCACGCAATAATTACGAGAGCACATTCATTCCGAAAAAGAAATCGCACCGCCTGTTTTGTATACATATGTATTGTTTCCTGCGATCGATGTCCGTATGGCGCGCGAGCGGTGTCGCCGAGATACATATAGTCATACTGCGGCAGCGTGCGTACGATAAAGCGGAGGATATCCAATCCCCCGAGTCCAGAATCAAAAATCCCTATGCGCAATCGTCGCTTTTTCTCCATCATGATCATCTATGGTGCCGAGGGTGGGAATCGAACCCACATGAAGGTTTTTAGGCTTTCTCAGGATTTTAAGTCCTGTGCGTCTACCAATTCCGCCACCTCGGCATTTTCCTATCATACAACTTTTCGCGAATGAGGCCCGGGCGGAATTGGTCACGGATACTTCTCTCGTTATCGCTCAAGAATTTCCTCGACCCCGCCCTCGGCATTCTCGCTGCTGCTCGAATATGTCTGCGGCTTTCAATTCCCGATGGATTGCGCGCAGGCGCAATCCGTCCGGGCTTCTTTCGAGGACTTCAGAGGCCCGGGCGGGAATTGAACCCGCGCATAACAGTTTTGCAGACTGTCGTGTTACCACTTCACCACCGGGCCGTTCTTAGATAATACTAACTTTTGAGAGGTTCGCCTAGCTGTTCGCCGTTATCAAGAAGGAAATCGATACGGGGAAGACGGAGTCGCGCATGAGTTTTTAAGTGGTCCGAGAACGCCTCGCGCTGTCGTTCAAGGAATGCGAGGGCTGCGCGCGCTTTCTCGACAGGGAAAACGCTGATGAAAACTAAGATACGGTCACCGTGCGCGACGCTTTGTGCGCGAATGACGGTGATGAGGGATTCTCTTCCGGCTTCACGACCAATGAATAAGGCAGCTTCGCGTGCGACTATCTCGGCAGCACGGGTAGTCTGCTTGCGAGGAGTACGTACTCGCGTGTCGGGTTTCATATATCGGCGATAACGAAAGCAACAAGTTCATCGCCATACGCTGCATTTTCGCGTGCTTCGATTTCAGTACCGAAATCACCCTCAGTCTTAATCTCTTTGACGTCAGCGCGTGCTTGCTGAAGGTTTGCAATATTACCGCGCGCGATTTCAACATCTTTTCTCAGTATCTTTAGGCGATTTCCGACCGAGAGAATTCCCGACACGTAGCGTGCGCCGAGAACTTGCTTCTTTGCACCCGAAGAGAAAGTTTTCAATACCATAGCGCGCCCGAGCTCTTTCTCAGAAGCGACGACCGGCACTCGCGCAACAAGGAGTTCTGCAATCTTCGCTGAAAGTTCATAAATAATCGAGAATGAGAGGATGCTGAGTGAGTCCCGTTGCGCCAGATCATTAGCGATAGCATCAGTTGAGACGTTGAATGCGATGATGACTGCTCCGGCAGCATGAGCTGTCTTGACGTCGGTTTCCGAGACACTACCGACGCCCGAAGAGACAACTCGAATTGTTGCGCGCTCATGGGTGATTTTCTTAAGTTCGTGTGCTATGGCATCAACCGATCCAGCGACATCAGCCTTTATGATAAGAGGAAGTTCGGTGATGCCCGCAACTGCGGCGCTACGCTCAGGCGTTGGGGTACTTATTTTGGCGTGTTCATTCGCGAGTGCTTCCGCTTCTTTTTTATTTTTTACAACGCTAAATAGAGATCCGGCGGTAGGTAATTTAGAGAACCCAGAAATTCGTACGGGTTCAGAGGGTCCCGCTTGGTCGACACGTTTGCCAAGGAAGTTTTCGATGAAACGAATAGGGGCGTATGCATCGCCTGCGACGACGAACCCATCGAGCGTGAGCGTGCCGTCCTTCAGGATGAGTGTCGCTGATGCTCCGCGTTTCGGATCTTGCGTGGATTCGAGTATGAATCCGGTCGCGCTTTCGAGAGGGTCGGCTGTGATATCAGCAAGATCTGCTGAGAGAAGGACGAGGTCAAGAAGTTCCGGTATCCCCTCGCCTGTCTTGGAGGAGACGAGTGCGAAAGCAATGTCACCGCCCATGCCTTCGATGAATATGCCATGCTCGATGAGAGAGTTTTTCGTGTGACCGATATCCGCGTTATTCTTATCGATTTTCGTAATGGCGATGATATACGGAATACCTGCTTCGGCAATTGCGGTAAGTGCGTCAAGGGTTTGTGGCATCACTCCCTCATCTGCCGCGACGACGAGAATTGCGATATCTGCTGCTGCTGCACCTCGAGTACGCAGTGCTTTGAATGCTTCGTGCCCGGGAGTATCAAGGAAAGTGACTGGACGCTCATTGTGGAGCGCGATGTATGCAGCAACGTGCTGAGTGATGCCACCCGCCTCACCCGCAACAATATTCGCCTTTCGGATGTAATCCAGAAGCGAAGACTTTCCATGGTCTGTGTGGCCCATCACCGCGATGACGGGCGGTCTTTGGATCCGCGCCATAATGGCTCTATTTCATCACAAAAATGACTTAATTGCAACATTTTCTTTATGCTTATGATGCAATGTATTCTCTACAGAATGAGACGCGGCATCTACTAGCATGCAACATCGTGTAGAATTGAATCATGTTTTGGAATCATAGAAGCTATTTAGATTATGCCTCGGGCGTAAGTGGTAACCCTTCGTCGCCCCATGAAGAGGGAAGGCTCGCGAAGAAAATGCTTGAAGACGCCCGGGCAACTATCGCGCGGCTTACCGAAGTGCAGTCGGACGATGTCATTTTTACGAGTGGTGCGACGGAGAGTAACGCTCTCGCAATCCTTGGGCATACAAGAGCACGTAAGGCGAACGGCGGGAAAGATATGCATATTTTATATTTGCCAAGCTCGCACGCGTCAATCGTGGAGAATGCAAAATTATTGATGACGGAGGGAAATGTAGTTGAGCCTCTTCCGATTAAGGATTGTCGCGTTGATATCGAAGCATTAACGAAAATGTTACGGAGCGAAACAACGCTGATCTCAATGGATGCTGTTTGTGGCGAAACAGGTGTGGTGTGGAATACGCGCGAAGTGGCACATCTTCTCCAGACCCATGTAGGACGTAGTACGTCCTACATGGGTGAACGGGCGCTGCTCCATGTCGATGCTAGTCAGGCCTCTTTGACCGAGAAGATGTCGCGCGCGCACTTCGGCGCAGATTTACTCACCCTCGATGCTTCGAAAGTTGGCGAGACGCGCGGTATCGGCGTTCTGATTGCACATCAGACAATTCCGATTGCTCCGCTCTATGCAGGAGGCGGTCAGGAGCGTGGGTTGCGTTCCGGAAGTGAAGCGCCTAAACTTGCGCGGAATTTCGCGCACACGCTCTCAATTGTTGTTCATGGTCGTGAAGCGTTTCGGGCTTCGGCGGAGCGAGAGCGAACTCTTCTTATCGAAGCCATCAATAATAGTGTTCAGAATGTTTATATACAGGAAGGTCGTTTTCAGGCGCCACAGATTCTCAACCTATCGTTCCCGGGTCGTGACACCGACTACCTCGTCGCGCTCCTTGACGAAGCGGGTTTCGCCATCTCATCGAGAAGTGCATGCGAAACAGACTCTAAAGAGGGATCGCGTGCAGTTCTGGCTCTCACGGGTGACCCCGAACGCGCTCGCGCGACACTCCGAATCTCGTGGGGTCCGGACGTTCGTTCGAGCGAATTAACCCGCTTTGCTAGGGCGCTTGCACGGGCAGTTGCATTTATTGACAATAGTAGTCATGGGTAGCATTATATCTGTATGAATATTGAGGAACTCTCAAAATCTCAACTCATATTGCTCACGATTCTTGTGAATTTCGTGACGGCAGTCGCGACCGGTATTTTGACGGTCTCGTTGCTTGATAAAGCGCCACCTATTGTGACGCAAACGGTGAATCGTGTTGTTGAGCACACTATTGAGAGGGTTACACAGCAGGTAGCACCTGCCAGCGTCGCTCTCGCGCCGGCACCCTCGAATCAGGATCTTGTTACGGCGGCTCTTGGCATAAGCGCGTCTCGCGAGGTCGCGATCTATGCTGCGCAGACCGGTACATCGACCCCGGCCGTTTCTATCGGCACGTATCTTTCTAAATCGCGTGCCATCGCGACCGCAGCACAAGACATCTTGCCCAGAGAAGTACTCATCGAATTTTCGGACGGTTCGTATATTCCGGCTTCTCTTGCCCATGAAGGCGGCGGCATCGCCATCTATGGTTTCGCCGATAGCGCAGTGTTGCCAAAAATATCCTCACCGATTCTGGTGACCTTGAATAATCTGAAGCTTGGTCAGACCGCTCTCGCTATCAGCACCGACGGTTCCGCGACTACCGGCATCGTGGCTCGCGTGAGCACGAAAGGTGTTCATACCACATTGCCGGATACCGGTGCAGGAAGTGCTACCGTTGATTTATCGGGGAATCTCATCGGAATCAGTGCAGGGATAACCTCGGGGCTGCTCATTCCTTCAGACAGAATAGCCATGCTCCTCGCCGCCACCTCAACGACTGCAACCTCGACCGCTGTAGTGAAGTAATAATCTCTACCTATGCCTCCTTTTAATAATTTTACTACCAAAGCAAAAGAAGCCGTTCGTCGTGCGCACGAGCTCGCGATAGAGCGCGGACAGAATCATGTTTCGCCGCTCCACTTGCTCGGGGCGCTCGTGCTACAAGAGGAGTCACTCGTTTTCTCGATGCTTGATCGGATGGAAGTCGATACCAACCTGCTGGCGGATACCATACTTGAGCACCTTGAGACGCCTGAGAATGCTTCTGTTCTTTCACCCACATACCAGATCTACCTCACACCGGATCTTGCCCAGGCGCTCGAAACGTCAGGAAAGATTGCTGCGCGAATGAACGATACGTTTGTTGGTACCGAGCATCTCTTTCTTGCCGTCATTGAACATCCGGGTGGGGCTGCTGATATCTTCACACGCTTCTCGATAACCCAGAACGCCGCAATAGCAGTCCTCAAAGAGCTTAAAAATTCGAAAGACGGACAGGTCACAGAGCCGAAACGTTTTCGCGCACTCACGAAGTATGCGCGCAATCTTAATAAGCTCGCTGCTGAAAATAAACTTGATCCAGTTATAGGTCGCGATACTGAAATCAATCGAGTTATTCAGATTCTTGCACGTCGCACGAAGAATAACCCGGTTCTTATAGGTGAAGCAGGAGTAGGGAAGACTGCGATTGCGGAAGGGCTTGCCGCACGCATGGCATCGGGCGATGTTCCCGAATCGCTCAAAGGCAAAGAGCTTCTCTCACTCGATCTCGGACTCATGATTGCTGGCACCAAATACCGTGGGGAGTTCGAAGAGCGCATGAAGAATGTGATGAAAGAAGTTGAGCGTGCCGAAGGGAAGGTCATTCTCTTTGTCGATGAGCTTCATATGCTCGTGGGTGCGGGTGGTGCCGAGGGATCTTTGGATGCGTCAAACATGCTAAAGCCTGCGCTCTCGCGCGGTGAGATCCGTGTTGTTGGGGCGACCACGCTGAAGGAATATCAGAAATATATCGAGAAAGATGCTGCGCTTACGCGGCGTTTCCAGTCGGTGTTCGTACAAGAACCTTCGGTTGAGGATGGTATCGCTATCTTGCGCGGGCTGCGAGACAAGTACGAACTTTTCCACGGCGTCCGTATTACCGATGGAGCCGTCGTCGCAGCGGTCGAACTCTCGTCGCGTTATATCAGCGACCGCTTCCTACCTGACAAGGCCATTGATCTTATCGATGAAGCTGCATCGGGGCTCCGCATCGCGCTTGAAAATAAGCCTCCGCTCTTGGAAGAAACCGATCGTAAGATTCGTCGCCTTGAGATCGAGCGTCAGGCGCTCCAAAAAGATTTGGAAGGTGAACACGCCAAAGAAATTAAAGAGCGCATTAAGGTCATCGACAAAGAAGTTGCTGATTTGAAAGAGAAAACCAGTGAGCTTGAACTCAAGTGGAAGAACGAGAAAGAGGTGTTGGTCGGTATTCGTGCTGCCAAGACTGAACTTGAAGCGTTGAAGATACAGGCGGACAATGCCGAGGCTGCGGCCGATCTTGGCACGGTCGCGGAAATTCGGTACGGGCGTATTCCGCATATTCAGAAAGATCTTGAGACGAAATTGAAGCGTCTAAAGACGTTGCAGAAGTCGCGACGTGTATTGAATGAGGAAGTGACGGAACAAGATATTGCAGGCGTCGTCGCTCGTTGGACCGGTATTCCGGTTGCACGCATGCTCGAAGAAGAGGTCACAAAACTTTCGCGCATGGAAGAAGCTCTCAAGCGGAGTGTTATCGGCCAAGATATCGCCGTGAAGAAGGTCACTGATGCTGTAAAACGCTCACGGGTAGGCATTAGTGATCCTAATCGCCCGATAGGCTCGTTCCTCTTCCTCGGTCCCACTGGCGTGGGGAAGACTGAGCTTTCAAAAAAGCTCGCGGAGTTCATGTTTAATGATACTGATGCTCTTGTACGCGTGGATATGAGTGAGTTTATGGAGAAGCACTCAGTTGCGAAGCTTATTGGTGCGCCACCAGGTTATGTAGGCTATGAAGAGGCAGGCTCACTGACCGAACGTATTCGACATCGTCCATATGCGGTGGTACTCTTCGACGAAATCGAGAAGGCTCATCCGGAAGTGTTCAATATTCTTCTTCAAGTGCTTGATTCTGGTCATCTGACCGACAGCAAAGGACGTAAAGTCAACTTTAAGAACACGATCATCGTATTGACCAGTAATATTGGTGGGGAATTCATCGACCGACTTGCGCATATCGGCTTCGGTACCGCAGGTGCTACAGATGCAACTCGTTACGAAGAGACAAAAGAAAGAGTTATGAGTGCACTCAAAGAGCACTTCCGCCCCGAATTTCTTAATCGTCTTGATGACATTATTATTTTCGATGTGCTCGCAAAGGAGGCACTTGCCAAGATTGTCGATACGCAAGTTGAAGAGGTTATGAAACGACTCACGCAAAAGCGCATTGCGCTCGCGATTGATCCCCAAGTACATTCATGGCTTGCCGACAAGGGTTATAATCCTCAATATGGTGCCCGTCCACTCCGCCGCACAATCCAGGATAAGATACTCACCCCTCTCGCATCGATGATGGTTGACCATGGGGTGATGGAGGGCGGTACCGTGACTATCACTATCAAGAACGATGAGCCCCATTTTGAAGTAAAAAAGCGTGCGTCGCGGAAGGCGCACTCGAGTTCCGTATCAGCCACAGTGTAGAGCGTTCCTGCTTTGCTTGCGACATAATGACGAATCTGTTACATTTTACGCATGTCACAAGACCGCCTACTTAGGCTCAAGTCCACGAAGTCCAACCATGTTATCTGGACTCGCAAGAATAGAAAGACCACCGAGCGCAAGATCGAACTCCAAAAGTTCGATCCGACGTTGCGCAAACGCGTTACTTTTAAAGAGGCAAAGAGATAATTAAAAACCGCCGAGAAGGCGGTTTTTAACAAGTGGTCCTGAGACAGGGATTTCGAGAAGACGTAACTTAGACTCAGAGCAGTTGCTTCCGTGGTATCGTGATAAACAAACTACAGACACTGTATGGCAACAATACAAGGGATTAGGGCTCGGGAAATTTTTGACTCGCGTGGCAATCCGACGGTAGAAGTCGAGCTCGAGACTCTGCAAGGGAAAGGATCAGCATCGGTGCCGTCAGGCGCAAGTGTCGGAGCATATGAGGCGCATGAACTGCGTGATGGTGGTGGAGCGACACGTGGTGTATCGGAAGCGATTACGCATGTGAACGAAACCGTAGCAGCGGCTGTCGTCGGAAAAGAATTCGACCAACAGAATCTCGATACCTTCTTATGTGAATTTGATGGCACACCGAATAAGAGCCGGCTCGGAGCGAATGCCATCTTGCCGGTCTCAGTCGCTTTTGCACGGGCGCAAGCTAAGGAACATGGTATAGAGCTCTACGCGTATCTCGGCGCTCTCGACAACAGAAAAGCTTTTTCCATACCGCAACCGCTCTTTAACATCCTCAACGGGGGCAAACACGCACGTTACGGCATTGATATTCAAGAGTGCATGCTTGCACCGATTGGATTCCAGAGTGTGCGCGAACGCGTTGTCGCAGCAGAGAAGTGTATGTCGATATTGAAGTCGTTATTGGAGCAGAAGGGCAGTAGTACCTCGATGGGCGATGAAGGAGGATTCGCACCCGCGCTCAGCGGGAATGACGAAGCTCTCGAATTGTTGGTGTCCGCCATATCGCAAGCTGGGTATACGACTAAACAGATACGAATCGCACTCGATATTGCGGCAAGCAGTTTTTACAAAGACGGAAGTTACGTGTTAAAAGCGGGCGGGAAAGAGCAGGTAATAGGCAGGGAGCAGATGCTCGAATGGTACGCCGCCTCGGCGAAGAAATACCCGATCATTTCAATTGAAGACGGGTTTGCAGAAGATGACTGGGATGGATTTGTAGCACTTCAGAAGTCGCTTGGCGGAACTCTGTCTATTGTCGGGGATGATCTTACCGTGACCAACGTAGAGCGTATAAGCATGGCAGCAGAAAAGAAGGCTGCCAATGCATGTATCATTAAGCCAAATCAAATCGGCACAGTGACCGAGACTATCGAAGCAGTTCGGGCAGCGCGAAATGCAGGATGGAAACTCTTTGCCTCGCATCGTTCGGGGGAAACCATGGACACGTTCATATCGGACTTCGCCGTCGGCCTTTCGTGCGATTACATTAAGGCCGGTGCACCAACGAAAAAAGAACGCGTGGTGAAATATGATCGCCTGATCGAGATTGAAGAACATTTGCATATGCTATGACACTCCCTGGTACTCTTATCATCGCGCGACACCACGAATCGGAATGGAACAAAAAAGGTCTGTGGACCGGCACGCGCGATGTGCACCTTACCGAATATGGATTCTTGAAGTCGAGTGAGATGGGAGCCTTGCTTCAAGGGGTACGCATCGACAATGCATTCGCTTCCACACAAGTTCGTTCAAGCGAGACACTCTCGTCTATGCTGGGAAATTTGGGGCTACAAAACGTGCCGACAGAGCGTGTACCGATGCTGAACGAGCGTGACTACGGCGATTACACAGGGAAAAACAAGTGGGAGATGAAGGAGATTCTTGGGGAGGAAGTTTTCGAACATATGCGTCGCGACTGGGACTACCCCATTCCTCATGGCGAGACACTTAGACAGGTCTACGAGCGAGTAGTGCCATTTTACTGTAGTACGGTCGTGCCGCTTTTACAGACTGGAAAGAGTGTGCTTATTGTTTCGCATGGGAATGCTTTGCGCGCGCTCATGGTATATATTGAATCGATTTCGAAAGATGAAGCACGCAATCTCGAGATGCTCTTCGGTGCGGTAGTGCTCTATCAAGTAGATAATGAGGGTAAATCGGCGCACAAGGAAGTACGTACGGTGGAGTCAGATGTTAATGCGTAAGTTTTTTAATATCTTCGGCGGGCCCACCAGGAATCGCCTCTCGCCTTGCTAGGCTCGAGACCTTCGCACCCTCCTCGGGTGCTGCGGCCCGCGGTCCGATTCCTGTTGGACTCCTCGCTCACTATGTTCGCTGCGGGCCCACCAGGAATCGGACCTGGGCTGTCGGTTTTGGAGACCGATGTACTACCATTATACGATGGACCCGTACTAGGAAAGATAGCAGATAGAGGGTGAGAAGCGAATACCTGGGGCTTCGCAAGGTCAGACTGAGCAAAGGCGATGGAGGAGGGTTCGCGGGTTTGTTAGAAGGCAAAAAACCGTGTGGGGGAAAAGCCGCGTGGCGCAGAGTCTCGCGCGGTATGATATATGCATGCGTTCTCGCATTTCTCTATTGGCACTCTTTTTTATAGTGAGTTCAATCGCACTGCTACCTCTGGCTGCGCACGCGTCAGCAATACCATTTTTTGGTCCGATTATTCCGCAAGGAGATAATCAATCAGTGTGTCCTGCAGGCTGGGGCATGGTACTTGTAGTTATCAATAACATCATTAGTTTTTCTATCACTATTGCTATTGTATTTGTCGCGCCGATCATGATTGGCTACGCAGGATTCCTCATGGTGGTAAATCCGACATCCTCTGGAGATATTCAAAAGGCAAAAAAAGTTCTCTGGAACACCATCATTGGTCTTGTCATTTCACTAGCTGGCTGGATGATTGTCGCTGCAATTATGGCGGTGCTTTATAATCCAACTCAAGCGAATGGCTTGAAAGCATGGGCGGACATCATCGGTTCACACAATGCTCCAGCATGCCTTCCTCAAAAGGGGGCACTGCCCGGAGATACATTAAATCAAGCGGTCACGACGCCTGGTCTTATTCCTGGAGCTGTGCAAGGCAAGTTCACGTTTGATCCGGGGATAGATGCACAAGTGATTACCGAATCAGGAGCACTCAATTCATTGTTGTCCTGTATGGTCGCAAAAGTGCCGGCAGGCGTTGGCAGAATCTCTTCCATTTCTGATAGTGTGATAGCCAGCGGTTCGAAAACATTTGCACAGTGCGCGGCGGGTGGAACCGCAGCTGGTTGCGCGCACGAGGTCAAATCTTGCCACTACGGCGGCAGGAGTTGTATCGGGAGTTCCTACGCGGTTGATTTCGGTGATCAGCAAAACAAACAAGCACTTTCGGCGGCAGCGATGGCATGCAACTCGGGAGCATTCATCAATGATGAAGGTGGCCACATACATATAAGTGTTGGTATGTTATCGAATTGTGAGTGTAACTAATTTCACACGTTCGATTCGTCTTTAAGTTTACGCAGCCAGGCCTTCTGGCGACGGGCATACTGCCAGAGTTTTGCCGACAGAGCAGGGAGGAGCGATGTTTCGGTTCGTTCCCCACGTAAAAATTCACCTACCATTTTGTATTCAAGACCAAGTTCGTTCAGACGCTCGTCGCCGACCGCATCACGCACGCGGCGTATCTCATCAATAAGTCCTCGTGCAAGAGCGGTGGCAAGTCGCGCGTCGATTCTTGTACGCAATTCTTCTTTTGTTGGGTCAATAACAATCCACTCGACCGCGTATGCGGACACGGGCTTCGTGCGCATAGGAACTTCCCCTTTCGCCTCGATAATTTCAAGTGCACGGATGAGCCGGCGGCGATTTTGCGGGTCGAGCTCGACAGCACGACGCGCGTCCGCGAAGCGGACGCGCGTATATAATTCTTCGGTAGTGAGTTTTTCAAGTTCCTCGCGCAGCTTGGGGTTCGCGTCCACTCCTGTCGGGAGGCCATGGAGCAGCGCATTGAAATAAAAATGCGTTCCGCCGACGAGAATCGGGAGCTTTCCTCGAGCCGAAATTTCTTCGATAAGTCGTGTCGCATCACCGACAAAATCTCCCGCAGAATAGGTTGCTTCTGGGTTGAGCATATCGATGAGATGATGAGGTATGCCGCGCATTTCCTCACGCGAGATTTTCTCGGTACCGATATCAAGTCCGCGATACACCTGTCGTGAATCGACGGAAATAATTTCACCGCTGCGTGCGAGAGCCTCCTCAACTGCTTGTGAGGATTTCCCTGAGGCGGTAGGCCCCATAATGAGTAGAATTTGTCTTTGCACTGCGAGCGATGGTATCATGGTGCAAGCGTAATCAAAAAATATGAAAGATACCAAAAGCAACTATTGCGAACATTGCGGTGAGTTCCATGACTTGGTGCAAGACTATATTTCGCAGATAAAAGTAGGTACGACGGTGCCGGATTTTGAATTTGAGGTCTTTCATGAGGGCGCTATCAAGACGATGAGTCTCTCAAAACTGAGGGGGAAGTGGACCGTGTTGGTGTTCTATCCGGCGGACTTTACCTTCGTCTGCCCGACAGAGCTCGAGGAGCTTGCAAAGTTGTATCCGAAGTTCTTAGAACTCAATGCTGAAATTATTTCGGTATCGACCGACACGGTGCATACTCACAAAGCGTGGCACGATGTGTCTCCCGGCATAAAGGAGATTGCGTATCCGATGGCGGCGGATCCTTCCGGCAAGATCTCCTCCGCATTCGGGGTCCTTATCGAAGGCGGCGAAGCAGCACTTACTACAGACGAAGGTCTCGCGCTTCGCGGTACGTTTATCATCGATCCTTCCGGGACACTGCGTTCGATGGAGGTGAACGATAATTCTATTGGTCGCAAAGGTTCGGAGACATTAAGGAAGCTCCAGGCTGCACAGTATGTCGAGACTCATAAGGGTCAAGTCTGTCCTGCTTCTTGGGAACCGGGTGACGATACTCTTGAGCCGGGGCTAGACCTAGTGGGGAAGTTGTAGATTCCACCTAGAACGTTAGTTCTGCATCATTAAGAAAAGGCCCTCGCATGGATATCCATGCGAGGGCCTTTGGCGCTAATGCTCAGAAATATTCAAAGCTATATCCTGTTAGCATATGCGCTTTTTTAATTCGAAGTCCAAACATTTCTCCAAGTAGTCGCGCGAGATCTGCAAATTCGTTGTTAGATTTGATGAATTCAACTATCTTTTTATCATCGCTGTTCTCCCAGCGTATGATTACCCCATTTTCATCAAACAGCCACAAACACTGATTCTTTGGATTAAAACAGATGGAATATCCCGAACGAAGGGGAGTACTTTTTCTGGCGAGTACTTCTGGCATGTAAGGACCTCCTTTTATTGTAGGTAGTTTAATTACTTCATCCGCGTTCTAGTATATCATCGATTATATTTATGTCAAATTTCTTTTCTGGTGCCGGGGGAGGCTCGGTCACGTTTTACTAATTCGCTTCGCTCATACGTATACGCGACCCCGGTTCGGCGTCGCTCCGCGACATGCCTGTACCTTTCGAGTCTCTCATGCATGACGCGCAGGCGTCATGCTCCCCCGACACATATTCGCTCTGCTCAATCTGTGCCGGGGGAGAGACTCGAACTCTCATGTCTTGCGACGACGGGTTTTGAATCCGTTGCGTCTACCAATTCCGCCACCCCGGCGATAGAGTGCACAGTACCATTTCGCAATCATATTTTCATCATGTTAGAATTGCACAAATGAATGATGATGCGCGCTATATTCCCACCAAGTACGATTCGGTTTTCTGGATTGATGTCGATCGCATTATACCGAATCCGTACCAGCCACGGAGAGAGTTTACCGAGACAGGACTCATTTCGCTTGCGGAGAGTATTCGCCAGTATGGCGTGTTGCAGCCGCTAGTCGTTAGTAGAACCGATGTCGAGAAACCTGAAGGTGGTCTCGAGAGCATATATGAGCTCATTGCAGGTGAACGGCGTTTGCGGGCGAGTAAACTCGCGGGTTTGAAGCAGATACCCGTGGTCATTCGTCATGGCGAAAGCAATCTTACGAAACTTGAGCTTGCAATCATCGAGAATCTCCAACGAGAAGATTTAAATGCTATTGATCGCGCCAAAGCACTTCAGAAGCTCATTGAAGAATTTGGTATCTCGCACGCCGAGACCGCAGCGAAGATTGGCAAGAGTCGCGAATACGTCTCGAATAGTCTTCGTCTTCTTACGCTGCCCGAGCACATGCAAAACGCTATTGTGGAGAAAGAAATCAGTGAGGGTCATGCGCGGCCGCTCCTGGCGCTCAATAGTCGTCCCGAAGAACGCGAGACTCTTTTTAAGGAAATTATTTTAAAACGCCTCCCGGTCCGCGCCGCCGAGCGCATCGCCCGATCTATTGCGCAAGAACGAGTGCGCACCCATCACCGAAAGTCGATTGAAATGGTCGAGCTGGAGAAATCTTTGACCGAGACGCTCGGCACGCGCGTCATTATTGAAACCAACGCCGAAGGAGGCCGTCTGCTTATCGATTTCTTTTCCCCAGAAGATCTTTCCGTTCTTGCTGCCTCTCTTGCGGTCCGTTCCGCACAACAAGAGTCAAATATATCCTCTCCAGAGATTTTGGCTGAGGCGAACACATCGATGATCGAATTTCCGAATACCACACAACTTCCAAATGACCCAATTGCACTTGCGGCACCTGAAGAGCCTTCGGAAGATGAACTCTACTCAGTAAGCAATTTTTCGGTTTAAAATCCCTTGCTCCCTATTTCGTTTTTCGCACGCGCCGCTTCTTTTCCTCGGGCGGTTTAGCGGGCTCATTCATACCGAGGGCTGCGCGGATATGTCGTCGAGCGAGTGATGTTCGCGCTATGTCGAGCCATTTGACCGAGGGGTGTGCAGAGTC
Organism: uncultured Candidatus Saccharibacteria bacterium; assembly: GCA_964469405.1. GTDB lineage: Bacteria > Patescibacteriota > Minisyncoccia > Phycocordibacterales > Phycocordibacteraceae > C7867-001. The sequence continues at coordinate 14,842 of CAYXYP010000003.1, forward strand.
GCGTCTCAGTATTTCGACGACCTCGCCGTTGCCAAGTATCGTTTCAAAAGGGACAAGTTTACCATTTACTTTTGCACCTTGAAGATGGTCCCCAAGATCGCTATGTATCGCATAGGCGAAATCAATCGGCGTTGACGCCGCGGGCAGGTCAATGACATCTCCATTTGGAGTAAATACGAACACACGGTGTGAGAAAAAATCTTCTTTAAGCCCGTCTACGAATTCTTTAGAACCGGCGACTTCTGTATGCGCCTCAGCGAGCTCGGTGAGCCACACCGGTGCCTTCGTGACACCTTTTATTCCTCCAGCCCCTTCCTCCTTTTTTGTGACTTTCATAAGCGAGGGGATGAGTGAGCGGATCCATGTAAAAGACAGAGATGAAAATCTACTCTTCTGAACCTGTTTGTCGAGTTGCTCAATCTCTTTGCCTAATTGTTTATACGTCATGTGTGATGCAATACCGAATTGAGCGCTTCGGTGCATTTCTTCGGTGCGAATTTGGATTTCGACGATGCCCGCATTTGGCGTCACGACCGTCGTATGAAGCGATTGATAGCCGTTAGGCTTGGGGAAGGCGATATAGTCTTTAAATTCGCCTGGTAGTGGCTTATAGAGCGCGTGTACGATACCGAGTGTCGTATAGCATTCCTCAATAGTTGGAACGACTATACGGAGAGCAGCGATGTCATGGATGAGGTTGATATCATCATGCTTCCTATTTAGTTTTTGGTGCAGACTCCAGAGTCCTTTCATACGGATATCGGTGCGAAGTGTTGTGAAATTCTTTTTTGCAAGTTCACTCTCAATTTCCTTCTGCACCTTAGCCAGGCCGTCCTCCGTCTCTTGTGTCTTTAATTTTCGCACCTCGGCAGTGTGATTTGCGGCGTCAGGGTCGACGTAGGGGAATGCAAGATCCTCAAGATCTCGTTTCATCTTACCCATACCAAGTCGGTCAGCGATAGGGGCATAAATTTCAAGCGTTTCAAGTGCAATTCGGCAGCGTTTGTGTTCTGGCACATGCTCCAAGGTTTGCATGTTGTGGAAGCGATCAGCGAGCTTCACGATAAGTACGCGAATGTCGCTCGCGGTTGCCACCAAGAGTCGACGAAGACTTTCCGCATGGCGCTCAGCACCGTGGTATTTATGGGTCCCGAGTTTGGTTACGCCATCGACAATGAAAAGCAACTCATTTCCGAACTCTTTTTCAATTTCTTCGCGCGAAGCACGTGCGTCTTCGACAGCATCATGAAGGAGGCCAGCGGCAATGGTGGTTGCGTCCATGTTGTATTCGGCAAGAATTTTTGCCGTGGCTGCGGCATGTACGAAATAGGGCTCACCCGAATAGCGGATCTGACCCTCGTGCGCTTTTTTGGAGAACTCATATGCCTTCGTCACGAAGGCGATATCCTCGGGCGAGGCATCCGACATTTCGCCAATGATCTCTTTGACGGGCGTCATTGAGGACATCATACACCGCCGTCGTTTTTCCCACTAAACTTTATTTCAGATACTCAGCTGCTTCTTCTGGTGTAAATGAATTTGGTTTCGTAGCTTCGGGTAGGTAGATACGACGGAGACCTTTCTTGAGGAAGAGTCCCTGTTTCGATTTGTACAGCACAAGATTTTTCCCCGTGCGTGGGTGTTTACCAATTTCTTTTGCGATTTCGACGCCTCTCGGCAGTTTTTTGGGTTCGGCTAAAAGGGCAAGAGCTTTGTCGAGTGTGAGAGTATAGGGATCGCCCACAATGACCTTGAGAGAGCGGAACTCACCATCACTGCCTACATAAGGCCCAAAGCGTCCGGTTGAGGCGAATACAGCCTTGCCGGTTGAAGGGTGCATCCCAAGCTCGCGTGGCAGCGAAAGATACTTGATCGCATCAGCAAGCGTTACTTGCGCGAGATCGGTACCGGCCGGAATACTTGCGCGCTTGGCGGCTTTCTTCACGCGGCCTTTGCCGCGTTTCTTTTTCCCTTTTACTTTTGCCTCCTCAGCTTCTTTTTCTTTAGCGTTTTCATCTGGTGGAAGCTCCATTTCCACATAGGGTCCGAAACGTCCGGTCTTAATAAAAATGGGCATGCTAGTTTTTGGATCGAGTCCGATAGGCGTGTCACTCTTGAGCTCAGTGCCTTCTTCTGTACGTGCCCCGAGGCAATCAGGATATTTTTTGCAGCTCATGAAAATACCACCGCGGCCAAGCTTGAATTCCATAGGACTCCCGCAAAGAGGACAAGGGAATTCGGCCGGAGCATCTCCAAGTGATGTTGCTTTCGGAAGTTTGTCTTTCGCTCGTACGGCCTTTTCGAACGGGCCGTAAAATTCCTTAAGCGTCTCGGTATAGCCGCGTTCACCGCGCGCTATTTCATCGAGCTCGTCTTCCATCTCTGCAGTAAAGGTGTCGCTCACATATTCAGGAAAATTTTCTTCAAGCCATCCGGAGACGACCATACCAGTCGCGGTTGGCTTCAGGGCGCGACCGAGCTTCTCGACATAGCCGCGATCCTGAATGGTTTTCATGATGGATGCATAGGTTGAAGGACGGCCGATACCGCGTTTTTCGAGCTCTTTAATAAGGCCCGCCTCAGTGTAGCGATTCGGTGGTTCAGTCTGTTTTTCTTCGCTTGCAAGCGAGAGGAGAGTGAGCACATCATCAGCTGCAAGTTTTGGCAGTTCAACGTCTTCACCCCTCGCTGATGTATCGAGTGCGAGCCATCCCGGGAAAAGCATGCGCGAACCGTTCGCTGTAAAAAGAGGAATAACGGCGTCCGCTTTTGCGGCGACGTTTGTGCGCATGATGCGTGCCGCAGACATCTGCGAGGCGAGTGCACGTGTCCGGATGAGTTCGTACAATTCCACCTCGTCCGGTGTGGCACCCGCGCGAGTGTGCGAGGGGTCGGTAGGACGGACAGCCTCGTGAGCTTCTTGCGCGTTCTTACTCGTTGTTTTGTATGCGCGTACCTCAAGATATTCTTTGCCGAAATCTTTTTCGATAATGCTGGCCATCTTTGCGACTGCTTCTGCCCCGAGGTTTACTGAGTCGGTACGCATGTAGGTAATGTGTCCTGCCTCGTAGAGCTTCTGCGCTGCACGCATGGTTCTCGATGGTGCAAAGCCGAGGCGTGTCGATGCGGTTTGTTGCAACGTTGACGTTGTGAACGGTGGTCGAGGATTACGCTCTTCGGCTTTTTCCGTAACGCTTGCGACGCTCCACGAAGCACCCCTGCCGGCCTGTACAATGCGCTCCGCCGCCTCTTTTGTTGCGGGTTCTTCTACGCACACGGTAGCGATATCGCCTGCTTTCGATTTAAAAAGTGCTGAGAGTACGAAATACGTTATTGGTATGAAAGATTTAATTTCGCGCTCTCGTTCTGCAAGGATGCGGAGTGCTGGTGATTGAACACGTCCGGCTGAGAGTCCATAACGAACCTTCTTCCAAATAAGTCCGGAGAGATCGTAACCAACGATGCGGTCGAGGACCCGTCGCGCCTCCTGCGCTTGGCGCAGATTCTCATCAATTCGTCGCGGATGCGCGATTGCTTCTTCGATTGCAGCTTTAGTGATCTCGTGGAAAACGACGCGCTTTGGCTTCTTCAGTCCCGCAACTTCTTTGATGTGCCACGCGATCGCCTCACCTTCACGGTCGGGGTCGGTTGCGAGGTAGATCTCGTCGGCTTTTATTGCGGCATGTTGGATTTTCTCAATTATTTCTCGCTTCTCAGCAGGAATGACATATCTCGGGATGAATCCGCCTTCGATATCGACAGCGTCCTTATTGGACTTAGGCAAGTCACGCACATGTCCAACAGAGGCAAGGACGGTATAGTCCTTACCTAGATAATTTCCAATAGTTCTCGCTTTTGTAGGCGATTCAACAATAAGTAATCGTTTGGTCACATGTTCACTCATAGCGCGTATACCTATATACGGTCAAGCGACTTCCACTCGTATCAGGCGATGATCGGAGCCAATTCGATCGGTCAGAACCTCCGCGTTTTTGATTGAAAACGAATGAGAAACGAGAATATGGTCGAGCTGCGAACGGGAAAGTGGGTGGGTGTTTTTACCGTGTAGTGGATTGGTAAGCCCGTGAGTAGCAAAATATTTTTCAATGCGATTTCGCTCACGTGTCCAGAGAAGGGCGTCACTCATGTGTCCGCTGAGCAACCAATTCAAAATCGAAATTTTCGGAGATTCAAGAATATTAAAATCACCGCAGACTATAATAGGTCGAGAAGTGTCGTGCTTAGTCATCGCTGCCTCAAATTCTTTGAGACGCCACGCAGGTCGCGCAAGGATAAGATGCAGATTGAATACTTGCATCGACACGCCATGTACGGCTATATCGACACATAGGCTTCTACGATCGCGCACGCGCGCGAATAATTCAAACGGCATGAATTGCATGAAGAGTCGTGTTCGCAATGGTAGAAGTGACAAATAATCCGGATGGGGGATTTCCCCATCACTAGTTATTATATGTTTCGAAAGGATAACAATATAGTTATGCAAGAGTCCTTTTTTATAGAGAAGTTCTCGCTCCGTGCGAAATGCGATAAAACAAGAGAGTGTCTGTAATCGTTTAAGAAATTCTTCGGGCACTTCCTGCAAGCAGAAGATATCGAAATCAGTCTCTGAGATGAATTGAAACGCGCGATCGAGTTCACGATTTCGAAAAAGCATATTCCAAGAATAAATTTTCATATGTTCGTATTATATCCGGTGCCATGAGCCGAATTCTTCTTTGATAAGGCCGCGAAGCTCAAGGGCAACAAGTGCAGTAAGAAATTCGCCCGCCGTGGAAGCTGTGCTTCCACGGCGGAGAATCTCATCACGCGTCTTTGGCTCTTCAAGCATACCCCAAATTTCAAGTTCAGCATCTTGAAGCTCGGTCGGTATACCGCCACGCACAACGGTCTCGTGTGGCGGTATTTTGAGAGCTTCAAGAATATGAAGTGATTCGGTGACGAGTGTCGCACCGAGGCGAATAAAAAGGTGTGGGCCGAAAGCATGAGCATCCCCGATGCGGTGGGGAATACAGAGCAGTTCACGATTATAGTCCGCCGCGAGTCGTGCAGTGATGAGCGTTCCGGATTTCTGTCCTGCTTCGACGATAAGTACCGCATCGCTCATGCCGACCATCAATCGATTACGCGATGGGAACTCTTTTAGCCACGGTTTGTGCATAGGTTCCTGTTCTGATATCAGCGCCCCTCCGGCGTTGAGTATTTCTTTTGCCAGCCCGAAGTTCGATCGCGGGCTGATAACAGAATCATCGAGTCCCGAGCCGGGTATGGCGATAGTATGGAGTCCAGCAACAAGAGCTGCTTTATGTGCGCAAGCATCAACACCAAGCGCGAGACCGCTCACGATAGAGACAGGATAATCTGCGAGACCATGAATGAGTTTCTCACAGGCTTCTTGTCCATAACGTGACATCGCCCTTGAACCCACGACGGCGAGGATTTTCGTCCCGGCTATAGGCAATGAGCCTCGAATCCACAGTCGCGGAGGCAACTGCGGTATCTCCAGCAATTGTTTTGGCCACTCTGTGCGCTCCAGTTCTCGAATACCCATCGGTGCAGTATACTAAAGAGAATATGCTTGATATCCATTTTATCCGGGAGAACGCGGACATTATCAAAGCGGGTGCCGCAAAAAAGCATATCGATACAGACATCGACCGTCTGCTCGCTGTGGATGATGACCGCAAACTTCTTCGGCAGGAGCTTGACGCAAAGCGCTCGGAACAAAATCGGCGAAGTAATGAGATCCAGCGCGCGAGCGGTTTTGAACGCGAGAAAATAATTGAAGCGATGCAACAGCTCAAGAACGGCATGGTCGAGAGCGAAGAGCGACTGAAGACCGTGATGGAGGAATGGCAGAAGCTCATGCTTACGGTGCCGAATATTCCGGATATGTCGGTACCGGACGGTGTCAGCGACGCCGAAAATATAGAAGTAAAGAAGTGGGGAGAGCCGGCGACGTTCTCTTTTACACCGAAGGGCCATGTCGAGCTCATGACGTCACTCGGTATCGCTGATTTCGAGCGCGGGGCGAAGGTCGCTGGTTTCCGCGGCTACTTCATTAAAGGCGATGGGGTGCTTCTTATGAATGCCGTGTGGCAGTTGGCGCTTAAACATTTCTCCGCAAAAGGGCTTTTGCCGCTCAGTGTGCCATCCCTGGTGCGTCGCGAAGCATTCCTCGGTACTGGTTATCTGCCGCAGGGAGAAGAAGACTTATACAAAACTCAAGATGGCGAATATCTTGCCGGTACCGCAGAAGTTGCAAGTATGGGTTACTACATGAACGAGACAGTCGATCTTTCTACGCAGCCGATGCAGTTCCTCGCATTCTCCCCTTGTTTCCGTCGGGAAGCGGGTGCGCACGGAAAGGACGTGAATGGTCTTATTCGCGTGCATGAGTTTTTCAAATGGGAACAGGTTGTTCTGTGTCGGGCGGAACATGATGAGTCGGCTCGCCTCCACGAATGGCTCAATCGCAATACTGAGGAATTCATCGAACTATTGAACATTCCTTATCATACGGTCGTCAACTGCGGTGGTGATCTTGGACTTGGACAAGTAAAGAAATACGACATAGAGCTCTGGGTACCAGGAGAGAATACGTATCGAGAAATAAGTTCAGCGTCCTATTTCCATGATTTTCAAACGCGGCGTCTCAATATTCGTTATCGTGATGCTGAGGGGGTTATGCATTTCCCACATTCGTTGAATTCGACTGCAATTCCAACACCGCGTATTTTGGTTTCCATCGTAGAGAATTATCAGCAAGCAGACGGCACCATTAACGTGCCTGAAGCTCTCGTGCCGTATGTCGGGAAGAGTATCATCGGTATCGCGCAATAGTCCGCCAACCCGGTCGGTTGGAGGACTTGCAGCGCGTCGCCATCTGCGTCGCCAGCGCATATTGCTCGCAGTGGCCATACTCGTCTTTCTATTTTTCTGCGCAGCCATATATGGACTCTGGCAGCCAGACGTTCGTATATCTGTTGTAGAAGTGCAGGGCACGGATGTCCCACTTGCAACGATTGCGAAAGAATCGATGCGGGGGAGTTATTTCGGCATCATTCCGCGCGACTCGATTTTCTTTTTTTCTGCCACGCGTATCCGCGCGGACATCAGTACGGCATATCCAGACATCGTCGCCGTTTCTATTTTCAGAAACGGATTTTCCAGCATTTCAATCACAGCGAATAATCGTGTTCCTATCGCCCGTTGGTGTGGTGCTCCGCCAGACATAGTAGAGGTAAGTTCTTTAGTGTCGTCTGCTTCAGACTGCTATTTCTTTGATGCTAATGGTTTTATCTATACGGCGACAAGCACGATACAGCCGCTCAATGCATTCACGGTATACGAATCTCTTGCTGCGTCTGAGGGAGAGCGCATTGGCTCGATACTTCCTCATGCTGAGAAATTTCCTGCTGCTTTTGACTTTGCACGTCAACTAACGACACTCGGTTCACCGATTTCCTTGATCATTCTTCGCAATGACGAAGTCGATTATTATTTCGAGAGCGGCGTACGCGTCACGTATCTTCTTGGCGATGAACAGAACGCCTTTACGGCACTTATTTCCGCAAAGGCTCAAATAAACCTCTCTGACCCGACCCTAAAATACATCGACGTACGTTTCCCCGGGAAAATTTACCTTAAACGCATAGAGTCACCACAATAGTCAAAGTGGTGTTAGTGTAGCGAAATGCGATCGTTCTGGACTCAACTGCCGAAACCATTTTTTGTCATGGCACCAATGGCAGACGTGACTGATGCCGCGTTTCGGCAATTGGTCGCAAAACGCGGTGCGCCTGATGTATTCTGGACCGAGTTTGTCTCAGCGGACGGTCTCTACCATACGCGAGAGATTAAAGAAATGAAGGACGAAGAAAATCCGCTCATGGGTATCCTTGCGAAGAGTGCTGCTGAGCGGCCAATTCTCGCACAGATATTTTCAGCGAAGCCGGAGATGATAACGTATGCGACGAAGCTCGTCGCAAGTCTTGGCTTCGATGGCGTCGATCTCAATATGGGTTGTCCCGATCGTGCCATTGAGCGGCAGGGCGCGGGTGCCGCACTCGTCCAAAATCCTGTGCTTGCCGCAAAACTTATCCGAGTGGCACAGGAGGCGAGTGATCTCCCGGTTTCGGTGAAAACGCGTATCGGTTACGCCGTCGAGTCACTCGACGAGTGGCTCATTGCACTTCTTGAAACGTCGCCGGCTGCTATTACGCTCCATTTGCGGACACGAAAGGAAATGTCGCTCGTACCGGCTGATTGGGAACTCATGAAAAAGGCAGTAGAAATTCGTAATCGCGTTAACCCGGCAGTACTCCTCATTGGTAACGGTGATGTTCAGGATATTGAAGACGCACGAGCCAAGATTGCTGAGTCGGGTTGTGATGGCGCGATGCTTGGTCGAGCGATGTTTGGTAACCCATGGGTTTTTGCTGGGCGTAAGAGCGGTAATACTTCGCGCGCACTTTTGCTTGCAGCGCTTGTCGAGCTTGCTCAAAATTTCGAAAAGCTCATGCCGCACAAGAATTTTTCAATACTCAAGAAGCATATTAAGGCGTTCGTTACTGGTTTCGATGGCGCTGCCGAGCTTCGTGCCAAGCTTATGGCAACAGACTCCGCTGATACTCTTACTGCGGTCATCGCGCAACATGCCGAGAGAGCATGAGTAGAGGATATTCACTTGTCGTTCGACTCGCTTGGCAGTAAACTTCTTTCTAGACACACCTGAACATTTTAAGAAAGGAGGTTATGTATGGTGCTTCCCATGCACGGGAAAGAACGGCTGCAATTCGGTAATATCAGGCACATTCTTCTCGCACAGCAAGCGCACCTTCGTACACTGTATGCTGAGAAGTTTGAGCTTCAACGCATTCTTTTGAGTCTCGGTGTTACCTATGATCAAAAGTTCAAGCGCATGATTGTCCCTAAGAAAGGTAACGGACGGTACCAGCACGTCTTCAGAAAACTTTTGAACATCCAGGTGGAAATTAACTCCGTCCACCGAATTATTCAGATGAAACAAGCTGAGATATTCTTCTCACAAATGGCCGACTAGAGAATCTAGTCGGCCATTTAATTTTTTTTGACAAAAAGTAGTACTAGAGCATAATAGAGACAGAAGGCGAAAAACTAACTAAGGAGGGGCTATGTTTATCATCAGCAGCATTCTTGATCAATGGTTCGATGAACGGACAAAGGTATGCATAGACCCTCTTCGGGAAGTACGAGCACATTTCAGCGAGTCGTTGAGATATCACATAAAAGAATCTCAACAAGAGGTGCCAGGATCTTATGGAATCGATTTCTGTGCCTCGCGAAAGACTGGCCAGCGTACCGTGTATCCGGAAATCTATTGGGAGACTCAATTCGGATTCGTACTGTTTGTACGAGAGGCATCGGGGTATACGCCCATTGCTTCGATTGGTTTCGAAAAGAAATCGACGTATCTTTTCGTCCGGCAATTACAAGGTGTCAAGGGCATGAAGAAATTTCTTTGCCCACTCCATTGGGAAAAGCTCTTGTATGTAACTGTCGTCAAATTTGCTCGCGAACTGGGACTAAAAGAAGTGCGTGTATGTCCCGCGGAAAAATCGAATTATCATCCATTTGGAAATTCAGAATGTGCTAGAGGGCTCACACTTAGTGAATGTGCACAGCGCGCGGAACGGCTCCATCTCATATACAACGTGACGCCAAAAAAATGCGGATTTATATGGGACGAGGATTCGCGTACGCATACCTATGTACTCCCGGAATGAGCGGTGCAAACGGCCACTTCTAAGAAGTGGCCGTTTATATAATGCATATTGAAAATTCTTTATAGGACACAATTGGTATTGTCTTTGCAAAAAATGCGGCAAGCGAGTAGGCTAGCCCGAGGAGACACTTGTACATTCTAAAAGGAGGTTACATGGCACTTTTCGCAAGGAAGATATGTGGGTCTGTATCTGTTACGGATTCTAACAAACACCACATCTCTCTGGTTGAGATTGCTAATCAAAACAGTACTTTTTTGGAGTTCATATTGTTCATCAAAATCGTCTCTTCTGTCAAAATCCATCCAGCGAAAAAGAAAGCTGTTATTATCCGCCTCATGTATCTCGAGGAAAAAGAAGTTGACAAGGCTATCCGACGATATTTCTCTCCGCATGGGGGAGTAGCGGAAAATGTCCCAGGAATTAACGACGAACGGTGGAAAGTAGTACGACCGTGGTTCCTCGGACTGGCAAATATTACAAAAAGAAAGTCCGGTTGGATAAGAATCCATAAATCTTATCATTTTTCGCGGCCGAAATCCGGAACTCGGTTTTTTGGTCGCTATGCTCCCCAGCGTGTTTTGTTATTGATTGAGGGTAAAAAGTAATAACGCCGCAGCTTTGTGGATAATATCGGCCGACTAGGGAATCTAGTCGGCCGTTTTCTATTAATGTAGTCAGCGTCGGAAATCTGCTGATTTCCGACGTGATTTCTGCTCGTTTGGGTGCAAACGAAAAAATCAAGTATACTCAAAGGATTATGGCGCACCAGTCTCTTTATCGCATTCATCGGCCTGCCACGTTTGCGGATGTCGTGGGGCAGGAGCAGGTCACAAAGCCGCTTGAGGAAGTGGCCAAATCTAAGAAGATTGGACATGCGTATCTCTTCGCTGGCTCACGTGGTCTTGGGAAGACCTCAGTCGCGCGCATATTCGCGAGCGCTATTGGCTGTACCGAAAATGATTTGTATGAAATTGATGCAGCAAGCAATAACAGTGTGGAAGATATTCGCACTCTCACCGAGGGTGTGTACACGTTACCGTTTCAGTCACCCTACAAGGTGTACATCCTCGACGAAGTGCACATGCTCTCCAAGGGCGCATGGAACGCGTTCTTGAAGACGCTTGAGGAGCCGCCTGCGTACGCCGTTTTCATTCTCGCGACAACCGAGCTTGAGAAAGTTCCTGAGACGGTTCAGTCGCGTTGCCAGGTGTTCGAATTCAAGAAACCGACGCGCGCAGTTCTGGCTAAAATGACTGCGGCTGTTGCGAAAAAAGAAGGATACACGCTAGCACCGGATGCCGCCGATTTAATTTCGATGCTTGCTGAGGGTTCGTATCGCGATGCGCTTTCGGTCTTGCAGAAAGTTTTTGCGGCGACCGAGGGTAAAACATTATCGCGTGAGACTGTCGAGGTAGCGACTAGCACACCGAAGAAGGAGCAGGTACATGCGCTCATAAGTGCGCTCGCCGCAGGTGATCGGGGCTCGGCCCTTACGGCCATCGAGCGAGCGGGGAAATCGGGTGCAGATATGAAGCTCTTTTTGGAACTTGTGCTCGAGGCGCTCCGTGCTACGCTCCTTATTCGTTATGCGGCGGATCTTCGCGCCTCGCTCTTAGAAGAGCTCGGCGCGGACGAATTTTCTGCGCTCGAAAAATTTGCCAGTGAAAAGGGAATCACTCACGCGACCATGCTCGCTTTCCTTAATGCTGCCGAGCGCATTCGCTACGCGCCTATTCCGGCACTTCCGCTTGAGCTTGCCGTTCTCGAACTCTTTGCTGAATGAAGGGAGATATAATTCGTTTTTCAGTACTCGGCATTGTTCTCGCAATAGCGGGTGGAGGTCTCTACTATCAATATCAAAACTCCCGCCCCTGTACTCGTCCGATCTCATACGCCATTGGTGCGGTTGACGCACGTTTTGGCATCACGAAATCGGCACTCATTAGTGATACTGAGGTTGCTGCGGCTATCTGGAATAAAGCGATGGGGAAGACTCTACTTGCTTATGACCCGAATGCGGCATTGAAAATTAGCTTTATCTATGACGAGCGTGAGGCGAGTGCCAAACTTGGCGCAAAGATTCTTCAGCAACAAGAAGATTTGGATAGTGCGCGAGCAGCTCTCGACGCTGAGCAATCGCGATTCGTTACAGAGCAATCGGCGTACAATCAAACCGTGAAGACTATAAATGCTCGCGGAGGAGCCACTCCTAGCGAGGCCAGAGATCTTTCAAAGCAACAAGAATCTCTAAAACAACTTGCGGACTCGATCAATAATCGGGTCGCAAGCTTCAACACAAGTGTTACGGCGCTGAATGCCGTGACTGCAGAGTACAATCAGAATACTGGACATACCTTCGAACAGGGGAAGTACGTTCGAGATTCAGCGGGGGAGCGCATCAGTATTTTTGAATTCATTGGTGAGGCACAACTCAAGCGCGTACTCGCGCACGAGTTTGGACATGCGATTGGTCTCGACCATAACAATGATTCCAAATCCATCATGTTCGCCAAGAACGAGAGCGGTAACCTGGTTCCGACTCAATCCGATCTCTCCGCGCTTCAGGCTGTCTGCGGGACGTAACTAATACCTGCAGATAGAATTGAATTATCAACATTCGAACTGTTAGATATAGGCCACTAGGCATATGTCCATGATACGATTGTCAGGATGAAAAATCTCCCAAAAGAAAAGGAGCACGCAATTCAACTTCGCAAGCAGGGAAAAACATACGGAGAGATTGCGAAGAAAATTAAAATTGCAAAATCCACACTCTCTTTGTGGTTACGGAAAGTTGAAGTGTCCGCAGAATTTATTACCCGCCTTCGCCAAAAGAAATTAGATGCCGTTAGACTTGGCTGGGCGGCGCGGAGGAAAGAGCGCATTGATAGAACTCAGCGGGTTACCGTATCAGCTCGAAAAGAAGTTAAGCAGCTTATGCGTGACCCTCTCTGGCTTGTCGGAGTAACGCTCTATTGGGCGGAAGGGCATAAGGAGAAACTTTGGCGTCCTGGAGCACTTGTCACCTTTACGAACATGGACGAGAACACAATTGTTCTTTTTATGGGTTGGTGTCGTCAGTTTTTGTCCGTGGCTAGAGATGGCTTTATCTGCAGTCTTTATATTCATGACTCGCATAAGGCGCGCGCTACTGAAGTGCAGAAATGGTGGGGGTGGCAACTTTCAATTTTCAATAAATCCCAAAAATATCACAGTATATTATAAAAAACATACCTTAAAACATGTGCGACATAACGATGCTGCCGACTATCATGGTGTTTTCCGTGTTCGGGTGAGAAAAAGTGTGGATATGAATCGACGAATTGCTGGTTGGACATCCGAACTAGTACGTTCGCTTAAAAATAAAAATGAGTTAGCATAGAGTATGCTCGTGCCCAGGGCTGGGGGATCGTCTAAAGGTAGGACAGCGCCCTTTGAAGGCGTGAATCGGGGTTCGATTCCCTGTCCCCCAGCCATGAGCAGGAGTTCAGTGCGAGGCGATTCCAAGTCCCCCAGCCGAATTGAAGTTTTTTCCAAGCGAAGCGATCCATTAGAAAAAAGCTTCAATTCGCTTCGCAGTGCCGTCGCAGGCACAAGAAGGTATTGAAGTATTATTGAGGCAGGTTCGGACTCTGAGGAGGGTCTAGACGTATGAAAACTTATAAAAATATAAATGAATATATAACAGATCTTCCAAAGGATTTTCTCTTAAAGCTGAAGGAAATACGATTTATAGTTAAGAAACTTGTTCCTAATGGAGAAGAGACTATAAGTTATGGCATGCCGACAATAAAACTGAATGGGAAAAATTTTATCCACTTTGCTTCAATGAAAGGGCATTTGGGTTTTTATCCAACACCATCCGGGGTAAAGGTTTTTGAAAGTCAACTTAAGAAGCTAGGAATTGGCTATTCAAAAGGTTGCATTAGATTTTCTTATGATAAACCACTTCCAGTTTCACTTATAACGAGAATAATTACATTCCGTTTAAAGGAAGAAAAAATAAGGAATAAGAATACAGTTTGAATGGGAATGGGCTTAGGTAGCTTCATACTTGAAGGGAGATGGGAGACAGGAATTATTCACCGATGCGCGAATACTCTTTAATTCCTTAGACTGGCGGATGTCCCCATTGGTCCTATAAGGGGTAATTGATCCCTTTTTGTGCGGTGTACTATACTGTAATCATTGTGACGCATCAGGTACTGCTTTTCTATAAATACGTGACGGTCGAAAACCCGGAAGCATTAAAGGGCTGGGTGACTACGCGCGCGAAAGCACTTGGTCTTACCGGCAGGGTGATTGTTGCGGAGGAGGGTATTAATGGCACGCTCGAAGGTACGCTTCAGAATACGAATACATTTAAGGATGAGTTACTACTTGATTCGCGTTTCAGTGATATACAAGTCAAAACAAGTACCAGTCATGGCGATTCATTCCCAAAACTCTCGGTAAAAGTACGTGACGAAATCGTAGGTACTCGCTTTGATAAGAATACGGTAGATCCGCGTAAAGAGACGGCACGGCATCTGCGGCCCGAAGAACTCCGTGCATGGTACGAAAATAAAAAAGACTTCGTGGTCGTCGATATGCGAAACGATTACGAATTCCTGTCAGGGCATTTTAAGGATTCAATAAATCCAAAACTCGATAACTCTCGTGATCTACCCGCGGCTATTTCGCGACTTGAACCGCTCAAGGACAAGACCGTGCTCACGGTATGTACAGGCGGAGTGCGCTGCGAAAAAATGTCCGCGTATCTTCTCACGGAGGGATTCAAAGATGTCTATCAGCTGGATAACGGTATACACGGATATATGGAAAAATACCCTGGCCAAGATTATCTCGGCACGCTCTATACATTTGATCAACGCCTCACGATGGATTTCGGTGGCGATCGCGAAATCATCGGACGGTGTCTTCTCTGTGATGCCCAGACTGAATTGTATGTAAACTGTTCCGACAATATGTGCCATCTACACTTCCTTGCTTGCGAAGCGTGTCAGAAGGAAAGTGGAACGTTCTGTTCACAAGAATGTTCGCGTAACGTCACACTCTTGATGGAGGTTTCGAGCTAGTTCTATAGATAATATATACTGATAATTATGACTAAAATAATACTGTATGTTTTTGTGGCGCTCGCCTTGATTGCTGGGTTTTTTTCTTTCACTAACTATAAGCAGTCAACTACGACAAATGACTACAAAAGTATTGAGTATGTCATCGACGGGCAGCATATAAAGCTTGTTAATGGGGTGTCTGAAATTCCAGCTGCTCCCGGCTCGGCGTCAAAGATAGTGACGCGATATTTCGGCAATGAAGTGCGCCACGACCTCAATGGGGATGGGAAAGAGGATATTGTGTTTCTCGTGACGCAAAGTACTGGAGGAACCGGGACTTTCTATTACGTCGTCGCGGCACTTGCTATGCCTAATGGTGGGTATGTTGGTTCACAAGCATTGCTCTTGGGTGATCGCATAGCTCCACAGACCACTGGAATGAGTAGGGAGGTTGGTAAGGAAAATATCGTCGTCGTTAATTACGCAGACCGGAAACCCGGAGAAAGTTTTGCCGAGCGTCCATCGATGGGAAAGAGTATGTGGTTAAAACTTGATCCCGAGACCATGCAGTTTGGCGAAGTTGTGCAAAATTTTGAAGGCGAAGCCGATCCGAGTCGCATGTCTCTGTCCATGAAAACGTGGGTATGGGTACGTGCGGTCTACAATGATGGCAAGATAGTCACCCCGAAAAAATCGCAAGCGTTTACTATTACCTTTGACAAGGATGGAAGATTTTCCGCCACCACAGATTGCAATGGAGTAGGAGGCAATTACACGGTCAAAGACAACAAAGTCTCTTTCGGCGATATGATGTCAACCCTTATGGCTTGTGAAGCCTCAGAAGAGGCGGTATTTACTAAACTTATTAGCGAGTCACAGACGTATCACTTCACCTCAAAAGGAGAACTTATCCTTGGTCTAAAATTCGACAGTGGCTCCGTTATTTTTAGGTAAGTTTTACCTAACTCAGACATTTTATTTCCGATGATAATTGCGCTAGTATAGTGAAATGAATTTCAAAATAAACAAAACCCTATTGATATGGGGGAGTGTTGTGGCGACCGTCGTGATAAGTATTTCTATCGTCTGGAGCACGTTCACTTCGAGCAGTTTCCGGTGCCCAAATGAATACGGAACAGCAGAACAATATATTACGGGAGTGACGGAGTGGGCGAGCGGACAGCTGGCAGGCTCGCCGAATATGACAAAGGAAGAGTTATTGAGTGAGCGGCAAAGATTATTTAAGGAGCACCACTGCGAGTCGTCGCGCTGGCCAACTCTGCCAAACGGACTCTAAAAAAGCGCTATCTACCTTGGCTCCTGATTTGTGAAGGAATTTCTAAAATTGTTCCCATTATTTACTCGATATCGCATCGTACGTGTCAGGCGGCGTCGCAAAAGTACTCGTGGATCGCGGAAGCACTATCTCCAACATAAAGAGGCTGCCCGGACGTTAGTCATGCAGAAACTTGAGCAATTCAATCAGCATTACGCTCTCTCATGGGGGAAGGTCGCTATCAGGAATCAAAAGACACGTTGGGGCAGCTGTTCAAAAAAAGGCAATTTGAACTTTCATTACCGTATCGCTTTCCTTCCCGAATTGCTTCAAGATTACATTATCGTGCACGAGCTGTGTCACTTGAAGATGTTTAATCACTCACAAGATTTCTGGAATTTGGTTGCTGAACGAATTTCCAATTATCGGGAGTGTCGCAAAGGTTTACGGAAATTCAGTACCAGGAGTATGTCGACAGTAGAGCCTCCCCTGTTCTGATATAATCTCTGCATGTTCGAATCAATTCCGTATCTTTGGCAGTACATACTGCAGACGATTGGGTTCTTTGCAATGTGTGCTTTCGTGGCGTATCTCAGTTTTCTCATTTTCAGGAAGCTTCATTCTCGTCGAGTCACGGCAATGTTTGTCGGCGTACTTTCTGTGGTCTCCGTTGCATTTTTTGTTGTGAATGGATTACCAAATGTCTTAGCGTACCCATTCTTCCTAAAAACATACGGACCGGCAGAAGGGCCGATACTTCCGTTGAAAAACGTATGGGCGTTTGTTACACATTTTGATTCTTTTGAGAAAGTCGCAAATATTGCTCGAAATCCAACGAGCCTTCCTGCTCCGTTGAATCGCTTAAAGCCCGAAAATGTTGTTATCGAAATGACTGCAAAAGAAGTGATCTCTGAAATGGCTCCTGGTGTCACATTCAATTATTGGACATTCGACGGCGCTATCCCGGGACCGTTTCTTCGTGTGAGAGAAGGGGACACTGTTACATTGACGCTTCATAATGATGCGACAAGCCTGCACCACCACTCAATAGACCTTCACGCGGTTACGGGGCCCGGTGGAGGAGCCGCTGCGACTAACGTTGCGCCTGGGGAAAGTAAGACGATTACGTTCAAGGCTCTCAATCCGGGTATGTATGTGTATCATTGTGCCGTTCCGAATGTGGCCAGTCATATGGCGCATGGCATGTACGGGCTGATTTTGGTTGAACCGAAAGAGGGTCTGTCGCCTGTTGATCACGAATTCTATGTTATGCAGGGAGAATTTTATAGTGCAGGAGCTCTTGGGCGCACCGGTCTGCAACTCTTCGATGCTGAGGCTATGCTTGACGGGAAGCCTCAGTACGTAGTGTTTAATGGGCGTACGGGAGCACTTGCAGAGAGTATGAACGCGAAGGTTGGGGAGACAGTTAGGATCTACGTCGGCAATGGAGGAGTAAATCTAATCTCCAGTTTCCACGTCATTGGAGAAATCTTTGACAATGTATTTCGAGAGGGAGATCTCGTAAGTCCTCCAGCACCGAGTGTGCAGACGACGCTGGTTCCCGCGGGAGGTGCCTCTGTGGTGGAGTTCCGTGTCGATTATCCGGGAAATTACGTCCTCGTTGATCATGCCCTTTCTCGTCTTGATCGTGGCGCGTGGGGAGTCCTACATGTCACAGGTGAAGCAGATCCAGTTATCTTTACAGGTGAAATCCAGAAGGCTGGTGGGCATTGATTTTCCCACGGAATAGGAGTGGTGCGATTTTAGTATGGAATCATTAAAAATGTTTCCATACGGTCATCTTGACTTGCGTTAAGTTTGCGTAGTTCAAATGACAGTCGCTGATGATTTCCCTTGGTAGCTTTTTGCAACGACGAGTCCAATGACTGAGCCGATAATTGCGCCAGCGATGACATCAGAAAACCAGTGAATGCTCACGGATACGCCAAGGCCTATATAGGTCGCATAGATCGTAGCAGACAAGATTATTTCTTTGCGTCTTGGGTACAGTGCAATAAGCGCTGCAGCCATTGCGAATGCCACGGCGGTATGTGAGGAAGGCCAGCCCCAAAATATGCCCTCCTTGAAGAACCCAAAGTTAAAGTCTCTGCTGATGTCAATATTTGAAATGTTCGCGATAAGTTCGGGGTGTAGTCGTCCCGTAAATGCCTTATAGGAAGATGAAATAATCCAACCTATCACGGCTGCTTGCCCGAGCACAGCCGCAGTTTTCTCTAGCGTGAGAGATTTTCGTATCTTCCCGATAAAGTACAAACTCACGGGTACAATAATCGGAATAAAAAAACCAAGAACGGCAGCAGGGAACCTGAATGAGTACAGCCAAGTCGCGCCGACAGATTCTGAATACCACCAATCAAAGCCGGAAGTGACGAGAAGATACGTAAGAATTATAGCGAGAATATGCCACAGAAAATTGAACCCCCGGAAGCTCCGCACAATATTGCTTGGAAGTTTGTAACTAAAATCTCGTAGCATATGGTTATGCTACCCCATGATCATGTGAAATTTAAGTTCTCCGGTGGGCATTTATTTTGTATTAAAACAGAAACCGTCCGTACAGAGATACTCTCTGCCGGACGGCATCAACTTTTTAGATACACAAAAAATCTATCGAGTGCGACCACAACTAATATGACGATGAAGAACAGTAAGGCACACTTTCGGAGCACTCGATTTTTCCAAGGCACCTTCTCTCTCTTTGGTGGTTCCAAGCCGTCATTCATGACAGCACCTCCTTCCTTAGGTTCGTTCAGTGAATGAAGCCGAGAGTTTTCTGAGCACAATGATGCCGTTTATCAGTATTTATGTCAAGTTGTATGTCTATAAAAATAATAGTCGCGCACAAGTGCGCGACTATATTCAATCAATAAACGGATAAAATTCAATACGAATAAAACCTTTTGCACGCTCTCGGTAGAATACGTTTGCGCGGAATTTTTTACCTCGAATAACAAGAGGGAACCACGCACGGTCCGACTCGAGCATTCGGCCAATTGGGAATGCGTTAATGTCGTACCATGCGGGAATCATGCTCGGAGTTTCGCGGGGTTCGCCGCTGAAACTGCTTGTGCGGTACACATGTACCTGGAAGTCCGGCACCTCAGCTGCGTAAAAGGTGATAATCGCTAATTTCTCAACCTGTTGTGGGTCGAGGACAATACCAACTTCCTCCGCTGTCTCGCGTGTGAGGCACTCGAGAATTGTCTCATGTGGCTCTTGCTTTCCTCCGGGGCCGTTCAGCGTCCCGTCACCGATTTCTGACCCTCCCTGTTTTAGGCCAAGTAGAACCTGATTCCCACGCGTGATAATACCCAACGTTGCGATCTTCATGGACGTCTTCTCCTTTGTTTGTACAGTCTGGCCGTATGGTATCATCGCCGCTATATGGAAACCAATGAATCAAACAATAAATTTTTACCAGCAGCAGTTTTAGTGGCCGGAGTTCTCATCGCGGGCGCGGTTATTTGGAACGGCTCGCATCCTGTAACCGCACCGACGGGGACCGGAACTGCGCCGAAAGTGAATATCAAGGATGTGAAGACTGCCGGCAATCCTTTTATTGGCAAGGCCAATGCCCCAGTCACTATTGCCTTCTGGAGCGACTTCCAGTGTCCGTTTTGCAAGTCCTTTGAAGTTGGTGGAGTTCCTGGGATTACGACACCTGCGGCTCTACCCGACATTATTAAGAACTATGTCGATACCGGTAAAGTGAAAGTTGTCTTTATGGACTTTGTCTTCCTTGGTAAAGATTCGGCTATTGCTGCTCTATACAACCGGTCAGTGTGGAAACTGTATCCAAGCCAGTACTTCGCTTGGCGTACGGCTATGTACAACGCACAAGACGAGGAAGGGGATCAGGGCTTTGGCAATGCCGAATCCATCGACAAACTTAGCGCAACGATCGATGGCATTGACGCAACAAAGATTGCCGCTGACGTGGTTGCAAATACTGTTGCGTATCAGGCATTCGTAGATGCTGATAAGGCGGAGGCGAAGAAAGTCGGTGTGAATGCGACACCATCTTTTGTCATCGGTACGGAGGTCATCCAAGGTGCATATCCCTATGCAAACTTCCAAGCAGCGATAGATACAGTCTTGAAGTAAATTATTAAGTACGGCAAACACCGAGCTCCGCGATCGCAGAGCTCGGTGTTTGCTATTATTGCTGGATGAAAATAAAAGAGTTGGGCCACGTAGTGCTCTATGTCACTGATCTTACGCGGATGGCAGATTTCTATGAGCACACGCTTGGATTTCACCAAATTTCCCGCGAGTGGCCTGTAGCGCTTTTTTCAGGCGGTCGTACCCACCACGAACTTTTGCTTATTGAAGTGGGCGGTCAGCCAAAAGTTGCTGAACGCACTCACGAAATGCGTCCCGGTCTTTACCATATTGGTTTTAAGATTGGCGAGGGTCCCGAAGCTGCGAAAGCAGCGTATGTTGAACTCATAGAAAAGGGCGTCAAGATAGTCGGGACGACGGATCATAATGTGACCCATAGTATTTATATACTCGATCCTGATGGGAACGAGCTTGAGCTCTATGCGGATGTAAGCGATGATTGGAAAAAAGATCCGAAAGCGGTACTTGCAGCACCGAAACTTTTGCGGCTGTAATCCTCACTCATCGCATAGGAAGATGTAGTGTATGATTTCGGAATGACCGTCCTCTATGTCGCGTTAGCCGCTTCCGTTGCTACTTTTGTCGGCGGGTCCTTTGCGCTCCGGTTCCGCGACAAGCTCCACCTTATTCTTGGATTTTCGGCTGGTGCGGTTGCCGGCGTTGCGCTCTTTGATCTATTGCCGGAAGCTATCGAGCTTGGCACCGAGTATCACAGCGCTTCGACGGTTGCGCTTTTTGTTGCTCTTGGTTTCTTCGGCTACCTTATCCTTGATCGGCTTATTCTTCTCCATACGCATGAAGAAGATGATGAAGTGAATGCTCCTCGCGGATTCTTCGGTGCGCTCACGCTTTCTGCGCATAGTTTTTTAGACGGTATGGCAATCGGTGTCGCATTTCAAGTCTCTGCTGTCGTGGGTATTGTCGTTGCTGTAGCTGTACTCACTCACGACTTTTCTGATGGTATTAACACGGTAAACCTCGTGTTGCGCAATGGCGGGAGTTGGAAAAAAGCGCTTAATTGGCTGCTTGTCGATGCTGCTGCTCCGCTTCTAGGCGCCGCCTCCACTCTGCTTTTCCATATTCCTGAATCGTACATTGGACTTATACTGGCTATTTTTGTTGGCACGTTTCTCTATCTTTCGGCGAGTGATCTTATTCCTGAGAGTCATCATCGGCATCCGCGCGCACTCACAACTGGCATGACGCTTCTTGGGGCATTCGTGATGTATGTAGTTGTGCATTTGGTATAATCATGTCATGAAGATATTTTTTCATTGGCTCATTGCGACTCTCGCGATTTTGATTGCTGCGCGTATTGTTCCTGGCATCCATGTCACCGTCACCGGAGCAATTATCGCAGCGGTTGTTCTTGGTGCGTTGAATCTATTTATCCGTCCGATTCTTCTCATTCTTACACTTCCAGTAACTATTCTTACGCTCGGCCTCTTCTCGCTTGTCATCAATGCACTTCTGGTCATGCTTACGTCTTATCTCGTGCCGGACTTCTTGGTTATTGGGTTCTGGTCCGCGTTTCTATTCGCACTCGTGCTTTCCATCGTAAACTGGGTTTTCAATCTCTGGAGCCGTCCAATACCATGATTGATCCTGAACTCGCTGCAAAGCTCGAAGAGATTTCTGCAAAAGCGGATCGCGCTTACCAAGCCTCTGAGAGCGTGCGAAAATATCTTTTCTGGACGGGGGTTATTACCATCGCTCTTTTTGTATTGCCGCTTATTGGACTTGCGTTTGCCCTTCCGCAATTTATCAGTTCTTACACCATGAGCCTGAACGAGATCGGCCTCTAGCCCCTTGGAAGAGAGAAATCCCCACATGGGGTGTTTTGATATATAGCAAACAATATGTGTGGTATAAGAAATGCAGATGACTTTGGAACTTTATAGTTATAATCAGAGAGGAGGTGCCATATGCGCATTGCTGGGCTGTTCGTCTTGCTGTTAGTTCTTGGGTGGTCTCTATCTTGGCCTGCGACAGAACCAGAAACATTCCTTACGGATAGTCCGAGGGACGTGCTCGTCTTGACTCTCACTAAGGAGATCTTAACTTTTATCAAGGAGGATAAACTTTCCGAAAAAGATCAAAACACAGTCCGCATAATAGCTGCCTCGCTCATTAGCGATTTGCCTCTCAAAACGATAGAAGAAATAAAAAATGATGACGCAAGAGAGAAGGATCAGCCGGGAATTACAGGGAGAGAATTCAAAGAGCAATTGAGGAAAAAACTGACAGACACTCTTGTATCGATTAATGTCGATAATCATCCACTCCCAACGGTTAGCCCGGATCTCGCGTATGACTTAGAACGACTGGATGTTCTGGATGGTATTTTGAGAAATTCAAACCTAGGAAGCGAAGCCCTGGATATTCTTTTAGTTAGTGTGATTACTCGCTTATTCACACAAACAGAAGCATGATGTTAACTACATGTCCTGCGTACGATCGTACGCAGGACATTTTTATGTTTTTTACTAAATGCCTCGTTTGCCACGGGCGAGATTGGTAATGATAGGAAGAAGAGAAATGACGACGATTACGAGCGAGATAGGGACCACGTATTTCTCGCTATTCGGAATCACCGAGCCAAGAAGGAAACCAAAGAGTGTCATGCCTGCGCCCCACAAGATTCCACCGATGACGTTGTAGGAGAGAAATTTTCTATAGCTCATGGAACCGGCACCGGCAAGTATGGGTGCCATCGTTCGTACGACGGGTATAAATCGTGCGAGTATGAGCGCCCGCCCGCCATACTTTTGATAAAAACGTTCAGTGCGTCTGAGATAGTCCTGCTTGAAATACCATGAATCTTTGCGATCCTGGAGATGTCCTCCCACCTTTGCGCCAAACCAATATCCCACTGAGTCGCCTAGTATTGCCGCGGCCACAACGACCATCATGAGTGGTCCGATAGAGAAAAATCCACCTTCCGCAAGGAGCCCTGCTGCAAAGAGGACCGAATCGCCGGGAAGGAACATGCCGATAAGAAGTCCGCTCTCAGCAAAGACAAGGAGCGCGATACCGATATATCCTCCCGTTTGCAAGATAGCAATCGGGTCGAGCTGTATACATGCTAAAAGAAAGTTAAGCATTCGGGTGCAGTATACTAGAACAAATGGAATCAGCACCTACGTTGTCCACGCCAGAACAGGAGCTTGCATACTTGCGCGAGCAGGTGGCGCGTAAAGAGGCAGAGCTCGCTGGAGGGGGGAATGATGAGCGAGTAAAAATTATTTCTGAACAGATACACGTGCATGCAGCTGCACCAGTAGAAGTGCTCGCGAGCGAGTATCGTATGGCCGAATCTGCGATTATTAATACTGCAGACAAGATACTTGCCGAACTACATCTCGGTGGAAGTGAACAAGCTATCAAGAGTTTGCAGCAGACGATAGTGGAAAAGGGGATTAAGAATGCGCTCAGTGTCGCCGAGAAACTTAATGATCCGCATGTCACAGACGATTTCCATCGGTATCTCGTGCGTTACGTAGCCGCAGGCCTGCTCGCTCCAGGATACGACGAGAAAATGCCGCGTTTCCAAGCACTGAAGATGACACTTTACGAGATTGCACTTCCCGGGCCAAAAAATGTGGAGAAAAACGATCGCGCGAAGACGCTCAAGGAGCTTATTTCAGGCATGGAACAATTCTATGCGGGTCTTCTTTCAGTCGAAGATGCGACACCGGGTGAGCCTCACTACTACGCGCTTGAGCTCGCGGTGCCTGCCGACAGTCCAGAGCTTCAATTCTATGCAGCGGTGCCAAACGGGAAGCGGAATTTATTTGAGAAACAACTTCTTGCCATCTTCCCCGATGCACATCTCGTGCCACAACCATCTGATTACAATATTTTTGCTCCGAATGGGGTCTCGCTCGTCTCGACGGCAACGTTTGCGGAGAATCCCGCACTTCCTCTCAAGGATTACACTGATTTTGATTATGATCCGATTAATGCGATTACAAACGCATTCGCGAAAATAGCGCATGCAGGCGAGGGTGCAGCGCTCCAGTTCATTATTGAGCCACGTGCAGAACGGTACGTGAAGCATTATCAGAAAATTCTTCAAGCTCTTCGCAAAGGAGAAAAATATTCTTCGGCGTTTAGTATTCCCGATACGGTTCTCGGCACAATTACTCGCGATATCGGCCGGACACTTTTTTCCAATAAACCGAAAGATGTCGTAAAAGCAAAAGAGGCTGAGACGCGACAAATTGAAGCAAACAAGACGCATATTGAACAAGTGGAGAAGAAAATTTCAGCGCCTATACTCGGCGCGACGATACGGCTCGCTGTTTCCTCAAAGGATGCATCGACGAGCGGTCAAGTACTCGGCGAGCTTGAAGCAGCGTTTAATCAGTTCGCAAATACGCAAGGGAATCGTTTAGAGTTCATTCGTGCCGATCAGCGCCAGACTCAGAGTACGCTAAACGATTTTTCCTTTCGCTTGCCGGATGCTTCGCATACGCTCCCACTGTCGCTTCATGAGCTCACCGCCATGTATCACTTCCCGCCGTCTGGTATCGAGAGCTCTCCACATCTGAAGCAGGCGCGCTTCACGCATGCTCCGGCGCCACTCTCGCTTCCTCAGGTCGGAACGCTCCTTGGTATCAACAATTATCGCGGACAAGCCACAAACATTCATCTTGGTACCGAGGATCGTCTGCGTCATCTCTACATCATCGGACAGACTGGCACGGGTAAGACAGGACTGATGAAGTCGATGGTCGTCCAAGATATACAAAATGGCGAGGGATGTTGCTTCATTGACCCTCACGGGTCAGATATTATGGACATTCTCGCCGCAGTACCGCCTGAGCGGTATACGGACGTAATCTATTTCGACCCTGCAGATCTCTCGCGTCCATTCGGACTGAACTTTCTCGAATACGATCTTTCGCGTCCCGAACAAAAGACGTTTATCGTAAATGAGCTCCTGATGATTTTCAGGCGCCTGTATGGTGATGTTCCGGAAAGCATGGGTCCGGCATTTGAACAATATTTTCGAAATGCGACGTTGCTCGTGATGGAAGATCCGTCGAGTGGTTCAACCATGCTCGATATCGCTCGTGTGCTTGCCAACAGCGAGTTTCGTCACGAGAAACTCGCAAAGAGTATGAATCCCATCGTGAATCAATTTTGGAACGAAATTGCGACGAAAGCCGGTGGTGATGCTGCGCTTGAAAATATCGTCCCCTACATCACCAATAAGTTTGATGACTTCACAGCGAATGATTTCATTCGTCCAATCGTAGGACAGCAGGAGTCTTCTTTCAAATTTCGCGAGGTCATGGATACAAAAAAGATACTTCTCATCAATCTCTCCAAAGGCCGCTTGGGCGAGCGAAATGCGAACCTACTTGGTCTCATTATTGTTGGGAAGCTTTTTATGGCGGCACTTTCCCGCGCAGACAATCCGCGTAAAGAGTATCCGCCTTTTTATCTCTACATCGATGAGTTCCAGAACATCACGACCGACTCGATTCCTGGCATTCTCTCTGAAGCGCGCAAATACAAACTCGCACTGACGATGGCGCACCAATTTCTCAATCAAGTTGAAGAGAAAACACGTAGCGCAGTCTTCGGAAACGTAGGTAACATGGCGGTCTTTCGAACGGGCGAAGAAGATGCCGAGTTCTTTGCCAAACAATTTTCTCCGGTTTTCGAGGCGCTCGATTTCGTAAATATAGAGAATCGCAATGCGTACGTGAAGATTCTTGCGAGCGGCGTGCCGCAAAAACCTTTCGATATGAAAACGCCGGATGTGCCTGCGGCACATCCGGCGCAAATAGACGATCTTATTCACCTCTCGTCGCGCACCTACGGTCGCGACCGTGCTACAGTCGAAAATATGATTCGTGAGCGCTATCTCTCGAAATAATCTATGTCTGAAAAGCTCCCGCGAATGAAAAAAGAAAGTTTAGAACCTTCTTATAATCCGGAAATAGAAGGACTTATTGCGCGAGCCCCGAAAGGCTCTGACACTAAGGTTAATCAAGAAATTCAGCCAAATGAGCTACCGAAGTCCGTAGAGAAGCAGCGCACAATTATCGAATCTCCGAATGAGGAAGAATTGCAAAAACTTTTGGATGCGACAGCTCACGAAAGACCAGATCCCAGACAATTTATGGACGTTCTTAATAAAGCCAACGCCAACACTCAGGGCGCAATTTCATATCATTGGTTAGAACAGATCGGAATAATAGCGGCCAAAAGACTTGGAGGAAATGAGTACAATGAGTTCAAAAAATATGTCAATGATACATATGAATTAAACAGTCCAGATATAAAAGATATAACGCCGGGACTTTCTTTTTTGAGAGACGCGCTCAATACAATACCTCTCGAGCCGAAGCAAGTAAGTAAGGGAGAAGTAATTACTACGGCACCCAACGTTCAAGAATACCAAGCACCAAAGAAACTGCCGGGTAGTTCGCCGGAAGAATTAGAAATTTTTCAGAGAAATCTTCGCATGAGCGTTGAAGACTGGCGGAAAGAAAGAAAAAGTATCGGGGTCTCAGAACCGCTTCAGAAAATCGAATCAGGAGTTGAAGATCCTAATGTAGTTGATGCCGAATGGAGGTCCGTGTCCGAATCTGAAGAGCAGATTGGGAGAGAACAAAAAAAGGAAGTATCCTCATTAGATGGAGGCATGCCCGCATCATCAAATGAAAGAATTTCTGGAAACTCGGTTTTTACTGACGCACAGAAAGAATATTTAGAAAATTTGGACGTCGATATGTCTGTGGACGGGTTGGAGAATATGACGGAACCGACAACACGTAAGGAATGGAAGGCGGAATTGCGTCGGCTCATTTTTGGTGAGAAGAAGAGTGAAGGAAACAAAGAACGCAGCGAGATACTAAAGGAACACCTTGCGAAACGTTCGGATGAGTTGGAAGAGGTAGCGACAGAGCGTGGACCGACAGTCGTAAAACTTATCGGTTCTGTTATTGAACGATACAATAATCTGAATTGGAAGACGAAATTGGTTGTTACGGGAGGTCTTATGCTCGGCGCCTCGTTTACTGCAGCGACGCTACCGATTATTTCGGGAGCATTGGGTGCAGCACTGTATGGTCAGCGGGTGCTTGGTGGTATCGGTTTTGCAATGAATCGACGTAAAGCACTTGACGCAGATCCGAATCATTGGTTGGCAGGCAAATCAGAACTTATTAAAAATACGTATGCGACTGCGCTTGCGGCAATGTATATGGGGACTACGATATTTGCCGTACACGAGGGCGTCGAGGGATTGAAAGCAGTTGCAAATAGTGAGTGGCTTAGCACCATGCTCGGACATCATTCTGTATTGCCGAGTAGCGAAACTCTTGAAACGATCGCACCTACGCCTGCTGAAGAGACGATTCCCGAAATACCTACTGCAGACGCCGCACCGGAAATAGTAGGAGGCGAGGGTCATCTTGAGCCGTACAATGTGTATGATCCAAAATTCGACCAGGAGATAGCTGAAGCACGAGCAGAAGTCGATGGGGGATTAGCTAATGCCCAAGCAGCAGTAGAAAGAATGCAAAAAATTGTTGAAGAGCAAAAAAATATTTTGAATACCATGCCGGGTGGGTCACCGGTCTCTGATAACAGTATTCCTCAATCAGAGGCGCCGGTTACTCCGGACCACAGTCAGATGAGTGGAAGTGCAGATACGAGCCCGACTACAGATGCCATTCCTGCGACTGAATCATCACCCGAGACGTCTTTTGCGCCACCGGAAGAAGTGGCAAAATTCGGACTCGACCCTATAGATGGGCATCCAATGTCTGAATTAGAAGCTCAAAAATTGGACGACCTTAGGAGAGCTATGCATGACCCAAGAGTAACCGGGGAATGGCCTCCCGGTCCTTCGGAAGGAAAAAGTTTTACTGAAAAAATTTCTGACTGGTTTACGAGCAATCAGGAGACAGCAAATCAATTCGATATCGGTAGCGTATCCCCAATAGAGCCGCACATATATGCAGATTCGGGTGAGCACTTATTTGCCTATGGCGGCTCGTCGATAGAGAAGATGGATGCAATTTATAAATTCCTCACCGATAATCCAGGTAAAATTGTTTACAGTACGGATGATCATGGCGCATATCGCATCCCTCTTCATCTCGTAGAAGGGAGGGTTGTTCCGGGGGAACCGATGCGCACGAGTGGCTTCTTTGGATTCGGTGCTTCATTTATGGATGCCCCAAAGCCAGAGGAATTTGCGAAACTTGTTAAATAGTCCATGGTATGATGCCACCTATGCAAGATGAAGTAACTGCTCTCATCGCTACCGATCTCGGTATTACAGATCTTCCATCCGAAGAGCAGCATGCCCTCATTGCGCAGTTCGGTGAGATAGCGCTTAAATCTGCGACTCTTGCGGTGATGGGCAAGCTTGCCGAAGATAAACGAGACGAATTCGCGAAGATTGCCGAAACTGGTGATCCAACAGCACTAAGAGCGTTTCTCGATCGTGAGGTGCTTGGGCATGAAGATATCGCGAAGGCCGCAGTCGCCGAGGAGGTGAAGCGGTTTAAGGCTTTTCAAGCCCCGTAGTATAATCAAACTGTAATTATCATAATTTATGCAACCAACTCAGACTGGTATCGCCGTCGCACTTGCTCTTGTCGTGGTGATTATTTTCTTCATTTTCCCTGGTCTCTCGCCTTTTGGGGCAGCAACCCCACCTTCTTCAGACGAGGTGAACACTGAAATTACTACTGCCGCTGCTACTTCAGCTACTTCAGCTGCTACTGCTGCTACTACTAATAATACTCAAACAACATCTACCACTATGCCTACTGAACCCGTAACCCAACTCCAGGTAATCGACGAGACCGTAGGCAGTGGTGCTGTGGCCGCAGTCGGCGATAGTGTGACAGTGAATTATGTCGGATCACTCACGACGGGTGTCGTCTTTGATGCTTCTGCAAATCACGGCACCACTGGCTTCACTTTTAATCTTGGAGCAGGACAGGTGATTAAGGGTTGGGATCAAGGTATCGTCGGCATGAAAGAAGGAGGAAAGCGTATACTTATCATTCCTGCATCGCTCGCATATGGCAGTCAGGCAGTCGGGGGTGTGATTCCAGCGAACTCAACTCTCATCTTTGAAGTACAACTACTCAGTGTAAAAAAAGGAGCTAGGTAGATTTCCAAAAAAAAGTAATGGGCAGGAAATCATATGATTTCCTGCCCATTTCGTTTAGTAAGGGCTCTTAAGGAGCACCTGCACTTTGTACGTCGGGAACCGACTGAAGACCTCTCGGCCACAATTCTCGAAGGTATAAATTTTCCCTCCGAGAGTTAATGCTCCATACGCCCCCCCGAACATTCCTCCTGAAGCTCCAGAGAACATAGCGTACTGAGCTGCTTTGGCGAACGGGAAAGCTAGAGAGCCGATTCCACCACCTGCAGCACCAGCGGCACCAAATATGACCGCATCCGTTAATACCGTAACTGAATCAAGCGGGTGGACCACTTTGGTGTACTCTCGACAGACCCGCTCAGCTTCTTCGATCGCTGCGAATTGCTTCGCGGCGGGTTGTTTCCCTGCGATCATGTAGTTTAGGCCGTAGGTGTCTGAATCTATCATCCAATTAGGAAATACCTGATTGTGCGCCACAATAGTGGCTTGTTCACCGTCAGGCATGGTAAGAGGAATTAACCTCCGTTCCCCCTGACTCGCACATGCGACGGTCAAGAATGCCATAATCAGTATGGCCGCACCGAATCTCTTGTCCATGACGAACCCCCTTTGTGTTGGTTTTTTGTGGGCAAATGTATGCAATCTCTCTAGAAGAGATGATACACCATCATTATGGTCTTGTCAATAGCTAGTGGATACGCTATGGTGTGAAGTAATGAGTGCAATGAGTTTTAAGATAGAAAAGCGGTCGATTGGCTCCCGTGGGGGGACTTCGGAAGGGAAGCATGTCGGTCGTGCAGGGACACTTACTACGCCCCACGGCGACATTCACACGCCCGCCTTTGCGCCAGTCGGCACAAAAGCAAATGTGAAGGGTGTTCTGCCAAGTGCCCTTACGGCACTTGGGGCCGAAGTTGTGCTGGCAAACACCTACCACCTTTATCTACAACCGGGTGAAAAAATTGTGAAAGATGCCGGAGGTCTCGGTAAATTTATGGGATGGAAGGGTCCCACCATGACCGATTCGGGGGGTTTTCAAGTCTTCTCGCTTGGCGCCGCCTTTGGTAAAACCATATCGAAGTTCGTGAAAGAGGATGCTCCCGAAGTTGAGTCGATCGCGGTGTACGACGAAGGCGTCGCGAGTCAGCACGGGCAGCTCGCGGTCATCGACGATGAGGGCGTTTCATTTACATCACATCTCGACGGTTCTCTTCATCGATTTACTCCCGAACGTTCGGTTGAGATACAGCATGCACTTGGTGCGGATATCTTCTTTGCGTTTGACGAGTGTACGTCGCCGACGGAGCCATACGAGTACCAGAAGGAAGCGATGGATCGCACGCATCGCTGGGCGGAGCGGTCTCTTAAAGCTCATCGACAGAATATTGATGCCGTAGGAACGCAGGCACTTTTTGGTATTGTGCAGGGTGGTCGGCACGAGGACTTACGTAAAGAATCTGCACGCGAAATCGTTCGTTTGGGTTTCGATGGCATCGGCATCGGCGGCTCATTTTCGAAAGAAGATATGCGTGGCGCTCTTGCTGCCGCTATGAGCGAACTGCCGGAAGAATTGCCACGACATTTCCTTGGCATCGGCGAACCGGGAGATATTCTTGAGGGTATTGCAGGCGGTATGGACCTTTTTGATTGTGTCGCTGCGACGAGGATTGGTCGCCATGGTTCTATCTATACAAAGCGCGGCGTTGTGCATCTCAAGAACGAAAAATATCGTACGGAGTTTTCTCCACTTGATCCGGAAATGAGCATCAAGGGCACGGAACCATTCACTCGGGCGTACGTGTCGCATCTATTGCGGAGTGGAGAGATGCTTGGCGCCGTCATCGCATCAACGCATAATGTCGGTTTCATTCTGAACCTCATCGCAGGTGCCCGCGAAGCGATACTTGAGGGACGATTCAATGAATATCGTGCGGAGTTTACCGAGAAGTATCGAGGATATTGACACAGTAACGTTGGAATGTTTTCATCCGGATGGGAGTCCAGGTTCTTTTCTCAACCGTACAAGACCATATGTAACTGGAGGGAATCATGAACGCATTAATCACTGTCGTCGTTGTTCTGGCTTCTCTGTTCCCAGTTCACTCGTTTGCGGCTATTACCTATCCTCATATTGATCCGCTGCGAAGCATCACTCCCACATTCAATGTCTCACCCGTCAGTCCGGAGCTTAGTGGCGACGCATTCATACGTCTGCGTGAATACACGCTCACTTTCTTCGTGTCATCGACCATTGGACCCAATGCCGCCAGGCTTCTCGGACTAGAAGTAACCGGCTTAAGCATACCGGCGAAATATGTGTCTTCCGTGCTTCCCGATGGCGAGTGTTATTTTATCGTGAGTTTGAAGCCAGACACCGATGATATCGTTATCATCGAGATGAGGGAAAGTGCATCTCCCATCATGTACCTGACGAATTCTAAGGTCGAGTTGCGTGCGGCGCTTGTCAATCAGCCTGGCCGTCCTCACTTGATCACCATCGAACAGGCAATAGTCGGCTTCAGAGTTCTTCTTGAATTCTGGACCGAGGCGGCCAAAACTCTTCCGTCAAATGAGCCGCTTCCCAAGTAGTGTAGCCCGACTCAATAAACCGCGAGCAGGTTAAAAACCTGCTCGCGTCTTCATTTCTATAGAAACACGCAAAATGCTACACTGCACTTTTATGAGCAATTTCAAACTCCATACACCATTTCCTCCGGCGGGCGATCAGCCGCAGGCGATAAATAACCTTGGAAAAGGGCTTGAGAAGGGTCTGTGGCATCAGACGCTTTTCGGCGTCACCGGAAGCGGAAAAACATTTACGGTGGCGAATGTGATTGCGAAATACGATAGGCCTACACTTGTCCTCGCGCACAACAAAACACTTGCTGCCCAGCTCGCACAGGAATATCGCGAATTCTTTCCCGAGAACGCGGTACATTACTTCGTTTCGTATTACGACTACTATCAGCCGGAGGCATATATCGCGCATTCGGATACCTATATTGAGAAGGAGGCGATGATTAATGCCGAGATTGACCGCCTGCGTCACGCTGCGACACAAGCGCTCCTTACGAGAAAAGACGTCATTATTGTCGCCTCGGTCTCCGCTATCTACGGCCTTGGTTCTCCCGAGGAATATGAAAAAGTTCACGTGAAGATTGAGAAGGGTACTGTTGAGGATCGTGCGGCGTTGATTCGGAAGCTCATCGGCATTTATTTTGAACGGACAATTGCTGACCTTAATCCCGGACAACTACGCGCTATTGGCAACTCGCTCGAGTTCATGCCGGTTAACGAGCGTTCGATTTACCGCATTACGTTTGACGGAGATGTAGTAGCGACGTTGGATCAACTCGATCCAGTTTCGCGCGCAAGAATTGCGGAACCGAAATCTGTTTTTGTATTCCCAGCGAAACACTTCGTCACGAATGAGGAAGAGCGTTTGCGCGCTATTGAAGACATCAAGCTTGAGCTTGCGGAACAACTCGCAAAATTTAAACGCGAAGAGAAGCCACTTGAAGCTGAGCGCTTGAAGCGCCGCACGCTCCACGACATCGCGCTCATTCGCGAGCTCGGGTACACGAGCGGTATTGAGAATTACTCTCGCCACTTCGATGGGCGTAGTCCGGGCGAGCCTCCCTACACGCTCCTTTCGTATTTTCCGAAAGATTTTCTTACGGTCATTGATGAGTCGCATGTCACAGTCCCACAGATAGGCGGTATGTACGCGGGGGATAAATCGAGGAAAGATACGCTTGTCGAATACGGCTTCCGTCTCCCATCGGCACGCGATAATCGCCCACTCCGGTTTGAAGAGTTTGAACAGCGCACAGGGCAGGTCATTTATACGAGCGCAACGCCGGGGCCGTATGAACGTGAGCACTCCGAACAAGTCGTCGAACAAATAATTCGCCCGACGGGTCTTATTGATCCCGAGCTTACGGTGCGTGCGGTGAGCGAGACGAAGGGTTACAAGGGGCAAATCGCCGATTTTATCAACGAAACAGAGGTAGTCATAAAGCGTGGTGGGCGTGTCCTTGCAACGACACTTACCAAGCAGATGGCCGAAGACCTCTCATCATTCTTGCGTGAGAAGGGGATTAAGGCCGAATACCTCCATTCAGATGTAAAAACTATAGACCGTATCGATATTCTCACCAATTTCCGTAAAGGAATATTTGATATCTTGGTTGGCGTGAATCTCTTGCGCGAGGGTCTCGACTTACCCGAAGTGGAGCTCGTTGGCATTTTGGACGCCGATAAAGAGGGATTCCTTCGCAGCGAGACA
Organism: uncultured Candidatus Saccharibacteria bacterium; assembly: GCA_964469405.1. Classification (GTDB taxonomy): domain Bacteria; phylum Patescibacteriota; class Minisyncoccia; order Phycocordibacterales; family Phycocordibacteraceae; genus C7867-001. Next base: position 48,545 of record CAYXYP010000003.1, read on the forward strand.
TCACTCATTCAGACTATCGGTCGTGCGGCGCGCAATGTCCTCGGCCGAGTCATTCTCTATGCCGACACGATGACCGGTTCTCTCGATCGAGCTATCAGCGAAACGAATCGCCGTCGCGCGCTCCAGGTTGCGTACAATGAGAAGCACGGCATTACACCGATGACAATCAAGAAAGAAATTCATGACATTGCAGCGTCGATGCGCACGGAACACCAGCGGACTATTGACGAGCTTTTGGTGCTCGATACGCTTGCGTATAAAGACGATCCCGCCGTGTTCATCAAACGCAAACGAGAGGAAATGGCAGAGGCAGTAGAGCAACTTGATTTCGAGACCGCTGCACTCATTCGCGACGAGCTCTACAAACTGGAAGGGAATGGACCGAAAAAGAAACCACGCGCGCGAAAGGCGCTTTCGGGTTCCTAAGCTGTAGGAACAGCTTCCTCCCCACGCTTACCTCAGATGAATACATAAGTAATGTATTCATCGCTCGGTTCGCTTGGTAGAAGCAGAAGTGGTATATTCACAACGTACCTGCCCCTCCATGGGCAGGAAATTCCTATGAAGAAGGCAAAATCTGAAGAGCGTGCACATCGTCACGGGAGCGACTGGCTCACGGTGAAAGGTGCGCGCACCCATAATCTCAAGAACATCTCGGTTGAAATGCCGCGTGGGGCCATGACGGTTATTACCGGACTTTCAGGAAGCGGGAAATCCTCGCTCGCATTTGACACCATCTTTGCCGAAGGGCAGCGACGGTATGTTGAGTCACTTTCCGCGTATGCACGACAATTTCTCAATCAGATGGCGAAGCCGGATGTCGATGAGATCACCGGTCTTTCCCCAGCTATTTCGATAGATCAGAAGAGTCGGTCGAATAATCCGCGCTCGACCGTAGCGACAGTCACCGAAATTTACGATTACTTGCGTGTTCTTTATGCACGCGCTGGGCAGCCCTATTGTATTCATCACGATGTGCCCATTGTGAGACTTTCAAAAGAAGAGATGATCAAGATGGTATTTTCGCGCGTAGATGCGAAACGCAAAGGAACGGATGTATCCCGCAATGGTGCGTCCGAAGGGACGCAGGTCATGGGTGTAGCGGTGGATAAGACCGCAGTTACTATCTATGCTCCTGTCGTTGTCGGTAGGAAGGGCGAGTACTACCAGCTGCTCTATGATCTTCTCAGTAAGGGATATGAAAAAGTGGTTATCGATGGGAAATCACAATCGCTCCGCGAGAAGATCGTGCTTGATCGGAACAAACGGCATAGTATTGATGCGGTTGTGGACTCTATCTATGTTTCTGAATTTGCACGCACAACCGCGGGCGCTCGCGAGCGACTCTCGGAAGCTCTCGAGCTCGCGCTCAAACAGGCAGACGGTTTAGTGAAGATCCAGCATGCCGATGGAACGATGGAAACCCTTTCCTCGAAATTTATTTGTCCAGACGATGGTGCGTCTTTCCCTGAAGTAGAGCCACGATTGTTCTCTTTTAATTCGCCCTACGGTGCGTGTCCAGCGTGTCATGGTCTTGGCACCGAGTCCCTTTTTTCAGAAGAAATTTGCCCCGTATGTGTTGGGAAGCGGTTGCGCCCTGAAGCGTTGCGGGTATTTCTAAAAAGTAAAAAAGATAAGACGCTCGGCAAAAGTATCGTTGATTTCACTAATTTTTCTATCAAGGAGGCGAAGGATTTTGTTGATTCTATTGAGCTTTCGGAAATGAAGAAGGATATCGCGGCGCCCATTCTGAAAGAAATCGATAGTCGTCTAACCTTCATGCTGAATGTTGGCCTTGATTATCTGACTCTCAATCGTTCAGCGGCGACTCTCTCGGGTGGGGAAGCGCAGCGTATCCGACTTGCTTCACAGCTCGGCAGCGGACTTACCGGTGCGCTCTATGTGCTCGACGAACCCACCATCGGACTTCATCAGCGCGACAATGATCGTCTCATCAAAACTCTCCTTGTCCTTAAGGAGCTTGGTAATACGATCATAGTCGTCGAACATGATGAAGACACTATTTACTCTGCTGATTACATTATCGATATCGGTCCAGGCGCCGGTGTCCATGGTGGTACTGTTGTCGCCTCTGGATGGCTGGATAAATTGCTGACCTCGAAAGAGAATGAGAGTGGTTCCGTAACTCTTTCGTATCTCCGGCAAGAGAAAGAGATATCAATACCTGAAACCCGTCGTACGAGCGAGAAGGGCTATATAAAAGTGCGTGGCGCAACGCTCCATAACCTGACAAATCAGAATATCGACGTGCCATTGGGGAAACTCGTCTGCATCACGGGTGTTTCAGGAAGCGGGAAATCAACTTTTCTGTACGATATATTACATCGCAATATCGCCGGTCGGTTTGCACGCCGCGAAGCGAAGCTCGAGCATATTTCGTCACTCACCGGCACAGAATACGTGGGCCGTGCTGTTCTTATCGATCAATCGCCCATCGGGCGTACGCCACGCTCTAACCCAGCCACGTATACCGGGGCTTTCACGCACATACGCGATCTCTTCGCTGCAACTCCTGAAGCACGCGCGCGGGGATGGAAGCCGGGACGTTTTTCCTTTAATGTTCCCGGTGGTCGTTGTGAAGCATGTCAAGGAAATGGTTCTATCGCGGTCGAGATGCACTTCCTTCCGACGGTATATGTGACGTGCGACATTTGTATGGGGAAACGTTTTATGAAAGAAACGCTCGAGGTTACCTTTCGAGGTAAGACCATTCACGAAGTGCTTCAGATGACTATTGAAGAGGCGGAGAAATTTTTCGGCGATATTCCTGCCATTGCCGACCGTTTGATGAGTTTGAATTCGACTGGGCTCGAATATCTGACGCTTGGACAAAGCGCGACAACCCTTTCCGGTGGAGAAGCACAGCGCGTGAAAATCGCGAGTGAGCTCTATCGCTCGATGACGATGAAAACGATTTATCTCCTTGATGAGCCGACAGTCGGTCTTCATTACGAGGATGTACGGAAGCTCATCGAAATTCTGCAGGAGCTCGTGCTTCGCGGGAATACGGTTGTCGTCATTGAGCACAATCTTGATGTGATCAAGAGTTCTGACTACATTATCGACTTTGGTCCCGAGGGTGGTACTGGCGGCGGGAAAATAATTGCGAAAGGCACTCCGGAAGAAGTCGCAGAGACAGAAGGTTCTTACACGGGCGAGTATCTAGCGAAAGCATTGCGACGCCATGCAAAAAAGCGATCTACAAAAACTTAATTTGCCGGACGTACCGGGGGTCTATCTCTTTAAACAGGGAAGAAAAGTGTTGTACGTGGGGAAGGCGACCAGCCTTCGGGATCGTGTCCGTTCATATTTCGACGATGATCTGATCGCAACACGTGGCCCGCGCTTGGTTGATATGGTGACACGAGCCGATCGAATCACTCACGAGACGACACCGACGGTGCTTGAGGCTCTGGTGCGCGAGGCTGCTCTTATACGGCTGCATCGGCCACCAGCAAACAGTGGAGGGAAGGATGATAAGACATTTCTGTATGCCGTCATTACGGAAGAGGAGATTCCTCGAGTTCTCGTTGCACGGGGAAAAGATATTGATTTCAAAACAAAATGCGCGAGCGATGGGCAAAAAATAAAAGCATCGTATGGCCCCTTTCCATCGGGTGCACAGCTGCGGCAAGGTCTGCGGCTTATACGACGCATCTTTCCATTTTTCGACACGCCGAAACCGATCGGGACGAAGAGTAAGCATCAGGTGGCAAAAATAGAATTCAATACGCAGATTAAGCAGTATCCAAGGGAGTTTTCAGTAAAGGCGTATGGCCGCACGATACGTCACGTCATGCTTTTCTTAAGCGGTCGCGGGAAGGAATTGCGCTTGACGCTAGAGAAAGAGATGCGACAGGCCGCCAAAGAAGAACGGTTTGAAGATGCGGGAGATCGACGCCGCGAACTTTTCGCGCTCGATCATATACAAGACGTCTCGCTTATCAAGAACGAAAGTATCGAAGACTCGCGAGGGAAACATGGAAGTATTCGTATCGAAGCATTTGACACCGCTCATCTTTCGGGAACGAACGCAATCGGAGTGATGACCGTCATCGTCGGTGGTATACCGAGTAAAAAGGACTACAGGACCTTCCGTATCCGTGGCATGAAGAAAAATGTAGGACGTCGTACGTCCTACATTCAAAATGATGATATTGCTTCGTTAAAAGAGGTTCTTTCGCGACGGCTTGGGCACCCAGAGTGGCAGTTGCCCTCCGCGATAGTAGTAGATGGCGGTACGACGCATAAAAAAGCTGCAGAGAATGTACTCGCTAATGCGGGCGTCACCATCCCTATAGTTGCAGTAGTGAAAGACGAGCGACATCGCCCGCGCGAAGTCATTGGTGCCCAGCGCGCGAGTATCACGGAAGCGGAAGCGGTGTTGGCCAATAGTGAAGCGCATCGATTCTCTCTTGCACGTCATCGTGCGGCGCGTTCTCGAAATATGCGTGACTAAGTAGATATTATTGTCTCGTGTTTGTTATACTAATCGTATGCAAACCATTGTCGGTGTGCTTAGAGGAGGGCCATCTTGCGAGCATGAAGTTTCGCTGAAAACAGGTGCCGCAATTCTTGCGAATCTTCCAAGCGATCGATACGTTGCTCGCGATATTTATATTGATAAAAGTGGTCAGTGGCATGAGCGCGGCAAACCGACTTCTCCCGAGCGTGTATTGCGACAGATTGATGTCGCGCTCATCGGGCTCCATGGCGAATACGGAGAAGATGGGGAAGTGCAGAGACTCCTCGAATTGTTTGGTGTCCCTTATGCTGGCTCGGATTCTTTCGGTTCTTATCTTGCGATGCATAAGCTCATGGCGAAGACTCGTGCGAAAGAGGCGGGATTACTCACGCCGGAGTTCCGTCATATTGAGCGCGTTGAGGATAGTGAGGCTATAGTGCGCGATGTCATCCAAAATTTTTCCCAGCCCGTTATCGTGAAGCCTGTTGGTTGGGGTTCTTCCGTAGGCGTCTCGGTTGTCGGCGGCTACGTCCCAGTGCTTGCCGCTGTTGAAGAGCTTTTTGCTAAAGGTGCATCGAATGTCCTCATCGAGGAATATATTCGCGGGAAGGAAGCAACCGTTGGTGTTGTTGAAGGTCTGCGAGGCGAGGCGCTGTATGCACTCCCTTCGGTCGAGGTTATTCCGCCTGAAGGAGATATTCTATCTTACGGCGCTAAGTATTCAGGCAAAATGCGTCAAGCCTGTCCCGGCCATTTTTCCCGTGTAGCTGCGGAGGAATTGCAGCGTGCTGCAAAGGTTATGCATCGTGCTTTGGGACTGCGCCACTATTCGCGTAGCGATTTTATCGTTTCCCCAAAGGGTGTGTATTATTTAGAGACTAATACGCTCCCGGGACTTATGAAAGAGTCGCTTATGCCGAGGTCTCTCTCAGCTGTCGGTGTCCCGTTTCCCGACTTCTTAGGGCATCTGGTCAATTTGGCGCGCTCGCGCTAAAATCGATAGAAGGGCACTCATATCGATTTCTTGCACCGATATGATATCCTCGCACGGAGGGAAAGAAATCGAGGGTCCTCGTTTCTCTCGTCCTCGCTCGGGCCCATAGCTCAATCGGTAGAGCGCCTCATTTGCAATGAGGAGGTAGCCGGTTCGAAACCGGCTGGGTCCACACACAGTAAAAAACCTCCAGCAGTGGAGGTTTTTTACTGTGTGTGGAAAGCGGAGTCATGTTTTCGCGCTAGCAAAAACAGACGAGCTAGGGTCGTGCAATTTTGAGCACGACGGTGCTCACAATATCCCTGACCACAAAATTACCAACCAAAGAGTTTGCTGACGTCTTCAGGTTGTTCCCGTTTCCGAGCGATTTTGAGCTCCCCGTTGCTTGCGATAAGTTTTACCGGGCTTGAAAGCAGACAGTGGTGCGATGCGAGAGGGTCCTGGTATGCGCCAGTGTCAAGGACTGCTATATACAGTTCCTCAAGTTGTTTAATATCAGGAAGGGGAATATAGGTACCGCCAGCAGAGTAAATGTCGTCACTGTCGCACGAAGAGCCAGCAAGCCAGCATTTCTTCAGTTTCCGGCTATGCATCGCATTGACGGGTACGATATGCCAACGTTGATGAATCGCCCATGTGTCGATGAGGTCGTTCATAAAACTTCCATCGATGACATACCAGCTTCTGCCCGACTTCATCTCGATGTTTTTTTCGGCAAGAATTTTATATATAGTTATCTGTGCCGGGGCAGCAACGTACCTACCCCACTCGATGATGATATTCGGGTGCTTGACCTCCCATTTGTCCGAATAGGCTTTAGATGTTTTTATGATTCGCTGGATTAATGTTTTGGCGGTGTAGAATCGCTTTTTTTCATAGGGGATGCCTGCGCCTCCTCCGATATCAAGTGTATCGAGGCCCGGGTTCTTTTTCCGCAACTCTTTGTATAGCCAGAGCCCGCGCTTGAGAGCTGTAAGGATGCCGTTGACTGATTCAATCTGGCTTGAGACGTGATAATGGAGGATAGAAAGATTTCGTACTTTGCCCAGTTCCAGGAGTTCTTCCTCAGTGAATCCAAATCGATTGAATTTTTTATCCCAATGGCCATCAATTTTGACGTTCAGACTTACACGGATGCCAACGGGCCCGCTGAATTTCTTCATGCGCTCAAGCTCGTTGTAGTCTTCAATGATTGGTATAACGTGGAGTCCTTTCCCGCGGAGTTCTTCTATGAGATCCATATACTGTGGAGTTTTAGGCCCGTTGCAGGTAACACGAATTTTCATGTTGAAATGCTCTTTTTCAATCATGCGTTTTACGATATATAGCTCGTTTGCGCTTGAGACGTCGAGATTCGCACCTTCAGCGACTGCCGGAAGAACGTATTCCCGGTTTTGGTTAACTTTCATTGGATAGTGATATTGGAACTTCCCTTTATATTCGAGAATTTTTATATAGGCATTGAAAGTGTCAATGAGATCACGCACTCGATTCTCAATGATGGTAGGGAAGACTATCTCAGCCGAGGTGCCGTATTTTTTTACTATATCGTAGATGTTGTATTGGTAGTTTCCTTCACGGACAATAAGTTCACCATCAGAATTAACATCAAACTGCCCGGTATTGAATTCTTCAATACCGAGTTTCCAAAAACGTCTGAATCCGTTTTTATGGGTGGAATTTTTTTTTGATTTGAACATTGGTATGGTGGGGATTGTAGCACCAAGTGGCGTAAAAAAGTCTATAAACTACTTTTAATCGAACATGGCGAGATACTCGTAATGTATATGGGAATCCGACCTTGCATCTGATATGGTAATCGTGTCCGCGCTCTTAGCTCAGTTGGTTAGAGCGTCCGCCTCACACGCGGAAGGTCGCAAGTTCGAATCTTGCAGAGCGCACAAGCAAGCAAAAGCAAACGGCTTTGCTTGTTTGTGCGCGTCGGAACGATGTTTTGTCAGCAGACAAAACCGCGAGGCTGGGTCGTGAAAATTTGTGAGTGACGACGAGCAAATTATTCTTGACCACAAGGGAGGCGTTTTGTGTCGGGCCGCCGTATGCCGGTAGTATCCAGTAGGTGATTGCGCTCAATCACGCTCGTAGCACGTATGTAACATGAAATCGGGGTGTGTTCGAAGCGATTGCTTCTTACACACCCCGATGTAAATCAATACAATATAGATTATCGAGACTTTCTCTCATGAGGGCCGTACGTCCCATCCGAAGTTCTCATTTCTAGGGTTCCTTCGAGGTGGTGTCCTCCTTTTGCGTACACATTCTTTCCACAAGTTGTACAGGTAATCATATGCACTTTATCGCATGCCTCATCGTATACCAGAGTGGTCCCGAGTATTTGGGATTTGCATTTAGGACACAGTCCGGTCGTTTGATAGAAAAACCAATCTTCATCGAGAAGTCCGATACTTTCTCGCATGAGATCTGGTGGAATGTTTTCCATGTGGAGCCCTCCTCTTCCTCGAATGGTAAGTTGATATAAGCACTCTATCTTCTATCTGATGACAATATATAGCACATTGATGAATTTCCTCAAGGGAGTTTTGATTGTTTGCTATACTCTCCACCACTATGAGATCAAACATTGTTCATCCAGGAGCCAATAAGCTCCGATACGAAATACGAGAGATCGTCACGGTTGCGAAGCGAGTCGCGCTCTCGGGTATACCGATTGTGTGGGAAAATATCGGTGATCCTGTTGCCAAGGGGGAAGTGCCTCCTGAGTGGATGAAGAAAATAATCAAGGATACCCTCAAGGAGGATATGAGCTTCGCCTACTCACCAACCAAGGGTCTCGATGAGACTCGTGTTTACATCGCACGGGAACGAAACTTGGAGGGAGGTATACAGATAACTCCCGACGACATACTGTTCTTCAACGGTCTCGGAGATGGTATTTCCCACCTCTACCGAAACCTGAATCCCCAGGCGCGGATACTGGGTCCTGATCCTGCTTATCCGACACATTCTTCTGCCGAAGCAGCTCATGCAAATAAGCCCCATATCACGTATCGTCTTGATCCCGAGAATGAATGGCGACCGGATCTTGCTGATATGGAGAAAAAAATACGAACGCACAAGCATATCGTCGGTATTCTCATCGTGAATCCGGATAATCCAACCGGTTTTGTGTACCCTCAAGAAACGATACGAGCTATCGTCGCACTTGCTAAGAAATACAAACTCTTCCTTATTTCTGATGAGATTTATTCAAATCTTGCATATGAGGGAAGTGGTATGCGCAAACTCGCTTCAGTCGTAGGTATGGTTCCTGGCATCGCCATGCGTGGAATCTCAAAGGAATTTCCATGGCCGGGCGCGCGGTGTGGATGGGTTGAGTTCTATAATCGGGATAAGGACAAAGATTTTGATCGTTACGCGCGCTCCATCATGGATGCAAAAATGCTCGAGGTATGTTCAACAACACTCCCGCAAAAAGTTTTACCGAAAGTGATGGGGGATGCACGGTACTATCCCTATCTGGCGACGCGGGCACGTCGCTACGAAGAGCGCGCAGAGTATGCACATGCAATACTCTCCAAAATTCCAAATATGATCGTTCATAAACCGCGCGGCGCGTTTTATATGACGTGTGTATTCCGGCAGGGATCTCTCAAGAAGTATCAAACACTTCCCGTGCGAAAGGATTTAAAAAAGTTCATTGATTTTTGTTTGACGAAGGCTTCTCCAGATAAGCGCTTCGTGTACTACCTATTGGCGTCTACGGGTGTGTGTGTCGTCCCACTCTCCTCCGGTTTCAATTCGTCCCTTCAAGGGTTCCGATTCTTGCTGTTAGAGCAAGATATCGAGCGATTTAAAAAAACTATACATACGATAGCGAAGGCTATTTCTGATTTCAACGCGTCTTGACGAATTACAAAGGAGAAAGACTGATCGAGCGATCAGTCTTTCTCCTTTGTAATTCGCGTCGGAATTTTCTCATTCAGAAAATTCCGACGCACATGGTAAAATGTTCTGCGTAAAAGATTCATAAAAAGGGGTTTATATAGAAATGCCTATATAAACCCTTCGTTTGGAGAGAATAATCACAATAAGACTTGTGTTATTCTTCCTTCACTCAGGGCCTATAGTAAAGCGGTATTACGACGCCATGGCATGGCGTAAGTCGGGGTTCGAGCTTGGTAGTATAGAGTCACAAAAACAACGAGCGAAGCGACTATGTTTTTGTAGGCTCCCGATTTTCAGATCGAGTCTTCGAGATATTGAAAATCGCAGTCCCCGTAGGGGAATGCCGCGCGGGTACCCGCGGCCCCACTAACATGTGACCGAGAGGAGTCGGACCGCGGGCCGTAGGTTTCGAGCGACGGCGAAAGAATTATCTGTGACCACAAAAATTAAGCTATACTTTACCCACATGCTACAAGAATTCAAACAATTTTTGCTTCGCGGGAATGTCGTTGATCTAGCGGTTGGTGTCGTAATCGGTGCTGCATTTGGTACGGTTGTGAGCGCACTCGTGTCCGATCTACTCACTCCGCTCATTGCGGCAATCGCAAAGGTGCCAGATTTTGGAGGACTCGCGATCACGCTGAATGGAAGTAAGTTTATGTACGGTCATTTTATAAACGCCGTTATTTCCTTCGTGCTGGTCGCGAGCGCCGTCTTCTTCTTTGTGGTAAAGCCGATGAACGTTCTCATCACTCGCTCACGCAGGGAGCCACCGGCAGACCCGACGACGAAGAAATGCCCAGAATGTATGAGCGAGATTCCGCTCTCCGCAAGACGGTGCATGCACTGCACCCAGGTAGTTGTCTAAAAGATGTATACAAAACAAAACCCGCTTTAAGCGGGTTTTGTTTTGTAAATGCTCTCTATGGTCTAACTCAAATGTGGTGAAACGAGTTTCGTCATCTCAAACATCGTCACTTCGCCTTTGCCACCGAATATTGCCTTCAACTTGTCATCAGCAAGAATGTTTCGCTTGTTCTTAGGATTCTGAAGATCATGCTTCTTGATGTATACCCAAAGCTGCTTGACTACTTCGGTTCTCGGCATCGGACCTTTGCCGACGACCGCCTCCAATTCAGGAGAAAGTGTAAGCGGTTTTGATAATGCTGAATTTGCCATAGTGAATGTAATTCTGTTAATACTAAAGGGACTGACCTAGTATATAGCATACTTTTGGGGCCATCTGCTACAATGTGCACATGCACGAGGGGATCTCAATCCATTTGGCGCCTTTGGCGCTTTTTCATATTGGGACTATTTCTGTGACGAATACTTTTCTGACGGCGCTTACGGTTTCCATACTGCTCATACTTTTCGCCTTTTTTGCCACTCGCGCACTTACATTAAAACCTTCTGGTTTCCAGGCAATTCTGGAATTGCTGATTACGTACCCATACGATTTCGTGCGTGACACATTGGGGAACGACCGTCTTGCCGAGCGCATGTTTCCGGTCATCATGACGATTTTCCTTTTCGTGCTATCCGTAAATTGGTTTGGTCTCTTGCCGTTTGTCGCTTCCATCGGCATACACGCAAGCGTTCAGGGCATTTCAGAGTTCATTCCATTCTTCTACCCAGGAGCTACGGATCTCAACATGACGCTCGCGCTCGCGATTATCGCTTTCTTTACCATTGAGATTGCCGGTATCGTTACGCTCGGCGCATTGAAATATGCTGGGAAATTCATTACCTTTAAATCACCCCTTGCGTTTGTGGTGGGGATAATCGAACTCATCTCCGAGCTCGTGCGACTTATTTCGTTTTCATTTCGTCTTTTCGGCAATATCTTCGCGGGGAAAGTTCTTGTGCTGGTCATCATGCTCTTCGTCCCTATGATTCTCCCCGTGCCTTTTCTTGCGTTTGAAACTTTCGTGGGATTCATTCAGGCAGCAATCTTTGCGCTACTAACGCTCTTCTTTACGAAGATCGCCATTGAATTGCACGAAGAGGAGCATTCCTCGCCGGTCCCCTCTGGCGAAAAGGTGCATTTAACAATATAATCAACTCATATGGATATCGAATCAGCAAAATTAATCAGCATGGGACTTGTCGTAGGGCTGGGTGTTATTGGTCCCGGCATCGGCATCGGGCTTGTGGTCGCAGGTGCTCTGCAGGCAATCGGCCGCAATCCAGAAGCTTCGGGGAAGATAATCACGAACATGTTCATCGGCATCGCTTTTACGGAAGCTCTAGCCATTTTCGCTTTGGTCATAGGCTTCATCATCAAATACACCTGATCTCGGGTAATTCATGTCAGCTCTTTTTTCAACCTTTGGTCTCGACTGGCATCTTCTCGTAGCGCAGGTAGTGAACTTCAGCGTGCTTGCGGTAGCACTTACGTGGTTCCTCTACAAGCCGGTTTTGAAGATGGTGCAAGAACGTAAACGTATTGTCGCAAAGGGTGTTGAAGATGCGCTGCGTGCCGGAGAAATGCTAGCGGAGGCAGACAATGAAGCATCGAATCGCGTTAAGATTGCCGACGAGGAGGCAGAAAAAATTGTCGCGAGAGCGCGAGAATCCGCCGCGGCTGAGAAGGCGCGTCTTCTGAAAGAAGCTGAAATGCGAGCAATAGCAGTCACCAATGATGCAGCAGCGCGGGCAGCAGAAATAGCAGCACGTTTTCGTCGTGAGAGTGAGCATGAAGTTGCACGGCTCGGTATCCTGGCCGCCGAGAAAATTTTAAGAAAACAGTATGATTGATACCTATACACGTCTCTTGGAAGTTACGGCAGAAATTGAAGACGAGACAGCGTCGTCCGCAGCAATAACGAAGCTTATTATGCATTTAAAAAGCGCAGGACGTATGAGGATGCTTCCCCAAATTGCACGCGAGTTAAAGAAGGTTGCAGCGCGTCGATCCGCGCTTCGACCGCATGTGGAAGTCGCTCACAAGAAGGAGGAGGCGGCGGCGCTTATTGCCGCCACACGCGAAGGGATCGTCGTTCGGCATGCGAGTGTGAATCCGACTCTCATCCACGGCTGGCGTGCGCAGAGTGGCGGTACGCTTATCGACCGCTCGGCAAAGCGTGCGCTCCTGCACATGTATCAGAATATTTTTACATAGCATATGCAAACCATCATTGAGAGAATCGAAAAAGAGATTGCCACATGGTCACCGGAAGCCGGCGCCGAGGAGGTTGGCATCGTGCGTGCGACTGGTGACGGTATTGCCGAGATTGACGGTTTGAGGAATGCGGTCATGTCGGAGATGGTACTTTTCGATCCAACGTTTGACCGGACGCTTGCTGATGCTCTCAAAGATCCTAATCCCGTCTACGGTCTCATTCTTAATCTTGAGGAAGATGGTGTGCGTGCAGTAATTCTCGACGATACATCGAAGGTGTATGAAGGGATGCTGGTGCGTCGACTGACCGCCGAGTCTTCACCGAAAGGTGGATTAGGTCGTCTACTTTCGATTCGGGTCGGTGAGTCACTCATTGGGCGGGTCGTGAATCCTCTCGGAGAGCCGGTTGACGGCAAAGGTAAGGCGGAAGCAACGGTCGCACGACCTATTGAACATCAAGCATATGGAGTTATCGATCGGGCGCCGGTGCATGTCCCATTGCATACGGGCATTAAGGCAATTGATGCAATGATCCCTATTGGTCGTGGTCAGCGCGAGCTCATTATTGGAGATCGCGGTACTGGCAAGACCAGTATTGCGATTGACACGATCATTAATCAAAAAAGCGAACCATCTGCGACGCGCCCAATCTGTATCTATGTGGCTATCGGTCAGAAGGAATCGAAGACGGCAAAACTTGTTGCAGAACTTGCCGCGCGCGGGGCCATGGAGTACACCATCATCGTGACGGCTCCCGCCTCTGCTCCAGCCGCGCTTCAATTCCTAGCTCCTTTCGCAGGAGCGGCTATCGGTGAGTATTTCATGGAGCAAGGGAAGGACGCTCTTGTCGTCTACGATGATCTTTCGAAACATGCGGTTGCCTATCGTCAGATGTCACTTCTTTTGCGTCGTCCGCCAGGTCGCGAAGCGTATCCGGGCGATATTTTCTATCTACATTCGCGTCTTCTCGAGCGTGCAGCAAAACTTTCTAAAGAAAAGGGCGGGGGCTCGCTCACGGCGCTTCCTATCATTGAGACGCAAGAGGGCGATGTCTCCGCGTATATTCCGACGAACGTCATTTCAATCACTGACGGGCAAATATATCTTGAAGCCGATCTCTTCAATAAGGGCCAGCGCCCGGCTATCAATGTCGGCATTTCCGTCTCTCGCGTGGGTAGTGCAGCGCAGACAAAAGCCATGAAGAAAGTTTCAGGCACGATTAAACTCGGGCTCGCGCAATTCCGTGAACTTGAAGCATTTATGCAATTCTCATCCGACCTTGATGCCGATACCAAGAAACGTATCGACGCGGGTCGGCGTATGACCGAAGTCTTGAACCAAGGACGCGGTGTACCCCTCCCATTTGCTATGGAGGCAGCCATTATATTTGCAGCGACGAACGGCTATCTTGACACCTTCCCGCCCGAAGAAGTGGGCGCGATTGAAACGAAATTGCAGGAATACTTATCGCGTGAAGCAGGCGGTCTGCTCATTGCGATTCGCGAATCAAAAGAAATCCGTGAAGAATCGGAAAAAACACTTCGCGAGAAGCTCGACGCGTTTATCGCGAGGCACACAGCTATTGCGTAGGATATATGGCGCTTAAAGATATCAAGACAAAAATAAAAGCAACGAAACGTACGCACAAAGTGACGCGCGCCATGGAAGCTGTCTCGGCGGCAAAAATGCGGAAAACGCAGAGCATTGCACTTGCGGGAAGACCGTATGTCCGTGCAGCACTATCGATACTCGCGCGACTCTCCGGCAGTAACGATCTCGAGCGACATCCGCTGGGGAAGGTCAGGACTTCTCAGAAAATTGCTCTGGTGATTATTACGAGCGATAAAGGTCTTGCGGGAGCACTCAACAGTAACGTCATCAGAGCAGTGACTGAATATATTGATGGACACGGCGTGTCCATCAATGATGTGACGGTGTATACCTATGGGAGGAAAGGTGCAGAGTATTTTGCGCGGCGCGATTATCGAATCGCTCGCTCATTTGAAAATCGACAGGACGTCATCGATCTTTCCGTTATGGAAGAACTTGCCGCAGAGTTAATACGCGAGTTTACACGGGAGACGTATGACGAAGTATTAGTTGCGTATAGTAATTTCAAGTCGACGTTCGAACAGATGCCTGCGGTGCGTCGTCTACTCCCGCTAGTACTTGTGGATATCGAACAGCTCGTCAAAGATATTGTTCCGGTGAAAGGCAAGTGGAGCGAACTCACCACGCTTGCCTCACCGGCGGCATATTCGTTTGAACCGGATGAGAGCAAGGTGCTGGAATACCTTTTGCCGCGTCTCGTTTCGATTTCGCTCCATCATTTTCTGCTAGAAGCGAAGGCGTCCGAACATTCTGCACGCATGGTGGCGATGAAAAATGCCTCGGATAAATCAAAAGAAGTTACGCACGACCTCACTCGTCTCTATAACAGAATTCGCCAAGCAGGAATCACGCGTGAAGTTTCAGAAATCATCAGTGGTCGTGAAGCGCTTGCTACATAGATTATGGATGAACATCGCCCCAAAGTCGCAGTCGAAGCTATCCTCGTCCGAGATGGGAAGGTCCTACTCGGTAAGCGCAAAGGTACACACGGGGCAGGAGAGTGGTGGTTCCCCGGCGGTCATCTTGAATACGGTGAGAACTGGGAAGAATGCGCCATTCGCGAGACGTACGAGGAAACAGGACTTACTGTCGCGCAGTTACAGTTCGTTGGAGTGACTAATAACGTGTTTCCAAAGAATCATAAGCATTACGTGTCACTCTTTATGGCTGGGGTGTGCACCACAGGCGAGCCGGAATTACGCGAACCTGATGCATGCGAAAGATGGGAGTGGTTTACATGGGATGAGTTACCAGAGCCGCATTTCTCCGCTATTGATGAACTAAAATCTGGAGGATTTAATCCAAACTTATTATGAACGGAATTATTACAGAAATTATCGGGCCGGTCGTGGATGTGCATTTCTCAACTGGCAGCAAACAAGAACGCCGTCCCTCGATTGGCGATGCGCTCATTGTCGCAGAGAATGACGCCCACGCGCGTATCACGCTTGAGGTCGCATCTCATCTGGGTCTTGATCGTGTGCGTACGATTTCTATGAATGAAACGGCCGGGCTTTCTCGTGGCGAGACAGCCACGGCTACCGGCGCGCCGATTTCTGTTCCGGTAGGCGAGGCTACGCTCGGGCGCCTTTTCAATGTGCTTGGCGAACCGATTGATGGGAAAGGACCTCTTGTGAAAGACGTAGAGCGTCTCCCTATTCACCGTGCTCCTCCATCGTTCGATGAGCAGACAACCAAGGCTGAGGTTTTCGAGACGGGCATCAAAGCAATTGATCTCATCACCCCTTTTCTTAAGGGTGGTAAGGTCGGACTTTTTGGTGGGGCAGGCGTGGGTAAAACGGTGCTTATTCAGGAACTCATCCGCAATGTCGCTACTGAGCATGGCGGGTATTCCGTATTTGCGGGCGTTGGCGAGCGTGTGCGCGAAGGCAATGATCTGTATCATGAGATGGCAGAGTCTGGAGTACTCGCAAAGACGGCACTCGTATTTGGGCAGATGAATGAAGTGCCGGGTGCTCGAGCTCGTGTTGCTCTCTCGGGACTTACCCAAGCTGAATATTTCCGCGATGAAGGCGGTAAGGATGTACTCTTCTTTATGGATAATGTCTTCCGCTTCATTCAAGCGGGTTCTGAAGTCTCCTCTTTGCTCGGACGAGTGCCGAGTGCCGTGGGCTATCAGCCAACCTTGGCCGAGGAAATGGGGAAGCTTCAAGAACGTATTACATCCACTAAGAAGGGCTCCATCACCTCCGTGCAGGCGGTGTATGTCCCCGCAGACGACCTTACCGATCCCGCACCAGCGACGACTTTTGCTCATCTCGACGGTACGGTCGTACTCTCTCGCGCGCTCGCTTCGCTTGGCATTTACCCGGCGATCGATCCTCTTGAGTCGTCATCTGCAGCGCTCACGCCTGACATTGTCGGAGAGGAACACTACCGCGTTGCCAATACGGTGAAGCAAGTACTCCAGCGCTATAAAGATCTCCAGGACATCATTGCAATTCTCGGTATGGACGAACTCTCAGAGGACGATCGGCTTTCGGTTGCCCGCGCTCGTAAGATTGAACGTTTCCTTTCGCAGCCCTTCTTTGTCGGCGAACCATTTACGGGTACGCCGGGCCAGTATGTTTCGCGCGAAGAGACAGTACGCGGCTTTAAAGAAATAGTGGAAGGGAAGCACGATGACAAGCCCGAACAGGCGTTCTACATGAAGGGAAGTATCGATCAAGTCGGGTAGTCATCACGCATGACGAAAACTTTTCATCTCATGGTTGCAAAAGTTGGTGAGAACCTTTTCGATGGGGAAGCGATTTCAGCAACTCTCCCGGGAAGCGAAGGTGTATTCCAAATTCTAGCCGGACACGAGGCGTTCGTTTCCGGGCTCGTCTCGGGAGAGATGCATATTAAAACACTGGATGGAGAAACACGCGCTTTTGAGATACAGCACAGCGGCGTAGCGGAGGTCTCGTACAATCAAGTAACTGTCCTATTGTAATTTTTCGATGGTAATCCATCGAGGTCAATACGCGTCGAAAATCAGTAGATTTTCGACGCGTATTGACACTATTTTTTGTAGTATACTGGTGGCATGGCTTTTGAAGGCAATGGGGGCGAGATGATTCCGCCTCGTCGTGAGATACCGCATTATCATGGGGACGAAGTGCGGGTGCTTTTCTTTGTGAGTGCGATTGTCCTGATTGTCGCACGATCTACTGGTGCTGATCTCCCACTCTCTACATTCGGTACCGTCGTTTCTGCGGTGCTACTGGTGATCGTCGCTGGCATTACGAATCCAGCACAATATTGGATTCATTTCGCAAACGCTTCAATTGCGATAGTTGGCGCACTTCTTTTTGGCACGACGGCCATTGATCATTATCGTGCAGGGGAAAGCTTGTTGCATCCCTCATTTGTGTATGTTGAGGCTCTTGCAATCCTTTCACTTATGGCGCTTTATTTCACCACGCGGACTATCCGCGGCATCAATCAACGCAACAATCTCATCTAGACAAGGGTGGTATGCTAATGAGCAGAAGTTCTTGATTTTAATGCTCTTATAAAAATATGATTGGGTCAATCCCGACCCCGACCATCATTATGGAAGGAGAAATCTATGAAGACGGCGGAGATTCAGTTGACTTACGTCATTAAAACGACCAAACTCATGGCGCTTGATTCGAAGAGGACGGATCAATGTTTTGTTCCTCCGATGTGCAAACACCGACATCTTGATATGGCCAACCTTCTTCCAGAATGTCAGCCGGAAACGGTTCCTTGCACCATCTCGACACTCGCTCTCACGGGGAGTTCGACATTCTTACAGTATGCGATCACACTCCTCGGTGCTCCGGTGGGCAGCTCGGTCAAGAGGGTTAGCGCTCTTCTGAAGGATCGTGGTTACCCGCTGCTTCTGACGCACTTCGATCAGATGGTCGTGCGCACTGACGCGAAGCTGAACACCGACATGCGGACCAACGGCATTCCCAATTTTTGTTTTTTGGAAAACAAAGACGGAAGTATCTCTATGGGTTTTGCTCATTACAAATATAGGATGGGTTGGTATGTAGGGATTCTGGCATTCGATGACGCCCGCTATCTCACCAGAGCCCATCGTTTCCTCGTTCGCAACTATGTTCTTTAAATTCTCTAAGTTCACTCCAGCTCCACAATCCCTTCTTATGCATTACGTGTAAGAGGGGATTATCATTGTCCACACACTCCATTCCGCGGAATCTTATCGTTCGGGTGGAGGCGCCCGATCAATTTCTATGCTACAGTTTCTGCATGTCTATCCAGGGTTTTCTTCTCAATCAGTATGCCAAATGGAAGCTAAAGGATGTGCCGGAGGCACAGCGTGAGCAGATGACCGCACTCATCACGAAGGACCCACAACTTTTTAAAAAGATAGGTGAGGAAATTGAGCGTCGTAAGAAGGGTGGCGAGGGTGAGACGAAGGCGGCGATGGAGGTTATGAAGAAATACCGCACCGAGCTCTCGGCGCTCATGCAGCAAAAATAACTCGGAGTTATGACCAGGCGGTGAGTGTGGCACCATAGACCTATGGAAAATAACTGCACTCACGATCACGGTTGTTCACACAAGAATCGAATTAAGATTGAGAATCACACTCTGTCGGGCGGACTTTGGTTTATCGGCTGGCTCTTCACCATTGGCTATCTTCACCTCGCCTTTTGGCAGGGCGTGCTCGCCCTCATCCTCTGGCCCTACTACCTCGGAGTCTTCTTCAGCTAATTCGGAATCGCGTTCCCGGATACCTACCATATGAAAAAGCTTTATCGCTCACGCAATAACAAGATCATCGCCGGAGTCGCCGGCGGATTTGCCGAATACTTTGATATTGACCCTGTCATCACGCGCCTCATCTGCCTAGGACTTGTTTTCTCGGGTGCGTTCGTGCTGGCCTATTTCGCCGCTTGGATCTTCGTACCGCTTGCTCCCGAGCCGGAGCACGCGCAGGCATAACGCGGAGAGGGAAGGGCGGTGGGCTGTATGCGGAGCGTGATACTATATTGATAGTTAATAGCCTAGCCACAATACTATGTTTGTGATTTTAACAGCAGGATTGTTTGGTGGAATAATCAGGGGGCTCGTTGGGTATGTGAAATACCGCAGTTCATATAAAAATACTTCTTTCCAGTTCGGATATCTATCGCTCAGTGTCGGTATTTCAGGAATCATCGGACTGCTCGCCGCGTGGGTGACAAAAGATTTGGGGATTACGTTCTTGGGTCTAGAAGCAATAACACCTGCGCTCGCTTTCGTCATCGGCTATGCAGGGGGCGATTTTATTGAAAATTTGTTCAAAATTATCACAGGCAAAACCTCTTTGTATTAGATTCCCGATGTCATCACTCTCCCATAACCCTACGAACAAACAGCAATAGCTTGAAATTTCAGTAAAAAAAGGCAATAGTAGGTTACATGTTAAAGATAGGCATAGTCGGACTGCCAAACGTGGGGAAGTCCACGCTTTTTAATGCACTCACGAAGGCCTCCGTGCCGGCGGAGAATTATCCGTTCTGTACCATCGACCCTTCGGTCGGCGTGGTCGGTGTTCCCGATACACGATTGGCAACGCTTGCTAAGTTCTCTGCAAGCGAGAAAGTAATTCCAGCGGCCATAGAGTTCGTAGACATCGCAGGACTCGTGAAGGGCGCTGCCACTGGCGAGGGCTTGGGAAATCAATTCCTCGCAAATATTCGAGAAACCGATGCGATTCTGCAGGTCGTTCGGTTTTTTGATGATCCGAACGTGCTCCATGTCGAAGCTACTATTGAGCCCTATAAAGATATAGAGATCATCAATATGGAACTCGTGCTCGCTGACGCAGAGCAGGTACGGAAGCGTCGCGATAAACTCGTACGCGATATAAAGACCGGCGACAAGAATGCAGCGCTCGAGGACGTCGCACTCGAGAAGCTCGAAAAAGGTTTTGCAGAAGGTAAGCTCGCACTCCACGGCGGACTTTCGTCCGATGAGCAGAAATTAGTCGCGTACCTCAACCTCCTCACCATGAAGCCGATCCTCTACGCACTTAATAAAAAGAGTGGCGGCAAGAATCTCGATGAGCTTAATGATGGTCGCGCGGCACGGGCGTTTGAAATTATCAAGATGCTTGGTGGGCGCTATATATTCCTAGATGCTGCGACAGAGCGCGAATTGAACGATGTTGCGGACGCTGATCGCACCAATTTCCGCGAAGAGCTCGGAGTGTCGGAGGATGGTCTTGCGGGTCTTATCCGCGGCGCGTACGACACGCTCGGTCTTATTTCGTTCTTTACGACCGGTACCGATGAGACGCGTGCGTGGACAATCAAAAATGGCAGCACCGCGCCGGTAGCAGGCGCCGCCATCCACAATGATTTTTTAGACAAATTTATTCGCGCCGAAGTCGTCGCTTATGACGATCTCATTACTGCCGGCAGTTATGCTGCTGCCCGAGAGGCGGCAAAAGTCCGTACGGAAGGGAAGGAGTATATTGTCAAAGACGGAGACGTGATGGTTTTCCTCCACGCAGCCTAGGAACATCTATGGTATAATGATCGCCATGGAAAAACCAAAAACAACACCAAAGGATTTCTTCTTGTGGGCAGGGGCGATTATCGCTTTCTATTGGAGTGTTATCGCTACAATTTTGCTCATTTTTAATTACATTGACTACACGTTCCCTAACGCGTTCTCGTATTTGCCCGCCGATCCGTACCAAAGTGGCATCAGCAATGAAATGGCCTCAATTATTGTGCTTCTCCCACTCTACATGTTCCTTATGCGACTCATACGCAAAGATGCGGTTCGCGATCCTTCTCGGAATGAAATTTGGGTACGTCGTTGGGCACTCATACTGACGCTCTTTGTGGCGGGTATTGTGATAGCCATTGACCTCATTACGCTTCTGACCACCTTCCTAAACGGCGAGGCTCTTACGTCAGCATTCATGCTCAAGGTGCTTGTGATCTTCCTCATTGCAGCGGGAGTCTTCATGCATTTCATCGCTGACATGAAGGGGTATTGGGATATGTTCCCCCTAAGGAAGCGTGCGGTAAGTATCGGTGTGGCGGTTCTCGCCGTTGTGGTCATAGGATCGGGCTTCTTCATCGTCGGT
This sequence comes from uncultured Candidatus Saccharibacteria bacterium, assembly GCA_964469405.1. Taxonomy (GTDB): domain Bacteria; phylum Patescibacteriota; class Minisyncoccia; order Phycocordibacterales; family Phycocordibacteraceae; genus C7867-001. The sequence continues at coordinate 69,768 of CAYXYP010000003.1, forward strand.
ACTCCGGCACAAGCGCGCCTTGCGCGCTTCGACGAGCAGAAGATAAATGATCTTCAGAATATACAGTCGCAAGTGGTGAATTATTGGCAGGCGAAACAGAAGTTACCGACGGTGATTTCCGATCTTAACAATTCTCTCTCGTACGGTCCTGTGCCGGTTGATTCTCAAACCGGAGAATCATATGCGTATCAGACAACCGGGACGCTCTCCTTCAAACTCTGTGCGGTGTTTAACACCCAAAGTCGCTCAGATCAGAGTACGTACACAGATCGAGCTGTGATGCCTATGGCAATAGGTATCAAAGGCATGCCACCACAAGATAATTGGCAGCACGGTAGCGGGCAAGTCTGTTTTGACCGGACCATCGATCCAAGCTTCTATCCGCCTTTGAAGTAAGGTTTAACCTTGAATTCGGGTAAATCCGAACATTGTGAACTATGGCGTATGATCATCAAGAAATAGAGAAAAAAGCTCAAGAAAAATGGGCGAGTCTAAATCTCTACCAAGCTGATCTTGGCGAGGAGTCCAAAGATTCCTACTATCTGCTCGTTGAATTCCCCTATCCATCGGGTGATCTTCACATTGGTCATTGGTATGCCTTTGCGGTGACTGACATCTATGCTCGCTTGCTACGCATGCGTGGGAAGAATGTGCTGTTCCCAATTGGTTTCGATGCCTTCGGTCTGCCGGCAGAGAATGCCGCTATTAAGCATGGTCTCGATCCAAAAGAATGGACGTACAAGAATATGGAGCGCATGCGTGAGCAGCTCGTTACGATGGGGGCCTCTTTTGATTGGAGTAAAGAGGTTGTCACGTGCGACCCGACCTATTACCAATGGACACAGTGGCTCTTCATAAAGCTCTTCGAACATAAGCTTGCCGAACATCGTGAGGCCGCGGTCAAATGGTGTCCGAAAGATCAAACGGTGCTTGCGAACGAACAGGTCGTTGATGGTTGTTGCGAGCGTTGCGGTACTGCAGTTGAGGAGAAACGACTCACGCAATGGTTCCTCAAGATAACTGATTACGCTGAACGTCTCTTGACAGGTCTTGACGCCCTTCCGTGGCGCGAAGAAATAAAAGAAGCGCAACGAGCGTGGATCGGAAAAAGTGAGGGCGCACATCTTGAATTCCCAATTTCAGGCCATGACGAAAAGATTAAAGTATTTACAACGCGACCGGATACCGTCTTCGGCGCGACCTATGTCGTCCTTGCGCCCGAACATCCGCTTATTGCGGTGCTTCTCAACGCCCTCTCAAATAAAAAAGCGGTTCAAGACTATATTAATGCAACTACGAAAAAAACCGAGCGGGAACGCAGTGAAAATAAAGAAAAGACGGGAGTAAGAATTGAAGGCATTGTGGCGATTAATCCAGCGACCAAAGAGGGGATTCCAATCTATATCGCTGACTATGTTATCGGTTCGTACGGCACTGGTGCTGTGATGGCCGTCCCCGCACACGACGAGCGCGATTTCGAATTTGCAAAGAAGATGCAGTTACTTATTCGGGAAGTGGTGATACCTGAACGCATTGATAAACGGAATCCCCCTGTACCAGGTAAGGAAAGCGTAGAGCGTCGAAATGTGCATGCATTTGTCAGAAACAGAGAGGGAAAAATTTTATGCCAGCGTTGGAAAAAGCATCCATGGGTTACCTTCCCAATGGGCGGTACTGAAGAGGGGGAAGATATCATTGTAGCTGCGCGACGGGAAGTAAAGGAAGAAACCGGGTATGTGAGCCTAATAAATCCAAGAGTGCTTGGTGGCGAAGTTCGAGCTGAATATTTCGCGGCACACAAAGATCAAAACAGAGTTTCATATACAACACTCGTTGCATTTGATTTAGCAGACGATGAGCGTGCTCCTGTCGCGCCTGAGGAAGCAGAGGCCTACGAGGTGTTTTGGGCCGATTCAAGTGAAGTAACGCCAGTGCAAATGACACATGCTGAAATGGATGTGTGGCTTGCACGACTTGCTCACGAAGAAGAAATTGCGTATACGGATGTTGGTGTTCTGGTAAATTCAGGAACATTTACTGGGCGCGGGAGTGAAGAGGCGAAATGGGACATTGTAAAATATGTAGAAGGGGAGAAGACAACACAATATCGTATTCGAGATTGGCTCGTCTCGCGACAGCGCTATTGGGGCTGCCCGATTCCGATCGTCTATGATCCGGAGGGTAACCCACACACGATTCCTCCCGAGAACTTGCCGTGGCTGTTACCAACTGATGTTGATTTCAAGCCGACAGGCGCCGCCCCGCTCGCTTCCTCAAAAGAGCTTAAAGAGCGGGTGACGAAAATATTTGGTGAGGGATGGACTCCGGAGTACGACACTCTCGATACTTTTGTGGATTCTTCGTGGTACTTCCTCCGATACCTCGACCCGAAAGATACGCATGATTTCTCAGATGCTGTACTCATGAAGAAATGGCTACCAATCAATCGCTATTCGGGCGGGAGCGAGCACACGACTATGCATCTCCTGTACGCACGTTTTTTTATGAAGGCTCTCTACGACCTGGCACTTGTACCAGTGGATGAGCCATTTACGGAGCGTTTCAACCGAGGACTCATCATGGGTCCCGATGGTCAGAAGATGAGTAAGTCGAAAGGGAACGTACTGAACCCAGATAACTTCGTCAAAGAATATGGGGCGGATGCAGTACGTGTCTATTTGGCTTTTATCGGCCCCTACAATGAGCCGGGAAGTTATCCATGGAACCTCGATGGTGTTGCTGCAATGCGGAAATTCCTCGAGCGTATACTGCGCCTCGCCGAACGTGCACAAGACCTAAGTGAGATTCGTACGGCGCTTGCACTGGCACTTGCTCGGGCGGGTCATAAAGTTTCGGAAGATGGTGACAGATTTAAGTTTAATACCAGTATCGCGGCTCTCATGATACTCGTAAATGAGTTCGAGGTCGCTACGATTGTTCCAAAATCTGCCTGTGTCTCTCTTGTGGTCATGCTGGCACCTTTTGCCCCACATCTTGCCGAGCATCTCTGGGAAAAGCTCGGCGGGGAAGGGAGTGTCCATCGGGCGGCATGGCCTGTATTTGCAGAAGTTCTCGCCTTGGAGCAGGAAGTCATAGTGCAAGTGAACGGCAAACGTCGTGGCTCGATAATGCTTGCTATGGACGCGACTGAACCGGACGCAACGAGCGCCGCTCGCGCAGTGCCGACGGTAGAGACCGCGCTTGGCGGGGTAGAGCCTAAACGCATCGTTTACGTGCCGGGTAAGATTATTAACCTTGTGCTCTGAACTCACCGCCATTGACTCTTTGAGAGGTAGTTGCTATAAATTATACCACATGGTCAAGTTTTTAAAGACAAAAAAGCAGGTCAAGGAAGGGGCAATTACACCAGCCTCTTTTTCCTTTGATAGTGCCGTACTCGTGAAGCAACTCCTCTCTGCAGCGCCGGAGAGGGCACGGGAAGTTCTTATTCGACGCTTTGGTTTGGGCCAGAATCCTATGCGCGAAACTCTTGAAGCGATAGGCGATCGTTCAAGTATCACTCGCGAGCGCGTCCGACAGATTGAGGCAGCGGGACTCGATGCGGTACGCACAAGCAAAGCTTTTAAGGAGGCAAAGAATGCATTTACAGAAATTGCGCGGTATATGAGTTCTCTTGGTTCTATTGTGCCCGAGGAAACACTTCTTGCCATGCTTGGAAAGGACGAGAAGACTCGCAATCGTTTTCGTTTTTTTCTTGTGATTGATTCGGCATTCTTCCGCGAACGTGAGACAAACGATTTTCTTGCACGCTGGCACATCGATCATACGACCGCGAAACACATTCATGACGCACTTTCGAAACTGTATGCGTCGCTTTCTGATACAGAAGTGGTTACCGAAGGGAAACTTCTCGATCTCTTTCTCGATGAGCTGAAGGAGGTAAATGACGCGTATAAGAATGAAGAAGTCTTGAAGCGTTGGCTCTCCCTTTCAAAGCATATTGGTAGCAATCCGCTTTCCGAGTGGGGTCGTGTAACGGCGCCCGCCATCCGTATAAAAGGCGTTCGAGATTACGCCTATCTTGCGGTCAAGCGTCACGGCTCCCCGATGCACTTTTCAGAAGTTGCTTCGGCAATTAGCGCACTTTTCTCTAAGAAAGCACATATTGCAACGACCCATAACGAGCTTATAAAGGATCCACGTTTTGTGCTCGTCGGTCGCGGACTTTATGCACTTACTGAGTGGGGGTACACGCCAGGTGTCGTGCGCGACGTTATTCGTGAGGCGCTCAAACAAGAGGGTCCAATGAAGAAGGATGAGATTGTCAAACATGTAAAGAAAGCCCGTTTTGTGAAGGACAATACCATCCTCGTAAATCTTAACGATCCTCGATACTTCAAGCGTCTCAAAGACGGTCGCTACTCAGCAGTGTAATCAAGCGGCGCCAGTGGCGCCGCTTTTAACTGCTATACTTACCACATGCTCTCGTTCTTTAAGGAGAAACTGACTGAGACATTTGGCATTCGCATCAAACCGTGGCCGCTTTTCATACTCGGCGCCATACTTCTTGCCAATGCCTTCATATGGATACCCGGTACCGTCTCGTACGCGCTCTCCATGGCGTTTTTTCTTGCGCCCGTATGGCTCCCGTTCTTACTTGTTGGCGGGGCGATAAAGCTCTGGTACATTTTGCAACGCGGTGAGTTCATTTCTTCCCAGGAGTATGTGCTTCTTGAAATCAAGCCGCCCCGCAATTTGGTGAAGACACCGCTCGCTATGGAGCCGTTTCTTTCAAGTCTACACCTCACTGGTGGCGAATCAGATTGGTTCAAGCTTTTCTGGGGTGGTTCGCGGCCATACTGGTCTCTTGAAATAGCTTCACTTGAGGGTCAGGTGCACTTTTTCATATGGACGCGCGCAAAACTCCGTCAACTTGTTGAAGCACAGATGTATGCCCAATATCCCGGCGTACAAATAACTGAAGCCCCTGACTATAGTCGGCTTATTTCTGCAGTGCCCGAAGAATGGAGTATCTGGGGGTGTGATTACAAGCATTCAGAAAGGGATCCCTTACCGATAAAGACGTATGTCGAATATGGGCTCGATAAAGTACAGAAGGAGCCAGAACAGGTTGACCCCCTTGCAAATATCATTGAGTTTATGAGTTCTATTGGGAAAGGTGAATATCTCTGGCTGCAATTTGTTATTCGCGCTCATAAAGGCGAGAAATACAACAAGCTCAATAAGAAGGGTAAGCAGTACACATGGAAAGATGAAGCGAAAGAACTTATTGAGGAGATTCGTACCCAAACGCGCGATTCCTATACTGATCCCGCGACGGGCGAAGAGCGGCCTGGTTTCCCTAATCCAACTAAGGGACAGTCGGAAAAAATGGCCGCCATCGAACGCAATGTGTCAAAACTTGCCTTTGACGTCGGTGCACGCTGTGTATATCTTGCTCGACCGAAAAACTTTGGTACGGCAATCATACCTCACATGATTGCGCTCTTTAAGCCATTCAGCAGCGAAGCATGGAATGGCATCAACTCGACCGGCTGGTTAAAAAATTTCTCTGATTTCCCTTGGGAATTCGGCGTTAATAAGATAAAAAATCATTTCCGTCGTGAACTTGTCGAAGTCTATCGACGTCGACAATTTTTCTACGATCCTTTTTACAAAGGTAGTTTATCGCCGAACGAAATAATGGTGATGAGTACTGAGGAACTTGCAACCATATTTCATATTCCTTCGAGTTCGATTGAAGCACCCGGCCTCACACGCATCCAGTCGGCTACCGGCAAGGCTCCGGTCAATCTACCTACATAACTGCATGGATTTTTTGAAACGACAAAATCCGCGAATTGTAATATTTGTGGTCGTACTATTTCTAATTGGTGGTTATCAAGCATTATTTGCACCACCAGCAGACTTTCCGTCAGGGAGCATTGTGAGCATTGAAAGGGGAGCTTCTGCACCCATTGTTGCTAGTCAGCTTGCTGCAGCACACATCATTGTGCACCCATCGCTTTTGCGACTATTCCTGCGTCTGTCGGGAACAAGTGCTAGTGTAGAGGCGGGCGCGTATCGCTTCGAAACACCGCAAAATTTACTTGTCATTGCATATCGGATGGCCATGGGTGTTCACGGTATTCCGACCGTGCGAGTCACTTTTCCTGAAGGGGTGACCGTGCGAGAGACAGCAATGCAAATTGCCGACGCGCTGCCCGGTATAAGCCAGACCGACTTTCTTAAAAAAGCGAAGCCGTATGAGGGGTATCTGTTCCCCGACACCTACCTTTTCCCACCTTCCTCTGACGCCACATCTATCATTGCTTTGATGCGGGAGAATTTCAATACGAAGATAGCAGCATTGTCCGGTGAAATTAATTCCTCAGGGCACACTCTTTCGGATATCGTCATTGTCGCGTCCCTTGTCGAAAGGGAAGCGCGAGCAAGTGAGAGCAAGCGCATAGTAGCTGGCATATTGTATAACCGCCTCAAGATTGGTATGCCGCTCCAGGTCGATGCGGTTTTCGGCTACATATTCGAACGCGCTACCTATTCGCCTTCATTTGCAGATTTAAAGATTGATTCACCCTATAATACATACACGCATAAAGGTCTTCCACCCGGACCGATATCGAATCCAGGCCTTGATTCTCTTCAAGCAGCTATACATCCGACAAAAACTGATTACGTGTACTACATTACGGGGAAAGACAATAGGATGCATTACGCCACAACATACGTCGGGCATCAATCTAACCTTCGAACATATTTGCATTAGAATACAGAGATGATGGACCCCGTTAGAAATCAAGAACGTGAACGAGTTCCGGTAAGGGAAGCGTTCCATGATGTTCGTGACCCTATTTCTAACGGGGTGGATGTACGCGGGAAGAAGGTATTCGTCGGCCTTTCAGGCGGAGTTGATTCGTCCGTATCGGCGGCACTCTTACAGCAGGCTGGCGCAAAGGTGACCGGTGTATTTATCAAAGGCTGGTATCCACCAGGGATGCCGTGTACGTGGGCGACGGAACGTAGGGACGCGATGCGGGTAGCAGCGCGGCTTTCGATTCCGTTCCTTACGCTTGATGCGAGCTCTGAGTATAAAACAGGCGTTATCGATTATCTGCTTATTGAGTATCGTGCAGGGCGGACACCGAACCCGGACATTATGTGCAATAAGGAAGTCAAATTTGGAGCGTTTTATAGGTATGCAACATCTCTTGGGGCTGACGCGATTGCGATGGGGCACTATCGTAGCGGAGAGAAAGATCAGAGCTATTTCCTCTGGGCAGTTCCAAAAGCTATGTTAGCTGAGACGATATTTCCGGTTGGACATATGGAGAAAAGCGAAGTACGCGCGCTTGCAAAACGATTCAATCTTCCGGTGGCCGAAAAAAAGGACAGTCAAGGCATTTGTTTCCTCGGAAGTGTATCAGTCGAAGAATTTCTGAAGAGTCAATTCGGCATTCTTCCTGGCCATGCTCGCGATACGCAGGGTCATACTATTGGTCAGCATGATGGCGTTTTCCTCTCGACTCTCGGTCAGCGCATTGCACTACGAGAATCGAATGAAGCCGGTCCGTGGTTCGTTCTCGCAAAAGACATAGAAAAGAATGAGCTCATTGTTAGTAAGGTGCGGTTCGAAGACCGTGCATATGCGATTAGAGAGATTCCATTTGGTAATGCGAATTGGTTCAGTGAACCGACAGGTGTCATCGAGGCTCAGTATCGATATCGCGGTCCACACGTGCGCGGAAGTGTCGTGGGAGGGCTTTTCACCAGTACCGAACCACTTCCTGAGATTTTTACCCCCGGCCAATCAATCGTCTTCTATCATAATGACGAACTTGTCGGCGGTGGTATCATTGCTTCATGAAGCATACACGTCTTTGGGTTGCGGCGACGATCATCGCGCTTGTTGTCCTTATTGGTTTCGTGCTCTCGGTGCCACACACTCGCGACGTCCAGGAGGGACCGATATTGAAGAGTGTTGCAAAAGTACCTTCGGTTATGCTGCAAGATATTTTTAAAAAAGGACTACATACGATTGCGGGCTCAATTGAAGCCCCAAACGCATGTACGGTTGTTAGTGCCGAGGCGAGCATCATTGGCGATGCGTCGAGTACCGAGAGCATCCTTGTGGCAATCTCTATGCCGGACGATGCAGGAACCTGCCTGCAAATACCCACGTCCGTCACTTTCAAAACGACAATTTCCACACTCGCCGATTTGCCGCTCATCGTAACGGTAAATAACGCGACGGCGACCATACGTACCCCATGATGTCGCCAATTATCATAATCAAAGCTGATGGATCGAGTGAGATATTCGATCCCGAGCGTCTCGTCATGTCGCTCATGCGTTCCGGGGCAGGCGAGCATGCTGCAAGGCGAATTGCGGAAATAATTACGAGTACGGTCACACCAGGAACCTCATCAAAGGAGATTTATACACGCGCCTTTGCGCTTCTACGCAAAGAAGCACGTCCTGTTGCTGCACGTTATGCACTACGACGAGCTCTTCTCGAACTCGGTCCCACTGGCCATCCGTTTGAGGATTTTATCTCGCATCTGTACCGTGCGGAAGGATGGCAAGTAGAGACGCGCAAAATTATGAAAGGGAAGTGTGTGTCGCATGAAGTCGATTTCTACGCATCGCATCCGGGGCAAAATACATTCATAGCCGCTGAACTCAAATACCATAATGATCCGGGCTATAAAACTGATTTGAAGGTCGCACTCTACGTTAAGAGTCGTTTTGACGACGTGTTTAATTGTGATCCCACGAAGCGGTCATGTCCCATTGACCGCGGTCTCTTGGTTACCAATACGAAGTTTACCTCCGAGGCCATCGCGTATTCAGAATGTTCGGGTGTAGAGCTTCTTGGGTGGGGGTATCCGGCCAACAATAATCTTTTCATTCGCATGAGTCGTGCCAGCGTGTACCCGATTACCACCTTGACCTGCCTCTCGCTTGCTGAGAAACGTCTCCTCATCGGGAGCGGCATTATTGCAGTGGATGAAATTGTGCGGAATCGTCGTGCGCTTGACCCCCTCCACCTCACCTCGACGCGAGTGGGCGAGCTGCTTGCAGAAGCAGAAGGACTCCTTGCTCTTTCGGGAGGGCTTCATGATACGGTTTCCGTATGAAAGGACGATTTTCCACAAATTCATTTGTCGGCGGCATCATGATCGGAGTGCTACTAGCGGGTGTGTGGTTCTTCAGCGGTACCCCCACCGTCACACCAGTCATATCCTCGTCGCCTCTCAATGCCCGTACGGCAACCTCAACACCAAAAAGTGGCTCAGTATCTGTTGGGAATCAAGCTCCTGGAAATGTGGTCATCGTTGAGTCGGTTACCGTTCCGCCACCGGGCGTCTGGGTTGCGGTACGTGAAGTGAGTGGTGGCGATTTGCGGAACGTACTTGGCGCAGTACGCGTGAGCGGTCCGCGTCGTAATATTTCTGTTCCTCTTTTGCGCGCGACCGAATCAGGCCGTTCGTACGTAGTCCAATTGTATCGTGATGACGACAACGGCATTTTTGATCTCGCTGTTAATAGTGTGTATGTCGACTTCGATACGGGAGCGCGCGTGGTCGCGTATTTTATGACCACCAACTAATATGGCGTTCGGTGGGTATAAACTCAAATGGGAGAAGGGACGATTTAATCCGTCTTCACGGGAGCCCTACACAATCTCTCGTTCAAAGATCGATCGATTTCTTGAGTGCCCGCGCTGTTTTTGGCTTGAGGCGCGCTACGGCATTGGTCGACCAGACACGCCGCCCTTCACGCTCAATAACGCCGTCGATGAACTTTTTAAGCGTGAATTCGATGTACGTCGCGTCGCGGGCGAGCCGCATCCCTTAATGAGGAAATACGCTATTGATGCGGTACCGTATGCTCACGAGAAGATCGAAGAGTGGCGGGATGCATTTAAGCGCGGCATAAAGTATCACGATACGGAGAACAATCTCATCGTACGCGGCGGGATTGACGATGTTTGGGTTGGTCCTGCTGGCGAACTCTACATCGTCGATTACAAGGCGACCGCAGGGAAGAAGGAAGTGACGCTCGATGACGAATGGAAAATCCAATACAAACGTCAGGTTGAAGTGTACCAATGGCTCTTTCGTCAGAATGGCTTCAATGTCTCTCCTACGGCGTATTTCGTTTATGCAAACGGTCTAAACGATAAAAAAGCGTTCGATGGCAGACTTGAATTCGACATTACTATTCTGCCCTATGAAGGTGATGATTCTTGGATACCGGATACGCTTACGGAGTTAAAAGCATGTCTCGTCTCCGATGCTATTCCGAAGTCTGGGGCATATTGCGAGTACTGCCCGTATCGCGAAAACGCCGGGAAAATGTTGCTATCACTTCATCAAAATAGTAAAAAGAAAAAATGAAGTCGCGTTTCCAAGTGAATTTTCTAGGCATGATTCCGTAGAATTGCATGAACGTAAAAATAGAACCATCGTGGCAGAAGAAACTTGGGGGAGAGTTTGAGAAGTCGTATTTTGCTGAACTCGCGTCTTTTGTGAAGAAGGAATATCAGGACGGCACGGTATATCCGGCACCAAAAAATATTTTCCGTGCATTCGACCTTTGTCCATTTGAAAAAGTTAAAGTCGTGATTCTTGGGCAGGATCCCTATCACGGAGATCGACAAGCCAACGGTCTCGCGTTCGCAGTCGACGAGAGGGAAGCAGTGCCGCCTTCGCTCAAGAATATTTTTAAAGAAATCGAAAGCAGCCTCGGCAAACCGCTTGTGCACACCAACGGGGATCTCTCGCGTTGGGCGAATCAGGGCGTGCTTCTGCTAAACGCGACACTGACCGTTCGTGCGCACACAGCCGGTTCGCATCAGGGAAAAGGGTGGGAACAATTTACTGATGTCGTTATTCGCGCGCTCTCGGAAGAGCGCGCGGGCCTCGTTTTCATGCTTTGGGGTAACTATGCCAAAGCGAAGGGCGCGCATATCGATCGGAATAAGCACTTAGTGCTCGAAGCCCCGCACCCCTCTCCCTTTTCCGCCGCGTCGGGTTTCTTCGGTTGTAAACACTTTAGCCGCGCGAACGAATACCTCATCGCGCATAAAGATATTCCCATTGACTGGTCGTAGTATCGCTACTTGTTTCTCAACTTTGTCAGAAATGAAGGCGTCGCGAAGAAATTTACATGATATTCTTTTTGCATGAATAGTGTGAAGAAATCTTTTGGTTTGATAAAACTCCTGTACCTTCCATTACTTGTATTCACTTTCGGGTTCGTGCCACAAGCCTACGCCAGTGCTGCTGACAATATCTATATCGCTCAATCAACTGCAGGATCAGCTAACGGTGTTTCCTGTGCAAACGCCTACGCCGTTTCTTTCTTTAACACCGCAACCAATTGGGGGAGCACTACAGGCAAGATTGGTCCGGGGACGACAGTGCATTTGTGCGGGACGATCTCCTCATCTCTCTGGGCTCTAGGAAGCGGCGTAAGTGGAATGCAGATTACCGTGTTGTTTGAGGCAGGGGCTAAAATAAGTATGCCCGTATGCCCTGGGCGAGGGAGTGCATGTCTGTCTATCAATAACCAGAATTACTTGACGATCGATGGGGGAGTCAATGGCATTATCGAAAATACTGCCAATGGGACAAATTTGGCAAATCATATCGGCAGTTACGGTGTAGAGGCATCCAAGTGTTCGAATTGCGAAATTAAAAATCTGACGATTCAGAATATATATGTCCGAACTTCAAATTCTGACGTGGCTATTGATCAGACCGGAGTGCGCTGCGCTAATTTTTCTGGGAGTAACTTTTCTTTCCATGACAATACCTGTCACGACACGGGATGGGCGTTCACCAATGAACTGACCAGTGGAATGTCTAATATTCGCGTCTACAACAATAATATTTACAATATCGATCATGGTTGGGTTCCGACCGCATCAACAGCGGGAGGTAGTTACGGACCGCTCTATTTTTATAATAATCATATCCATGATTATGCCAATTGGGACAGTGGTGTCGTGAATGCGTACCACCATGATGGCATCCACTGTTATAGCGCTCAAGGAACGACTGGCGGACATTGGAACAACGTCTCTATCTACAATAACCTCTTCGATGGCAATACGGGGGCCAACATCACGGGGCACATATTTCTCGAAGGCGGCACAGGTATGTATGCCACGCCGTGCGCCGACAGCACCTCTACTTTCTCCATTTTCAATAATGTCTTTAAGACAACGCAGGTTGATTACGGAATTGTCGGCGTACACAGCGGAAGTGTTAATATCTTTAACAATACTATTTTAGGAGCAGTGCCGACCGACGGAGTCTGCTTAAGCGTCAGCAGCTCTGCGTATACTATTAGAAATAATATAATAAGCGGATGCAATCAATTAATTTCCACGGCCGCTGGAGGACCTCCGAGCTTCGCGGATTACAATCTCTATGCGAACTGCACCAGTTATAATTGTTGGTGGGTAGGGAGTACGGATACTGCCAATTTTACTTTATATAAATCTGCGACAGGCTTCGACGCTCATGGAATAAGTGCAATATCTTCTACAGCGGGACTCGATAGTTCCGCTCATCCTCAAATAGGGTCACCTGTTATTGGTACTGCTGCCAATTTAACAAGTCTATGTATTGGTGATTTGTCGCCACTCTGCAATGATATTGCCGGCGTTTCGCGCCCCATCTCTGCCGCCTGGGACATCGGAGCATATCAATTTGCTTCGTCTATATCTGTAACACCCACCCC
>CAYXYP010000004.1:0-71893 GCA_964469405.1 uncultured Candidatus Saccharibacteria bacterium
GTCTGTTATTGCGAGTGTGAGGAGGGCGTTGGGGAGGTGAGGGAGAGGGGTTAAACAATCTTTCGTTTATAGAATGCTAGAATATAGGGCACATGGACCCAGAAATAAAACGAGTGCTCGATCAGACGTATGCTCTTGCGAAGGATAATCATCGGTTACTCCGCGCTATTCGGAGGGATCAATGGATCGGCTTCTTCGGCAAGATTATTGTCTGGCTCGTTGTGCTTGTTTTGCCGTTCTACCTCTATCAGCAGTATCTGGGACCGATCGTTTCCAAGTTCTCCGCACTCTCGGGAGTGGCTACTTCCAGTTCTAGTGTTTTCGGTCTCCCGACTACCGCCGAACTTCAAAAGCTGATAAACTCATACAAAGCGGGACAATAGCCCCGTATAGGATGCTTGGATAGCTCAGTTGGTAGAGCATCGCCCTGAAGAGGCGGGGGTCCCCGGTTCGAGCCCGGGTCCAAGCACCAATATGCTGCAGAAGATCTTTCTTCGGGGACAGGCCTACGAGCGGCATTTCTCAGCGTTCGCGATGGTCGCTGGATTTATTGCAGATAATATTTTCTTCGGACGTATTGATCTTTGGCAGACGCAAGTGGCGTTCATTTCCTATGCGACTATCTGTTTTATCTCAATTCCACTGCTTTGTTGGTTTGAAACGCGTTCGTCCCGCGTTCGGACATCCGACGGGGCAGAACAGTCTTTCATGGCGTGGCGTTTAATTCTTCCTATCGTCACGCAATTTGCTCTTGGAGGGTTCTGGAGCGGTTTCGTTATTTTCTATGGACGTTCGGCAAATCTCGGCGCCTCATGGCCGTTTCTTCTTTTCTTGCTCCTTGTGTTTCTTGGCAGCGAATATTTTTATCGGTATCATTCCCGACTTGTTTTTACGAGTGTGCTGTTCTTCTTCGCTCTCTACTCATATGCGATTTTTGCCGTACCAATCTATACCGGAAATATCGGAACATTGACGTTCCTCATGAGTGGAGTGATTGCCGCACTCGTCTTTGCTCTATTTACTATGCTGTTGCGCGTGTCTGCGCGGGAAAGGTTTTTCATTGATGTCTGGCGCATTCGGGCAGGTGCTTTCTGTGTGCTTGTGGTCATCAACGTATTCTATTTCACTAATGTTCTACCACCCCTACCACTTTCGGCAGAGGCAGTAGGTATATATCATTCGGTGGGGCGTATTCCTGGGGCATATTTGGCAACAGATGAAGTTGGACAATCGTTTGCGGTACGATATCTTGGTTTCGCGCCGACATTACATGTCATTGCGGGCGAGACAGCCTCTGCCTATAGTTCCGTTTTTGCGCCGACAATTCTCAAGACAACCATCGTGCATCGCTGGCAGTGGTATGACCCAATACAGAAAGAGTGGATACTGAAAGCGACCATTGTCTATCCGATTGCTGGTGGTCGCGATGGCGGGTATCGTGGCTATTCGACAGTGCTCGTGAATAAGGAGGGGGAGTGGCGTGTAAATATAGAGACGGAAGACGGACGTCTTATTGCTCGCGTGCCTTTTACTATCGATATACAAACAACATCGCCCATCTTGAGCACCATTACTCTCAAATGATGAAGAATCCCATGCATATAATGCATGGGATTCTTAAATTTGATTCAACCATTTATGAGATGTGTGGTAGGGGTCTCGTGGAATTGGTTATTGAGTGAGTTACCACGGCGCAGAGCAGTATGCTTAGTCCAGCGACTCCAAGCACAACAAGTGCTAAAAAACTGCCAATGGACCCGATTACATTTTTCACAAGAACCTCCTTGGTTGTATAGGAATGTTCGAAGGTATTAAGAGCTGCTCCACTTATAATTTATCCATAATTAACTGCTTTTGGCAAGTCCCCGGTAACGTACAAGAAATCGAAAGTGGTGTGCGGAGAGTATATGAGCGAGGTACACTCTAATCTATGTCGACTACTCCAGCGTTTGAAGAAGCGTATAGGAAGCTCAATACCAAGCAAAAAGAAGCTGTAAGCACTATATACGGCCCGGTAATTGTCGTCGCTGGCCCAGGGACGGGGAAGACTCAAATGCTCGCACTTCGTATCGGGAATATTCTGCTCAAAGCAACGGGCACGAAGCCCGACGAAATACTCGCGCTTACCTTTACCGAAAGTGCCGTAGCGACATTACGGACGCGACTCGCTTCTTTCATTGGTGCCGCAGCATATCGCGTTCGCATCCATACCTTTCATGGCTTCGCACAGTCGATACTCGAACTGCGTCCAGATCTCTTCCCTCGCATTGCGCTTGGTGCGCATCTTTCTCCCGTACGCGGCGTCACGCTCATGGAACAATTGCTAGATCGGGGGTCGTATACAAGAATACGCAGCCCAAAGAATCCCCACCGCTCGGCGCGGAATCTTCTTGGTTTTATGGGGAAGTTGAAACAGGAGCACTACACACCAGAGCGCTATCTCGCTGAACTCACGAAGGAGCATGAACTTCTGCTCGCCGATCCCGATCGGATTCATGCGAGTGGCGCGCACGAAGGAAAAGAAAAGGCGGAATATTTGCATCGGCGCGAGCGCATAGAGAAACATATAGAGGTTGCACAGCTCTTTAGTGCATATCAGGAAGCGCTCGAACGTGAGTCGCTCTATGATTACGAGGATCTTATTAATGAAGCCGTTCGCGGGCTCGAGATGGATGAAGGATTCCGTGCGCAGGTCGGAGAGCGGTCACAATTCGTTCTTGCCGATGAACATCAGGACGCGAATCCGGCTCAGAATCGCCTACTCGAGCTCATAACTGATTTTGACGGGGTACCGAACTTGTTCATCGTCGGTGACGAAAAACAAGCAATCTATCGTTTCCAGGGCGCGTCGCTTGCCTCGTTCTTTTATTTCAAAAAAAAATATCCCGAGGCAAAAGTAATTTCGCTCGATGAGAATTATCGATCGACGGAGAACATTCTTGCGGCGGCACACGACCTCATCGCTCCTGCGCCGGTACCCGATCCCGATCTTCGTCCGACACTTACGGCAGTTCGTGGTCAAGGAGGAAGCGTTGAAGAGGTTGTATGTGATACGCCTCGTGAAGAATATGAGACCATACGCGCATACATTGAGAAGTTGCATGCCAAGGGCGTGCAGTATGAGGATATAGCCATCCTGACGAAGAAGAATGCGGATGTGCTTGCTCTTGCTGGGTATCTACATCAAGTAGGTATCCCTGAAGATCATATGACCGCAGAGATGAGCGCTCTCTCCCATCCCGTCGTGTTGCTTTTCATTGCGCTCATTCGAGCCTGTACTGACCTTTCTCAGGACTCGCCGCTCGCTCGGGTGTTATTTCTTCCAGGTATTCCGATGTCACTCATGGAGCGCATGCAGCTTCTTGCTGTGGCACGCGCAGGGAAGCCGCTCATAAAAATTCTTGTAGAGCATGGGACGAGTGACATGCGCGCGTGGGTAGAACATCTAAAGAAACTTGCGGAAGAAATGTCAGCGACGCCGGTTGTCGAGTGGCTCGCGCGACTCGCTTTCGATAGCGGATTTCTCGCGGGCGTACTTGCTCTTGGAGAAAGTGAGGACGCTTATGAGGCATACCAAGGTTTCATGGATGAAGCCGCGCTGCTTACGCGAGAGAATCCGAGTGCAACCGCACTTGATTTGCTCCAGCGTCTTGCGCTTATCGAGAAGCATGAACTTCGGGTAGAGCGTGCTCGCACGAAGCATGCGGGTGTGCGCATTATGACCGTACATGGCGCGAAAGGTCTTGAGTTTCCGTACGTCATTATTGCGCATGCAAGCGATGAGCGCTGGTTACGCGGAAAGACCGATGAATTCTCGCTTCTTCTTGAAAAAGAGGACGATGAACATGATGTGCGTCGATTGCTCTATGTCGCACTCACCCGAGCGAAGGATGGCGTGCTTATTACTCGCTCAGTAACGACTGAAGAGAATCGTGCACAAACACCACTCCGATTTCTCGCGGATATGTCGGCACGAGTTACTCAAGTGAACGCCGCCACTCTTCCACCTGCCGTTACTCCGTACGAGCTGCGCACCATTCTCGACCCTAATTTCTTGAAGGAGAGACTGTTGGTGCGTGGTTTCTCGCCGACCGGTTTTAACAACTTCGCCGCCTCGCCGTGGCAGTATTATTTTCGTACATTGCTGCAGCTCCCCGATGCTCCCTCGCTTCCGATGCTCTTCGGTACGGCAGTGCATGCGGGTTTGAAGGCCTATGCCGATAAAGTAAAAGCAGGTAGTGCGTCGGTAGATGATGCGACGGATGCTTTTACGAGAGAGCTCTCACATCTTCCGCTTTCGGCTCTTGACCGGCAAGAACTCATGAAGACTGGCGTAGCTGCACTCCGAGCCTATCTCGCACAAGAAGGCGCCCACATGAAAAGTGCGCATGAATCAGAATTTGCCATAACGGTATCGCTCATGGTTCCGGGTGTGGGTCCCGTGCCGCTCTCGGGAAAACTCGATCGGCTCGATCTGCGAGATGATGGCACGGTCATGGTAATTGATTACAAGACTGGAAAGGCAAAGAGTGAAAATGATATTCGAGGTCTCACAAAATCTGGTGATGGGAATTATTATCGTCAATTGGTGTTTTACAAACTTCTCCTCGACAAGGATGGACGATATCTGATGAACGAAGGCGCACTGCACTTTGTCGAACCAAATGAAAAAGGGAAGTGCATCATCCGCGCCTTTACGATTACCGATGCAGAAGTCGCAGCTCTAGAAGAAGATCTTATCAAAGCGGCACAAGCGATTGCCAACGGTTCTGCGTTTGCTGCGCCGTGCGATCCTGAGTTCTGCAACTATTGCGATCTTGTTGGATTTCTTCTTGTCAAATAAATGTTATTTGACACCCTGGAGCGCCTCGTCAATGAGTTGTTTTATTGCGTCGTAAGGGTATGCGCCATTCATAACGACAGGTGGTTTCCCTGCGACGAGGATGAGCGAGTAGGGCGTTCCTTCGGCACCAATGTCGAGTGCATTCTGTCGATCTGTCATGATACGCAGATCAACGGTTGTCGCTGCATCTGCATAGCAGGTAGCGAAATCACTATTGGAAATTCCTATTTCAGAAGCAATCTCTCCATAGTGTAGGGGGTTGACCGGCTGCTTTCTATAAAGAGCGTCCACGAATTTCCAATACGCGATGTTGCCACCGACCTTCGCGATGCATTCGGCGGCTCTCGCATGTGAAAGCGCGTTCGGATGAATTTCGCTCAACGGGAACTCGCGATAGACCCATGCGACGTTACCGGTAGTACCTCCATTCGTAATAATCTGAAGGAGCGTCTCGTGGAAATTTTTGCAGAAGGTGCATTCAAAGTCGGTGTACGCGACGATTGTCACGGGCGCCGTAGGATTCCCAAGAATATGGTCGCTTGCTGAAACGGGCCGTACGAGAGCTGAGTTGCCGGCACTCCGTGAGAACGATTTTGGCATCGATACATATAGTGCCCCTGCGATAATAATGCCGCCAAGAGCAATCGCGATTGGGATCGTGAGGGAACGTTCCATGCGTTGAGCCTATCATTAAAAGGAAAACGCGTGGAGGGATGCTCCACGCGTTTTTAGATTGTTGATTATGCAGCGATATTTTTCTTGTAATATCGCTCAATTAACATGTCGAACAAGGACATGAGACTGTTCGAGAATCTGGAGCCGTACTCGTGTACGGTGACACTGGTTTTGAATATCAATGCCCATACGAAAGTAACGCCCAAAGTGAGCACGAATCCGACTCCTACTGTTGTTAATGCATACGCTAAGTATGCATACAGCCCGACAAGAGTGATTGGGCCGAGACTGGTCGGCGTGTACATGAGTATCCCGAGATAGTACACGAATACCAGTATAGAGATGCTCAGTTTCGCTAGGAGTGGGAGACGAAAGTCTTTACTTCCTCTGCTAAGTCGGAATCCGTATATGGCACCAATGCCAACGATTGCGCAGCCCATTAATATAGTGCCTACGCGCGCATCGCTCGTGAAGGGAATGTAATCCCCAACGTAACTCTCGGCGGTACTTGCGAGTAAATGCATGGTGGCTCCCCCTTAATGAATTTTGTGAACCCACGAATGCGGGAAGGCGATAAATTCGCCAAGAACGAACTCTGGATATCAGTATATCTTAGAATACTGTTATGTCAACACTCGCTTAAATAAAAAGAAAAGGGGCTGGCGCAAGCGCCAGCCCCTTAAAACCCTCTAGATTAGATTTTCTTATCTGTGATCATGATCGCGGCCTGGTTGAAATTGACCCTGACCCTGGGTCTGATGTTGGTCCTGACCCTGAAGTTGCGACTGTGTGGCGCCACCGCCACCGCCACCGGTTTGGTTTATGTTAGAACCGGACTTTGAGATGCCGCTGCCTAGTACTGCCATACCGGCGACAAACCCTGCGGCATGGACGACACTAGGCCCGAGTCCGCCCGCGTAACCTCCCTCAGTGGCCGACTCCCAGTGCCGTGTTCCATCTGCATTCGGGATGACCGTACAATTTTCCAGGTCTGGTTTATCGGGGTCGGTGGCCAACGGGGGACACGTTTCGTTTTGGTCGCGTATCTTGCTCGGGGCGAAAGCATGTGGGTTGTACTTAATTCGCCAGTTCTCGAAGTGGTCTCCCACCTTATGAGATATGTTATCCATTCCCGAACAGGCGGCAAGACTTGCGCACAACAGCACACTTGTGAGCACGCTGATTGCTCGTCCCACGCGCGTCTTTTGGTGAACCATCGCTGACCTCCTTGGTTAAAGTAGATATTGAAAGAACCAAGCCCCATTGTACTCCACAATATAGTATTGTCAATTACTTAGATAAATGCTGCCCAGCTGAGCTTTTAGAGCTGAAGAGCGTGAGTCATCGCCGGTGCCCCCTCCTTTACACGACCCCAAAGAGAGGTATCCAGTTTGATATCACGGATAGTGCGCAAATCTTTGTACTTGAGTACGCCATGGGTAACGGCATAGTCGAATAATTCTCGCGTGAGACGAACATCCTCGATACAATATTCACGAACTTTTTCCTTCTTTCCTTCTTTCCACCATTCGCTCGCTTTGAGTCCATCACCCGACTTGCCCTTCTTCAGGGTTGCTTCGGCGAGTGCTTGGAGTCTAATTCTTCGACCGAGCACTTTCTGTACTTCGGTGAGTAAATCGAGCGAACGCAAGTGCGAGAGGTCGCCCGGGTAGTATCGGTTCAAAAGGGGGATATCGAACGAGTCGGAATTAAAGCCGATGAGCATGTCGGCACGCTCGAGTATCGGCCAGAGTTTCGGGAGCTCCTCTTTAAAATATGCGGAATATTCGCCTGTCTCGGAATCGTGGATAGCTACGACGGTCAGTTCTTGCTCATGTACGTCGACATGGCCGCGTACCATGGAGTCGGAAATCGATTCAATATCGAAGGTGATAGCACGCATATATCAGCTTAGAGAATTGAGCCGAGAGGGAAGTTCAGACAGAGCGAGGCTAGATTCCTCGCCTGTCGCAAGGATTTTCACACGGACTGTTTGGTTCTTAATTTCGTCTGCTCCATAAGCCACGAAGAACGGAATGTCGCGTTTTACCGCGTCTTTAATCTGGTCGCCAAGTGCTCGAGAGGTGAGATTAACGAAGATGCGGCAGCCGTGCGCGCGTAATGTAGTAGCAAAGGCTTGTGCAGCGGAAATGTCGCCGGCCTGTGGCGTGCCGAGATAGAGCTGAGGCTTATTTTCTCGCGTATTCGGTGTAAGAGAATGTGTTTCGAGGAAGTCGGCAAGGGTGACGTCGCCGAGCGCAAAGCCGACTGCAGGAATCGGGTCGCCACCAAAGAGGGCGACGAGCTGGTCGTAGCGCCCGCCACCGAAAATGGCACGAGGATTCTCAATGTTCGTGTCGTAAACTTCGAAGACCATTCCGGTGTAGTAATCAAAGCCACGCGTGATGCTCGAATCGAAGACGACATTGCCGACACCATAGGTTGCGAGCACTTCAATGTGATTGAGCAACCGACTTTTCTCAAGGGCCACTTCAGGCGGAGCGCTCGTATCTCCGATAATTGAGAGGGGATCTGTCTCCGAAATCGTGCTCGATGCCGCCGCAAAAGCTTCAAGGGTCATCTTTGATTTCTTGTCGAGGAGTCGTAAGTACTGTCGGATACTTTCGCCCTTTAGTCCCGCTGCGGTACAAGCGGCGTTCAGAAGTGGTCGTGAATTTATCCGAATGACGAAGTCGCTTTCTGTGGCGCCAAAAGATTTGAGTATGGTCGATGCGAGCCGCACGATCTCAATATCGGCTTCGCCTTCGGGAAGTCCAATGAGGTCAATGTCTGCTTGATAAAATTCGCGCAGGCGACCTTTCTGTGGTCGTTCGTAGCGGAAACGATTGCCGATAGAGAACCATCGCAATGGATAGCTGAGTTCGCGACGTTTTGCCGCGACCATCCGAGCCAGAGTCGGTGTCATTTCAGGTCGCAATGTTACGCGACGCTCGCCACGATCGGTGAATGTGTAAGTCTGTTCATTAACGATCTCCTCGGAGGTTTTTGCTTCGTAGAGTTCGGAGCGTTCGAGCGGGGAAGCGTTATATTCCTCGTAGCCCCAGAGCGTAAGCGTTTTACGTATTTGCGTGAACATCGCCTCGAGACGTGTCCAATCACTAGGATAAAAGTCGCGAACTCCTTTATATGAATCGGTTGATAGTGGTGAGTCGAACATAGGTCCGATTGTATCAGATACCAATAATTTTTGGCTTAGTCGAGACGTAGATAATGCGGGGTTTCCCGTATTGGTCGGTGCGTATTTCGGCCAAAAGACCTCGTGTCGCAAATATCCTTTGAGTCTCCTCAGCTTGAGAACTATCGCACTCAATCCATGCCTCACCGTCTTTGGAGAGGTATTTCGGGAGTTCCTTCGCGATGCGGCGAATGGTATCGAGTCCATCCGCTCCGGAATAGAGCGCGCGGGCCGGCTCGTAGAGAGCAACGCTTTCCGGTAGCACACGACCGGCCGGAATATAGGGAGGATTTACGGCGATGACATTGAACTGCATGTCGCTGAATGGCTCAAATAAGTCACCGATGCGGATATCGGCGCGCATAGCATCAAGATTATTTTCTCGAATATTTTTTTGAATAGTCGCTTTGTGCGCCGAGTCGATTTCGCCGAAAGATACCTGCATGTGCGGGAGTTTCGAGAGCACGGCACAGCCAATAGCGCCAGAGCCTGCGCAGAGATCAAGAAAGCCCATGTAGGACGTACGACGTCCTACATGGGTAAGGAGTTGCTCCGTCCACCATTCTGTTTCGGGGCGGGGAATGAGTGGCTTCGAGTCGAGATGGATTTTCAATCCAAGAAATGGTTGCCAGCCAATGACGTAACCAAGCGGCTCGCTAGAAGCGAGCCGCTTCTTATCGATTTCGTAGGCCGCTGTTTCTTTCCCAGCGTATTTTTCATCTAGGAGCCATTGCTCATCGCGAGTCATAAGGGAACGCTAGCATATAAGAAGAAAGCCCGCCCTCCGAAGGAGGGCGGGCTTTCCCCAAGTCTGTTTGACGATAAGGGATTAGTATCCGCCGCGACCGTATCCGCCGCCGCCGTTACCACCACCAAAACCGCCACGATCACCACCGCGGTCACCGCCGCCAAATCCACCCTCGCGGCGTGGAGGACGATCACCTTGTGGGCGAGCGAAGGAAACTGAGAGCGTACGCCCATCAAGTTCCTTGCCGTCCAAACGGTCGATTGCCGCCTGAGCTTCCGCTTCAGTGGCCATCTCGACGAAGCCGAAGCCTCGTGAGCGACCCGTCATGCGATCACTAATAATGCTCGCGGAAACGACATTTCCGGCCTCACCGAAGGCCTTCTTGATATCATCTTCCGTCGAACGATAAGGAATACCACCTACGTAAAGCTTGTTCCCTTGCACCGATGCTCCTGCTGCTGGCTGCTGATTGTCCATGTATTGGATCTAACTGATTAACCTCGCCGAAACTGAAAACTTTGCTTGCTCTTGTGGAGGGCGAAGCTCTAATACTCTGCGAGTGGGGACAGTATGCCAGAAATGTGTAGGAAACACAAGGCAAGGTGGGGATATTAGAAAATTGCGGTACGATTTGCGAAATTAACCATATCGGCATATTGTGCCTTCATGAAAACCGCCAAGAAAGTTAGCTGGGTCGCCGTGTCAGGAGGATTCGACCCTATACATATCGGCCACGTTCGCATGTTTGAGAAGGCAAAGAAATTTGGCGATAAACTTGTGGTTATCGTCAACAACGATAATTGGCTTCTCGCCAAAAAGGGCTACGTATTTATGTCCGAAAAGGAACGTTGCGAAATTATTGCATCGTTTCCTTCCGTCGACAAAGTCATTTTGACCTCACATAAGCCAAACGATCCAGACAGAAGTGTTTGTCGCGAACTCACGAAATTAAAACCCGCAATATTTGCAAATGGAGGTGACCGCAAAAGTACGAAAGATATTCCTGAAGCCGTCGTCTGCGAGAAGTACGGAATAAAGATGGTCTTTAATATCGGTCACGGCGGTAAAGTCCAGTCATCCTCGTGGCTTGCGCGCGATGCGAGTCGTAACTTCGCTCGCTCGGTGCGCCCATGGGGTGAATTCTACGGATGGGATTCTGGGAAGGAGTGGAAACTGAAGACTCTCTATGTGAAAGCCGGACAACGTCTGAGTCTGCAGTATCATCATCATCGGACCGAACATTGGATTCTCGTTGAGGGCGATGTAACTGCGACACTACAAAAACCAGGCGGAATCTCAAAGCGTATGTCGCTCAAGAAAGGGGAGGTTATATTTGTCGATCGAAAGGATGTGCATCGACTCGAATCGAAGAAAGGTGGAATCGTTGTCGAGATCGGATTTGGGAATTTTGACGAGAACGACATCGTGCGGCTTGAGGACGATCATGGTCGCGCAGCAGAACAATAGCTCTAGTCCAAGATTAGCCAAATTATTTCTATTGCGTTTTCAGTTGAAGTTTTTTGTATAGATACGCACGCACTTTGTACCACCAGTCGGGGTTAATCGGTTTAAGGTGCACATCCTGTCTAACGATAGTGGTTGTTGCGTTTTCAGGCATGTGAAGCGTTACAGGATCATAGCCGTCTGCCTGCACCGTTACTTCTTTATATTGTCTCGGTACGAATATTTGGTAGGTTCCATCCGACACAGTCGCATAATTGGTACCATTCACATTCACCCTCACTCCGCCCATGCTCTCGCCGAGAGAGTCATAGATTACTCCTTGTAGGTTGAATGCTTTGAAATAATTTTGCACGGTGAAATACGCCGCACGCGGCGTGCCGTCGTCGTTTAGAAGTGCTGTCGATCCTCCGCTGAGGGTCCAGTAATTCACGACAGGAATATGTGCGCGCTCCAGATACATTGCTTTGAAAAGAGAGTCAATATAATTTGCTTGTTCGGTTTGCGTCATCCATCCGTTCAAGTCGGGGATCGGTGCGCCAAATTCACCGAGTCCCACATTGGCTTTCAATTGCTCGGGGATGGCTTTGATATCGCCTGCAAATTGTTCCGGCGTGTGCACGTAATGATCGATAAGAATTGTCCCGCCAAAAGCTCGAACAGTTGCTGGAGTAATAATTTGTCGAGCAATATCGGCGTTCATAGAGGGGTATACGGCGACATGTTTGTCTTGTAGCGCAAATTCGTTGTCGGCAATTGTTTTTTCATCTCTAAGAAATGCATTGTACCCAGCTACATCACCCGTCTGGCGTGGATCACCTGGTCCGCCATTTTCGCACTCTGGACAAGGGCTAAAAACGTCTCCATTCTGAAAGAGTTCGGTATTATCATCTAAAAAGATTACTAGTAACTGCGTATGTGCAGTACGGTCAACTTTGGGATAATTAAACCACCCCTCCCATCCCGAGAAATTACCTCTGAACCACACTGAGAGGTGGTGTGATCGAGCGGATGCGACCCATAGTCTTAGGACGGGAAGAAACTCAGTGTCATAGGGGGTAGCAATCGCTACGTGCGTGGCACCCGCATCTGCGATACGGGCCATTTGCTTGTCTACCATTGGTTTGAATGCATTTGGATTATTGAGCATTTGTCTCGACATGTCGCGCGAGGATTTCATCGTGTCGATGGACTGCACGCTAAAAAGATTTCCGGTAGTGGTTGGGGCGAAATAATATAAAGTGTTTCCGTGATAGGACAGGAGGAACATATATAATGCGAAAACGATTACCGAGGAAGATACGGCAAGTGTGATGAATGTGCGGAATAAAAATTTGCGCATTGTCTAATTCGATGCGGGTACATCATTCCTTTCGAATATAAGGACTTCATTTGAAGTATATGCTTTATTGAAATATTTATATAGTCGCGCATTGATTTTTGGGTTATCGTTTATGCTCGTCCATACGGTGTCGTTTTTCTGCATGACTATCCAGCGCGCGTATTTCTCGGGTGTGATGAGCGATTCTTCCCAGTATGGCTTGTTACCGATGTAGATAATGTCCTTCATTTTGATGGGCGAACGAATGATGCTGATTGTTCGCGCAAAATCATCTGTTAATACCATGCCGCGATCGTAGTGAGATTCAAGCCAGAGTTGTGCATCAGGTATTTTTGCTGTTGCAGATGATAGGCCTGCAATACCATCTTGCAAGGCAAGCACCGGGGTGAATCCGATGAAGAAGAAAATGCACTGCAACGCGAGCAATCCCCCGATGAGTGTACGACCAAAAGTCCCACTACGAGAAAACAGATATCCTATGAAGAGCGCAATAACGGGCACCATCATAGCGCCGTAGCGCACATTGAAAAGTGTCCATTCAAAAGTAATCGGCGTGATGCCTGGTAGGAATATGACCGACTGGCCTAGGAATAAGGTGAGGACATTAAAAAATAATGGGACGAGAAGTACCAATAATATGAGCCATCGGTAGCGCATTTTTCTACTGAATCCAAACATAAATAGCCCCACAAGTGCGATGCACGCTAGGAGTGTTCCAACGCTCTGCATACTCGTGACCGTGTAATAAAGCAGCGCTACAAGGATATTGTGGTATGCGGGCAGCTCGCCTCTAACGAGCCAACTATTTTGTTGCGAGCTGGCTGAGAATTGACTGTGAGTGAAATAGAGTGGATCGCCGAGAATGAGAGCTCCCCATGAGAGCCAGAGGAAAATGCCAAAGAACGCTAATGTTATGAACAATATTTCGCGCCCCTCGAGTCGGTGCCATAGTTCCAAGAGCGTGCGCTTGCTCTTATGTATGAAGAGAGGCACTCGCTTACTCTGCAATCGAAACCAGGTGAGATTAAATCTCAAAGGAAAATAGTAGAGAAAGAGCACTCCTGCTTCCATCATCACGAGCGCCCAGCCGTCGTAGCGTGAGAGGGAAGCGCAGAATCCAAATCCTGCCGCTGCGATAAGCATGAGCAGTTTCGTATCATCGAGGAGAAACCGTATGAAGAAATAGCTTGAGAGAATGAAGAAGACGACCAGTGGGAGCTCGGTCATCGGTGTTGATTGTAGATAGAGGATGTTGGGATTCGACATGAACACTATCGCTGCAAAAAAGGCTGCGCTCTTATTTCTGGTGAGAAGGTGAACGAGTTTGTATATATAAAGACTCGAAATAACAAAAGCAATGCCAGATATGATTGATCCCGCGAGTCCAGTACGCCAAAGGAAATCAAAGTATACGAATGGTATGAGCAATACGTGCGGCAAGGGCAACCAAATACCGCCAAGCTGGGCAAAGCCAGGGGTGAGACTGTCTACGACGCGCTTGGCGATGTTGAGGTGCGACTCTGCATCCCCGTAGGCAGCGATGTATCCGTGAGTAAACGAATATGCCGTCGCGAGTATCGCGACGAATACGGCGAGTATAACGACCCACCACTCGGGAGTGAGCCATATACTCGGACGAAGTATCCATTCAAAATATTTCTTTCTGATGACAAAGGTGCTATTCATGGCGACGAATGTATGACAAGAGGAGTACGATTGCTGCGATAACTGCTATCACCACATATATGATGAGGAAATATTCCATCAAGGTGAGATGGATATACATATACGTCTTGTACACAAAGCTGCCACTTATATTGTCTTGCAGGAGTGGAATATCTTTCAAATAATTGTATGTCTTTATTGGAAGTAATATTGCCTCAGATTTTTTTGGAATAGCATTTGATGTTAATGCTCCAAGAAGTGCTATGGCTGATGAGAAGAGGAACAGTGCGAATGCGGCGATTTTTTTTGGACCAAGAAATCGCCCATAGGAAAGTGCTATACCCACAAAAAGCGCGAGCCATGGCATTGCGGGGATGAGGTATCGCGGACCATACGCTGACCCTCCCCACGGATCACCCCATGCGCAGTACAGAAATATATTCGTCGCAATGAGAGCAATTGGTACGATATATATAGTACGATAGGTCTTCTTCCTGCGGAGAACATACATGATGCCAAGGAGCGAAAAAATAAATATCGGCGAGAAAAAGAATAGACCCCGCTCGTCAGAAAATAAGAGGACATAAAAACTGTTTGGTATGGATTTCTCATGGAAAAATCCAACAGCAGTTTTATCTTTTATTGGGACAGTGCTTGTGGCTGTTGCCGAAGTTGTAGTCGAGGACGCCTTCGCAATTGCTGGCGTACTTGTCGCAGTGACAACTTTGTATCCTTTTAACTCTCCTGCAAGATGGCTCCATCCGCCGTAGTACGTGGCATTGTGCCAGAAATGTAGGCTGGTAACGAAAGCGAATACCACAAATGTCGCAATCGCACTCCATTGTATCGATATCGCAATACCCTCACGAATTTTTTTGAACGAGAATGTCGAGACCGCGAGATAGATCATGACCGGTAGCATAAGTACGGCATTTGGGTAGTCGACGAAGATTGCAAGCGCATACGCGAGCCACACATACGCCGCATAGAGGAATCTATATCGAGCGTCGCTTTGTGAGAAGCGCCATGCTGCATAAAATGCGGTGACGATAAAACATGCCGTAAAAGCGTTTTGATAGAGAGTGATGGCATAGCTCCATGAGGTTGATCCAAATGCGTAGACAAGGACGGCGAATAATGCAGCCCATCGCGGTAATGCGAAGATACGTAGCCCGATGAGATATATGAAAACGAGCGTAACGATGCTTATGAGGGATTCTGCAGAAAAGGTAGCAACTTGTCCGAGTCCATATTGCGCACCAAAAAGATAGAAGGGAAGAGTAAAATACGAAACACCCGGGGCGAAATAGCTGTCTAATTTTCCATCAGACGACACGCCAACATCAGGATAGGCGATATCAGCCCATGTTTTCGAGAGATTATAGACTCCATTCTCAGCCATGTTTGCGACTTGGGTATAGCGGCCACGCTCAGGGGACAATTCAAAAGCGTTTGTTGGTTGGTCTAAATTATTCTTGAATTGATCTTCGGTTGGATTTCCTGGTGCGCCACGCAACGTCAGTCCGTACATGACGAGACCAAGCATGACGATTGCTATGATGATGGCCGTATCTTTCTTTATAGTTATTTTGCTCAGCCAGCTACTTTTTTTGGGAGTTTCTTTCCGCGGCGAGTAATACACTTCTGGTACTAAGGGAATATTCCCATCGGGAAACATCATTTTGGTCTGACTTGTGTATTCTTTGATCATCCCGAGTTTCATCTCCGGCTCTTCCTCGAAACGAAATACTTCAGTCGCGAGAGGATTGTCATCTTTCGAACCTAGAACGTTCTTCATATTGTAAGGGAAATCCTTCCACAGAATTACATTTTCGAAATTTTTGAGGCATACATCGCGGACGATCACGTGATCAATGTGTGATTTCAGAGCGAGCGGGCAGAAAATGACGAATTGTTTCTCATTCGCAATGAGCGCCCTTAATTCTTCCCCGAGGGAACGCATAAGATCTGTGTCGTGGGATGAAATTGCTCCGCGGGCGATGTGTAATTGGTGTATCGGATACAAGTGCAAAAATTCCGGAAGAATACGGGAGAGTAGTTGGCGGAACTTACTCGGAGACGTTATTTTTCTCCATGAAGCATCGATATATCCAAGATGGTGTGGAGTAATCCCGATACGTGAGTATGCTTTGCGGTCCTCTTCTTTTCGATCAATAAGGAGTTGATTAGTATCCGTATACCCACACCGGTACAAGAATCGTAGGACGGAAAGCGTGTATGGTGGCGTCGACGCAGCGGTAAAAACGCTTATAACTTCGACTTGCGTATGCTTCGACAGGTGCGTAATTAAACCACCCGCCGATAGAGCAGCATCATCCAAGTGTGGAGAAATAAAATAGCACGGGATTTTCCCCGTAATTATTTTCTGCAAAAAATGAGTGTCGCCCATACTCGCCCGTATTTTTTTAGAGCTTTCTGCCATCTCCCACAATGAAGTAAACTTGTCGGTTTTGTGCAAGCGAACATATAACAATATCAGAATAAAATTTATGGAAAAAATAGGGTGCGTGAAAAATTCTTTTACCATTTCCCTGAGTATGAGTCCGGGTGGAATAGCATATGCTTTTCTGGCCTCATCGCCAAATATATCAATCACAGCCTCTTTGCCTGCAGCAAAACGAGAACTCTGTTTTATATGGTCGCGGAGATTTGTTGGGCAACGAAATATCGCTCGAGGATATTTTACGGAAACAAAATGCATTTTGTTTCCCATACAAAACATATACGACATAGCATCATACGGAGTATTGTCTGGGTACTGAATCGTTGCATATAATTTCTTTGAGAATGCCTGAGCAGGACCGAAACAAGTGTAAAGATTGTTCCCACTTCCTATCGATAAAAATAATTTCTGTTTCAATTCATGATTCCAGACAAGAACCTTTTCAGTAAATGTTTTTGGGTTTGAAGGAAGAAGTGCCGCGCTCGTTAGTCCGACGGAGGAGTCATTAATAATTGGGCGTATCAGTTCCTCTACAAAAAACTCATTTTCAGGCAAAATATCCGCATCGAGCATTACCATGATGTCGACTGTGGCATGTCGCAATAGCATATTTTTAGCTCGAATGGCTCCGCCTCTTGTCTCAGAGCGGATAAGTTTTACTTTTTCTCCTGCGAACGAACGAACGATAGCGTCTGTCTCATCCGTACTGGCGTCGGATACGACCACTATTTCAACTAGGTCTGCAGTATCGATCTTCTGACGAAGGAGTTCAGTCAGAAGCACCCCGATATTTTCGGCTTCATTATATGCAGCTATGGTAATAGTGAGTGTAGGTTTCATATTTTTGGCATACAATCTCTATATACGGTATCCATTTTCCGGGCGACATCTTTCCATGATTGTCCTTTGCCAAAAATGGCGTTCGCCTCTTTTATTTTCTGTACGCTTGTTGCATTGCTCGGATCAAGAAGCCACAAAACTTTTTCGGCAACTTTTTTATCATCGTGTACCGGAAGACAAAAACCATTCACGCCGTCTTTGATAAGTCCAGGGAGGCCATACACATCGGATACAACACAGGGAATCCCTTGGCTCATTCCTTCGCGTACGACATTGCAACCACTCTCCCATAATGCCATGTGTACCATGGCAACGGCATGTCGCATGAGATAATATTTATCAATTCCGCGGACGACACCAGTGAATACAATACGCTTTCCAAGCCGAAGCTCTGCTATAAGGTTTTTCAGTTTTTGTTCATATGTCGCATCTTGCAATTGACCAATGACCACAAACTTCATGTTCTCCGGTAGATGCGCGAGTGCTCGAATCGTTGTTTCGATATTTTTGATCGGGTACACTCGTGCGACTTGAATGATATATCTGCCGTACGTTGCAACCGCTTTTTTAACATCTGCGCTCGCTAAAGCGTCAATATCTCCATACGCTTCATCTTCGAGCCCGTTGTCTATCAAGTGAACCTTTTCGGGCCTAATATATTTCACTTCTTCCGTTCGTTCCCACTCCGATACTGCGCGCACGCCATCAACGGTGGCGTTTATAAGCCATGCACCAAGTGTGTGAGTGTATATCTTTTTTACGAAACGACTTACGGGAGGGAACATTGACCATTCGGGACTAAAACCACCATGCGGGGTGAGTATAAGCGCAAATTCTTTCTTCCCAATTATTTTAAATAAAAGCGCATAAAAGAGATACCGCACAAAGAATATGTCAAAATTATGAAGTGCGATGACATCAGTCTCTCCCCAATGTAGTTCAGGAGAAAATCCGAATACGCCACTCTCGTATCTTTTTACGCGGAGGCCATTCATGATCTCTTCTGCTACGAGTATATTTTTCTCAGTGTATGTATCTCTGAGTGTATGTATGGTTACATCCCAGCCGAGCGTATTCTGCAAGGCGACATACGTCTGCATAATGTTATTCTCGATACCTCCTGCAACGGGGTAGAAATACTTCGTGATAACGTCCACGTGTTTTTTTGGCACATTTACGAGAGTAGTCATGGCTGTCATTTTATTATTACAGCAGTTGAAATCACCGCATATCGCGGATCATTAAACAAAAGATCCTCATCGGCGAGCTCTTCTTTTGCGAGCCCAACCCAAAACGCTTGTCCAGAAAGGACATTCCCATACGAAGAAACAAGTATATGTTCCGGTGAGACACATTTCCCAAAAAGATATTTGAGCGAGGTGGGAGTATATCTCCAATAGCATCGTTCCGGATTTTGCATTACTCCCATAGACGAGACGGTGACGAGAAGCACACCTCCTGGTTTCAATATGCGAACAGCTTCCCGCGCCGCAGACTCGTGATCGTCAATGACCCCGAGCGTGTGCGTAAGAATGATGCAGTCGTAGGTATTTTCCGGAATATGACTCATATTTCTCAAATCACCATACAAATTCGCCCTCTTATTTTTTATATCTACATCAAGCACATCACTTTTTGTCACTTTGGCACCACCGAAACGGGCGGTGTAGTCGTTAGTACATATTTCAAGACAGTAACCACGTATATATGCCGCATTAGTTTCTAAAAATAACTCGATGTAGTGACGATCAATCGGAGTGCCTCGGTCAAAACCAAATTTTTTGCTTATTGGGAAAAGGGAGTATTTTGATTTTGGTCGAAAAAAACGCATGAAAAGAGTACGAATTCTCCCAAGAAGAGAGACGAACATGTCTATAATGGTCGACCTTGGATAGACCGATTGGCTTCGCAAGGCATCTCCCGATAAATCATGAGATATATCACTCCACTCATATACAACAGCATTAAAGCATCGAAAGTTTAATTTGAGGCGTTCTTCACTCTCTGTATCGTGGAGTAATTGGACGGCGGATATTGCAAAAAGCGCACGAAATATTTTTGCAGTTTCTTGCGATTTGCCATATAGCGATGCGACACCATTTAGAACGACCTTTCGAGATTCATCGTTATCCCACTCCCAATGCAATGAGTTGGTAAATATTTGGAGCAAACTTGTAAAAGCATTATCGCCAAAATCAATGATAACAACCCCTTCTTTGTTTACGAGGACATTCTCAAAATGAAAATCTCGATGAACTAACCCTTCATGCCAATGTGAGGCAAGAGGTGGAACTGCTTGCAGAACCATCGGTATTGTTCGTATGAGAGTCGGTATTTCTCGAGGATATCGGATAGCGGCGTATACAAGACTGACACCATAAGCAAATAGCGTGTCGGATAGTGTACGTCTGGGAATCTGGCTTTTTTCAGAGGCGTTGAATTGGTCACCAATATATTTCCAAAAATCAATTGCGAGATTAAAGGTTTCGTATTTTTTTGAAAATGGAGTGACATCTTTTAAATGTATACAATTTTCTATATACTCAAAGACCGCCAGAATATGCGTAGGAGATATTTCCTTTTCTAAAAGGCGAGGGATGCATATGTGCCGGTATTTCTCTTCAAGTGAGGACCCAATGCGATCCAGCACCCCATGGAGAAGCATGTACAACCGAATCTCGTTCATGAGTTGGTAGTATTCGTATGTTTGAACTGGCCCCCTCCATATTTTGATAAGAACTTTGTGTCCCTGATTATTTTCGTATACACCAATACCGCGCGGAGAACTTACGAGAACGGTGTGCAATCGAAAGCCATTGTATTCCGCAGGAAGTGATGTGTCAGAGTCAATTCGCTTGAACAAGCTTACTACGCTAGTTTTTAATACTAGAGATATGTGCCAGAAAATGTTTGTTTGCTTTATAATAGTCATATTTTATGTTCGATTTACCAAAGAAGCTTCGTGGTGGGATATAAATTCCCGACTGGAAATTGCCTCAATAAATTTTTGACTGCTCTTGCTCCACTCAAAATTCTGTGACCATACAATCGCGTATCTTGAGAGAATCTTCCGGAGTGTCCCATCAACGAGCACTAGAATTATCTTTTCTGCGAGAGCTCCAGTATCACCATACGGGACCAGGAGTCCCGTCTCGCCATCGCGTACAGAATCGCGAAGGCCGGAGACATCTGACGCAATGACGGGCGTACCGCAGGCATTCGCTTCAATCGTAGTTATTCCCCAGCCCTCAATCATAGATGGAGTGACAAAAACCCAGGATGTTCGCAAAATATCACGCTTCTCTTCCTCGGATACCTTTCCACGAAAAGAAACTGAATTTCCGAGGTCGAGTTTCTGCGTCAATCTCTTCAAATTATTTTCTTCCTCACCATCCCCAGCAATAATAAGCTCTGCATCGGGAACACGAGCCAGAACTTCTTTGAATGCCTCGATGAGCACATGGACAGACTTGTGTTCTTTCAGTCTTCCAACATAGGACACTGTTGGCACGAATGCTTTCTTTCCAGGAGTTAGGAAATTTGTATCAATGCCCGGATTTACCACCTGAATATCTTTGGTCGTTATGTTGAGCGTCTCCATAGCCTGTTTTGAAGAATCTGACACCGTAATGAAGTTGCAGTTGCGATACACAAGCGGCATAAAATCTCTTTCGAGGAAGCAAGCAAAACTGGAAAGTGGCCACACGAGCGATTTGCGGAATACGTCTTGATGAATGTGGTGTACCAGGCAATACACGGGTTCTGTAGCATACAGCGGAGTAAAGAAGGGGATACCATTTTCACTATCTACGATAACGTCGAATGTCCCTCTGAAATGAAATAGATAATAGAGCGAGGCGATGACATAGGTCGCATAGAATCCACCACGGCGTATGATGCGGACACCATCAGTCTCTCCGTTTGGGGGTAAATGACCGTCATTACTTGTGAACAGGGTCACGGAGTGACCATCCTTTACCCACCGTGATGCAAGAGCTTGCACGTATGTCTCGGCGCCGCCGGCAAACACACTTTTGGTATCGCGCCAATTGAAGACAAGAATATTTTTTTTGCCCGGAATATGAGGGCGTGCGGGAGGCAATGGTTTATAGATAATAAGGATGTCATAGAGGTTACGATAGGCGTAGAGAAGCTGGTTGTAGAAAATATGTGAAGCCGCAATAATTAGGAAATATATGATATTAAACGCTACTGCCGTCTGCACAAATACCGCTACGGAAGAATGGTAGAACACCATACTTGTAAGCATGGAGAGAGATAACACTAAAGATATGGCGGGGAAAAAATATCGTTCCCGCGCAAGCTGGTAGAGAACGACGGTTGTTGCAAGCGTGAATAATGTCATGGCGATAGAGTAGGGAATGAGATACGGGACAATCATCAGCGCCGATGCGCCAAGAAGAAGCGGTG
Organism: uncultured Candidatus Saccharibacteria bacterium; assembly: GCA_964469405.1. Lineage (GTDB taxonomy): Bacteria > Patescibacteriota > Minisyncoccia > Phycocordibacterales > Phycocordibacteraceae > C7867-001. The sequence goes on from CAYXYP010000004.1 coordinate 21,666, forward strand.
CAAGAAACCACCCGAACAAAGAGAGGCCGAGCCCTGCCGAAATGCTGAGGAATGCCGTACCGACAAAAATCTTCCCAAATTCTTTCTCCGGATCTCTGCCTTTTCCCATCGCACGACTCACCATTGACACGATAAATACATTGAGAAGAGAACCGAAAAAATAAATCATTTTCCCGATGGTGGAGAGGAGAGCATAGACGCCGGCGTCATAGGGACTTAAATAATGTTTCGCCAGAATTACGTCGACGCTCAGAACCATCGCAATCGAAAATCCCTTCATGAGTGATGCTGCATAAAAATCAAGCGAAAATTTCGTTTCCGTCTGGGCCGTTCTTTGGGCAGCTGGAATTTTTCGGTACACGAGGGCGGCGCAAGCGGTTGAACCAGCCCAACCAAGAAAGATAGAAATAGGTATGGCAAGTGAAGAGAATTCGTATGCACTCATGGAGACGAGAATCATGGCTGCGGCGAGTCTCGAACTGGATTCAAAAAGGGCTAGAAACGCAAGCATGCCGAAGCTCCACATGCCTTGCAAGTACCCGGCGTTATACGCATTAAGCGATCCGAAGAAAATCGCTGGAGCGAAGGCTGCTATTACCACGTATCCTGACATGTGGAAGAAATCGGAGATAAACGGGACGGAAGCAAACCACACGATGCTCCCAATCATGCTCGGAATAAAAATGTGTAGCCATGTGTGACGGAAAAAGAGACTTCCTTTTCCGGGAGCGATTCCTTCAAGATACGAAACGGTGTGGTTGAGTGTGGTGCCGACACCGTTAACAAAAAGATTGAGCAGATACACAAACGTGCTTACGAGCGTGATAGTGCCGAAGTCTTCGAAATTAAGATGTCTGCCGAGATACGCATTGAATGCAAAGTTGATGATGTTTGCGACTACCGAAGACATCACCAGGAGTCCTGCGCTTGAAGTGATGAATTTTCGTGTCTTTACGAACCATGTTTCTTTTTCGGTATTGTCACTCAGAATATGGATCAGCTCTGGTTCGTTGTCGGGTACAGCATTTGCCGCCATATCGATGGATGCCGGTAACGCGGGATTCTTTACGGGTATGAGTGTCAAGACGGTCCGTGGAGGCTGTTTCGCCATGACGGCTTTCATATCGAAAGCGATTTGCGGTACTGGGACGCGCATCGTCCATGGTATTTGCGGGATAATTTTCACCGGGGCGAGGTGAAGCCCATGAACTGTCTTCGCCCAGTAGTGTGGCTTCACAATTATTTCGTACAGCGCTTGCCATGCGGCGAAACTCATACCGAGCCAATAGAACGGGATGAGGAAAACGTATTTGATGAGTCCGTCGTATTCGCGCTTCACACAACCGATCATGTAGTAGTAGAGATAGAGGAAGTTTCCAAATACAAGCGAAAAGACTCCGATATAGAGTATCGGTCCCGGGAAGAAGGCCTCTATAAAGAGGCCGATCTTTGCGCGGAAAAGAAAGTAACAAATCGTCGTCACCCACATGATGGGATTGATGAAAAGCGAAAGTATCTTTCCGCCAACGATGAGCTGGAAAAGAAAAAAATCTTTTCCTTTCCCCGCTGTGAAATACTCCTGCGGATTACGCATGTGCACGAAATAGGTCTGGATGTAGCCTTTGATCCACCTGCTGCGCTGGTTGTACCAATTCAGGACGTCCGAGTTGGCCTCCTCGTGTGTGGTCGAATCGACGATTGCCGTTTTGTAACCGCGCTTGGCGAGGCGCATACCGAGGTCACAATCCTCGGTGACGTTAAACGCATCCCAGCCCCCGAGCTCACGGAGCGTGTCTCTGCGGAAATGGTTGGAAGTTCCGCCAAGCGGAATAGGCGCCCCGATTGATTGAAAGCCGGGGAGAACCAAGTCGAACCAGAGTGAATATTCCGCGCTAAAGAGTCTCGTGAGAATGTTCTGTTGCGGATTATAGAAATTGAGTTTGGCTTGGATGCAGGCCACGCTCGCATCTACTTTTTTGAATGCGAGAACCGCCTTCTTAAGTTGGTCGACTTCGGGGACATCCTCGGCGTCGTATATAACGACATACTCGCCGCTCACATAATTAAGGCCGTAGTTCATCGCCTTCGGCTTGGTCTTCGGCTTTGAGTGCGGCACGACCACGATGTGGAAGTGCTCGGGCAGGGAGGACGTGCTTATTTTCTGTATGGTTTCCGTATCGTTCTCCTCGAGAAGAAAAAGGACCTGAAGTTTCTCGTGCGGGTAATCAAGTTTCTGCATCGCTTCGACGAACTGAGGTACCACCTGCCATTCTTTATAGAGCGGACAGAAGATCGTGTAGGTCGGGCAGTTCTCGTCGCGGAGTCCCGCTATCTCTGATGCGCTGATGCGTATTTCGGGGAGCGCTTTGTAGCTTTGGAAAATAATGAACGCACTAAATAGAAGATCGAAAAAATAGAGCACGGTCATCACGCCGAACAGCGCGATGGCGGTCATCTGCCAATTGAGAACAAATGCAAATGCAAGGAGTCCGATAGCTGTTCCTAAAAATATTTTCTGATGTCTAAGTAAATTGAAAAACGCTGATTCTGTCACATGCAAATCTGCATGATGAATGAATTCGGCACCCTTGTAATGGAAGCCCGTCTGCATCGTGTTAGACATAATGGGCGACATGTGTGGATCATGCTCCGGCCCGAAGATGAAACCACGCACTTTCCGGGACAGGTTCGTGTACGCATCAACGTATCTCATTTTGTGCGGTAGGAAGAGCGCTATAGCGTCCCAGAATGCGGTTCCACGATATGTGTGCGAGCTCGCCGAGCGTTTGGAAATAAGAAACAGCGGTAACTTTGGATCCGGCGGGATTGTCCCATACGACGGGAAGTTCCTTTATCTTGAAGTCATTTTTGCGAGCGATGACTAAAACCTCGATATCAAATCCAAAACGCTCGATAGTCTGTCGCGGGAAAATCGCGTCGGCCGCCTTTGCGGAAAATAGTTTGAATCCGCGCTGAGTGTCTTCAATTCCCGGCACCGCTAAGAGCTGTACGAGCATGTTTGCACCTGAACCGAGTATTCTGCGGTGCCAGCCATTATGCTCGGATACGTCGGTGGTATCAGTGATGTGTATAGAACCGATAGCAACGTCGAACCCATTTGAGAGAGAGCGCATGAACATATCGAGGTGTGAGATATCTACTGAGTTGTCAGCGTCCATAAACAGTCGATAGTCGCCCGTCGCGGCGAGCATTCCGCGCTTGACGGAGAAACCCTTTCCGCTATTTTTTTCATTTATTAGAACCTGCAGGTTTTTTATTCTTGACGCATAGCGTCCGGCCACAAAGGCGGTGCCGTCAGTCGAGCCATCGTCGACCACGATCACTTCGACGGGCATGTCATTATGGGCGAAATATCGTTCGATGCTCTCGAGTGTATTCCCGATACGCGTCGCTTCGTTGTAAGCCGGTATGACTATGGAAAGCATATTTTTATCCATGAGATTTTTTGAACACCAGGAATCGATAGCCGAGGAAGTTCCATCCAAGCACGACGAAGGTGCCCATCAATGCTCCAATGTTTGCCGCAAGTTGCGGGGAAGCCTGCTGCACGAAGAGGGTGAAGACGGCAAACGAAATTGATACGTTTATCCAGAAGCCTACCGCGGATATGATGAAGAAAAGTAGTGGCTCTTTCACGTTTGTCGGCGTGTCGTGCCTAAAGACCCACCATTTATTCAATATGTAGCTATTGGCGACAGCCGCGAGGAAAGAGATGCTCTTGAATACGACGAAAAGTTCACCATGGACACCGGTACCAAAAAAGTATATTAAAATGTTGAGCACCATTAAATCGAGTGCTGTGTTAAGCACTCCGACACAGAAGAATTTAAAAAATGTATACATACGTAAGTACTACGCCGGCCAACCAAGTTGGGCATTACTCCGAGGAGTAATGCCCAGTCAAAACACATATAAGGAAGGAAAGAACGCGGAGGATTCCCAATGTGACGAGGAAGCGACGCACCAGAACCCTAACATATAGACTGAGGGTATGTCAAATTTCCGTCGCGGAGCATATATAAGGAGTGTTTTCCCGATTTAAGCTAGACATCCATTGGATGTTTAGTGTATTTCAACCCTGCAATAGAGAGCAAAGTCGATGATATTTTGCACTACAGTATATTGATCAAGAAAAAATGTCCGTGGGAGCACAACAGTGTATTGAAAATATATGTTTTCGACTCCTCATCACCCGATAAAATACACCCTAATTAAATAGTTATCCCCACGAATTTTATGGACAGTGCTGCGAAGATGACTATAATGAATTTTGTGGTAACGCTCTCTCGCACATTTTCAGTAACACTCGCAAGTATTTTTATTTTCAGCATAGTTTTGTTTGGTGGGGCGGGGAACTCTCTCGCACAAACCACTTCCACCTCACAGCCGGGTGTCGTCCTTCTCGCAACGGTAAACGTCGTCGATGTAAAGATCATCTCTCAGGAGGGTAGTACGTTCCGTATTTCTTTCAATCTCACAAATCGTCAAGGTATACAGACAGGAGTTAAATATGGCGTTCGGCTCGTATCGAACGTTAAAGGGGCAGCTATCGCCGACGAAAAAGTATATCCAGCGACACTGACACTTGCGGAGAACAGCTCTGTGATCAAAGAAATCACCTACACAGCCCCAGAAAACTTAAGTGGCGCCTACACGCTCTACATCACCAGCAGAAATGAAAGTGGTCTCCCTCTTGCCCTTACTCCAGCTGGCAAGGTTACTCTCACTGCAACTACAAAAGGTCTTGCGGTCGATCCCACCTCCTGTTATTTGAAGATCGTAGGTGAAAAAGGCAGCCCTCACTACAATCTCGTTCAAGGTGTCGATATTGCAAGTACTGAAAATCTAGTGCTGACCTGCACAGCGACTAATGGAGAGTCGACAGCGCTTTCCGCAGTACCGTCTTTCGAAACTCACTATCGCACCATATATGGAGCCATAGTTAAGCAAGTCGGAGGAGATTCGACACCGATTTCTTTTGCTGCAGGTGAGAAAAAGACTTTTTCCATCACACTTCCTAAGGCGGGAGAACCTCAAGCATATGACGTCTCGACCGTGCTCAAGTCGGGGAGTATTTCATCAAACGCCATCATTGCTCACTACGTGATCAGCGGATCAAGTGCGACCGTGCAAAGTATTTCTCTCGACAAGAATTTCTATATGAAAGGTGATACCGCAACACTGTCTTTCGCATGGTCGCCATCAGCTGATGACTTCCCTAACTCACGCATCGGGGAAAGCTCCCTCTCTGTTACGAGCGCTAGTGTGTCTATGACCGATGCGAGTGGAAACGCCTGTATAACGCCGACTCAAAAGTCTCTGTCAGGGGGTGTCAAAATAAACATCGCGCTCCTTCTCGAGAAGGACTGCAATAATCCTCATGTATCCCTGTCGCTCGTAGACGCAGCAGGGCACCCTCTCGCTCAGAAGGATCTAGCTATTATCAGTCCTGCGACAGCTCCTGAGGCGACATCGTCGACATCATCTCCTGTCTCTGTGCTCATTGCTCTTGGCGTCATTGTGATTATTGGATTGGGAGCATACATCATGCACCGGAAGAAAGAAGTCGTAATACAACAACTACCATGAGTAACACCACCTCAAGGACGTTTCTCTCTCTGGCTATTTTTGTTGCAGCGACAGGTTTTGTGATGCCTCAACAAGCGAAGGCGGATACTTTTATAGTGAGCGGATGGGACGGACCGCTTTTTACTTCCTTCACCTTCAATGTTGGTCTAGATAAATCTGTATACAAACCGGGTGAAAGAGTAATTGCGACTGCAGAGTCTTTATATTTGTCATGCTCTAATTACAATTTCGCAACGATAAAGGCGACTATTAGTGGAGCAACACAGACGGTACTCAACATATATGGCGTCAGTGGATCTATGAATTTTACTGCACAAAGTACTTCAGGAAATTATTTTGCTGTCTTTACCGGGACTGCCGTACGCGAGAGAGATCGTCGAACTTTGATTAGTGCGGACGCAGCACTTACAACACCACTCGTAGCAACAATGAGTATTCCATACACTGTGTCGGCTGTTACCGGAGGCACCACCGGCGGTACTAATACCGGAGGCCCTATCCCAGGCGGTACTAATACCGGAGGTTCTACGGTAGGAGGTAATGTTGCGGGAGGTGCCATCACAGGAACTACTATCACCGGCGGTACCATCACAGGAACTACTATCACGGGAGGTACTAATGGAGTAGGTACCATTACCGGCGGCACAATTACGACGGGTCCTAACACAGGACGTACCATCACCGGGGCTACCATCACCGGAGGTACTATTACAGGCGGCACCATTACGGGGGGCACGGTCACGGGAGGTACGGTATCAGGAGGCACGGTCACGGGAGGTACGGTATCAGGTGGCACGGTCACGGGAGGTGTGATTTCGACTGGAGGCACCACCGGCGGTACTAATACCGGAGGCCCTATCCCAGGCGGTACTAATACCGGAGGTTCTACGGTAGGAGGTAATGTTGCGGGAGGTGCCATCACAGGAACTACTATCACCGGCGGTACCATCACAGGAACTACTATCACGGGAGGTACTAATGGAGTAGGTACCATTACCGGCGGCACAATTACGACGGGTCCTAACACAGGACGTACCATCACCGGGGCTACCATCACCGGAGGTACTATTACAGGCGGCACCATTACGGGGGGCACGGTCACGGGAGGTACGGTATCAGGAGGCACGGTCACGGGAGGTACGGTATCAGGTGGCACGGTCACGGGAGGTGTGATTTCAGGTGGTCTCCCTACTCCTACTCCAACTCCTCCTCCAACAGTTTCTATCAGCGCTACACCTAATCGTGTCATTGCTGGCAATGAAACCACAGTGTCGTGGAATGCTTCTAATGTGACCTCCTGTAGCGTCACAAAAAATGGCGCACCGTGGCAGACGGTTCTCTCAGATCCTAATACCAGAACGCAATTTAAATCCTTTGTAGAGACTATCAATGTTCAGACCACATATGTTGTTACTTGTGCCAATGGTGCCAGTCAGAATGTAGCGTCAGCAATCGTAAACGTCACCTCTGTCTTCCAAGGATTTTAAACCTGTGCTATCATCGAGGGAATGAAAAAGAATATACATCCAGCGGATTATCGCGATGTCCTCTTCGAGGATATTGCGTCAGGGGCACGTTTCCTTATTGGTTCTACGGTCCATACAACCGAAACCGCGAAGTGGGAAGATGGTAAGGAATATCCTAAACTTATTGTGGAAATATCTTCAAAATCACATCCTTTTTACACTGGTGAAGACCGTACGCTCGATAAGGCAGGTCGTGTGGAACGTTTCAAGCAGCGTGCCGCCAAGAAGAAGTAGGCTTCGCAAAAGGACGAATTGAGAGCACACGGCGTCCCGTCCAGCGATGGGACGCGTTCACTCTCGACTCGCAAATTCCTGCGCAGCCCCCTTCGGCGCAGGAATTACCATGCTGCTTCGTCTCCGAGAGTCTCTCAATTCGTCCTTTTGCTATCGCGGAGGATGTTAGAGTAACACCATGGAATATTTGCCTGAATTTAAAAAGAACTTTGCAACCGCGTATCTCGCGGAGGAGTATGAACGTCTCGATAAAGAGGCTGCTGAGGCACTTGGAGCCGCAGGAGGGGATGCCGAGCTTATGCGAATGGCGAAGGAAGACGAGTCGCGCGTCCGCGCGCGACAGGCGGGCATTCTCACCGAAATAGAGCAAATCCTTGCGAAAGAAAAAGAAGAAGTCGCTCGACCGAGTTCGGTCGTGATGGAGCTACGCGCTGCTGCGGGTGGGGACGAAGCGACCATCTTCGCCACCGATCTAAAAGAAATGTATCAAAAATATGCTGAACGTCGTGGATGGAAGACGCGCGTTGTCGATGATCTCACTATTGAGATCATAGGTGCTGATGCGTACGATGCTCTGCGCTTCGAAACTGGCGTACATCGAGTCCAGAGGGTGCCACTCACTGAGAAGTCGGGGCGTATTCATACCTCCACCGCCTCAATAGCTGTATTGCCTATCCGCTTAAAATCGAAGGTAGATATCAATCCAGCCGATATCCAGATGGAATTTTCGAGAAGTGGCGGAGCAGGAGGACAGAATGTGAACAAGGTCGAGACGGCTGTTCGGCTCGTCCATATACCTACCGGAATTGATGTACGCTCTTCTTCCGAGAGAAGTCAGTTGGCGAATCGCGAAAAGGCGATGCAAATTCTATCCGCGAAGCTTGAACAATTGCATGAAGAACAGGAAGCGAAGAAACATGCGGCAGAGCGTAAAGAACAGATAGGTACGGGCGATCGTTCGGAAAAGATTCGCACGTATAACTACCTGCAAGATCGTGTTACCGACCATCGGCTGAAGGAATCCTGGCACAATCTGCCGAAGATCCTCGCGGGAGGCATAGATGACATTATCGATGCATTACACGCGGCAACCACCTCGCCAACCCATTCCGGCTAATTGCGACTTGTCCGTATTGTCGTATCCAGTAGCATGCGTCGTCAGCCTTACTTCGATGGTATAATTCAGCTGCGATGGCAATCGATTTCGGCGAAGTATAGAGAGTATGTTTAAATACGATGATTCCCGCATTCCCTGAATTTAAAAAGATTAGTACCGATGATAGGGAAGCAGTCGAGTCCTATACACGTCGATACCAACCCTATTCAGATTTTAACTTCACAAATTTGTGGGCCTGGGATACAAGTGGAGAACGCATGATTTCAGAATTAAAAGGGAACTTCGTCGTGCGCTTCACTGACTATAAGACTTGTGAACATCTGCTCTCTTTCCTAGGAAGTAATGAATCTGAAAGTACGGCGCGTCAACTCCTACATTTTGCTGAAGCGTCGGGAGTGTCTCCAATACTTCGCTTTATCACAGAAGAATCAATGCAGAATTTACAAAACTCCAATCTGTATGTAGAGGAAGATCAAGATAATTTTGATTATATATTCTCTGTTTCAGAGTTGGTTGCCTTGCAAGGTTCAAAATTTAAAGGGAAAAGACATCTTGCGGAGGGATTCTTACGTGAGTATCCAGACGTACTTTTTGAATCAAGAGAGCTTAGCGATGTATTTGTACAAGAGCAAATCATCTCGGTACTTCGTCGGTGGGAGGACAAGAAGAAATTAGATAACAAAACGTATGACCTGGGACATGAGAAGAAAGCGCTTAGCCGCTTATTAGAAACCGCTAACAAGCACAAACTCATTTTGTCGTGCATCTTTTTGCATGATGCCATGATTGGTTTTAGTATTGATGAGATAGTGCCACACCAATACGCAATATCACATTTTTTCAAAGCGGATAATTCCTTCAAGGGCATATCTGAATTCCTCAATGAAAAAGTGGCGCAGTATCTGGTAGTGCATGATGTTGTGTTATGGAACTGGCAGCAAGACCTAGGCATTGAAGATTTAAGGAGATCAAAAATGAGTTATCGCCCTGTTAATTTTCTTAAAAAATATCGAGTTTCTTTTGGTCCGCAGAAAATAAAGCATGGGGAAGAAAAGAACGCTATAGAACATACTTCAGTTGTATGAGCTGGTTCTTTTTAACATTGATTGGTCCGTTTCTATATGCATTAACAAACCATATAGACAAGATTCTCCTTGAGAAGTATTTCAAAGAGAGTGGCGTCGGCACGCTCATGCTCTTCTCGTCGCTTCTTTCCGCGCTTGCGTTACCGTTCCTATTTCTGGCTGATCCAATGGCATTGAGTGTGGGTAGTATAAGCATCCTCGTGCTCGCGGTAGTGGGAATCCTAAACATATTGGTGTTATGGTTTTACCTTCTTGCTCTTAGAGACGAAGAAGCATCGGTCGTGATTGTATTCTATCAACTTGTCCCAGTGTTTGGACTAGGGCTCGGCTACTTCATTCTCGGCGAAACTCTCACACAGATGCAACTTATCGCAATGGCAATCATCATTCTCGGCACGACAATTATCTCCTTTGAGATAGATGTGGAGAATAATTTTAAGCTTCGTCGGCAAACCATCGTACTTATGCTCGCAGCTTCCTTCTGTTGGGCACTTGGGTCAGTCATCTTCAAGGCGGTAGCACTTGAAGAAAATGTCTGGCGCTCGCTCTTCTGGGAGTACCTCATGCTCACGCTTGTGGGTATCGGTATTTTCATATTCGCGCGCTCCTATCGTACCCACTTTCTTTCTGCGATACGAAATAATTCCAAAGCAATCATATCGCTCAATTTTGCAAACGAAGTCTTGTACATGCTTGGGAATCTCGTATTTTCGTTTGCGTATCTACTTGCTCCTATCTCCCTCATTCTTCTTGTGGATTCTTTTCAACCGATTTTCGTTCTGGCTATTGGCATATTTTTGACGGTTCTCTTTCCAAAAATATCGGTCGAAAAGATATATGCGAAGCATCTCTGGCAAAAAATTATTGCAATCTGTATAACCGGAGTTGGTACGTATCTCCTCCTCATCTCATAAGTGGTATACGCCTACCCGTGCTCTACTTAGTTTTGCTATACTCTACGTACCTACTCGTCTATGAAATTTCGCGACAATATATTTCTCTACGTGCTCGTCCCGCTCATCATTTTTCTTGTGAGCTTCTCCTACCTTCGCTTCATTGTCGCGCATGATTATATGGTTGCGTATGAAGGCGCATGTGACCCAGTCACAAATAATTGCTTCATTGGCTGCGAGGACGATGTATGTACGAAGGAGTATTACTACACTAAAGTGCAGAAGTATGCGGCTGACTTGTACGCTCAATGTAGTGAGGATATAACAGGCTGCGAAGCTGCCAATGAATGTTTCCCCATCAATGATAGGAAGTGTTCTGTAACCTACTGCGATCTGGAGATTGACGGCACGGCCTGCAAGGTGCAGGTAGAGAAGCCGAGTGTGTTAAGTAATGACCAAGTACAATCTGGTATCTTGAGTAATTCATAGCTTATGATTTGCAACTTATTTCCTGAACCAACATATTTTTTCTTCTCCGCTAATCTACCGGAACTTCTCTATTATTCACATATACCAGCAACTGCAGTCGCGCTCCTGGTCGGCTTATTCGTTTTCTTGAATGGTAGACAATTTCTACTTAATCGCCTCCTTTTCATCATTTCTGTCTGCTTCTCGCTCTGGACACTTTCGAACCTAATTTTGTGGACCAATATCCATAGCGATTTTCTACTCCTCATCTGGACATTCTACGTAGTACTTTTTAGTTTTATATCGATCTTTTGCGTCTACTTCGTCTATGTATTCCTAGAGAAGAAAGATATCTCACTCTTACTCAAGAGTGTACTTCTAGCGCTCCTAGCTCCAACTATTATCTTTGCGCCGACCTACTTAAATCTGAGTGGATTCAATATTGCCAGCTGTGATGCGTTTATATTTGAAGGATTTTGGTACAAGCTTTATTACCTTTCACTTGGTGTGCTAGCGATGGTCTGGATTCTCGTCCTGCTTATTCGGCGGTACCGGAGCGCAACGCCTGCTTTTCGAAAGCAGATAGTGCTCATGGGGGTGGGAATCGAGTTCTTTCTTTTCTCCTTCTTCACGATGACATCTTTGGCAGCTTATCTTACAAGCATAGGCATATTGCAGGATTCGAGTCTTGAATTTTATGGGCTGTTCGGGATGATGGTATTCATGGTCTTTATCGGAATTCTCATGGTCCGGTTCAAGACCTTTAACGTTGGCCTCATCGCATCTCAAGCGCTTGTTGTCGCTCTTGTGGTACTTGTCGGATCCCAGTTTACGTATGTGGATTCAATTACAGGTACTATCCTTACGTCCATAACACTTTTACTTACTGCTGCGGCCGGTCTTATTTTGATACGAAGTGTTAAAAAGGAGGTACGTCAGCGCGAACGTATTGAAGTGCTTGCAGGAGAACTTCAGGAGACCAATGAGCGGCAGGAGGGGCTCATCCACTTTATCGGGCATGAAGTGAAAGGGTTTTTGACCAAGGATGCTAATGCTTTCGCTGCACTTTCTGATGGCGATTTTGGTGTGTTGCCGAGGTCGCTAAAACCATTTGTCGAACAGGCGCTCCAGCAGTCGCGTAATGGCGAGAGTTCAGTGACGGACATTTTAAAAGCTTCGAATCTAAAGAAGGGTACGGTTACGTATGCGAAAGAACCGTTCGATTTGAAAGCACTTGTAGCGGAGGTGGTTGAAAAGGCGAAGCAGGCAGCAGAGCAAAAAGGACTGGTACTTTCTTTTGCTGTCGATGAATCGTCGTATCAGATGGTCGGAGACAGGGTACAGATTAGTGATCATGTCCTGCGCAATCTGATCGATAACGCGATCAACTACACGCCTTCTGGTTCCATCATCGTCTCGCTCAAGAAAGAGAACGGCAAAATTATTTTTGCAGTGAAGGATACCGGCGTTGGCATCACCGAAGAGGATAAGAAGCATCTCTTTACCGAGGGCGGCCACGGTAAGGATTCGCAAAGGGTGAATGTGCATTCCACGGGCTATGGTCTCTATATCGCGAAGAACATTGTTGAAGCGCATGGCGGCACCATCCGTGTTGAATCTGATGGAGCAGGGAAGGGTTCAATCTTCGTTGTCGATCTACCAGTTTAATCAATCTCATGAACAAGAAACTTCGCTTCCACGGGCTCATTTTTGTGTAATCGGTTAAGTTTGGGATGAGTTATTGTATGATTACCACATGCTCAAATATTATTTTCCGCACCTATTATTGGGAATCTACATAGTCGAATTTATCATTGCCGGCGTTTATCCCTATTCTCGCGATGTCTGGTACGTCGAGAATGGGCCAATTGTTGCGCTCGTTGTCTTCATTGCTATTCTGTACATCAAGAATGTTCGCTTCTCTAACGGCGCATACGCCCTCATGTTTATCCTGCCATTCTTGCATACGGTAGGCGGTCACTACACGTTTGAGCTCGTTCCATTCGATTGGTTTAATAATCTTTTTGGATTTGAGCGGAATATGTTCGATCGCGTCGCGCATTTTGCAGTCGGTTTCTACGCCTTGCCAGTCATCGAATACTTAGTTGGAAAGGGATTAGTCGCGAAGAAATGGATCGCCGTCACGTATGCGATATTTGCTGTAGCGTTTGTTGCGGTTTTCTATGAATGGATCGAATGGTGGTATGCGGAACTACAGGGCGGGGAGGCCGGTGCGGCGTTTCTTGGGTCACAGGGCGACATTTGGGACGCACAGAAGGACATGTTTATGGATGTATCAGGTGCTGTTTTCTCCGCGACTGTCTACCTCGCACTCGGGTTTTTAAAAGTAAAAGATAGAGTACCGAAAATTGTGTTATGAAATCAAATCGATTCAAAATACAATCAGGTGTATGGATTTATCCGGGAATGGCTGGGTGGCACTTTATCGCAGTTCCTAAAAAGGAATCCGAGGAGATTACGAGAAAATTCGGCAGTCTGAAAAGAGGTTGGGGCTCACTTCCCGTAGCTGTGACGGTAGGTAAAACAAGCTGGGAGACCTCTATTTTCCCAGAAAAGAAATCGGGAGTATATCTGTTGCCGTTGAAAGCTGCTGTACGAAAAAAGGAAGGGATTTTTGATAAGGACAAGATTGATGTACTACTAGAGATCAAAGCGTAAACCGGTAATCAACAGACGACATTTATCAGGTATTTGGCGTGATACACTTTACTAGTTACCTAGTTAATCAACATACTAACCACTAGCGCATGAATGAAAAAGAGCAGTACTCGGCACTCATAAGCGAGATCATCAAGAAACAATCGCTAATTCTGGGGCCTGAAATAGCAATACTGAAGGCACGCAGTGTCCCCGGTCTCATGGTCGATAATGATGGCAAGGTGACTGGAGTTGGTGAAAATCCAAAAGATACACTTCAGAACCTTGTCGATCAGTACGTCGAACTTTCCGGTCTCATCGTCAAGAATGCTCTCGGCTCTATCTTCGCGAAGTACCCGAATATCGAATTAAATAAATAAAATATGAGCGCAGACACATTAATTACAACTGGGTATTACCTATCTTCTGTCGGGTTTCTTGCCGCCTTTATTACTATGGGTGTAGCGGTTCAGAAGTTCGGAAAGTCCAGTCTCGCGTCTATTTTCTACTATCTGTTCATCGGAACGGGTATATTCTTCGTCATTACTGTTTTCCAGAAGCTCGGAGGAGATTTCTTCGGAATTGGAGATACATCGATGGATTTTTGGTGGCACCTCATGTTCTATATGGCGTTCTTCTTTTATTTCCAGGGTATCAAATTACTCGTTAATCTGGGAAATGCCGATGCACAGCAGAATCAGATGGCTCAGATTGATGGGGAACGGAAGTGGGGGGTGGGGGCGCTGCTTGTCTTAGTAGTAGTATTTATTATCCCAAAATTTGCTGACGGTATAGTTACGGCATACATGTCGTCACCGTTTGCGGACTTTGGACTGCATCATTTCCTTGCGTTCGCTGTTGCGGCCGCTGTCGGTTTCTATCTGCTGCACGCTGAAAAGAATCTTGGTCAGATAGGGAAGGCTATTGCGAATCCGATGATTGTGGCAATGTGGGCATTTGCCGGGCAACACTTTTGGGAATTGTTGGTCGAAAGTTGGAAAGTTATACAGGTGACAAGCGAAACGGGCGAAGGTGTCGAAAAAATCTTCTTGGTCATAGCAGCAATCAGTATTACTTATGCTGCATGGCGGCTCAACTCTTTCGCTAAGGCGTCATAACATCAAAACTGTGGAGGCATATCACCCATGATAACTATCGCGTCCATAGTTATCGCATGTGCCGCCGTTGCAGTAAGTGTGTATCTCGGAATCAAAGATTACAAAGCAAAAGGAATACTCGAGAAGAGGGAGAAGGATGTGAGTCGTAGGATGTATGAGCTCGCTATTCTTAAAGAGCTCGGTGACCGCATCGGTTATTCGCTGGACGTCCAGCAAATAATCGACATCATCACGAATTCCCTACATCAATTCATAGAATATTCGGCCGTCTCCTACATGTTGCTCGAACCGGAGAAGGTCATATTTAAGATGCATTTGGAAAATTCTGTGCATCGAAGGTTCGTAAACGACGTGCGGGATAGAATGCTCGGTTCGCTTGGAGCTCTGCTCGATCGAGAATTTGATAAGAAAAATGTAGAGGAAATCCTTTCGGGGGCGATCATCATCGAAGAATTGGAAGAGCCGGTGCGATCATTCTTCAACATTCCTTTGGTTATCGACGAAAAAGTAGTCGGCGTATTGACGGTCGCTGATACGAAAGAGGGTTTGTACAAGGAAGAAGAAATGACCATCTTGTACAAGATTATTCAGCAAGCATCGAAGGCGGTGACGAGTCTACAGGGAGTCGTAAAGACGGAACAGGAAAAGGTGAATGCGATGGTCGAGAGTATGGAGGATGGTGTCGTGATGACTGACGCTGATTATCGCATTTTGGTCATTAATCCCGCAGCGAAACGGGTCATTGGGCAGGAAAAGAAGACAGACATAACAATCTTCGATTTCATAGATAATCTGGGTGGGAAAATGGATATCCGTGGACGACTTGAGGAAAGCGTGAAGCTGAAGAAGACCTATGCGTCAGAGCGATTTCAAATGAGAGAAAAATTTTACCAATCGTTTGTTTTTCCGGTGAAAACCATGTCAGTCTTGAACGAGGGCGATGTGCTTGGTGGCGTTGTCATTTTCCATGACGTGACGCGTGAAGTAGAGCTGGAGCGTGTGCGGGACGACTTCACGTCAATGATCGTCCACGAGCTGCGAACGCCGCTCAGTGGCATTCAGAAGGCGAGCGAACTCTTACAAACGCCTACCAAGAAGAAAAAAGTGGCAACAAAGCAATACGTCGACATCATTTATCAGAATTCTTCCTCAATGCTGGATCTTGTAAATGATATTTTGGATGCTGCGAAATTGCAGGCCGGCAAATTTGAAATCAATCGTGAATCGGCAAATATTACGGACGTTATAGAGAACAGAGTTTCTTTCTTTAATATATCGGCGGCTGAAAAGAAGATTCGTTTCGTGGTAGCGGTGAGCGATGATGTACCAAAAGATGTCCATTTTGATATTCAGAGAATTAAGCAAGTTCTTAATAATCTTATCTCGAATGCCCTTAAGTTTACTGCTGCAGGAGGTTCGGTTTCGGTCGTCGCCTTTATGCATGAAGTAGGTATATCGGTAAATATGGAAATAGATAAAATGGGCGTATCGTTGCCAGAACCTCTTTCGGAAGAACAGTTTGTGACCTTACCGAAATCGCTTGTCGTCGCGGTTGTTGACACTGGTGTGGGAATTTCGGCTGCAAATATCCCAGTTCTTTTCAGTAAGTTCAAACAACTTGATAACAAAGCAATCGTTCCGAGCATTAGGGGGACCGGATTGGGACTTGCAATTGCCCGGGGTATACTAGAGGGGCATGGTGGGGTTGTGGGCGTCGTGTCCAAGATGGATGCGGGAAGTGCGTTTTATTTCGCGCTACCGCTCACGAAACAAGAGCTACAATAATATATACATACCATATGAAGAATATACTGGTGATAGATGATGATATGACTTTTGTGGCGATGATGAAGGCATCGCTTGATCCAATAGAATATTCGGTTACCTCTGCGGGGAATGGCATAGAGGGCCTGGAAGCCATGGAAGAATCTGTACCCAATCTCATATTGCTCGATATCATGATGCCGAAAATGGGTGGTATCGAGTTTCTCAAAAAAGTGAATGAAAAATACGGTGAGGGGAATATTCCCGTTCTCATTACTTCAAATGTTTCGTCCCTGGATAAGATTAGTGAGGGAATATCGCTGGGCGTTCGCGGGTATTTTGTAAAATCTGACGAGTCATTGGAGGGGATCGGTAAAATAATCAGCGACGTGTTCAAGAAATAGCCATTCAATAGCTAGGTTTTTATAAACAAGAATCGTTGATTGGGAGATTTGCAATCTCTAGGCTGCAAGTCCGATTTTTGATAGGAATGTCGTAAGCTCTTCTCCTTCGATTGCTCGCCATGCTCCCGGTTTAAGGTTTTCGAGCCGGATGTTTAGTATGCGCGTGCGCTCCAAGTCGACGACGGTGTTATGCATTGCCGAGACCATTCGGCGTATCTGATGCTTCTTGCCCTCGGTGAGCGTAATGTTGAAGCTCTTTGGGCCAGTTTTTCGTACGGTACAGTGTTTCGTCAGGTACCCCTCAATATCGACACCCGCCTCCATGGTTTTCTTAAAACTATCACGGATTGAATCCTGCGTTCGTACGCGGTATTCCTTGTCGTGGTCGTACTCCGGATTTAGGAGTCTGTCGGTCACGCGGCCGTCGTTTGTGAGAATGATCAGGCCGCTCGAATCCTTGTCGAGCCTTCCTATGGGGAAAACGTCTTGCATTTCTGTCGCTGTCTCTACACTTTGCTTGATATCCTTTTCGCCGAGTTGTGGCGAGTGGGTGATGACACCAACGGGCTTGTTGTAAGCGAAATACAGGTATTTTTTCGGAGAGCGTTTGCCGCGCAACTCGACTTTGTCTCCCTCGTTGACTTTATCGCCTAACACGGCGACTTTACCATTGAGAAGTATTTTCCCTTGGATTATGAGCTCGTCCGCTCCACGGCGGGTGGAGGTACCCTGTTTCGCAAGGTATTTATTGATGCGCATCGGATACTCATCCGAGACCTTTTGTGGCGTTTTTGGCATGAAGGCACTATACACGATTTTTTCGATAGATTATTTATCCAACAAAAGAAATAGCCCCTGCGCACAAGGCGCAGGGGCTATTTGAAAGAACTGTGGTGAGATCTGCCGCTATTATGGCTGGCAGGTGGTTACAGGATAGTGCATATTGAAGCCTGGACGAAGCGGATCAGATACCCATGCCCAATCGTACCAATAGTCCCACGTCTGCGTACTTGCTGTACCACCGAAAGGATCATAGCTCATACTTGTACCCGAGAGATCATTTATGCGGAGTTCAAAATGTAGGTGCGCTCCACTAGAGCTTCCTGAATTACCGGAAACACCGACCGTTTTCCCTCCCGGACCGCTTATGCAAGTGATCGATCCGCTGAATACGGATACCGAACTTAGGTGAGCGTAGATACTTACCATGTTGTCTGCATGCTTGATGGCAACAAATCTGCCGAAGCCTGATCCACACGGATTGCCGAGGTAGCCGCCGTTCGGGGCACAGACATTGTTTGTTGAGTACACCGTTCCTCTCGCCGAAGCGTATACGGTGGTACCGTAAGGAGCAGCGAAATCAGTTCCACGATGTCCGTCGTAGTAGAACGAGCCGGATGGAATAGTGATGTTGTCGTACCGAACATCAACACCTGTTGTCGCCGAAGCATCCTTCCAAGCGTTGATGTTGTATGGCACGTACGCAAGCGGCAATCTATGAAGGGTTGCTGCTTGAGCCGTATCAATGCCTATCAGTGCAAAGAGTATCGCTGCACATATTGCATGAAGCATTTGGTCTCTCCTTTTTTGGGTTGTGAATTTCAACGAGCGGTGAGCACACTCCAAATCTTGCTAGAAACACTCTCATCGCTTGAACGCGCGAGAAGCGTATTGCCGGTACCAACTCGAAGCACATCGATTACTTTGGGGAAAGTTTGGACACTGCCCGTTTGAGTGTTAACGACCCACGTAGTGTCCTCAGCGGACAGCGCCAAAAGACGTGAGCCGGAGAGGTATTCTACGCGAGTGTAATCCATGTATGGAAGCTTCTGTATTCCCGTCGTGACAAGCTGCGGTACAGCCCCTTCCGAAACCAAGAGTGAATACAAATCAACACGATTCTGGTTGGATGGATCACTATTCTGCAAAGCGGCTGTATTAATAGCCGCGAAATAGAGAACGTTACCATCTTCAGAGAAAGCGAGTGGTATGTATTCAGCACCGTCTGGCTTGTATGTCATCAACGTCTTGCCCGAAGCAATGGCGATGATGCTGATGCCACCAGCATCCCCGATGCTATAGGGGATTGCATTTAAGAAGGCGAGTCTGGTTCCATCGGGAGAGAATATGGCATAGGTTGCTTTTCCCAAGACGGCGCGTTCCTCGCCTTTCAGATCGATGATGCGAAGCATTCCGTTCTCATCGGTTGCGGTGATATAGGAACCTCCTGGGGAAAGCTTCACATAGCCTCCTCCAGTATATACACGAGTCACTTTACCGCTCGCATCGCCAAGCCATGTTGTGACGTTTGCCACGCTTTCCCGGTTTGTACCCTCTATCGTTTGGTAGAGATATTCTCCAGTCTGACGGTTCACGTCTGCGAGACGATAGACATTGTCCGCGATGATCCGTCGCGAAACTTCCGTAGTCGTTGTCGCTCCTTCCATTGGCTTCTTCACATGCGATAGAAAAAGCGTACCTTCTCGAAAGAATGGAATGGCAATGGTTGGTGCACCCTGATCATACGTGGACAAAGCGATAGACTCTGGAGGAATCGCTTGAGCCCATCCATGCGTAGACATGGCTAGCCATATGGTGAAAGAAAGTACCACCACACTCGCAAGAACGAGTGTGGAGAATACCTTCTTCCGCTTCTGTTGAGGGCATTGTTGCATATTCATTCGATGACTCCTTGTTTTTTGGTGAGGGATGATTCTAAACACTTGTGTACTGATACACGCAATCCTACATGATGATCTCCTTTTCTGTTAAAGAACAATTTGCGCAACTATTGCGCAACTATTGCGCAACTATTGCGCAACTATTGCGCGACATTAGCTACGATGTAGCCGCCGTGCGGCGTATCACATACGATGCATCGAATCGCAGGCTCTGTTTTTCATTTCATAAGAAATGAGTTAGGGTGGATGTATGGCTCGCGAAGAAAGCGTCATACGCTTTGAAGAAGTTACGTTTGAATACGGGCACAACAAACCAATCCTTGATGAGGTGGATTTTGCGTTACGCCGGGGGATGAAGATGGCGGTAATGGGCCAGAACGGTGCAGGGAAGTCGACACTATTCGCTCTGATGACTGGCGAACTTACACCAGAGTCAGGAGAGGTACATATGTCGCATGGCATGAGGGTAGCGACCGCGGCGCAAGTAATTCCGCGCGACCGCCTTGAACTCACTGTGCGTGAATTCTTCCAGAAATGCTTTACAGAGCCGATATATGACATCGACCCCCGTATCGACGAGGTACTGGAGGTCGTGAACTTAGAACACCATCAGAAGCTTCATGATCGTATCGTGAAGAGCTTCTCGGGCGGTCAGCAGGCGCGACTCCTCCTTGCCTCGGCGCTTATCCAGAACCCCGACCTACTTCTCCTCGATGAGCCGACGAACAACCTTGATACGGCAGGCATTGAGCATCTCACGAAGTTTCTCGTCGAGTATCCGAAGACGGTCGTCGTCATCTCGCACGATGCTGATTTCTTGAATGCATTCACAACTGGCGTCCTCTATCTGGATATCTTCACGCGCAAAATCGAACAGTATCCGGGGAATTATCATGATGTGCAGCGCGATATATTAATGCGTATCGAAAAAGAGAATCGTAAGAATGCCCAGCTCGAAAAAAAGATTCAGGAGAACAAAGATAAAGCCAACTTCTTCGCGCAGAAAGGAGGGAAGATGCGTCTCGTGGCAAAGAAGATGCGCACAGAAGTCGAAGAGATGGAGGAGGCGAAGGTGGATGTACGCAAAGAGGATCGGACCATCCGGCCGTTCACGATTCCCGCACAAGATAATCTCGGTGGTACGGTGCTTACGCTCACGTCCTATACGGTTTTGAAGGGGAGGAAGCCGGTGATAAAGAAAGCGAACATCTCTCTCCGGAAGAATCAACATCTACTCCTTCGCGGCCCAAATGGTATTGGGAAAAGCACGTTACTCGAGGCTATCGCACGAGGTGTCGCTGACGATTTTTTCGTTGGTAATCCGACGAGCAAAAATCGCGTCGGGAATGAGCACATTTCCGACGCCTCTCAGTCTCGAGGAAAAGTTACGTTGACTGCTGCATCTGGGCTAAAGGTCGGTTACTACCGGCAAGATTTCTCCACGCTAGATTTTGAGCAGACTGTTTATAAGGCGCTCGAACATGCGATGGGCAAGCCAGACGAGGAGCGGTTACGCGCGACCGCTGCCGGATTTCTTCTCAGTGCAGATGTCATGCAAACAAAGATCGGGAATCTTTCTGAAGGGCAGAAGGGTCTCGTTGCTTTTGCTTCACTCGTGCTTGAGCGCCCAGGGCTTCTCATTCTCGATGAGCCGACGAATCATATAAACTTCCGTCACTTGCCCGTCATCGCGAAAGCACTCGACGCGTACGCAGGTACGATGATTCTCGTTTCCCACGTACCGGAATTTGTTACTCAAATCCGCATAGACGAAATCCTTGATCTTGAGAAATGAATATTTCACGCTCGCTCTCGGCCACCTTCAAAGCGAAAGATACGCTTGAAGGCGCAGGAGTGCATCTGAAGCGCGGGTTCTCAAATATCGAAGCGTCACGCTTTGACCCGTTTCTCTTGTTTGATGATTTCAGTTCGAATATTCCGGAGCATTACCGCGCCGGATTCCCGTGGCATCCGCATCGTGGTATGGAGACGGTCACGTATATCCTCGACGGTGCAGTACGGCATAAAGACAGTCTAGGGAATGAAGGGGTGATTGAGAGTGGTGCCATTCAGTGGATGACCGCAGGTAGTGGAATCATTCATGAAGAGATGCCTGAGAGCGCGAATGGTATTCGAGGCTTTCAATTATGGGTGAATCTACCGAAGAGAAATAAGATGACGCCGCCTCGGTATCAAGATCTCAAAGGGGCGACGGTCCCAGTGGTTGATCTCGGCTCACATGCGCGAGTGCGCGTCATTTCGGGGGAGATTTCTGGCATAGCCGGCCCGCTCAAATCGATTGCCGGAAATCCGCTGTATGCGGACATAACTCTTTTGCCGAACGGGATAGTTTCAGTTCCTGTGCCTTCAGGAGACACAGTTTTCGCCTATGTAGTCGAAGGAGCACTTGGTGTGGACGAAATCGAACCGACGTACTTTGCGCCGGGAACCATTCTACTTTTCGAGCGTCAAGGCGACGTCGTCAGTTTGCGTGCGCCCGTTATGGGCGCACGATTCCTTCTCATATCCGGCGCTCCGCTTAATGAGCCGATCGCCTGGCATGGTCCCATCGTAATGAATACAGACGAAGAGTTGCGCACGGCATTTCGAGAATTGAATGAAGGTAGTTTTCTTCGAAGAGATACTTTCCAATAAGTGTTTTGAGGCGGGAGACTGTTGAAGTAATCATTAGATTCTCGTTTTATGCGCCGAGCAGGTATAATGAACTTATTGATATGAATGATAAGAAGTTTCAAAATGAAGCCGAGCACCTATTTGAAGCGCCCGCGAAACTTCTAGAGGAGAGTGTTGTTTTCGTGAAAAAGGAAGAGCGTACTCTAGCAAAAAAGAAACCACTCAAGCTTGCAGAGGAATATTGGGATACTCTCGGCCCTGGACTTACGACGGGTGCTGCCGATGATGATCCTTCCGGAATAGCCACGTATTCGCAGGCAGGAGCCAAGTACGGTCTGCAGCTTATCTGGCTCTCGCTCTTCACGTATCCCTTCATGGCTACGGTGCAAGAGATGTGTGCGCGCATCGGTCTCGTTTCGGGTCAGGGGCTCGCAGCGAACATTCGGAATCAATATTCCATGAGCGTACTATATGCGGTGACCGCGCTACTCTTTTTTGCGAATGTGTTTAATATCGCTGCCGATCTCGGCGCCATGGCGGCAGCGTCGCGCCTTTTATTTCCAGGCTTCGGGTTGGAACTGCTTGTTATATTTTTTGCCCTCGTGAGCCTTGCACTCCAAATATTCACCACCTATGCGCACTATGCAAAATATTTGAAGTATTTAGCGCTCGCCCTGCTCTCGTATGCCGCAGTTGCATTTGCAGTGGGTCTTGATTGGAGCGACGTTCTCTATCACACATTCGTCCCCTCGATAACTTTTTCTAAGGATCAACTATTCCTCATCTGCGCTATTTTAGGAACCACCATTTCCCCTTATCTTTTCTTCTGGCAGACTTCTCAAGAAGTCGAAGAGAGAATATTGAAAGGCGAGACGACTATTGAGGCGCGCCGAGAACAGGTGAGTAAGCACTCTTTACGCCGTATGCGCACCGATGTATGGAGTGGAATGTTCTTCTCAAACCTCATCGCGTTCTTCATTTTTGCTGCGTGCGCAGGTACTTTGTATGCGAATGGCATAACAAATATTGCTACGGCAGATCAGGCAGCTCTGGCTCTTAAACCCTTTGGAGAATTTGCTTTTTTGCTCTTTGCCATTGGTATTGTCGGCACAGGGCTTCTCGCGGTACCGGTTTTAGCGGGTTCAACCGCGTATGCAATTAGTGAAAGTTTCGGATGGAAACACGGTCTTCATCTTAAATTAAAACAGGCGTACGCGTTTTACGGAGTCATTATTGTATCGATGGTACTCGGCATTGCAGCAAATTTTGCGCATCTTGATCCCATACAGGGACTTATTTATGCCGCAGTCGCAAATGGCATCATTGCACCATTCATCCTCTTCTTTGTCGTACGCCTCTCGAGTAGTCGGAATCTTATGGGAGAATACGCAAACCGACCGCTCGTTTCATTCATCGGGTGGATTACAATCGCTATCATGGCTATTTCGGGCATTGCGGCCATTACAACTTTGTTTTGGCATTAATCAGTGATGCAGTAATTTCATCTGAACGGGATTGGATTGTCTGAATGGGATGTGTTTGGTAGTGTGTCAATACCGAGTCGGGCGAATCGCCGTAGTAAGCGTTCCTTGCACGCTTTCCCTCGGCTCGCTCGGAGTACATACGTATACGAAGACGTACACATATGTCTCCTCACTCGCCGGTGTAGTTCAATGGTAGAACGAAGGACTCATAAGCCTTAGACAGTGGTTCGATTCCACTCATCGGCACACACGACATTTTGGGAAAATTTTGGTAGGATGGGAAAACGAGCGCTTGCTGAGATAGTCAGGCTTACAGTAGTAAGCCTGAGACAGGCTTCTCACGCGGCGCTCGGAGAAAATACAAGCTCGCTTGTATTTTACTCCTCGCTTGCGGGAGCAAGCTTAAGAGAGCATGCTCCCGGCGCGTTCGCTCACATAAGAAAATCTGATACTTTTCTTAGTTTCCTCACTTGCGGGAGTAGCTCAACTGGTTAGAGCGCCGCCCTGTCACGGCGGAGGTTGCGGGTTCAAGTCCCGTCTCTCGCGCAGAATAGAAAAGCCGGCGAAAGCCGGCCTTTTCTTTATTCTGCTGACGAGAGACGGGACTTGAACAGCTCGGCTATGTTTTGCTAGCGAGCAAAACCGCCGAGCCAGGGCCGAGCGGAGTGAGGAGCGTCGGCGACGAATGAGCGCTTGGCCAAGCCCGTCTCTCGTTCAAAAATGCATAACTAAAATATAAAAAGTGTGTGGTAAGGTTCTATTGATTCTTACTATGACAGTATCTACCGACCTTATTATAGGAATAATTTCTCTCTACGCGATTATTTTATTAGGCTATCTTGCGGGCAAACGGTGTAACGTCAGTAAAGAATCCATAGCCGCTCTTCTGATTTATTTCATATCACCGATCGTTATTTTCAATGGTGTTGCTACTGCGCTTCCCAATGCCTCAGTTATTCTTTTGCCATTACTTTTCTTTGCTTTGGCAACAATCATAAGCGCCACATTCTATCTCATCGGAAAATTTTTCTGGCAGGGTGCTGAAAGAAACGTTCTGGCGTTTACATCTGGAGTTGGAAACGTTGGGTACTTCGGCCTGCCCCTCATCATTGTACTTTTTGGGGAACAGTATCTTCCGGAAGCGGTACTTTCGATTCTTGGCTTTATCCTCTATGAAAATTCCGTAGGGTATTATCTCGTCGCACGCGGCCATTTCAAACCAAGAGATGCGTTTATAAAAATGTGCAGATTGCCATCGATGTATGCATTTATACTCGGCCTATTGTTTCTCACTCTGCACCTCTCGATACACGAGAGTGTCTCAGCACTTTTCGCAAACTTTCGGGGAGCATATTCGATACTCGGTATGATGCTAGTCGGGCTTGGACTCGTCGGCGTCACCGCAAATTCTTTGGACATAAAATTTCTGTCAGCGACTTTTATTGCCAAATTTCTCGTCTGGCCTATCGCAATCTCCTCATTCATTTTATTGGATACTCATATCTTTCATATCTTTGCGTCGTCAGTATATCCAATCATGCTCGTTCTTTCTATCGTTCCGCTTGCGTCAAATACCGTTGCCTTCGCGGCAGAGCTGAATGTGGTTCCCGGGAAGGCGGCAATTGCAGTTCTTGCGAGTACCATCTTTGCACTCCTCTACATCCCATTATTTATAGCGACGGTATTTCCTTTAATTTTGTAGTTTTTCACACGATGTCTATGTTGTATGAATGAAACAGGTTTAGTGTGAGTGTAAACCGTAGCCTAATTGTGACGCATGCGCAGAATGGTTCCGATGGATAAGTTCGTCGTTACGAATGAGCTCAAACAGCTCGTATTCATTTCGAACATTTCTTCCATAGAATGCAAGGAAGTCGGAGGTGACGGGAGTCTGTTTCAGGTGCTCGCCTTCGTTCTCAAGAAATTGTGAGTATTGCTCATACGCATGCGACTCAAAGAGGTAATTGAGGTCGAGTGCCGCTCGTCGGGAAACGAGGAAGAGGATATATACCGTCCAGAAATAGAAGAATGAGAAGAGAAACGGGATGAACGTATGACGAATGAAGCTTTGGCAGCGGAGGCGTTGCACAATCTGCGAAAGGACGACGACGTGCATCGTTTCATTGTCCTGAGCCATTCGACTGAACGCATTTAGCTTTGTAAGCTCGATGGCCCGGTGCTCATTCGAATAGAGCGCAGTTAGGATGGTGTACGCCGCGATTTCCCATGATTGGTAGGGGATTCGGGCGATAACCTCTATCGCTTTGAACTTAGCATAGGACGGTGTGCGACCATAGATAAAAGTGCCTGAATGTACAAGAAGCGATCCGAGTAGTCGTGATATGAGCAACGGACGGTAGTGGTCAAAGGGCGCCGCATATTCAGCCCGGAGAGCAGAATCATTAAGCGACCGAGCAAGTTCTTCACTGATTGTAAATTCGTCGTTCATTTTTCCGAGCATTATGTGCGGCCGTATCGATCTTCGAGACGTTGGATATCGTTTTCGTTGAATTCACCAAACGCAATTTCAAGAAAGGTGAGACCTTCGGGGCCTCCCAGAGCTCGATGTTTCGTATGGCGTGGGCTGAAGAAAGTATCGCCTTCCTTCGCGTTATGGTCTGTATCATCGATATGTATCACGCCAGAACCTTTGAGTACGCGCCAGAATTCGTCGCGGTGTTCATGGGTCTGCAGACTGAAGGCCTCGCCGGCATCAACGGTGATTATTTTTACCGTCGTCTGCTCGTTCAGAGTGAAGCGTTCAAAGTCTCCCCACGGGCGTTTCTCCTTTTCGTAGTGCGACAGACCTTCCATAGGATATCCTCAGTATACTGTATTTTTATGGGTTATCATAAGCGCTATGCATGGGGGTTTTCATCATCTACGTAAACGCATTCGCGTTGCTCAAGGCATTGAGCCATTTCCTGCGCGTTCGATTGGGATGCGCGCGTTCGATTACCTCATGTATGTCGTAGGAATTCTTGCGCCATTTGCACTCTTGCCGCAGACATTTCAAATTTACAATACGAAGAGTTCCGAAGGAGTATCCCTCCTTACTTGGATTTTGTTGACGATTGCGAGCATCCTCTGGACCATTTATGCGGCTGTACATAAAGACAAACATCTTCTTTTTGCCAGCGGACTTATGATTATTTCTCATCTGGCGATCGTTATAGGCTTGCTAATCTATTGAAAGGGAGGCGAAGATAGCGTAGTCTCGTAGAACAAGGAAATATATGTGCGTAGGAATTTCTTTGTATCCTCAGTCGCCGAGATAGCTCAGTTGGTAGAGCACGTCCATGGTAAGGACGAGGTCGTCGGTTCAATCCCGACTCTCGGCTCAAAATTGGGAAAAGTAAAGACATGATGTATTCTAGTCTGAGTTGCTAGTGTCACCAAAGTTCAGCTGGTGGGTTGTCGACGATTGGTATCGTGACAAAAAATTCTTGTTCTGTAAACGTAATCGAATACCGTAAGCCGCCTTAGCTCAGTTGGTAGAGCGACTGCATCGTAAGCAGTAGGTCCCCAGTTCAAGCCTGGGAGGCGGCTCATTCAGTAGAATCTATGTCCAAAGACACGAATTTGTAAATTCGCCTACTGGGTCAAAAATGGAAATCCAAACAACGACCCCAGACGACAATGCTTCACAGAAGGAGGCACGTCGCGATGCGTTTAAAAATTTAGCCTTCATCTTACTTACCGTCGGTGCCGCATACGTGCTGACTGTCTCAATCGGAATTGATGGTCTTGAGCGGCTTGTGGAACGAGTAGGTATATGGGGTCCGCTTGCGATTATTGCGCTTAAGATGACAACGATTATCATTGTGCCGCTCTCCGGTGGCCCCGTCTATGCAGTCGCGGGAGCTGCGTTCGGTTTTTGGCAGGGACTGGGGATCACATTTATTGGTGACGTGCTCGGGTTTTCCGTTGCGTTTTATTTGAGTCGTTTTTTTGGTCGGAAAATAATTGACGTGTTTGTCCCGCGCACCCAGTTTCCTTTTATAGAAAAGTTTCTCACGCAAGGGTCGGTGCTCAAATCGTTCCTCAAGGCGCGTCTCGCGTTCACCGGATTTCCCGAAGTTTTTGCCTACGCCGCGGGCCTTACAGAGGTCTCATTCCTCGTTTTTATAGTCGCACAAATGGCGCTCCACACGCCGGTAGTTGCGCTTGTGGTTTTGTTCGGGAATGCGCTGCTCACGGGCAACCCACTTTTCTTTATTTGTGCGACGGTTGTTGGCGTTCTCTTGGCTATAATTGGCGGATGGTGGTTTAAGCGCGATCTCATCCATGAGGCCTAGGGTTCAGAGATATAAAATAGGGGCTCCTTGAGGTGTCTCAAGGAGCCCGCTTTGTTCATGCTGGTCTCGCAAATACTTCTGCAATGAGGATTTTGTGCCGACCAAGAAGATCGGGTATCTCCAGGACTTTGGCAGTTGGGAATGCTTCGATCAACAAAGTTTGGTCGTCCTCTCGGCCGAATTTGTGTCGCGTGTTGAACTTTTTTTGCGTTACCTTTGCGATGCAGAGATGGGGAATATATAAAGCGCCATTATGTCGGTGCCACGAATGAAACGACATTTCTTCCTGAAGGAGGCGGATACCAGTCTCTTCTCTGCATTCCCGTATTGCTGCGGCGGCAACACTCTCACCTTCTGGGTTAATATGACCTCCCGGCAGTTTCCAAAAAGGTTTCTTAAACCCCTCATTCTTAACCAGAATGATTTCCCCATTCGGTGAGAGTATGCACGTCATAACCGATCCTTTATCCGGACCTATCTTTTGTGGGTCCATAGACATCTCCTGTCTGATTGTGGGGTACGTGAACGTTCTTCTATACCTACAATACAAATTATTTGATATATGTCAAGTACCGGATAAAATCTGGTACAATTCTTCGATGTCTGAGAGAGAGCAGCGGCTGGCAGAGCTTGAGGCGATGATGGCATCACCTGACTTCTGGCTGGACAAGGAGCAGGCACAGATTTTCATACAGGAGTATCAAGCGCTTAAAGAGGGTGGCGAGGACGATCCGCATGATCGAGGCGATGCGACGCTCGCTATTCTTGCAGGAGCCGGGGGTGATGATGCCGAGGATTTCGCACGAATGCTCCGTCGGATGTATGAAGGATATGCGACGAAGCAGGGTTGGCGCGTGCGCGAGCTCCACGCGAACGAGAATGATCAGGGCGGCTATCGTAATGTCATGCTCGAATTCAGTGGTACAGGCGTATACGGGCGTTTGAGACATGAAGCGGGGGTGCATCGTTTGGTGCGCCAGTCGCCTTTTAATGCGAACGCCAAACGGCAGACGAGTTTTGCCCTCATCGAAGTGCTTCCGGTCCTGATTGCGACCGACAAGGTCGAACTAAGGCCGGATGATATTGAGATACAGTTTGCCCGCGCAGGCGGCGCAGGCGGGCAGAATGTTAATAAGCGCGAGACGGCGGTGCGCATCCTCCATAAGCCAACTAATCTCTCTGTGCATATCTCAAGCGAGCGCAGCCAGCTCGCTAATCGCGAGAAGGCGCTTGAGCTCCTGAAAGCGAAGATTTTTGCCAAAGAAGAGGCCGAGCGTCAGGCAGTAGCAAAAGGTCGTTCTATTGCAGCAACGACCGCGAATGAATGGGGGAGTCAAATGCGCTCCTACGTGCTCCACCCATATAAGATGGTCAAAGATCATCGTACGAATTATGAATCTTCCAACCCGGAGAAAATCCTTGATGGAGACCTTGATGGGTTTATAGACGCATCTGCCAAGGGTGGGGTACAATAGAAAACGACAATGATTTATTTCGACAAGGTGACGAAGCGATATGGAGACGCGGTGGCACTCGAGGAAGTCACACTCTCGGTCGCGCCTAAAGAATTCATCTCCATCGTCGGTCATTCGGGTGCGGGGAAAACAACACTCCTGAAACTCCTTCTCGCCGAAGAAAAACCGACTGACGGTACCGTTTTTTTTGAATCAATTGATGTAAACGACCTACCGAGCTCGGCGTTGCATTATTATCGGCGCAAGATAGGGATGGTTTTCCAGGATTTTCGTCTCATTCCTAACAAGACTGCTTATGAAAACATCGCTTTTGCGATGGAAGCCGCAGGTCGCTCAGACACCGAGATCGCAAGTGATGTGCCCTACATTCTTGAATTGGTTAATCTTGCCGATAAAGCCTCACATTTCCCTGATCAGCTCTCAGGAGGCGAGAAACAGCGTATTGCCATCGGTCGGGCCATTATCAATCAGCCAGATCTCATAGTTGCTGATGAGCCGACCGGCAATCTTGATCCGATCAATACATATGAAGTCGTTGAAATACTCAAGAAAATAAATGAGCTTGGTACGACCATTATCATCACGACGCACAACAAGGGTGTGGTTGACGCTATCGGGAAACGAGTCATTACCATCGATCGCGGGAAGTTAGTGCGAGACGATGCGGGCGGAAAATATTCCTTATGAATATAAAAAATTGTGCACCTGATATACTAGTCACATTATGATCTGGATGGTTATAAAACGAGTCCTTGTGGGTGGTGGCAAGAACTTTGCCCGTGGCGGAGCAGTCTCGGCCGCGACCGTGCTTATTATGACCGTGACACTTGCGATTATTGGCTCATTGATTTTCCTTTCAGCGCTCCTGACTTTTACTTTGGATACGATTAAAGACAAGGTCGACGTCTCGGTGTTTTTTGTTACGACAGCCAGTGAGGCAGATATTCTCGCTGTGAAGGACCAGCTTGAGAAATTGCCGCAAGTATCGAGTATCGTTTATACCTCAGCTGACGACGCTCTCACGGCCTTCCGTGCCCGACATGCGAATGATCAGCTGACTCTTCAGGCGCTTAACGAGCTTGGCGGTAATCCTCTTGACGCCTCGCTTGAAGTACAGGCGAAAGATCCTTCCGGATACGAAAGCATAGTGAATTTTCTCGAGGCATCACCGACACTATCTGCTGGTGGGACATCTCTGGTTGACCGCATAAATTATGCGCAGAATAAAGAAATAATTGATCGTCTTTCGCTCGCGATACGAGCGACGCGTGAAATTGGTTTCGCCATCATTGTCCTTTTTGCAATCGCTTCGATTCTTATCGCATTTGCGACCGTCCGTCTCGCGATTTATAGCGCGAAGGAAGAAATTTCGGTCATGAGGCTCGTGGGCGCCAGCAACACCTATATCCAAGGACCATTTATAGTTACGGGAGTCATTACGGGTGTTATTGCGGCAACTATTGTTTTATTGCTCTTGTGGCCAGCAACATGGTACGCCGGAATTAAAACTGTAGGATGGTTTGGCGGCTTCAATCTGGCGGATTATTACAGTACCCATTTTCCTGTCGTCTTCTCCATACTGATGCTCTCGGGTGTTTTGCTCGGAGCGGTCGCCTCGATGCTCGCTATCCGTAGATATTTGAAAGTCTAGTTCCTGTATGGCAAAAGAAGGTCATAAATACATATTTGTTCTTGGTGGAGTCATGAGTGGTGTAGGGAAGGGTGTCGTTACGAGTTCCATTGGATTATTGCTCCAACAGAAAGGCTATAAGATGAATCTGGTAAAAGTCGATCCGTATCTTAATGTTGATGCGGGCACGATGAATCCAACCGAGCATGGGGAGGTGTTTGTGCTTCGAAGCGGGCTTGAGACAGATCAAGATATGGGGAATTACGAACGTTTCCTTGGGCGCGATCTCACGAACGAAGATTACATGACGAGCGGCATGGTGTATCAATCGGTCATCGCTCGCGAGCGAGCACTCGAGTATGGCGGTAGATGTGTGGAAGCTATTCCTCATGTGCGCGATGAGATCTTGAGGCGTATCGAATCTGCGTCCGACTACAACGGCAGCCAGGTCTCAGTCATCGAGATCGGTGGAACAATCGGCGATTTTCAGAATGCTCTCTTTATCGAAGCGGCACGTGTGCTAAAGATGAAGCACCCAGAGGACGTGCTTTTCGTTATGGTGTCATATTTGCCTACACCGGGGACTCTCGGCGAGATGAAGACGAAGCCAACTCAGATGGCGGTACGCGACCTCAATTCTTACGGGGTACAGCCAGATTTTATCGTCGCGCGCTCAAAAGAGCCCGTTGATGAGAAGCGGAAGGAGAAGCTGGCTATTTGGTGCAATGTGCGCAAGGACCGCATCATCAGCGCGCCAGATATCAGTAGTATCTACGAAGCTCCGCTCAACTTCGAGAAAGATAATCTCGGTGACGCTATGCTTGATGCGCTCAAATTGCCGGAGAAGAAAAAAGCATCCCTTGCCGCGTGGAAGAAGTTCGCACGCGCGGCCGCACATACAAAAGCACCAGAAGTAACTGTCGCGATCGTCGGGAAATATTTTGATACTGGCGATTTCATGCTCTCAGACGCGTATCTTTCAGTTATTGAAGCAATTAAGTTTTCTGCGGCCAAGCTCGGCCATCGTGCGAAAATAGCTTGGGTTAATTCAAAAGATATTGAGAAGGGCGGTGCAAAAGCAGCTGCCGTGCTCGGGGAATATGATGGCATCATCGTTCCTGGAGGCTTTGGCGAGACTGGTATCGAAGGTAAGATTAAAGCGATACAATTCGCACGCGAAAATAAGATTCCGTACTTCGGTCTCTGTTACGGCATGCAGCTCATGGTAATCGAGTACGCACGCAATGTGCTTGGGCTGAGGGATGCGCACACGACCGAAATCAAGAAGACTGCCGAACATCCTGTCGTTGATGTGATGTTGGAACAGAAAAAGCATCTCGCTGATAACAAATATGGCGGGACCATGCGTCTCGGCGTGTACACGGCACATCTTAAGAAGGATACTATTGCTCGTGCTGCGTATAAGAAAGAATTAGTTGAGGAACGTCACCGTCACCGCTACGAAATAAATTCGTCGTACGTTAAGAAACTTGAAGATGTCGGTCTTGTCTTCTCCGGCACCTCTCCTGATGGCGTTCTGATGGAGATTGCTGAGCTCCCGCGCTCGGTGCATCCTTTTATGCTGGGCACCCAGTTCCATCCCGAATTCCAGGCGCGTCCTTTGGATCCACACCCGCTTTTTACCGAGTTTCTTCGGGCCGCTATCGATCGAAAGAAAAGAAAATAAATATGGAAGCTATCATTGAGGTGAAGAATCTCACAAAAAAATTTGGCGATTTTGTTGCCGTACAGGACGTCTCATTTTCGGTTGAGGAGGGAGGTATCTTTGCATTTCTCGGACCTAATGGAGCGGGCAAATCGACGACGATTAAAATGATCACAACGCTGCTGCGCCCGACTTCAGGAACTATCATTATCAATGGCCACGATCCCGCTATCAATCCCGATTTTGTACGAACATCCTTCGGTATCGTCTTCCAGGATCCTTCGCTTGACGATGATTTGACTGCACTTGAGAATCTACATTTGCACGGAATTCTCTACGGCGTACCGAAAGACATGTTGAAGAGACGCATTGATGAGATGCTTACGCTTGTCGAGCTCACGGATCGTCGGCACGACTTTGTGCGTGATTTTTCGGGCGGGATGAAGCGTCGTTTGGAGATAGCTCGTGGACTTCTGCATCATCCGAAAATCATTTTTCTCGATGAGCCGACCTTGGGTCTCGACCCGCAGACGCGTAATCATCTCTGGAGTTATGTACAGAAGCTAAATGCCGATGAAGGTATAACCGTTTTCTTTACCACGCACTACATGGAAGAAGCCGAGCGCGTCGCAAAAAAAATCGCCATCATTGATCATGGTGTCATTATTGCTCAAGGAAGTAATGATGAATTGAAGAAACAGACAAGTACAACAACGCTCGAGGAGGCTTTTTTGAAGCTTACCGGAAGCGATATCAGGCACGAAGCGGGTAATGCTCTCGAACTGTCACGCGCGCATCAACGGATGTGGCAAGGCACCAATCGTCGCTAATTGTATGCATATGAACGCTGTGTACGTCATGTGGCTTAGAGAAATGAAGCGATTTATCCGCTCCCGGAGTCGTATCGTGGGTGCTTTGGGTCAACCCCTCCTCTTTCTTATTGCGTTTGGTTACGGGTTTGGTCCCGTGTTCGCAAAAGCAGGGCAAGGGAATTATCTGGAGTTTATCGCACCGGGCATCATCGGCATGTCGATTATTTTTACCGCGATTTTCAACGGGATGCAGGTTATCTGGGATCGACAGTTCGGATTCCTGAAAGAGACGATGGTTGCACCGGTCTCCAGGCTTTCTATCATGTTCGGACGTACGCTTGGCGGAGCAACGGTTGCGAGTATTGAAGGCATGCTCGTACTTATTATCGCCGTCATAGTCGGTTTCCGACCCTCGTCGTGGGCTGGCATTGTACCGGCGATTCTTGTGATGTTGCTTATAGCCCTTCTCTTCAGTGCTCTCGGAATCATGGCCGCTTCGCGGCTGAAAGATATGCAAGGTTTCCAGATCATTATGAATTTTCTTGTGATACCACTCTTCTTTCTTTCGGGAGCTCTCTTCCCTTTGAATACGGTCCCGTCCGCTCTGCTTTTTGTTGCGCGACTTGACCCTTTGTCATATGGCGTCGATGCGCTGCGCTATTTTCTTATCGGCGTTGCGACATTCCCGATCGCGCTTGATATCGGCGTTCTCGTTGGGATTACGGCACTCTTCCTCGCGGTTGGTTCGTATTTTTTCTCCCGGATGGAAGTTTAGGATATCGCACGGATAGCATCGGTCAATGTATCGACCTGTTTGAAGAATTTAGTATCACGAACATCGCGCGGGCGTAGAAGGTCGACATCAAGCGTCATTTCTATACGTCCCGGATGTGCCCCCATGACAATAATCTTGTCGGAGAGCTCGATGGTGTCGGGGATAAGGTGATTCACCATAAGGATGGTCATGTTGTAGGAGTGCCATATGTTAATCAGGTCTGCTTTGAGTGCTTCAGAGGTGATGGTATCAAGATTCGAGAATGGTTCGTCCATGATGAGGAAATCAGGAGAGATTGCGAGAGCTCGCGCGAGGCCAACTCTCTGACGCTGACCGCCCGAGAGGGTTGCGGGAAAATGGTTTTCGAGATGTGCGAGGCCAACCTCTTTCAATTTCTCGCGCGCAATACTTTCCCGCTCTTTGCGTCGCATACCATCCATGTGGAGACCGAAAGCAACATTATCGAGAGCAGAGAGCCAAGGAAAGAGTGCATAGCTCTGGAATACCATCGCAGGTCGTGAAAAATTTCGCACAATATTGCCACTAGTCTGAGGGAGAAGTCCGAGGATGATGCGCATGAGGGTCGATTTCCCGGCGCCTGATGGGCCGATAACTGATACGAATGCACCAGTAGGGACAGAGAATGAAATATCCCTCAAGATAGGTACGCTCACTTCTTCATCACTAAAATTGGCGGAGACGCGCGAGAGGACGAGTGCCGTTTTGTCAGAGTCAATCATAGTTTATTCAGCGTATCGCCGGCTGCTTTCGGCGAGGAGTGGGGTCCAAACGAGGCGATTCACTGCAAATACGATGACGAGAATAGCGAGCATCCCGGCAATCATGGCCTGACTCATACCCGAGACGCTCGCTTCTTTTATAAAGTCGCCGAAACCGGCGATATTCGTAATAATCTCGGCGCCGATGACCGCTTCCCATCCGATAGCAATGCCAACGATTGATCCGGTAAGTACGGCAGGGAAGGAGAGTGGAGCGAGATAATAGCGGATGCGTTTCGGTCCTCGCGCGCCAAAAATAGTTGCCGCGTCATTTAAATCTACGTGCGCGCTTTTAATTGCAGTCAGGACGGCGAAGAGGATTGGCCAGACTATGGAGCTCACGGCAAAGAAAACGATCATTTCGCTTGTAAAACCGAAAAAGTAGATGAAAAGCGGTATGAGTGCAAATGAAGGAATGTTTTGTAAAACATCAAAAATTGGGAAAAGCATTTCGCCAAATCGGCCCCAGCCTACGAGGAGCGCGATGGAGACGCCGAGTATGAGTGCAATACCGTAGGCCAATACAAGGCGGTAGGTGGTCTGCAGGACGGCTTCCCCGATCATCACCCACGTATCGCCTCCGAAGTAGCCAAAGGACGTGAAAAGGACAGCAGCACAAATAATGCCCGTCACGATGAACCATGCACGTCGGTGTCGCTTTAGATGAACACGATGCATGGCACGCGTTTGTGGGTGTATGACACTGCGAATCATAGTTCCAAGTATATCTTAGTCGGGAGCCCGCTGATTTTCGATCGTGCGAACAGCGCATAGTGCACACTCATTGCCAAAGGATGGTGTGGGCCATGATACAATTGCTCTCGATAGCGGGCAGACGTTACATATTAAGTATAATTATCTTTAATTCATGAGTATATTTCGAACTATTGGAATCGTCGGCAGCGCTTCTGCACTTCTCTTTTCGGCGACGGTTGCGTTCGCTCAAGATCGGCCCGTGAATGTAAGAGAGGGTATGAATGAGCCTGCGAAGAATCCGATTAATATGCGTCGCGCGGTAGCTACATCGACAACCGCAACGACGACTCGTCGAGAAATCGGCAAAGATTCACTCGAGCATATGAAAACGGTGCGTGAAGAAGCTCAAACGCGCATCAAGGAGCAACAAGAGAAAGCGCAACAACGTTTAGGGGATATCAAGGAAAAAGCAAAGCAACAGATGGCAGATCGACTCATCAAGCAGTTCGCAAAAGAAAATGTAAGATGGACCGATCATTTTATGAAGATGCAGGATCGCCTCGATGCCATCTTGAAGAAGATTCAGGACCGAGCAACCATTGCTGCGAGCAAAGGGAAAGACATTTCTGCAGTCACGGCAGCAATTGCATCAGCACAAACTGCAATCGCAA
This sequence comes from uncultured Candidatus Saccharibacteria bacterium, assembly GCA_964469405.1. Taxonomy (GTDB): domain Bacteria; phylum Patescibacteriota; class Minisyncoccia; order Phycocordibacterales; family Phycocordibacteraceae; genus C7867-001. The sequence goes on from CAYXYP010000004.1 coordinate 58,144, forward strand.
CTGCTCGTACTGCGGTAACTACACAGGCTGCTAAGACCTATGCGGTAGATCCATCAGCTATTGTCGTGACAACTTCAACTACGACTCCAAGCGGGCAGGAAGAGCTTATGCGAGGCCTACGAGCTTCGTTCAAGAATCTTCACACCGCTTTGTTTAAGGACCTCTTTGCCCTACGCGATGGCCCGGTAACGGATGCACGGAAAGCGGTATATAACGCAGCTCAAGTATTGGGTAAAATCCACGGGGTTGATGAAGGGAGTGCGACCTCAACAGCAAATACGAATCAATAATCTCTAATTGAAATATCTATGGACAATCAACCAGTAGTAAATGAGCCCGTGAATCAGCCAGTATATGAGCCAGTAAATCAACCGATACTTCAAGTAATCGACCAAGGTTCCTCACACAATATGTGGTACATCACGGGCGCAGTCGTCGTTATCGCTGGACTCGCTCTATGGTACTACTTGACACCGTCTCCGATTATCGTAGATGATACACCCCCGACTATTACGGTGGGTGCAGAGACTTCGGTTGTCGATGTGACGCAGGCCGTACCACTAGTAAGTGGCAATTCTGTTGCGAATATTTTGACTGATCTCAGTCAAACTTCGGACGGTTCTGCTGCGCTCAATCAGGCGGCTGCTTCCTCCGCTGAGGCTGTTCAGGGATTTTAAGAAAAAATATAGCAACGAACGATCGCCGGCTAGCCGGCGATCGTTCGTTTGTATAGAGAAAATCTAACTCAGAGTTCTCCGACGATTCCTACAATCCACTTTTCAACCTTCTGTATTGTCGCATGGATCTTCGGGTACTTCACGGTGTGGGTATCAGTCCATGCGCGGATTTTTGGCGAATGGAGGGAAAGGAGAATTACGCCAATAGCAAGGAAGAGGAATCCTTGGAGAAAAGGTAGCACGAGACCAACGAGACCGAGAATAATGAAAAGAATGCCTGCCACAAGCACCAACTTCTTTTTAATTTTTTTGTACATGATGGCTCCGAGGTCGTTTTTTTGCCAAGCTTTTTTTCAGTTTCTTTAAATCCGAATCTATCACCTCAAGTTCTTCAACCACATGCTGCAGAGCACTTTGTTCAGAGTGTACCTCGCTCTCGGTTTTCTCGGTAAGCTTTTTTTCTCGATTAACACCTGACATGATGATGCTGTCTCCTATAAAAACTGAAACGAGGAGTCCGGTGAGAAGAAGGATTACGGTGCCGACTACAATAGATATCGGTCCGGAAAACCAAGGAAACAGGTTTGCCGTTTCCCACACCCCCCTCCAAAACAGGACAACACCAATACCGCCAATGAATGCATACGGAATTGGGTAGTGACTGAGCGAAATCCGTATCCTATCTTCAAGTTTATCGAAATAACAAATGATGCTGTTGAGCATGTCCTTATACTACCACCGGTTTGTTAGCGTATAGGAAGCCGAGTAATAGTGCGGAGAGTACTACGGCCGGTAGCATCAGCGAGAGAGGGTCAAACATGAGGTGAGAGCCGATTGCTCCTGTCATAACGATGAGTAATCCGATTGCAGCCATACGCGGCAGACGCGCATCAATGAGTCGTCCGCACACAAGCCCAAGTGCTCCGGCAAGTTCGATAGTACCAATAACATACATGAACCAAAGCGGATAGCCGAAGTGCGTAAACACCGCCACTTCCATTGGGCTAGTAGATAATTTCAAAAAACCGACAAAACCGAATGCAAGCGCAAGCAGTCCTGCAAGAACCCAAGACGCAACATTACTTTTTGGCATGAATACGGTAAGTTACTATTATCTGCTAATAATAACATCCCCTATTGGTTAGAAATCGCTTCCAGTATGCCAGTGTCCCTGCATGTTAAACATGCAAACCAATCTGTAATTCATAAAGTCTTCGGTATTCTCCACCCTCAATCATGAGGAGCTCTTGATGGGTTCCTGACTCAGTTACCCGGCCTTCTTTGAAGACGAGGATGATATCTGCTTTTCGAACTGTACTCAGGCGGTGCGCAATGATAAAAGTGGTTTTGCCTCGCATAAGTTCGTCTAATGATTCGGTGATGATCTTCTCCGAGCCCGCATCAAGGGCTGAGGTCGGTTCATCGAGGATGAGAATACGTGGATTACGCAGGATCGCTCGAGCGATGGCTACGCGCTGTTTCTGGCCGACGGATAGTTTTACGCCTCGCTCTCCGACCATTTGCTCCCATTTCTGTGGAAATTTTTCTATAAAAGCTAAAGCATGAGCTTTTACGGTGGCTTGTTGTATTTCTTCATCTGTGGCTTCGAAGTTTCCATATTGGACATTCATCCTGATGGAGTCATTGAAAAGAACAACTTCTTGTGGGACGACGCCGATCTGACTACGAAGGCTTCGAAGGTTAATGTCCCGAATGTCATGACCATCAATAAGCACCTCTCCTTTAGTAGGGAAATGATAGGCTGAAATAAGGTCAATAAGTGTGCTCTTCCCAACACCGGATTCCCCGACAAGAGCCACCACCTGGCCTCCCTTGATAGAGAAAGAAATATCTTCCAATACTCCTTTGCCTTCTTCATACTGGAAAGAGACATTCTTGAATGTGATGTCCCCTCTGACGGTAAGTTTGATGGATCCCTCTTTATTATAGGGTTCGGTGGGAATCTGAAGAATTTTTTCCGTCTCTTGAATATTTACAATGCCATTCTGAATAATCTGCCAGTTTCGGGCGATGGTAGTGAAGGGGCCGAAGACCATCGCCGCATACGCATTGAAAGCAATCAATTCGCCAAGGGTCATGGTGCCGTGCTGAATATAGGAAACAGACATGATGAAAATAACGATTTGTGTCGTAAGAATCGTCATGCGTTGGTAGAGGGTCAGACTGCTCCAGAGATTGGTGAGGCGCATCCAGAGAGGGACCGCACTCTTCATCTTTACGGAGAGCCTGTTTCTCTCATAGTCTTCAGCAGTGGCTTGTTTAATAGCTAATGCATTACCGACGACATCAAACGACTCTCCGAAGACGAAATTGAGAACATCCCAGTATTCTTTCTGATAGATAGCAGTGTGCTGTATTTTCGATGAGAATATAAAAATATAGATAGACACGCCGAGAAGAAGCATGAGTGCTAGAAGTGGCTGCAGATAAAATGCAATAATAAAAGCAATAATGATACTTAGTATCTGAGGAGAGAGATCGATAACGATACGTCCGGCGATAGTTTCGAGGGCGCTTGCCGCTACGTTGATCTTGCTGCTCACCTCGCCTATTTTATTGGTTTTGTGAAATGAAACGGGGAGAAGGAGAAGATATCCGAAGCCGTTACTTAGGTAATCGAGCCAGATAATATTTGAAAATTTCTCACTTAAAATATTAATGCGCCAGTCAAGGGTGTACGTGATCATTTGGATGATGGCCCACAAGATAAGGATCGCTGCGTAGAGAGGAACAGCGTACGAAAGCAGGTCGACCGTCGCGTGACTGGTAATGACGTCGAAGAATCTACCGGCGATATAGGGGATGACGCCGTTTCCGATGGCCGAGAAAATGCCCATGACACTAAGAGCTGTAATCTCTTTTTTGTACTGACTAATGTATTTCCACAGTACGCGGAGACCGGTATAGAGGTTTTCTTTGCTTATTTTTTCTGCGGTTTCCATAGTGTTGTAAGTCTAAAATAATTTACCACATCAAACGTTGAGTAAGAAATATCCTTGCGTGCTATCGCCCGGCAAGCTTCGATTTTTGTGATGCGTGGGTTCCGGCGACATACCCAGTCGTCCAGCAAAGTTGCAGCGAATAACCGCCCGACGGCCGAGTAATATGCAGCAGATCTCCCGTGACGAATAGGTTCTCATAGAGCCGACTTCGCATGGTCCGTGTATCAATTTCGGTAAGAGAGAGCCCTCCATCAGCCACTACCGCCCGATCGAAGCCCATGAGCCCCGTGATAGTTACTGGAACGTGTTTCAGAAGCTCAATGATCTCTCGCCGATATTCTTTTGTAACGCTATGGACTTTTGTATCGGGGTTGATATTCGGAAGAAGCGATAGAAGAATTTCGGCTGTACCAGGAGGCGCGATATCTTTGAAAACGTTTTTGAGCCGTTTATTTTTATTGGTATCAAAAAGTTTAGTGATCTTTTGGTCGAGCGCACCTACATCCAAATCAGGGCACGTGTCGATGGCGGCAGTGACGTTTCCTTCTTGAAGCATATCAGCCACTTTCCCTGCGCTGTTGAGGATAGTCGGACCGGATATTCCAAAATGGGTGAAAAGAAGTGTCCCCACAGTCGAAAATTTCTTTGTGCCATGCACAGAGAACGAAATTCTCATCGAAGGAAGGGAAGTACCCGCAAGCCGTTTGACCCACCCCTCTTTCACTTTGAGCGGAACGATGGTTGGGGTTGGTTTCGCTGTAGCATGTCCAAGCTCGGCGAGCCATGAGAATCCGTCTCCAGTCGAGCCGGTCTCAGGGTGCGAGGCGCCTCCAGTTGCGAGTATGTAAGAGCTTGCTGAGAAATCTCCTACGCTCGTCTGAACTTTAACTATGCGTCCGTGTGTGCCGACGATCTTTCTTACAGTGATGCCCGTGCGCACCTCGACATGCGTTTCTGCGAGATACTTTTCGAGTATAGCGACTACGTCAGGTGCGCGCTCGTTTACCGGAAAGACTCGTTTTTGCGCCTCGACTTTCAGGGGCAATCCCCGAGATTCAAAAAATGAAAAAGTGTCTGATACTCCAAATTGCGCGAATGTTGAATGGAGAAATTTATCCATCTTTCCGTATTTGGAGAGGAAGATTCGTACGTCTGCTTCGGCATTCGTGATGTTGCAACGACCACCGCCAGTGATAGCGAGTTTCTCGCCAAGCCGCACATTCTTCTCGAGGAGTAGAACACGTTTTCCATTTTCGGCGGCGTGGCCGGCCGCCATCATGCCGGATGCTCCACCGCCAATCACGATCACGTCGTAGTGAGAAGTAGACCTCATTGGGGCTAATGAACGCACGGGCTACTTCTCGGTCGAGGAAAGCGCACGAGTTTGAGTCTCGACGAGCGCGATGAGTCGGTCGAGTTTTGTGCTGAGGATACCAAATTGCTTTTTCATATCGCCGGTGCCCATGTCTTCGTTATGGGTATTTGGTTCGCGCACGGATGGCGTGAAGGATGGCGTCGGCATATTACTCTTGAAACAATCGTGGCAGTAGACAGGCTTTTTACCATTCGGGCGAAAGGGAACTTCGCACATCTTGTGGCAGCTATTGCAGGATGCTCTATGCTTTTCAGTTGGACGATCGGCATTAAGCGCGGGTGAGCGTTTGCCGCCGAAATTTGTGCGTGGGCCGAAATGTGGTTTCTTAAAATCTTTCATAATGAGGTACTTGTAACCTGTAGAATAACATGATTTTTAGAAAAAGGCAACCCATCCCAAAATCACAAAACAAAAGGTTGACCATTTGTTTTGTGAGGTGTTATTGACTGAGTCAAACCTAGAACAAGTTATTACTACGAAATCTGACTATATTTCTATAATTGTATAAATAGGGAGATGGTCAGACGCTTGAGAGTCTATGGTTCCGCTTGAGAGTACTTTTATATCTGATGTGCAGAATATATAGTCTATTTTTTTTCCGTCAGCGCTGAACTTAGTTGGGTCCCCCTCGGTGTTCACCATGACTTTACCCATATCCTCTATGATTTTAGTATCAGGCGTTGCATTGAAATCACCCATGACCAACCCGTTTTCTTTTGGTAATACCTTTATCAAATTCTGCACCTGGGTAGTCTGTATTTGAGAAGGTTGTTCGGTCGCATATACGAGATGAGTTGAGAAGACTTGTAGGTTCTTACCCTCGATTTTCACCGTTGCTTCGAGTGCAGTCCTCTTCCGGTCTCCAGATAGGACGTGCACGTTTCTGTCCGAGATCGCATATTTGCTCAATATTGCATTTCCCCACTCCATATTATTCTCTATTTTGTGTTTCTCCAAAAGGTGAGATATCGAGGGGATCAAGAGGGTAGTAGTCTCGTACACATAGGTATATCCCAGGACGTCCGCGATAGCTTTGGCGCTGTTATTAGCGCCACCTTCATCTTGTAGGACCTCTTGTAGTCCGATAATGTCTGGTTTTGCCTCGCTTAAGCATTTTATAATTTCTGGTAACTTTCTTCCGCCCCAAATATTCCAAGATACGATTTTTAATTGCATTGCCCCTGATTATAGCAAATCCTATCCTGAGTCAAGGACCAGTTATGTATAGTGATATATAGTGTCATATGCCCTTGACGGAGTTTAAATTGCTTAGTGGCACGACGTGGCAACTATCGTAAGAGTGGGAGCAGTACCTGATATACGCGATCAGCAATAAATTTGTTCCCAGCATCATTCGGGTGGACCGAATCTTCCATGAATTCTTCCTTTCCGAAGAGACTTTGGAGAACATTAGAAACGTAAGCCGTCTGATATTTTTTATGAAGTGCCTCAAATTCGGACGCAAACTGGTCGCCAAAGAGACTCCCTTTCACTCCAAGCAGCAAAACGATTGCACCCCTTGCGTGGATGTACTCGATAATTTTCGCCAGATTCTGAAATGTTGTTTGGATCGGGACCCGTTTAAGATGGTCATTACCGCCCAAGAGAAGAAGCACGACCTTAGGATGGTACCGATCCAGCTCATGGATGCGCGCGAGCCCGTCTGCAGTTGTGTCGCCAGGAACTCCTAAATTTATAATGGTGCGCCCTGTTCGACGGGACAAAAGCGAGACAAAATCATTCTTACTGGTAGCTCCGCTTCCCGCCACTAGACTATCCCCGAAGGCAATAATGTCTGTACCTGAGGAAGGGAAATTCGTGATATTTTCGTTGGGATCCGGAGAGAAAAAGAAATACCAACCAACACCAACAACACAGATGAATGCTACTACCGAAACCCATAGTATGGTCGGACGGCTCATGTCCCCATCATAACCTCTTTCCTTTTCAATGGCTGACGAACTGAGAGTTTAGCTGATCATGTCGTACGGTGGGAATCGTGATCAGACCCGGTTAGTTTTCTATGAACGAAATTGAAGTAGGGGGAACGAAGATTTTTGCATCCATTGTCCACGGACTGCAAGAGAAGGAAAGATCTGTAGCAAGATCTACTCCACCCCTGCTCGCTATCACACTGCCGCTCACACTTGAAGACGCAGGAAGTTTGATTCCCGTGGCCGCACTTGTTGTCCACGCATAGAGATAGTTACTATCATCTATCATCGTCGAATTAGTAAAGTTGGCACGTGCCATCCCTGCCACAACATACAATGTTCCCGAACGCATGACACCGCTCGCAGTTTTAATTGAGCAGACCAAAGGTTGTCTCAGATTGAGAAGATATGAGAGCGAACCGATTCCGACGGTATTTACAGTGGTTTTCGTCGGCTTGGCTGCTGTATATGAAGATGTCTTGGTCGTCGTTTTTTCCGGTACAGTTGCCGATGGTGTGGTCGTCGCACTTGGTCCCCTTGTATCCTCACTCTCTATCTTTAATGTGAGATATGCTACACCGCCGACCAAAACTAGTACTATAATTACCCCCAAAATCGTGTTGGTATTCATTAGGAATAGCATAGCATCGAAAGAACAAGTTACGCGGGTTGCGGACTCTATATTTCGGCTGCCAGACTTGGATTCGCCTCTCGCCGTGCTCGGCTCGAAACCTACGACGTCTCTTCGACGCCTGCGGCCCGCGGTTCGAATCCAAGTCTGTGTGCGCAAAAACTGCTACGCACTTTTTGCTGCCAGACTTGGATTCGAACCAAGATACTCAGATTCAGAGTCTGAGGTCCTACCATTAGACGATCTGGCATAACTGTACCTTATTGCCAGACGTTAATGGGAGGACGTTGTCCTACTGCAAGCGAAGCAAGGCAAAGAAGGAATGTCTGCATTCATTCTTTCCGAGCGAGCGTAGCAGAAAGCCCGAAGGGCTTACCATTAGACGATCTGGCAATAGTACGACACAGGAGTGTCGTACTATCTAGACGATACGTTATCAAGCAGGTTTGTTCAATACATAGAATTGCGGCAGATGTTTAGTAGAAAAAAGGTTGAGCATGTAGGATTGTCTGATGCCACACGAAATTACGTCGTTATCTGACGCGGAGCATCGCAATATTATGGTCATCATGGCCGCGCTCATGCTCGCGCTTCTCTTGGCTGCGCTTGATCAGACAATTGTTTCGACCGCACTGCCGCGTATCGCGAGTGATTTCAACGCACTTTCCGAGTTGCCCTGGGTGGTAACGGCATACCTGCTTGCGACTGCAGTCTCGACACCGCTCTACGGCAAGCTGAGTGATCTCTATGGTCGCAAGCACGTGCTTTCGGTTGCTATCGTCATATTCCTCATTGGGTCGGCGCTATCAGGTATGGCGCAGAACATGCTTGAGTTAATCGTCTTTCGCGGTGTCCAAGGTATCGGAGCCGGAGGTTTGATGACGCTCGTATTTGCAGTAATTGGGGACGTTGTTCCCTCGAGACATCGTGGACGTTATCAGGGGTACTTCGGAGCAGTCTTCGGTCTCGCAAGTGTGGCGGGCCCGCTCCTTGGCGGAGTATTTACTGACCATCTTTCGTGGCGCTGGATCTTTTATATCAATATTCCGCTTGGGCTTCTTGCTCTTGCTGCAATCTATATCCGGCTTCCGGAACACCAGCACCATCGGAAACACTCGATCGATTATGTGGGCGCTTTTATTCTCTCGGTTGCCATTATCTCACTCCTGCTCGTGATGATGTGGGGCGGGGTGACTTATGCTTGGAGCTCTTTGCCTATACTTGCGCTCGGTGCAGTTGGCGTCTTTGGGGCGGGGCTGTTTGTCTGGTGGGAATCGTATACGACAGAGGCACTCATTCCGCTCCCTCTCTTTAGAAACTCAATCTTCCGTGTTTCTGCATTGCTCTCTCTCGTGTCGGGGGTGGCGATGTTTGCAGCCCTCATTTTCTTGCCGGAATATCAGCAAGTAGTGCGCGGCTACTCGGCGACGAAATCGGGCCTTCTAATGCTCCCGCTTATTTTCGGTCTATTGGTTGCGTCGATTGGTTCGGGACGGGCCATTTCCCATACGGGCAAGTATCGCGTATTTCCGATTATTGGCTCAATTCTCGTGATATGTGGCGTCTGGCTCTTGAGTCATGTTGACGTTACAACTCCGCAATGGCTACTCTCAATCTGGATGTTCATCGTGGGTCTTGGTATCGGCTCTTCGTTGCAAGTAACGACGATCGCCGCACAGGACACTGTCCATCCGCGGGATCTTGGTACCGCTACTTCAACTATCGTTTTCTTCCGCACTATTGGGAGCACCATTGGGACCGCCATTCTGGGTGCAATACTTACCACGCGTTTTGCGGCGCATCTTGCCGAACTCATGCCCGGTGGAACGAATAGTTTTTCGATACACGATGGCTTGGACTTCGCACAAATACACAATCTCCCGCCCGCTTTGGCCGCCAACGTGCTCCAAGCCTTTAACGCGGCATTTCAGGACGTATTTTTGTGGACGCTGCCGTTTGCCGTGCTTGCGCTTCTAGTCGCACTATTTCTCAAGGATCAGCCGCTCCGCTCTGATGCCCGCGAATTCGCCAAGGGCGAAGCGTTGGGTCTGTGAACTTATCACGAAGACAGCGCGAGTGATATAGTCATCTACATGATAGACAAATCGCCGTCGCTATTTCGTTTTTTTCTTGTTCCCAGCGTGGTTTCAATCGCGATACTTGCAGGAGTGGGTATTTTTTTAGGACCAGTCGCTCTCTTTACGGCAGTGCTGCTTGTCGTGCTTGAAATAACTCTTTCTTTTGACAATGCCGTCGTAAATGCACGAGTGCTTCAGAAGATGAATCCTCTATGGCAACATCGTTTTCTTACCTGGGGTATCTTTATTGCGGTATTTCTCACGCGCGTAGTGCTCCCGGTCCTCATCGTCGCCGCTTCAGTCGCTATGTCTCCTTTAGTGATTGCGTCTATTGCTTTGTTTGACCCTGCACAATACGCAGAATTACTACATGGTGCGGAGCACATCATCGCTTCATTTGGAGGGATGTTTCTCACCATGGTAGGACTTAAATATTTTTTTGATGAGGCGAAAGAAGTACACTGGATTCATCACATTGAACGACATTTCGCCCGGTGGGGGAGCATAGAAGCGCTTGAGATTGCCATTGCCCTCAGTCTTCTTACTGGCATAGCTCTCTTTTTGCCTGCGGACAGCACCGGTATTTTCTTTGCGGGCATCATTGCAATCGTGCTCTTTATTATCGTGCAGGGAATCGCGAATTCTTTCGATATCTCGACAAACAGCGTTGCTGCATCAGGTCTTGCATTGTTCGTCTATCTTAACGTTCTCGATGCAGCATTCTCGCTCGATAGTGTCGTGGGGGCGTTCGCTCTTTCGACGAGTATCCCAATCATTATCGTCGGTCTTGGCATCGGAGCATATTTCGTACGCATGCTCACTCTCTATATGGTGCACAATGGTACGCTCTCTCGAATCATGTACATAGAGCACGGCGCACATTGGGCGATCCTCGGACTTGCGGGAGCGATGTTCGCAGGCATGTTTGTGCATGTCCCTGAACCAATTATTGGCCTCGTAGGGCTCCTTTTTGTGGGTGGGGCATACATATCGTCTATTCGCTCCGTGTCAGTCCGTGCATAGGGATTGATATCCACCACTATACACTTGCATTTTCTGGACGGTGTCGCATGTAGGGTATACTCAGGGATGTAAGACAGTATCTGTCGCAACGTCTATAGTGAGCTGTGCTCAGGTACGTTACATAATTAACCTTATTTAAAATCCATGTCAGCATGTAAGAAAATACTAGCAATCGTGATTGCGCTCGGCGTCTTTGCACCGGCGTCCGCCTTTGCACAGACAGCCTCTACAACGACTTCTACGACGAGTCCGGCAGCAGTTATCGGCCAGATTCAAGCATTGCAGACGCAAATCAACTCGTTGCAGCTGCAACAGCAGCAAAATATCGCAATGCTCGTGACGACCCTTCGGCGAGGCTCAACCGGAGATCAGGTGTTGATATTACAGGCTCTCCTTGCGGCGGATTCAGTTATCTATCCGGAAGGTTTGATTTCCGGATTTTTTGGTCCCTTGACTGCAAAAGCAGTGAAGCGATTCCAGAAGAAGCACGGTTTCGAGCAAGTAGGGCTAGTCGGCCCGAAGACTCTTAAGAAACTACAAGAGCTTCTACAAAAAAATCCACTTGCTTTCAGCACCCTGACTTCTACCTCCACGGCGACGTCGACCTCAAGTCAACTTTCAAGAGGTGATACAAAACGTTTGTGCGCCGTCATATCTTCTCTCACCAAAGATCTACTTCCAGAAGGATGGAACAAGAAGGGTAAAGGTGATAATAAGCAAATTATAGCTGGATGCGACAAACGTTCCGAAAAACATGATGAGGATGACGAGGACGATGATCATCGAGGCACACCTACGCCAACACCGACTTCTTCTCCTACGCCTACTCCAACCACTTCACCAACACCAACACCAACACCAACACCAGTACCTACTGACATCACACCACCTGTAAATTCTTCGGTGAGCGTGACGAATATTGCTACTACGACAGCTACTATCTCGTGGGTGACCGACGAGGCGGCTACGAGCAAGATCTACTACAGCACGGCAACACCAGTAAATCTTCTCTCGGCGCTTACAGTGAGCAATAGTTCGCTTGTGACGAGTCACATTCTTGGCCTCACAGGTCTCACTGCCTCGACGACGTATCACTACATCCTAGAATCTAAGGATGCGATTGGGAACACAACGACGACCACCCCTTCGACGCAGATCTTCACCACTGCAAATTAAACGCGACTCAAACGCATACAAAACCGCCCCTTTGGGGGCGGTTTTGTATTATACTAGGGAGCACGAACGTTCAGTAAGGAAATCGTCCCTACCACGTCATAACCTATGAAGGACGAATCTTTGGAAATAAAACTGCTTGCTGCTTACGATGCTCACGCTGACGCCATTTTTCGGCACTGCTATTTCAAGACGAGTCAACGAGAGATTGCAGAGGACATGATGCAGGATGTATTTCTCAAAGCGTGGTCCTATATGCAGTTAAAACGCCCGATACTCAACATGCGCGCCTTCCTGTATCGACTTGCCGATAATCTGGTGATCGACTGGTATCGCAAACACAAGTCCCAGTCACTTGATGCTCTGATGGACGATGGTTTCGAACTGGTTGAAGGAGATACCAGCATCGAGGAACAGACGGAAATATCACTCGCGCTCGCAAAGCTCAAGGAGCTCAGTGAAGACGAGCAGAAGCTCATCACGCTACGTTTCGTAGAAGGATTGTCACCTAGCGAAATAGGGGAAATCCTCGATGAGAATGAAAATACGATTTCAGTACGGATTCACCGAGCTCTGAAGCGATTACGAATACTCTTTAAATAATCTGCGTATGGAACTACCACCAAAAAAATTCATTGAACAACTTCGCTCAATAGCGCTCTCTCATACAGAGCGTTCCACACTGCGCTCGGCGCTTATTGCGCATATGAGTGAGCACGGTGCGCGACAGGCGGCACCTTCTCCCTGGTCTTCATTTTATTTCGCAAAGCGTATTCAGGTAGTGTCCCTATCCCTCGTCATCGTTATCAGCTACGGAAGCTCGGTAACTTTTGCCGCAGAGGGTTCCTTGCCAGGGGATATGTTGTATCCCGTTAAAACGTATGTGAATGAGCCGATAGTGCGGGTAGTAACGGTGACCTCTCCGGCTTCAGAAGCGGCGTTTGAAACAAAACTGCTTGAGAAACGCCTCGAGGAAGCCGAGACTCTTGATGCCGAGGAAAGCTTTAACCCAGAGCTCAAACTGTCTGTGCGCGAGGGCATACACGAGCAAAGCATCAAAGCGAAAGAGAAAATCAATGATGCCGAAAATTCTTCTGGCGCCAACGTATCCTCCACCACAATATCTATAACTGGTGAGATCAGCACAAGCTCTCCCGAAAGTATTTCGGAGAAGGGAGATCAGTCTCACGATAATCTAGGCAGCGATAAAAAGAATCTCGATAATGAACATCCGGTATTGCGTGCTACTGAATCTGTAACTGACGCGGTCAATATCAGCTCTCCCGAAAACACCTCGGGGAGTAGTGGGTCGTCTAATGTAAATTCGGGCAGTAGCAAAAGTGACAGCGAGAGCTCTCTGAAAGATATACAACAAAAGCACAAAGATATTCTCGAGAAATTAGACCTTACTTTCGAAGAAGGCGATAACGATGATAATGAAACAGAAGAGCGTAGGAGGGGAGAATAGTCACTGGACTATCATCTCTACTACATAAACTATGTTACCAAAGCAACATAGTTTATGTTCATAGAAGATACCCGCTACGTAGTAGCGGGTTATAGATTGCCAGGAAGGAACATCCCGACCATGCTAAGGGCAAGCAGGATGACGAAAATGATGGTAAATGCGCGTTTCATTGCTGTAGCATAGCAGATTTTTATAAAAATGGATTATACTCTACCTACATGAACTTTCTCGTGCGGTACAAGCACTCAGGACTTCTACTTCTGGTACTTGGTTTTGTCATTGGATATGGTGCAGAGCATGCAGGACTTGACGGAGCTCGTAATGCTTTCAAAAACTCACTTATACCGATTGAAGAGAAGGGAACGTCATATTCGTTTATTCCCACATAAATACCCCGTGGCGTGAGCCCGAGGGATGGAGTGAGTTCC
>CAYXYP010000005.1:0-66977 GCA_964469405.1 uncultured Candidatus Saccharibacteria bacterium
GAGTGAGGACGTTGCGGTGATGGTGTTGACGCCGCTGAAGTAGGGGAACTGACCGATGGTTCCTGTTATCGCGCTTTGCTTGTTGTTGAAGGTTGTCCAATCAGCTGCTGAGAGAAGACCCGTGAGAGTGGCAGATGCGTTTTGGAAGAGTGATGACGTAGCGATGACGGTTGGAACACCTGCTGCCCCAGTGCCGTTTGCCCAGAGTGAGTTAGCAGCAATGGAAGCGAATGAGATGGATGAGTTGGTACCACCGATTTGATATCCGAGGGTGCCTGAACTGGTGAGGCCCGTGCCAACCGCGAGTGTTGAAGTCGCAACGGATGCAACAGTGTTCACCCCGGTTGCGTAGAGGAGGTTAGCTCCAGCAGCGAGTGGTGATGATGTTGAAAGACCACCGAACGTGATGTTAGGTGTGGTACCGCCACTTGAAATGATTGGCCAAGTGCCGGTGACCGAGGAGACACCACCGAGTCCAGCAGCTGAGAGACAGGAACCATTGATGGCGAAACAGCCGGTGCGGATGTTGAGTCCTGAGCCGAAGGTTGAAGTTGCGGTCGTGCTGAGGTTGATGGTGTTTGCACCCGTGTCGCCAAGTGAGAGGAGTGAGCCAGGAGTAGTGGAGCCGATGCCGACAAAGCCGCTCGATGCAAGGAAGAGTGACGACGTTGCGGTGATGGTGTTGACGCCGCTGAAGTATGGGAACTGACCGATGGTTCCTGAGTAGAGAGAGGAAGTGGCGACAGTGAAGGCACCTGATGCACCACCGACAAATGAACCAAGCGTGCCGGAGTATGCAAGGCCGAGGCCGAGAGTTGGTGTTGTGGTGGCAACGTTTGCAAATGTGTTAGCACCACTGAAGTATGGAATGTTGCCGATGACGGCTGCGGTTGATGTAGAGAGACCACCGAAAGTGAGGTTCGGGGTTGAACCGCCTGAAGAAATGATTGGCCAGGTGCCGGTGACCGCTGTGACGCCGCCTGATGAAGTTGATGTGGCGATTATCTTACCTAAAGCATCTACGGCGAGAATTGTTCCTGTTGGTGTGCCAAGTTTAGGGAGATAGAGGTCGCCGAGAGTGCCCCCTGCTTCCGAGGCTCCTACAACTACATCACCGCCAATAGATAAAAGTTTATAAGGAGTCGTAGTGCCGATACCAAGATTGGTTCCATCGAACGTTAAGTTCGAGCTATTGGCAAACCCTGAACCGTCAAAATACTCGACGCCACCGGCCACACCGCCAGTAGTAGTGCCCGTACCTCCATTTGCGATCGGGAGTGCTGAGCCACTATATGAGACAGCGAACGTACCCGCTGATGTGATAGGAGATCCTGAGATAGAAAGGAAAGCTGGAACCGACAGTCCAACCGAGCTCACTCCGGAACTACCGCCGCTAATAATAACGGCCCCGCCTCCAGTAGCAGAAATAATTGGGTGCTGTGGTGTCCCCGTAATAGAAATGTTCGAACCAGCAGTAATTGAGTTCAGAATGTTTGATGCGAACACACGGCCAGACCCGACATTGATATCGGTATTATTAGTGTCGATACCTCCCAGTGTCTGCAGGCGGCCACTAAGCACCGAAGATCCCAGGACTCGCGATGCGCCATTGACCGTCACCGATCCTGCATTGATATCAGTATTGTTAGTTTCGATGCCTCCAAATGTCTGTAAGCGGCCACCGAGTATCGAAGACCCTGAGACTCGCAACGCGCCATTAACCGTAGCCGAAGTATTGATACTGAGAAGAGCCGTACTTAATGCGTTCTGCGTATTGTTGATTTTGTTTACGAAAGGCAAACCTGCGTTCGTTGTGCTCGTTGCGAGAACTAATTTTGAGCCCGTGCTCAAAGGCGAGGAAGTCGCAGTTGAGTTGACTAATAAGCCTGTTCGAACAAAGAGCGATGTGAATGCGGTCTTTACACCGTCGA
The DNA here is from genome assembly GCA_964469405.1 of uncultured Candidatus Saccharibacteria bacterium. GTDB lineage: Bacteria > Patescibacteriota > Minisyncoccia > Phycocordibacterales > Phycocordibacteraceae > C7867-001. Next base: position 1,932 of record CAYXYP010000005.1, read on the forward strand.
TAACAGACGTAGAAGCATTTATAAAAACATTCGATGCATCCGAGAGAATACTTGCGGCACTTTGTGTTGATGCGCTCGCTAAAACCTGAGTAGGATTCAGAACAAACTGCGTTGCGCTACTAATCGCACCAAAGTTCAATGAAACGCTGGAGATAACAACGAGGGCACCCAGAGTCGCCGCTATTCTGCCAAACGTTAAAAAAGACGTTCGAACATACACGCTCTGGCTAGAGCGTGTACCTTGATACTCTATCTTGCCATTTTTTGATAACTTCTCATTCCAATTTTTGTTTTTATTCTCCTGTTGATCAATAAACTTCTTGAGCGAAAGTTCATCCGCGTACCAAGAATTTCCAATTTTTTGTCCTTCAACTTTTCCAAAACGACAGAGTCTCGAAATATAGTCATTCGTATACCCTGTCCGTCGAGAAAGTTCCTTTGCGGAAATCAACTGATGATTCAAAATAATTTTGTTTTTCATGAGTGTCCGAAGAAACGAATTGCCCATATAATATCAGCACTTTCTTGTTCGTTTGAACAAAATAGAAATAATTTGTGGATAAGAATAAATCAACACATAATTTCATGTTGGATAGCAATAATTCCCATTTATTTTTTAGTATATTTTTATGGCTTTTAAAGCATGTTAAGCATCGAATTCAAGTTGCTTCGTTACTTATTGGAGACTACAGAGGTATTTACTCGTAATTCGACCATTTATATATATTTAATACTGGTTATTACCCTCTTTGACTGATTTAATTTATTTTGTGAATGATATTCTAATTTTTTATAATTGATTGTTAATAAGCCATATCTTGTCTCGTTTATCTCGTCTATCCGAGATAATTAATCCATTGCCTGGGCGATTTATTTATTGCTATTCCTTGATTCGTTTATCATTTATCCTGCTTTGCTGTTGAAATTGAGTTATTTAAGGGCACTATAGACGGCACGGACAAAGTTCTTAGAGCCGCTGCCCGCTACACACTCGACCGCTTGAATAGACCTTTTATTGATGGACGCAGTTCTTCAAGAGGTGGTACCAGGTTTCTTAGTTTGGATTATTTAGTCTTTTGGGTTTCCTCAGTGCATATGTCACTCCTACACTCAAAGGTATGGACGGTGGGTAATACATGGCATGCCTGTTGCAGAGCAGAGCAGAAGGAGTATTCAAAGCAAATCAAGAACAGGTTTGTCCAGATGGAACTGATCAACAGTTACGAAAATTATCACGTCTCCTAATTTTATCTGCATCATCTATTTTTTAAATCTGCCTTCGTAGACGAAGTAACCATATTTCATGTGTCGCTTTAGCAACAAAAAAATATCTCATCTATCGAAATTACAAGAAATTAGATATCGCTATATATCTCTACTTTATTATTTTTAACACTAAGTACGGCAGTCTTGTATATAAATGTATGGTCTTCTTTCTTTTTTGCCCTTATGACGATTGGTTCATTTTTGATCATGGTTACAAAATTGGCATGTCCCGGAAGAATATCGAATTTACCCGCACTATTTGCTGATGACACGCTGTGCGCGACCCCTTCCCAGATACGCTCCTCTGCATTACTAATCGTTACCGGAAACTCCTCTTCCTGCGATTGCTTCATGCCAGTACGCTAGGCTTACCTACCTCAAGATCTTTTGTCGTTCCGATATACATAAATTTTTCAGGCGGAACTGCGTCGAACTTCCCTTCCAATATCGCCTCGACATCAGATACCACATCTGCGCGACTCACACATACACCCGGAAGTCCCGTCTGCTCTTCAGCAGTGACGGTTAATTGCGTCATATAGTTTCTGAGTCGCATCGCTCGCTCGTATATGAGCCGATCTTGCGCCGACAGCTCACTTTCTCCGATGACGGTAACGATGCGGGCGAGCCGTTCGTATTGCGTGAGCGCCCCTATGGCTGCGGTAACAGCCTTGAAATGCTGCTCGGTGATGAAGGTGCGGTCGAGCGCCAGTGATTTTGACTTGAGAATATCGATCGCCGGATAGCGACCTTCTTGACTCAAATCTCGTGAGAGCACCACAATGGCTTCGAAATATGGGGTGGCTGCAGCAACTGATGGATCGGTTAGCTCATCGGCAGGAACATACACAGTTTGTATCGAGGTAATAGAATTTTTATCAGTGCTCACCAGACGGTTTTCGAACTGAGCAATTTGTGTTTGAAGCGTTGACTGATAGCCGAACTCAGACGGAATTTCTTCAAGCAATGTTGAGAGTTCGTTTCCCGCCTGAACGAATCTGAATATATTGTCGACGAAAAACAAAACATTGGTCTTTTCTTCGTCGCGGAAATACTCCGCAAGTGTCACGGCTGCCGCACCTACCTTGAAACGGATTGCCGCATTTTCATTGATATGAGCAACGATGAGTGCCGACTTGGCAAGCTCGCCAGTCTTTTGTAGCAATTCCCAGAGTTCAAATCCTTCACGAATGCGTTCGCCGATACCGGTAAAAATCGTGACATTCTTATGATCCTTGTTGAGATTTCGAATCATCTCTGTCAGGAGCGCTGTTTTCCCGACACCTGCGCCTCCTACGAGCCCAAGTCGTCCGCCCTCGATAAGAGGAGCAAAGAAGTCGATAATCTTAATCCCGGTCTCAAGTAGTTTCCGCTCCTTTTTCGATTTCAGTGCTGCGGTGCGCGCGATTGGGTTAATGGGCCGAGAGTCGGTGTACTCAAGCATCTCGCCTCCATCAACGGGCAGTCCGTACAAATTAATAGCGCGTCCAAGTACACATTTCCCAATGGGGATGGAGAGCGTCGTGCCCTCGGACACGATACGCATATTCCGAGCCACATCTTCTTTTGATGAAAGGAGAAGACAGTAGAGCAAGTCCCTGCTTGAATAGGAGTGGACCTCGAGCTGCACACCCTCCACCCCTTCTGCAGAAAGAAGCTCCAGAAGCGCAGGACGATACTCGCTCTCGCAGTGCACAAGGACTATTTGCCCTTGTACTCCGTAAACGCGCCCAACAAATTGTTTCGTTATTTTTTCCATTTTGAAATAGCAGAGAAAGATTCGAGTAAGCGAAGATCGTTGAAGTTTGCAGCCTTTCTACGAATCGCCCGGCGCAAACGAGCAATTTCGTCCTTTGAACGATCTTGAGCTTTGTTCATAGGAATCAACCGAGCTGCCGTGCGAGAGAGCTCTGACTCAAGCATGACTCGCTTGAAGAGCAGGTATCGGACTTTCGTTTCAAAGAAATTTAGAATCTTTGGGAGTTCCGGCTCGAAAATGTAATCGAATGCTGGTGTCACTTCATGCGCTGTCTCGGCATGCGGCGTATACGTAATATCTTGCAAAACTACTTTTTGACTGAACACATTACGAAATGACGGGTAGAATATCTGCACTTGATTGTATGCAACCACACTCTTCAGGAATTGCCGCCTCTCTTCTCCGTTCGGTTCATCTTCTTTAAATGCGTAGTATGAGCAACGTTTCGCCAAATCAGGAATATTCCCCATAAGGGTCTTCCCTGTCCTGCCTATGACAATGTAGTCGGACTTAACACCACTTTTCATATGCTCAGTAAAAGCCTCTATCACTTCTGCATTGACCGCTCCATAGAACCGTATATTCGACGTGAAGGCTACCGTCACAGCTTGAGTCACGTCCACTGATTTTTGTGACAACTCGCCACGATCAAATGCCGTCTGTTTAATAGATTGATAGAGACTTGCGATGTCCTCATAAAAAGCTTTATTCTTTTCGAAGGCGACACGCAATCGGCTTATTTTTTCGGCACTCACGTCAAACAGCGCCGAGGCGACGAATCCGATCGTCTCGAGATCATTCAATTCATTCTGACGTGTTCCTAGGGCGCTTGACATAATGTTTGTAGATGCGGCACGACACCTTCCAATTTCTTTTGGAACTGCTCGAACGATATGTTGCCGCGGCGAGCACTGCTCGCCACTGATTCAAGCTCGGTATCTTTTGAATTAGAAATAGCGGCAACGAGTCTATCTCGATTGTGCGAGACAAAAGCAACATCTTTCCCATCGAACATGGTAGTAAAGACCAGCGTCAGTAGCACAATCTGCACCTCGATGGACAAGGCAATTACTGGTTCTTGATCGAGAAGAACTCGCACTGATTGTCCACGGGCAATAGTGCGTTGCGTCTGTTCTGAAAGCTGTGTTCCGAATTGACCATAACCTCGTTGGCGTTCGTATTGTGCGATGAGCGTACTAATATTAATCGAAAGTTGTTTTGCAAGTATGCTCTGGGTACTGTGACCGATACGAGTCACCGACTGCTCAGGCGCCACGGCAGGGAAAACACCTTCCGCATGGAAAAGTGGTGAGAAGAAAAGATGCCCGTCGGTCGCTGATACCAGATTGGTGGAGACTAGATTGGTAAGATCCTCAATGTCCGTTTCGAGCACTGGCAAGATGGTAATACTCCCGCCACCGATACTTTCATTAAAACGCCCCCCTCGCTCAAGCAAACGAGCCTGCTGATAAAACATGTCGCCTGGATACGATTCGCGACCCGGTACTTTCCCAGACAAGAGAGCGATCTCGCGGAAATATTTTGCATGACTTCCTAGATCGTCGAGCACCAGAAGCACGTCCTTCCCTTTTGAAGAAAAAGATTCTGCAAGCTCGAGCGCAACTATAGGTGTCAGATACACCATAGGAGCGGGGTCATCGGAAAATGAGACCAGTATAATGACATCATTGTTCCCTTGCTCACCGAGAAGGTTCCCCATCGCATCTTCGACATACGCGACCGGCCGTCCTATTAACGCATAGATGCAGACAACTCCAGATCCTTTCTGGTGGGAAAAAGCGCTTTCAATAAACTTCCTCTTCCCACTGGAAAGCGGACCAACGATGAGCTGTCGCTGACCTTTGGCAATAGGAATTAAAATATCAATCGCGGATATACCAGTCAAAAGAGGTGCGGTCATTGGTGCGCGAGCATTCATGTGGGGCGCATCGACCTCCATACGCAATAAGGTGTTATTGAGAGGGAAACTACCCAAGCCATCAAGTGGTTCCCCGAGGACGTTTATAGTGCGTCCGAAGAGGTGTTCCCCAAACGAGAACTGGATTCCCCTCGGATCTATAACAAACTGATCTCCGGCTCTCGGATTGCCCCGACCGAGCAGATACGCCTCGACACTATCCTCTCGGAATGCCGTGACGAGTGCCCGCTGCCCTTTTGCATTGATGATAACGGTATTCACCCGAGCCGACGGTAATCCCTCAAGCGTAAGAAGGTACCCCTTCGCCTTGATGACGAATCCAATTTCTCCTTCGATGATGCGCTTCTCCATACGTTAGGGTTTCGGCATGCTTTGAGTAAACCTATCGTATAAAGCGATCTGATTTTTAATAAGATAGTGGTTGAAGCTGAAGTCGCGAAGCATATTGTTCCACACCAACCGACAACCGACCGCGATTGATGGATCGACGTCGAAGTCAATGAGAATATCGGGGCTAACTTCCTGATGTGCCCACGTACCAATAGCCTCTACGTCTGCACGAGAAAGTGCGACCGGGACCGTCAGTGACAGAGTTTTCAGTTTTTTTGATTCCTCCGTGAGCTGATTGAGCATTTCGTACAAAGATTCTTTTGTGAAAGATTCGAGGAACGATGGAGGCAACGAGCGCAGGAAAACGACATCGCCGAGTGGTTTTTTATTTAATGCGACAAATTGATCTATCCCTTCTTTACTCGCGGATGCATCACGTTTCGTGAAGAAAATAAATTCAAAAAATTCCCTCATGAGACTTATGTCGTGCGCGAAGTCCGCCCGAGTATAGGTGTGTTCCATAAAAGTCTTCAGGGACGGATTTGTCATGATGGTGTCCCGAACACTCCCTCTCGCTTCGCTTCTGCGAGTGCTGCGAGGATAATGCCGCGATGATCGTCAAGCGAAAGTGATTTGTTTAACGCAATACGTGCAGTATCCTCAACAAGTCCGACAATTTCCTTATTAAGAATTACGAAACGTTGTTGTTTGTAGACGGTAACGGCCTGTCGGGCAAGGTCGATTTCTTTCGATAGCTCGTCAGACATGCGTTTTTTAATTTCTTCCATTAACCCCTGGTACTCTTTTTGAGCCTGCATGCTGACACCGGAGAACATTTTTTTAATACTCTCTGATTCGTCTTGTAACGCTTTTTCGGCAAACTGAACCTGTTTGATCAAAAGATCTTTTGTGTGCTGAGCGATTTCCTCTAAATGTTCGGCTTGTACGACGCGAAATTTCTCATCTTCTTCTATACGGTCCGTAAATATTTTCCCCGCTTCCATTTGCGCGTGCATTCTAATAGCAATCCCCTGCTCTCGAGCATCGACAAGAATATGATCCGCCTTCTCTTGCACCGCCTTCACTGTGGAGTTAGATGCGGAAGAGGTCGCGAGGTAGCGTATTCGGGTCCCAAACTGAATGACTACCGCAATCAGCACCAAGAGCATCAGAATCACGAGCACCAAGAGCAGCATGGGGAGCAACGGATCGGAAAGAATGTCGGACCATAACGATAAGATGATATTCATGTGATGTATTTTAAATATCGTTATAGCTGTACAAACAGAATCATCAGTCCGATAAACAATCCCGCTACACTGACGAGAACAATCAGTACTGTATTTAACATTACCATGGACTGAATAGAGGCCTTGGCGAGCGGATTGCGTCCTACGGAAATAATACTGTCTCTCATGTTCGAACCGAAATTCCTAAACGCGACGTAGACAGAGCCCACTACGACAATGGTAGCAAGTAAATATTTGATTAACGTAGCGAGCGACGTGGATACACCGAACATGTCTAGACTTGAAGTTTGCTCATTTTCCCCGGCAGCATTGACAGCGATCAACTCTCCATCTCCGCCACTATCCAATAATTTTGGGCCGATAGCGAGCAATACGCGGATAGAACCCCCATCCACCGTCGTGGTACTCACGACACTCGGCGTAGCATTCGATAAAGCGGGGAAGGAATCAAGAGCAATACCAAGAACAACTGATGTTGAAGGGCCAGCTTTCTGACCTTTGCCGGGGATGGATGATGATGTGATATAGTCTCCGGCACTAATTGGACCATTCGCCGTTGTCACTTGCACATACACCTCCCCTGAACTGACGAGCGGAACGCTCTCCGTACTCGTACGGAGCAAAATTGCCGGATTAGTCACTACAACCCCGAACAAGTTCGAGTCGCTAATTACTTGCGCCAGACGAAATGTCTGCGTAGACCGGTCAAACGACACGAGATCCCCAGACTCTGCTACACCTCCCGTAATAAGTTGGGTTCGAGCGATGGAAGTCTCCCCGAATTGCGCATATGCTTCAGAAGGGAGGGTAAATACAGCGAGATTCAGTAGAAACATCATTGATCCTGCTATACCAACAATGAGCGTTCGGCGAGGATAATTCGAAATAACGCCCATATTTATTGAGTTCCATGCGCAAATACACCTGCCACTTGCAGGGGAATACGAGCAACAGCAATGGAGAAATCATCGCCAATGCCTACGATAGTATCCATAGTGACATATGCGATTGCTGGTGCAGCGACCGCAATACCATATGCAAGAGTCACATCTGCCTCTATGACAGCATGTGTCGCATCTATTACAAATTCTCCAAACACGAGAGGCGCCTGCCCAATGATCGTCGGGAAATCTTGCAGTGTACCCATCGACTGCAGGAAGACGGGATTGGATTGGATTGCAATTGTGATAAATTCTGCTGCAATTGCAATGAAAACTATGAATACAGCCACAGCCACTACCTCAATCCATTGAGGAGTATTGTTCTTGGGTTTATAAGAATAAACACTGTGGTGCGTTGTTATAGTATGAGGCTCTCCAGAAGAAAATGTTACTGCTACAGCCGGAGGAGGTATGTAGTAGGCTTGTTGTTCCTGTACGCGTGGAGGTACGGGCTCGGGTGTGAGTTTAGCTATTTTAGGTGCGAACTTTTTATGAGGTATCTGTTTCCCCTTTTTCGCAACGAAATGCTCGAGGGAATTCTGCTCTATAAGCCAGCTTCGGCCCAGTCGACGTGCATTAATTTTCTTAGTCCGAACAAGATGTGCAACGTAACTCGATGTATATTTAAAAAGATTAGCCGCTTCTTTAGTCGTAATAAAACCTTCATGGAGAGTTGTAGTTTCATTCATATTGGATACGTCAATCAATTTTTATTTTACAGGATTTTTCTAAACAAACACTCCACACTGTGTGGACAATGATTTCGTTAGAAAACTATTCCGACTAGATGCGCAAATAATATCCACCTCTAGGATGTTATTAGAGATAGATCAAACAACTTGCTAAAAAAATAATCGCTAAGAAAATTAATTTTTACAATTCTGATGCTAAATATGCCAGCTTGTCATTGCGAGACAAGAAATCTTGCAAATAAACTACCTATTATATAGCGTTACTCCACTAAATGTACTTACTTGGGTAAACGAGGTTACATATGTGTCTAAATATCCAGTGTTAATTACGGCGAGAACAAGTAGGATTGCTGCAAATAACATCCCCACTATTGGTAACGCCCTTACTACAAGCGATTTATCTCTTCCTACCTCTGTGAACTCAACAATTTGGTTGTACTCCTTATGCGGAATGTCTTTAGTATTAATAGGTAAAAGCTCCTTAGGGAGAGCTTCGTATACAACATGAATAGGCACGTTTACGTCGTTATCTTCACTCCCCTCTTCTGGAGCAGGGTCCTCCTTCCCTATCTCTTCTTTACCCAAATTTTCAGGTGTCGGAATCGGATTTACTTGCTCCGAATTCGCCTCTACATGATCAAACCAGGCTCGCCATGAGTCCTGTAGGCGATGAGCTACCCCTACATCCTCCTCTTGACTGCCTTCGGTGGCCGATATTCTCTCGTCCTTAAGATGATGTATTGAGGGAAGTTTTTCCGGCATAAAAGTCTCGTATCGAGGGGATTCCCAGGTAGTAGGGGGTACGGGCACGAGTGATTCTTCCTGTATTTTTTTCTCGGCTCCATGTTCACCGAACCGATGGTCCTCAATAGCAGTTTCAAGAACATACCAACTACGTCCGACAAGTCTTGCCGGCACACGTCCCTCCCGACAGAGTTGTCCAACATAATCTTTTGCGTAGCCCGTTATTTTAGCGGCTCGTTTTGACGATACGTATTTCTTTTCTTCTATGAGGATCTCATCCATAGCCGTAGTATAGCCATATCTTGGCTAGTATGGAAGAGTTGTTCACACTCACCCTAGCAAGTCTCATTTCTCGTCTGCCAGTTAAGCAATTTCTTTTATAATTAAGTCTTTAAGCATAGCGGGGTTGCCCGCGCCCTTGGTCGCCTTCATGCTTTTCCCAATGAGATATTGTAGTGCTGCCGCCTTCCCGACACGGTACTCTTCAACAGCCCGTACCTCTTCTTTAAGTACTTCTCGAATAGCCGACAGGAGAACCTCGGCATCGTGAGACTGTATGAGACCATGTTCTTTTGCGATCAACTCTGGATCGCCACCGGCTCTATACAGCCTGACGAGAATGTCCTTTGCGCCTCGTGAAGATACATCCCCTTCTTGAATCATCCTCATAAGTTTTGAAAATCCCTTAGAAAAATCCATTGCGTCAGGAGTGCTCGCTGGCTCGGGTGCGTTCGTGTCATCTTGCATAAGACCAACGATATCCGAAACGATATAATTCGCAGCTAGACTGATGAGAGTCGTATTATTATTGTTTGAAGCGTTCTTGATTACATTTTCAAATAAATCATTTATGAATTTATTTTCCGGCTGAATAAGCACGCCAACATATTCCTTGCGCACACCGAGTGATTCGTAACGAGCACGACGCTCCCATGGAAGTTCCGGTAATGCTGCTTCCAATTTCTCTGAGGAAAATTCAGAAATCTCTGAGAGAAAAAGTTTCGGTAAATCTGGTTCTGGAAAGTAACGGTAATCGGCGCTTCCCTCTTTGAAACGCTGGTGAAAAGTTACTTGTTTTGTTTCGTCCCATCCGCGAGTCTCTTGCGCCACCTTCCCCCCTGTTTCAAGGAGGGCAATCTGCCGTTCTATCTCAAACGCAATAGCACGCTCAACAGAACGAAATGAGTTGATATTTTTCACCTCAACTTTCGTGCCAAACTTGCTCTCATCAGCCGAAACAGAGATATTCGCTTCTATGCGCATTTCGCCTTTTTCAAGGTTTGCTTCGCTTGCGCCAAGCGTGCGGAGGAGGAGCTGTAATTCGCGTGCAAAGCGCCCCGCCGTCTCGGCATCTTTCAGTACCGGTTCCGTAACCAGTTCCATAAGTGGGATACCGGCGCGATTGAAATCAACAAGACTCTTTCCCGCAGTATGAATCGAGCGTGCGGTGTCCTCTTCGAGATGCACTCGAGTAATCGCAACGCCCAGGAGTTCGCCGCCACTAATAAATGGGTGCTCATATTGACTGATCTGATACCCCTTCGGAATATCCGGGTAGAAATAACTTTTTCGATCAAATTCACTAAAGTCAGCAATCTTGCCTTTGATCGCAGTTCCGATACGCATAATATGCTTCACCGCTTCTTGATTGATGATTGGCAAAGTACCCGGGTGTGCCATGCAAACCGGACACACATTTATATTAGGCCGCATTTCATCAGGATCATTCGCAGAATCGCAGAACATTTTAGTTCGCGTTTTCAATTCAGCATGGACTTCAAGACCAATGGTTGGGCGGTACATCATGGACTATATGGAGTATGGAGGTAGTCTATAGCAGATAGCACAGCGGGGGAAGCTCCCTTCAACCGGTTATGTCCCGGTCGAAAATATCTTAATGAGCGTATCTGAAAATTTCTTTAAAGCTTTAGCGTCCTCTACCGAAACGGAGAGCACGTCCCTTCCTGTCTCCATACTAAGTAACTGCATCTTTATTTTGCACTCTTCTGGAGTAATGAGGTCCGTCTTAGATAAGACTATTATTTCACGCTTCGAAGTCAAACCGTGTCCAAACAATTCTATTTCTCTATGTACCTCTTTATATGCGGCCAAAGTATCGTCTTGATCTGCCGAGACAAGATGCAAAAGAATACCTGTTCTTTCAACATGTCTTAGGAACTTTATACCGAGACCTCGGCCAGACGAGGCTCCTTCTATAAGTCCTGGTATGTCGGCGAGTATATAGCCGTACAGCTCACCGAGGTTTGGTTCGAGTGTTGTAAATGGGTAGTCGCCAACCTTTGACTTGGCCCGCGTAAGAGCATTTAAAAGCGATGATTTCCCTGCATTTGGTAATCCTATTAGTCCTGCATCCGCAATAATCTTAAGCGTGAGCTCAAGAGCCCCACCCTTCCCTTTTTTGCCCAGCGTCTGCTCGAAAGGATTCTGATTTGTTGAACTCTTAAAGCGGGCGTTACCGAGCCCTCCTTTACCGCCGCGAAAGAGAACGATCTGTTCATCTTCCTTTGAAATCTCATACTCCTCACCGGTCTCTACGACACGCACAAATGTTCCAACTGGTACCTTGAGCAGAGTATCTGCGCCGTCTTTACCCTGCTTCAATTCTCCCTTTCCCGCTACGCCATCTTCAGCATGAAATTTCTTCTCGTAACGATAGTGTGCCAGGGCAGCAAGATCGCGTACGCCAACAAGAATGACGTCCCCGCCTCGGCCACCGTCACCCCCAGAAGGCCCCCCTCGTGCGGATTCTTTGGTACGGAGCCATCGGACGACACCGTCGCCTCCTTTCCCCGACTCCGCATGTATTTTTGCCTCATCAACAAATGCCATAGATGCACCTTAGCACAAAACGGAAATTGGGGTTTAGGTAACGATTTCCCAGCCTTCTGCCAAAAGCGGCTCTGCTTTTTTGAATTTAAGCGTCTGCGTCGTATCACCTTTCTTGATAGTGACGAAATCATTGCGATTATGCTGAAACACTTTCTTGATAGGGGTAGACGCACTTTCTTCTTCCTTGCCAGCCGAGAGCGCTGCGGTTCGCACTTTTGCTTCTTCAGCACGAATACGGGCATCCTCCGCCGGAACAAGCCGCGGTAATGCTTCGGTAACCGCCGTACTGATACTCTCTTCGAGCTGCCGGAACCGCATAAGCCCCTCGCGCCGATACTCTATCAGTGGGTCTCTCTGGCCATATGCTCGAAGCGACACCGAGCGTCGCAAATAATCCATAGTCTCAAGATGTTCAAACCAAAACGTATCGACAACTTGCAAAAGAAGGCGCCGCAGATGCGCAATAAACGAATCGCCAAATTCAATTTTCTTTGCGGCAAGGATGGCTTCCACATCAGACCCTCCGCGCGTTCCTTCGGACGTCGTATGTTCGGAGGTGTGCTCCCCACCCCCCGCATCAGAACTCCCGCCAGGAAGTGTTTTGTCACCGAGAAGTACGCGGATAAGTTCTTCCATCTCAGCATCGCTTCCGATAAGTGCGGCGCGGCGGCGTGCGTACATAGCGAGACGCTGAGTGTTCATCACGTCATCGTAGGCAAGAACTTGTTTGCGCGAGTCGAAGTTGAATCCCTCAATCCGTTCCTGTGCGGTTTCTAAAGAACGTGTAATCATCGAACTCTCAATCGGCTCGTCCTCGGGAATACCAAATCCGCCCATCACTTTTTTTAACGTCTCTGAGGCAAAGACCCGCATAAGCTTGTCCTCCAAGGAAACATAAAAACGCGTCTCGCCCGGATCACCCTGACGACCGGAACGCCCGCGCAACTGATTGTCGATACGGCGCGCATCATGCCGCTCGGTACCGATCACCGCAAGTCCACCTTTCTCAAGAATTGCAGCGCGCTCTTCGTTTGAAGCGAGCGCCCCGCCAAGCTTGATATCAACGCCACGACCAGCAAGATTTGTTGCAACCGTCACTCGACCTTCCTTGCCTGCCTCGGCAATGATCTCACCCTCACGCTCATGATTCTTCGCGTTCAATACCTCGTGGGGAACGCCCGCGCTAGTGAGATACGTACTCACTAGCTCATTATCCTCGATGGAGACCGTCCCTACGAGTACCGGCTGTCCACGTTCATGTCGCTCCTTCACTGCGCGCGCAACAGCACGATACTTGCCGGCAGTAGTTTGGAAGATTGCATCATCATAATCTTTACGCTTCAAGGGTTTATTGGTCGGCACTACAACAACCTCAAGTCCATAGACCGTATAAAATTCTTCCTCGGAGGAGAGGCCTGTGCCCGTCATGCCAGCAAGCCGCTTGTACATGCGGAAAAGATTTTGAAATGTGACTGTCGCATACGTCCGCGTTTCCTCATGTATGCTCACACCCTCTTTTGCCTCAATCGCCTGATGCAGACCCTCAGACCAACGTCGCCCGGGCTGCATCCTTCCGGTAAATTCATCCACGATAACGATCTCATTGTCACGTACGACATATTCCTTGTCCTTATGGAAAAGGGCTTTCGCGCGCACCGCCGTCTCGAGATGGTGCGCGTATTTTACCCCTCCTTCCGTGTAAATATTTTCAAGACCAAGTGCAACTTCAGCTTTGTGCATTCCTGACTCGGTGATTTGAATCGCCTTCTGTTTCTCATCAACGGTATAGTCTTCATTTTCGTTCATGTTGCGGACGATCCCCACAAAACGTTCGTAGAACCCTTGCGAATCACCTGCAGGTCCCGAGATAATGAGCGGTGTGCGAGCTTCGTCTATGAGAATAGAGTCGACCTCGTCGATAATCGCGTAGTGATACTCCCGTTGGACGATCTGTGATGCGTCGTAGGCGGTGTTGTCGCGCAGATAATCAAAACCGAGTTCGTTGTTGGTTACATAGGTGATGTCGGCGGCATATGCTTCTTTTTTGGTTACGGGATGTAGATAGTCATAGAACACCTTGAACGAACCTTCGACATCGCGTTCTGCATCTTCTTCGGGAGCAATGTGTGAAGCGTCATACCGGTACGAACCGGCCCCCGTGACAACGCCGACCGTAAGGCCATAGAAGTTATAGACCTGCCCCATCCATACACCGTCACGACGAGCGAGGTAATCATTCACGGTGACGACTTGGACACCATTGCCCGCAAGTGCATGGAAGGTCGCCGGAAGCGTAGCAACAAGCGTTTTACCTTCGCCGGTACGCATTTCAGAAATTTTGCCTCGCAGTAGAGATAACCCGCCAATGAGCTGTACATCGAAATGGGGCTGGTGGAGCGTACGGCGCGCCGCCTCGCGTACGAGCGCAAACACCAGCGGAATATCTGTTTCAGGAGTCGCGCCAGCTGTCTTCGCCCGAGTGCGCACTTCGAGTAATCGTTCACGCAATGTGGAATCGGGGAGTCCAACAAATTCCTCTGTGAACGTATTTGTCTCCGTAATAACGGGCGCCGCAGCCTTTAAAAAGGCCGCGGATTGATTTTTTGAAAAAAAGCGAGACAGTCCGAACATTGCGGCATACTATATCACCTAATGTACTCGGTGGCTAAAAAGAAAAACGTCCCGCTGTATGCGGGGCGTTTTTCTTTTTAGCCTACAGTTGTGAGGCAGCTATAAAACTAACGACGCTTTTTTGCCGCTTTGCGCTTCTTTGTCTTTTTTACTGCCTTCTTCGCTGCCTTACGCTTTTTTGCCATGATGAGTACGAATTATGTATGGTGGCTGATAAGTCGACCCGTCTACACGCGAAAATAAATTTTCATGCGCAAACGTCTCTAGATAGTATTATTGCGCGTAAAAAAACTTTATGTAACAAAATAAAATAAAATGTGGATAACTTTCTAAAAAACTTAAAAAGTTATTTTTAAAGAACTGTGCACTGTCTCCAAATTATTTGCTGTATATGATTCCTCATAGAGACTCAATCATGTACCGAACATTTCTACTTCGCGTTCAATCGTGATGCCTGTCGCGGCGTGCACACGTTTTTCAACTTCAGAGGCAAGAGCGTCGACCTCGATCGCGTGTGCTCCAGCTTGTGCGACAATAACAAGAGGGTGCCTTTCATAGAGTCGTGCACGACCTATCGAAAATCCCTTGAGCAAAAGCGCGTGGTCGAGAAACCACGCAAGTGATATTTTTATAGAACCATCTGTTTGAGGGAATGTCGGCATGATGGGGAAACGTCTTGTGAGCTCATCAGCGTGCTCACGGGAAATAACGGGATTTTTGAAAAAAGAACCTGCGCTTCCTTCTTGAACATCTTGTGGGAACTTCAATGCTCGAATGCCTCGAATGGTACGGGCAATTTCTTTAGGCGTTGTGAGCGGAGCGCCTGTTGCCTGTACACGAAGAAGATCGGGGTACGTGATGTTCGGCACTGCACGTTTCGTGAGACGGAGTGCGACCCGGATGATGATATATCCTCGGTGCTGTTTGAAAAAACTGGTGCGATATGCAAATGAAGCCTCGGTAGAAGTTATGCGCCGAGGCAAGCCCGTCGCAGTATCAATAACATCGGCGTATGCAAATACGTCCTTGAACTCAGCGCCATACGCGCCGATATTTTGTACCGAGGCACCTCCAATCGTTCCCGGAATACCAGCAAGATTCTCTATGCCAAAAAAACCCCGTGTAGTCGCACGGTCGACAACGTCTTCCCATACAGCTCCGGCGCCTGCAACAAGCAACGCATCATCGCCAACATTCTCAAATGTAATATCGCCCACCAACATCCTCACAACAACGCCAGCAACACCCGCATCAGGCACCAACACATTACTACCTCCACCTAACGTATAGAGCGGCAGTTTGTTCTCACGCGCGCAGACAATCGCATCTTCAATATCTTTGACGGTGAATACTTCTTTGAGAAATGATGCTGGTCCGCCAATATGAAATGTGGTGAGTGGCGCAATTTGCACATCCTTTGAAATCATTGCCGATGTATATCAAACATCCGTACGTGAAAGAGGTTTGATTATTTATTGTCCTGACGTCTTCCCTTCTATTTGTGCGATTGCTGATGCTCCAGTGGCAGCCGCGTCCGGATAGAGTGCAACTGCTTTATTGATTGTAGCAATTGCACTCGCCTTATCGCCTGATGTGTAATACGCCGCAGCAAGAGAGAACCATGTTTCAACACTTGCGCCAGGTTTTTCCGCACGCAGTTTTGAAATAGCAATGAGACGTGGCCAATTCTTGGTACGATAGTATGCAACTGAAAGGATGTCGCTATCGACGATAGAGGAGCCGTACACGTCTACTAAGATTTTATCGGCTGCCGCAATATCGCCAACTGCAATATCGCCAACTGCGGCATACACTGCAAGCTCTTCAAACTGCGGCGCAAGTGTGTATGCGGTATGGAAAGCCTGCTGCGTCATTTTTACATCGCCCTGATCCCACGCCGTCGCACCCATTTCAATCCATATAGCTTCCTTCCCCGGCGAGAGTAGAGCAGCCTGTTGAATTACCTTGAGTGCATTTGCACCATCCCCGGCTATACGGTATGCGTACGCAAGCTGAAGTTGTTCACGAGTATCAAGCGGGTATGCAGTGACTTGTTTCTGCATTTCGGTTATAGCGAGCGTAACTACCTGTTGTTTCAATTCATTTGTCGCCTGTTGATTCTGTAC
This sequence comes from uncultured Candidatus Saccharibacteria bacterium, assembly GCA_964469405.1. GTDB lineage: Bacteria > Patescibacteriota > Minisyncoccia > Phycocordibacterales > Phycocordibacteraceae > C7867-001. Next base: position 18,460 of record CAYXYP010000005.1, read on the forward strand.
GACCCCACCGGCGAAGGAGATAAGTTGCTCACGTATCTCCTGTGCGGCAAAAGAGGGATGCGCAACAAGATCCTCAAAGACAGCAGCATTCCCCGCAAGACCAGCAGCTGAAGGAGAGAGTGCGGTAATAAGTTTAGACGCCGTTTGTATGCCAGGAATATTTACCGACCAGATGAGGGCGACCGCGACAATACTTGCAATTGGGAGCGCGTAGGTCACACCATCCGTTGCCCCAAGCTCAGGAGCATGTTCAAGTCGCGGAATTGGCCGAGCGACCTGTGAGTCGATGAGTGACAGGAGTGCGAAGAAATATACGTAGGAATACAGATTGTCGAAAACAAAGATGTTGTGCACGGCATATCCGACGAGCGCAGAAGTGAGGACAATCCGTTCCGGACGTGAAAGTTCTGAGCTCCGCCAGAGCAATACAATGGCAGATCCAAAAAGAGAGACGTAGAGTAGGAATGCTGGCACGCCTCCTGCACTGAGCCAATCAATAAAGGCATTATGCGCTCGGTCAAACCATGGTTCCTGATGATGGAGCGATGGATCGTAATGCTTATCGAAAACATAGTTGAAGCCTTCCTGTCCCCAGCCGACGAGAGGACGTTCAAGGACTCCTTTAAACGCCATGCTCCAGATAGTGAAGCGTGTCGCTCCGTCGTGGAGCGAAATAGACGCGACACGCTGTAGTGTGTGATTGTTTTGTACAAAATCAGAATTGCGAGCGACGTAGAAGCTGCCTATAAGGATTAACATGAAAATAAATCCGCCCGCCGCAATACGCCGAACATGCTTCCCTGCAGTGAGTGCAGTCAGGAGTGCCGCAAGTGTGAGCGCGAGCACAAGTCCAATTATCGTACCCCGTGTTTCGGTGAAAAAAATAAGTATCGCCTCCACAATCGCAAGCGTAAGCAGGGACCACTTCATCCACGCACGACTCTCGGTAAGAGCGAGCCATAGCGCAATGAACACATTGAATAGAAGATAGACCGCCAAATATGCGGAGTTGCCCATAGACGCATCGACACGTGTCGAGCCCTGATGTATCGCTGAGGACCCGCCAAGCTGGAGAAATGCGTGAATGCAAATAACTATCGAGACACCAAGTGAAGTAATGAACCACGCTCGCCACTTCTTCTGCACACGTAACACTGCACCAGCAGCAAAGAAAAATCCGAGCAAATGAATGAGAAGCACCCAACCCTCCATACGCTCAAAATTACTCCAGAACGCTTTCGTAGCATTTGGCGCAAACGCATCGGCGATGAACATCCAGACGACAAAGGCAACGACCGTCACTCCAATCCATGAAAAACGCGGGCGATATTCTCTATCGAGAACTGCGAGTACTGCCCATGCAGCGACCGCCACCTCAACTAAAATGCGGAAGAAAAACGCTTTGCCGGTAATGAACGGAAAAAAGAATGGATTGGCGACGATGAGCGGTGCAAGCGGTATAAGGAACAGCGCTCCGAGCGCTGCCCATAGAGCAATCTGTTTCGCGGTACCATCGCTCTTCATGATAGAGAAACTATATCATACACCAATGCACAAAACGCCCCGCTAGTCGCGGGGCGTTTTGTGCACGTGGAAGATTGAGCCTTCTAAAGATCTAAAACCTCCAACTAAAAAGTCCCCACAGTCCCTGCTCTCTCTGAGCAAGATCATGCAGACGTGTCTGAGCATCTTGTAATGCTACTATCTGCGCCTGAATAGTCACCTTGATATCTGCCGAAATATTGACTGCACCGAGTAGATTAGTAAGAACGTCGATGCGCTGCTGATTCTGCGCGACCTCTTGAGAGATCACATCCGCTGCCACAGCATCACCACCGAAGAAAAGTCTCGCGAAGAAATTGCGCGATTCAATCTGCGCCTCAGCATTTGTCGTCGTCGAAACCGAGTCATTCATATGCTTCGCAATTTCCGACACCTGTTCTCCGATTCCACCCAGTAGATGCTTGGAAGAAAGAAGTGCATGCACGGCGAGACGCACCTCGTTCGCATTCTTCATTACATCCTTGAACTTGGGCGTCGTGCTCGCCTCTTCATCCTTAAGCTCATGCTTTCGATTCTCTATCTTCTGTTTCAGATCGCCGAGAGAAACCGCAATATCTTCATCATCCTCAAGTTCGAAATCAATCTCATCTTGGTCCTCTTTATTTTGATCGTCCGACATTTCTTCATTATCCGATTGATCATTTAAACTTACCGCTTCAACCTGTTCATCTTGCTCCTTACTCTCCCCTCTCTTCTGGCCTAAAGAAGACTGATCTTTTTCACCCGCGCGCACAGAAACACCCGTTGGCACTTCCGCCCCTTGCACCGTTACGACCTCTTGTGAGCCGACACCACCCTGCCCCTCACTGCTTCCGCTCTCGGCACGTACGACGGCCGGTAATCCGCTCATTGCGAGCGCGAGAGTGAAGACTCCTGCTGCGTATATGCTTTTTTTCATATGAATTACTCCAGCTAATGTTAATGGCGGTTATGGACACAAGTATACATCTTATATGATTCTTCATCTTTGTTTTGCAATTCGCGTACCGTGCTAGGATTGAGATGTCATGTTTGCGAGTATCGCAATCTCCAGATACCTATTGTACGCGCTCCTGCTCGCACTGTTTTCTTGTGTCGCCTACTTTTCGCTGTATCAGCTCAGTGAAAGCCCTCCGGTATGGTACGACGAGGGGATGATCCTGCAACTTGCCGAAAACGTTGCCCATCATGGGGTTATGGGGCTACAACTTGCACCGGGCGAATATGTGTCTGCGGGGCATGTATCGACCGGTTTCCCTGTAGTCTTCCCTGTTGCAGCAAGCTTTTATATATTTGGCGTCAGCATCATTACCGCGCGCGCGGTAGCGGTTATTTTTATCTTTCTTCTTGTCATCGCAGGCCTGTACCTGTTGACGCGCCTCCAGAACAAATGGTACGCGCTTTCAGGCGCTTTTTTTGTGGCGACTTTCCCTTCGTTATACGGCGATGGGAAAAGTATGCTCGGCGAAGTGCCCGGACTTTCCTTTTTACTACTGTTTCTTTTCTTTCTTCAAAAACTCGAAGAATCTGATTTTAAGAATGTTCGATACGCCATATTGGCTGGTGTATTTCTAGGTCTCACAACGGTTACAAAACCTCTTTTTCTTATAGTTCCGGTGGCACTCGGCATGGTGTTCCTTTTTCGCTGGCGACGCACCCTTTCAAACGTGCCTGCTCTGATATGGTGTTCCTGCGCTTTTTCTTTGCCGATCATAGTATGGTTGGCGACCCAATTTTCGTTCACCGATTCAGCTACCGATATTCTTTCTTTTTATGCAAATCCGTACCGTCTCACACATCTCACAGACGTCATGGCGATGAACTTCATGCGATTTTTCACAGAATCAACTCCGCTGTATACGCTTGGTATTACTGCATGTTGGGCCATCGCGCTCATTATCCGGAAAAGAAAGAAGCAAGTTATTTCATACGCGGAAGTCTGTGCCTTTTTATTTACTTTGTTAGTGATGTTTGCGTATCTGCGCACTCCCGGATGGTATCGCTACCTTTTCCCAGCTGATATCGTCGCTCTTTTTTTCTTGCCCTTTGCCCTCAAAACGATCTTCGCTTTACCCCTCTCTTATACCGCTCGCCTGAAGACGTATGAGCGCCCCATGGTAGCGGTACTGTTGAGTCTGTTTATATTGCTACAATGGTATTACTTGGTTTTTGGCTCGTGGATATCGGGCACTTCGCAGTATCAGATAACCAATACTTTGGAACGTACTCTCGGATCGCTTGATTCGAAAACGAGCATATTTGTATTTGACGCTCCGGCAGTTGTCCCGTTCTTGCTCTACGACACTTACACACAATACTTTTCGGCTGGAGGCGCATGGGTTGCGGGAGAGGATTCCCTCGTATCATTGAAAAATGGTGTCCCTGACGTAGTTATTATGAGTGCCGATGCGATTCCTTCGGCACAGAAATACCTCGGGCACTATACGTTGCTAGAGGGGTCCGACAAGTATAGTATATTGAGGCATAAATAATCTTTGATGGGAAATTCTTTTTTTTCAATAATTGTACCAATATACAACGAAGGAGAGGTACTGATCGAGCTATGCAAGCGCACAGTCGCGGTCTTGGAACATCACGCGCATGAGTATGAGATTATACTCATAGATGATGGGAGTTCTGACAAAACTCCTCTGTTGATGACCGAGTTGCACCGCAACAATCCTCGAATAAAATGCATCTTTCTCTCGCGTAATTTCGGCCAACCTTCGGCACTTTCCGCCGGACTCGACTATGCACAGGGAGATGCTGTAGTAGTCATGGATGCTGACTTGCAGGATCCTCCTGAAACGCTTCCTAGTTTTTTTGAAAAGTGGCGGGAAGGCTATGAGGTTGTGTACGGTGTACGAACAAAAAGGAAGGAATTTTTCTTAAAACGTTCTGCGTATTGGATTTTTTATAGACTTTTCAAAAGCGTTGCCGAACTCGAAAATGCAGTACTTGATTCCGGCGATTTTTCATTACTTGATCGAAAGGTCGTACTCACCTTACGCTCCATGCCAGAGAGAACCAGATTTTTGCGTGGATTGCGCAGCTGGGTTGGGTACCGCCAGTGCGGCATCGTATATGAACGTGCATCGCGTTTTGCCGGCATTCCCAAATATACGTTAAGCAAATTGTTCCGCCTCGCCTTTGACGGACTTTTTTCTTTCTCGTACTTGCCTTTGCGCTTCGCAACCTTGTTGGGTTTTTCCGTGGCTCTTTTCGCAGGTGTTGGTATTGCCGTCCTACTGTATTTGCGCCTTAGGTACGGAGTGCTGGGAATAGTCGGCTTCTCTTCTACACTTATCGTTATTCTTTTTATCGGAGCGGTACAACTTATCTCTATCGGCATTCTCGGAGAATATATAGGGAGGATTTATGATGAAGTGAGGCGTCGTCCCATGTACATTATTCAGAAAACATTGGGTTCCTTCAAACCATAGTATTGGTGAGAAAAATTAGGCTCCGGAAGATAGGGTGGTACACAAAGTATGTTGCGCCAGCCACAAGGGCGGCCGCAACGGCCTGGACATAGAGGTACTAGAAGTACACCTCAAACGTGAGACACACGAGGACGATAGTGATAAATGAGTTATTTGTCAGAAAGTGGACATGGCCAACGAATCTTATTACACTACTATGCAAGCAGCATATGAAGGATGTCTACCACGATACGATTTATCGACTTGAAAAGTCCCATTGGTGGTATCGTGTCAGACGCGAAATTGTACGCAGTCTCATTAGATCTTATTTTCCAAATAAAGAATCATTACACATTCTTGATATAGGTTGCGGTACGGGGGAGCTACTTTCTGGACTTTCTTCGTATGGTGACGCCTACGGAGTGGATGTCTCGCCCCGCGCGGTGGCCTTTTGCAAAGAGCGGGGCATTCAGCAAGTTCGTGTTGGGAGTGTTACCAACATAAGTTACCCGGATAACAATTTTGATCTCGTTCTCGCGCTCGACATTATCGAGCATGTTGCGGATGATACAAAAGCGCTCGCGGAAATCAAGCGCGTGCTGAAACCGGATGGGATCGCCATTTTCTTTGTTCCGGCATTCATGTTTTTATGGGGTTCGACGGATGTATTCAGCGAACACTACCGCCGATACACACGCCCTGAATTGCGTTCAAAAATAGTTGCTGGAGGGTTTACCCCCATTCGGTTTACCTATTTCAACACACTTCTTTTCCTGCCTATTGCTGTGTGGCGCCTAGCGAATCGAGTTATCCCATTGCATGCGCATTCGGAAACAGAGCTCAATAATTCTTTTATAAATAGCCTTCTCTACGGCATATTTCGGATTGAAGCATTCGTATTACGCTTCGTAAACTTCCCATTCGGCGTTTCAATACTGGCGATCGCGAGAAAAGATTAGACTTCTACAAGAATCAAAAGATGCCCCCATTTAGGATATATACCTTTGCGTTTTTTGTAATACTCAAACATCCTTGCAACACCTTCTTCAATCAAAATTGGAAGTAAATAAAAGCGTTTGTCGCAAAGCTACCAAATAGAACAAGGACCAGGACGAGCGAGCTGTAGAGTACGGACAGAACGAATAGCGACTGTGTGTTTAGAAATACCGCGAGACGTCCCCGTTTCTCCATACTCTCGACAAAGAGGAGGAGGAAAATGAAGCAGAATGAAAGAGCGAGATCTACATTTTTAATACCGAGCATCATAACTGGATGAATAATGAATCCTTCCAGGAACTGCGCAAATGAGATATCCCATCCAACAAATAGTTGCTTAAAAAAGCCAAAGGCACTCGACAGATCCGGTGAGCGGAAGAAAACCCAGCCGATATTTACCAATACAAATGTAACTCCGATCTGGATCATCGTATGCACTCGGGGTACGTGTGTGAGACCTGTTCTGACTAGAAATGCGCGACGTAACGGTTTCGTGATACGTCCTATAACGATAGCGCCCCCGAAGAAAAGCCCCATGCAAATGTATGACCACGCTGCGCCGTGCCAGAAACCGATGACAACGAATGTTGCTACAATACAAAAATACAGCCAGTATATAGTGATTCGTTTTGCCGAATACACCAGCGGGAAATAGAAATAATCATGAAACCACGACGAGAGCGATATGTGCCAGCGCCGCCAAAATTCTTCGATGGAGCGAGAGAAGTAGGGCTGGTTGAAATTACGCACGAGATCTATCCCGAACACTCGCGCACTTCCGCGCGCAATATCGGTATATCCGGAAAAGTCAGCATACAGCTGGAAAGCAAACGCAAACATCGCAAAGAGTATGCTTGGTCCAGACAAATGGAGCGCATTCGCGTATATATAATTGACCGAAAATGCCAGCCGGTCGGCGATGACCAATTTCTTAAAAAATCCCCATGCCATTAATCGAATGCCGGAAAAGACATTTGCCCCTTCAAAAAAGACTACTTTTTTGAATTGCGGAATGAGGTGCGACGGCCGCTCAATAGGCCCCGCGACCAACTGAGGGAAAAACATGACATAGAGTGCATATATGCCAAAATGTCGTTCTGCGGGGTATTTCCCTCGATACACTTCGATAAGGTAACTGATGCTTTGGAACGTATGAAATGAAAGACCCAAGGGAAGGAGGATTTGAAGCGCTTCGATGGAGTAATTCCAATCAAGAGCCCTGGCGAGCAATGCGATATTATCATTGAAGAAATTAAAATACTTGAACACAAAAAGTACGCTGATGGTCATGAACATGCCTACGAAGAACATCCTTCGCTTCGCCGCACCCTCCGTCCGATCCATCCGTAGCGCACAAATATAGTCTACGAGGATAATGAAAAAGAGGACAAGAATATATTGCGGTACGAAAACCATGTAGAAATAACAACTGCCGAGAAGCAAAAGTGCCCACCGAAAACGGGGCGGGCAAAGGTAGCACCCAGCCACAATGCAAACAAAAAAGATGAGAAAAGCGACTGAAACGAACGTCATAGCGAGTGATGTGTTAGAAGTGCCGGATGGGTAGACAAATAACTATAGAGAGCTTCAGCGGCATAACGATTACCATCTGAATTCCAATGGTAATCGCATGGGTAATTACTTGCCCTGCCAGTAATCGCCTCTGCGGCTCTTGAGACCGGCACAAGATCGACATAGGAAAAATTATTACGCTTCGCAATTTCCGGCATATGACGTGGGAATTCCTGTGCGGTTGATGTCGCTGCCGATGGACCCGTCCACGAAGCAAAGACGAACGGCGCACCGTTTTTTAGAACCAGCTTCGCATAGGTACTTAGTATTTTTTCTTTCACCTGCCAACGCTCCTCTTCTGCTCGTAAGGCTACTTCTTTTGCTGCAGCCTCCGTTGTCGGAATAGACACAGCCGTTCCAGAAAATGGTGCGGAGAGAAAAGAATTCAGAGAGCTTCTAAAAATAAGAAAACGGTTATAGAGGTTCACGAGGAATTTTGAGTGTCGACTTATAGAGCGGAAATACCCGACATTAGGGTTTTCGCCGCTCTTCGGTGTTTGGAGCAGAATATTCCCCTGCGCGTCATATGCGGGCATATCGATTGGATTTTGAGCTATAAGCTCATAGCCGCTTTCAATATTAATAACGAGATCAGGCGCAAGCATAGAGCCGTACTTGAGGTAATAGAACATATCAAGAAGTATTCGATTCATTCCCATAGCAATTGGAACGACTTCATAGGTATATGCTCGCTTGGGATTCGCATTCAGTTTTTCTTGAAGCAGCGTTGAGTGCATGTCCCGGACCGGTACTTGTATTGCCGAAACATACGAACTTCCCACTATCACAATCCTAAAGACTTCTTTTCCCTTCTCAAGTTGTACAGGAGGTCCGTGGAAACCCAGATTATTCACTTCCACCTTATTTTCGTAACAATCCCCCGCCGTCATAAATGAACTGTTTGGCTTGTACCTGGCAAGTCCTGTCACAGGATCAGTTGAAACCAGGTTGTAGTCATTCGGATCCGTTATTTCTACAAGTGGCACAAATATGCAGACCGATACAAGTATGCCAGCGCCTACCGTCACATACTGTTTCAAATTCATATAGGCTTCTATTTCACTTTATGAACTCCGTGGTATTTTGAAAAATAAGAGTTTGGCCGTTCCGCAAGCTCGTGTGGCGTTCCCTCTTCGATAATATTCCCGTGGTCGAGCACCAATAAACGATCGGCGTGCTCAATGGTGCTCAGTCGGTGCGCAATAATGAAGACCGTCACGGAGCCGTGGAGTGCACGAATGGATTCTTGTATGAGCTTCTCCGATGCTGAATCGAGCGCACTTGTCGCTTCATCGAGTATGAGAAGCGCAGGCGAGCCCGCAAGCGCCCGTGCGAGTGCGATACGTTGGCGCTGCCCGCCCGAGAGCATAACGCCTCTATCGCCGGTCTTCGTTTCGAACTTTTCGGGTAGCCCCATGATGAAGTCATAGATACTAGCCTGTTTCGCCGCCGCCACAATGTCCTTGTCTGAGAGTTCGGGCCGATAAAAACGGATGTTCTCTTCAAGGGTGCCATTGAAGAGAAAAACATCCTGCGCGACATATCCGACATTTTTTCTCCATTTTTCAATATCAATTTCATCTGCTTTAATCCCGTCAAGAAATACGCTGCCACTAGTAGGACGAAACAGGCGCAAAATAATATCGGCAACTGAAGTCTTTCCTGCTCCCGATGGACCGATGAGCCCAATAGTCTCCCCTCGCGCAATTGAGAACGACACGTCCGTGAGAACTGGCTGCGACCCAGCATACGCGAACGAGACGTGGTCGAATACCAGCGAATTACTAAACACAAATGGACTCTTCCCTTGTCCGGTCTGTTCGCGATGCTCGGCAAGCATGTTCTTAAAGTTTGAAATATTTTGTGCGTAGGGTAACAATTGACTTATAGCAAGAAGCGCATTCTGTCCGGACTCAAGATAGGTGAATATTTTTTGAATAAGGTATAGTGCCGCTGCAAAAGATATGATACTGAAGCCAGGCGTGTTGTAGGTCAGTACGAAAAGAATGACAACAAGAACAAGGCTGGCTGGCTGGAATAAACTCGAGCTTACAGAGTGGACAAGTGCCTGCCGTATGGAGAGCTCCCGCAACAAACGTATGTGCGTAGTACCACCGACAAGCGCGACATGCTCCGCACCGGCGGCTTTGATAGACTTCATGCCGATAATATGTTCGCTCAAGAATTGCGAGAATTGTTTCTCCAAGCTCGTTATTTTTTCGCTAATATTTCGTGTACGACGGAGAAGTGGCCGCACTACAAAGAGAACAACGACACCCCCACCGAGTGTATAAAATGTCATGGTCGGCGATATATTTATTGCCACCAAGAGATACATTAGAAATCCGCTGAAAGATTGTACAAGTTGTGCGACTCCTCCAAGAACTCCACCCGTTTGTTGAATATCCCGCACCAGAGTGTTGTGCATGGTACCTATCTTCTGTTTCAATAAAAACGGCCATGAAGAAAGAAGGGTGTGACGCAACACCTCTTCGCTCTCTTTACCAAGAAAGTCGGCACCTATCCATCCACGAATATAGCCGAACACCACCATCGACACGGCACGCAGTATGAAAAGCCCAAGAATGAAGCCGAGTAAGTACCGGAAACTAAAAGGTATATGAAGAAAACCAAACAGTGTTTGAATTGCATGCGTAATAAAATCCGTCGGCCCGCCACTAGCGCCGTTGAAAAATGATATGAGTGGTATAACGGCATTGATTCCAATACCTTCCAATATGGCACTCAGGAAGCCAAACATCACCAACGCTATAATGTGCCAACGGTATTGACTGAATATGTGCCAGAGTGTCGCAAAAGCGTTCTTCATGAATTGGTCCTAACTATAACCTGTATAAGTCACCAAAAGCTACCACTTCGCTTTTTCTCTATGAAATCGATCATTCTGTGAGAATTACCGCCGGATGGAAGCTTTGCGCGAACCAGGATAACTCGACTGTTTATATTTGTAATCCGGCACGAGCTGTTGCGAGGTGATGATATACATACTCGAAGTCTCAAGCATATGCGAGCACTCCTCTTTGGTAAAAAGTTCTTCGTCGAGCTTCTCACCTGGACGAAGCCCGGTAAACGTTATCGCGATCTTCTTGCCGTTACCGAACTTCTCGATGAGTTCGCGAGCGAAGTCGACAATGAGGCGTTCCTTCATCTTAAGTACAAATATCTCTCCCCCGCGCATTATCCGTGCAGCCTCAAAAATAAGACCGGCAGCTTCGGGTATCTCCATGAAAAAACGACTCACCCGCTTGTGGGTGATGGTCACTGGACCTCCTTCCTCTATCTGGCGCCGCCATAGATGCATGACTGAACCGCGCGAACCTACTACATTACCGAAGCGCACACACGAGAAGCGCGTGCGGGAGCGCCCCACCGTGAGATTCGCAGCCGCGATAAGACGTTCCGCCATAAGTTTAGAAGCCCCCAGAACTGATTCAGGGCTCACGGCTTTGTCGGTCGAGACGGCGATAACTTTCTCAAGATTATTCTTGATAGCGACATCAATCACATTCTGCGTGCCAATAGTATTCGTTTTGAGCGCTTCGAAAGGATTGTATTCACAAAATGATACGTGTTTGAGCGCCGCTGCATGGAAGCAAATGTCTACGTCTCTAAAGGCGAAATCCAGCCGATCCTTGTCACGCACATCACCGATAAGAAATGTGAGGCGCGGGTCTGCTCCGAGCTCTTGACGCAACTCATGCTGTTTGTGCTCATCACGGCTATAGATACGTATTTTTGAAACAGTTGTTTTGAGTAGTTGGCGCACAATCTCAGAACCGATAGAACCGGTTCCTCCCGTTACGATAACGTCCTTATTTTTGAATTCTTTCATGTTCCTGAAGTGTCGCGTCTAAAATTTTTACTATATTTTTTACATCTTGTCTAGTGAGCCCAATATAGAACGGAAGCGCGAGCGCAGAAGAACTCTTTCTCTCTGATAGAGGGAAATTCCCTTCGGCGTACCCGAAACGATCTTGATAGAATGAGAAGAGATGTATAGACGGCAAATACGGCTTACTGCTTACTCCTTTTTTCGCTAAATCTTGTATGACGTTATCACGCGATGTGTTCGCGTTTCTAATCTGCACCACGTAGACAAACCATGTGTGAGTCGCCTCGGGTGAGATGCGGGGAATTTCCACCAATGAATCTAACCGTTCTAATTCTTTTGCATACCAGCTGGCAATCTCTTGACGTTTTTTTATAAGAAAATTCATCTTCTCTATTTGTGCCAAACCTACCGCAGCACTCATTTCATCCATGCGATAGTTGTATCCCAAGTATTGGTGATCGAGCCATTGCATGTTGGACGACCGTCCTTGGTTGCGCAAACTTCGACACATCTCATCAACAGACTTGTCGTTGGTGACAATCATGCCACCCTCCCCCGTTGTCATTTGTTTGTTTGCATAGAACGCAAAAACGCCTGACTGCCCGAATGTTCCTGCCATCTTTCCTTTGTACGTCGCACCGAGAGACTCACAGGCATCTTCGACTACGACAAGATTATGTTTCTTTGCGATTTTCATAATGGTCCCCATATCGGCAGGTTGCCCAAAAATATGTACGGGCAAAATCGCTTTTGTCTTTTTTGTTATAGCTTTTTCAATTTCTTTCGGATCTATATTGCCAGTCCTAGGATCAATATCGACGAATACAGGCTTGGCACCGACATACAGAATCGCGTTCGCAGAGGCTATGAATGAGAATGGAGACGTTATGACCTCATCGCCTTCCTTTATTCCTGCAGCAATGAGTGCGAGATGTAGTCCTGCCGTACCACTCGAAACGGCACAGGCGTATTTGGTACCAGTAAATTGTGCGAATTTCTTTTCAAATGCTTGTATCTTAGGACCAATACTGAGAACGCCGGAGCGCAATACTTCCAGAACGTATTTCTCCTCTTTTTTGCCAATATGAGGCCGCGCCATTTGATATGATTTTTTCATGGCATACAGAATATTGAATTATACCACTATAACCTCGCATTGATAAGTTTGGTTACTAATTCTTGCCCTCTTCTATATGCACTTGAATGCTGTATTTTTTACCGTCGACGATAATGTATGCAGCTTCGGCAATACTGTTTGTCGTAAGAGCACGCAGTTTGTCTATAATCTCCCGAGCAGGGTATGTTTTATTGAGATCAATCTCTTGAATTCCTGCCATATCACTCTTTTTATGACTCGTCATCTTCGTGTGATCTTGTGGGGTAGGAATATAGGTACCGGATACCAAGCGAGACCAGAAATCTACAAATACATCATACTCAAGCGCGAGGGCTTTTTGATACAGAGAATTCGCTGTGTCGGTTTGGTCAATCGCCAATTTTTTTTGTGCGAGTATGTCTCCCTGGTCAAGCTGCTCCTTCATGAAGTGCAGCGTCGCACCATAGGGAGTGCCGTCGATAATTGCCCAGCTCGGCGTATGCCAACCGCGGTTATACGGTAAATACGCGGGATGCAAGTTCAAAAAACCTCTGTGCGGAATCTCAAGTACTTCTTTTGGGATGATGTAGGGGTAATGAATCCCAATAATATAGTCTGGGTCTATCTTGCGCAGGAGTGCTACAGACTCCGCACTCCGGAAGTCTTTACCCACAATAATTCGTGCTGATGGAAGAAAGTTGCATAAAGACTTGAGTTCTTCCGCATGTGAAGCCTCCGGACCATCTGCCACGAGTAGAGCCTCGGGCTTGCAACCATGTGCAAACATAAATTGTAGTATTTTAACTGAGAGTGCACGATCACCGGCAAATACAATTTTTGGAAAGGGAGTCATATATTCGAAATCATGCGTCGTTAAATTCTTTATATCGCAGGCGTGGATGATTGAGGAGACGCTCGAGAAGAGCAACAATTTTTTTGCCCACGCCTCCTTTGCCGTACGGGCTTTTTGCTTTCTTCGTCATCTTCACAAAGTCCGGGGAAAGGACTTTCTGCATCCCTTTGCAAATGTTTGTCGCATCATAGTCGGCTTCGAGCACATTTGACCCGCGTTCACGGTCGCGCTGACGACCGCCAATCGAGAGTATCGGGATGTGAAGGGCTCCGGACTCGATAATGCCAGCGCTTGAATTCCCCACCATGCATGCAGCTTGTTTAAACACATTAAGAAATGTCTCACGCTCAAAGGTACGGAAAAGATGGAAGCGATCCTTCCTTTCCATCTTTTCAAATTCCTCAATAAAGGCAGCGGAGCCAGTGTCCGAGTTCGGATAGACCACTATTTTTTCATCGTCTTTGTACTCAGTCCCAAGAACATACAGAAGCGGCTTGACCTGCTCTTTAAGAGGTATCGGATCAGTAACGGTAGGATGATGCACTACGAGGATCCATCGACGTGTAGGATCAAGTTTGAGTTTTTTTGCAACTGCCGCACGCGATGAGTATCGCATAGAGAGTATCTCATCGAAACCAGGAGCACCCACCACATGCACGCGCCATGGTTCTTCACCGAGCTGGCGCACGCGCCGTCCACTTGAAGGACAGATGGTGAAATGCAGGTTTGAGAATTTAGTGAGTGCATGCCGGGTTGGTTCGTCAATCACGAACCCCGAACGATCGCCGCCATGGATGTGCGCAATGGGGATATTGAGATGCGCCGCCGCCATGGCGGCGGCAAGCGGCTCATCGCGATCGCCGAGCACAAGGACGCAATCCGGTCGCGAGTGCATTAGAAAATCCCCGATGCCTTTCGTTTCTTTTGCAAGAGATTGGTACTGTTCGTCTTTCTCACTTACGGGCACGGTCGCGACCACTGGGTAGCCGTCTTTTTTTACTTCTGTCTGCGTGTTGCCATATTTTTTTAGCGTATGCATCCCGGTAACCAAAACCGAGAGTGAAAAACATTTACTCTTCAGGAGCTCGTCCATCGTGGAGCGAAGCAGGCCGTATTCCGCCCGCGTACCAGTCACTACTAAAATCTTTTTTTTCATATTATGAAACGAACATCTCCCACTGTAAGGGCGTACCGCGAGGAATAATTTGTTTTGAAGTCTTGCCGATGACTTCATCAAAGTGTTTTGGAGCGATGCCCGTACCCGGTCGTACAATGTAAACATCCTCGGATACTACGCGTACGCCTTCCGCGATATCGCGATGTGCGACTACGCTCTTGCGTGCGACACGAGCCGTATCAAGTTCTCCCTCAGTCGGTTTCTTTTCGGGCGAGCCGAGTGATTGCTCAACCATTCGAATGCAACGTATCATTTCTTTGAGTTCATTTGGCTCAAGTGACATGACATGATCGGGTCCAGGCAATGTACGATCAAGAGTAAAATGTTTTTCTATTAGTTGCGCACCGAGGGCAACCGCTGCAATTGCGACGCATACACCTTCGCTGTGGTCAGAAAGACCGGTTGGAAGACCGAATTCGCTCGCGAGCGTCTGCATTGCACGCAAGTTGATATCAGCAGGCGGAGTTGGGTACTCGGAGGTACAGTGGAATAGGGCAATTCCCGTCGCACCATTTTCTGTAAGGACGCTGAGTGCTTCGCGAACTTCTTCAAGCGTCCCCATACCAGTTGAGAGAATGACTGGTTTCCCTTTTTTCGCGATATGAGCAAGGAACGGCTGGTTCGTAAGTTCACCCGAAGGAATTTTGTACGCCGCAATATCAAGTGTTTCCAAAAAATCGGCGTCCGAGATGCTGAACGGTGTCGAGAGAAAAATTAATCCCTTTTTTTCTGCATATTTTTTAAGTGCTGCATGTTCTTTGCGTGGAAGCACCAGCCCGCGGAGCATGGCGATCTGACTCTCTTCTTTGCCAGTGTTCGTCGCCTGATACGCCGCTTGCGGCGCAACATCACTCACAATCTCTTCGGGTGTAAATGTTTGAAACTTAACCGCATCCGCGCCAGCATCAGCCGCCACGTCTATGAGCTTGCGCGCGAGAACCATATCGCCATTATGGTTTACTCCTGCCTCTGCGATGATAAAGATAGGATTATCCTTTCTTATTATTTTTTTTCCAATCTGTATTTCCATGAACTACAGCGTCCAACCGCCATCGATGAGAAGATTCTGGCCCGTCATCATCTCTGATGCGTCGGAAGCAAGGAACACTACTGCCCCACTAATATGCTTGGGACTGAGTAGTCCTTTGCCCAAAAAAAGACGTCTGCTGTAGGCATCGATAAATGACTGTGGGTAATTCCCCATGATGCCTCCCGGAGAGACCGCATTCACACGAACATTGTGGGATCCAAGCAATGCGGCAAAATAACGCACAAGAGACAGTGTGCCGCCCTTTGCTGCAGCATATTCTGCGGGCGTGGTCATATTCGTCCCCTCGTATATTTCAAGACGTGGTGCCGCCACACCGTATATTGAGCCAAGAAACACAAGTGATCCGCTTTTTTGCCCTTTCAGCAATGGGAGAAACCCGCGCACGACAGTCATACATGTTTTAATGTGCATCGTGGTATTTTCAAGCATTTCGTCAAGGTCACCATCTTCGAATTTTTTACCGTAGTTCGCAGTCTTCGGATATGTCGCATTAATGACCACGTCAGCACGACCAAATTGCTCGCGTACTTTATCCGCAAGGGCTTTAACCTCTTCTTCGCTCGTGGCATCGCACTTGATAAAAGCCACCCCTTCTGGAAGAAATGAGGACTCCTTGACGTCCGCCGACACAACACGAGCGCCCTCTTCCGCACATGCGCGTACGAACTCCGAGCCGAGGAGCCCACCCCCGCCCATAACAACCACAATCTTGTTCGATAGAGTCATATGTGAGATTATGTTAGCATAATGAGCGACCTCAACATACTCGCTATCATCCCGGCTCGCGGAGGCTCAAAAAGACTTCCTGGGAAAAATATTAAATCGCTCTTGGGTAAACCACTCATCGCCTGGACCATCGAGCAGACAAAGAAAAGCTTATTGATTAACACGGTAATCGTTAATACAGATTCTCCCCAGATAGCGAAGGTTTCAAAACTATATGGTGCCGATACTCCCTTTGTAAGGCCGGCTCGCCTAGCCACGGATACGGCCGCAAGTGCCGATATGGTTTTGCATACATTGAAATTTTATGCCGATCATGGCGTATCATTCGACATTGTCGTTTTATTGGAACCGACCTCGCCGCTTCGTGCCGATGATGATATCGATAAAGCACTTGCCTCATTAATTAAAAACTTCGCTACTATGGACGGTCTTGTTAGTGTGGGCGCTGTTCACTTGGAAAAACCAGATATTCTTAAGAAAGTCGACCACGGCATCGTTGCCCCACTATTCAAGAAATCCTCATCAGAGGGATTTTTTCCCTACGGCGTCATATACGCAGTAAAAACGCAGGCTTTCAAGAAGCATCCTACTTTTTACCAAAAGAAAACACTTGCTTACCCTATTGAACGTTGGCAAAATTATGAGATTGATGACATCTACGACTTTCTTTGCGTTGAGGCCGTTTTGAAAAACCGTCTCGCATTGAAAGATACGTAGGCCGCACTGCATTTGCAAAAACTATTTTTCGAGTTTACACTTCACGGATGAAATTTCTCTTGATTGGCCTCGGCTCGATGGGTAAACGGCGGATACGCAATCTGCAGTATCTCAAAGCAAAACACATCGTAGGATTTGACACCCGTTTTGATAGGCGAAATGAAGCTGAGAGAAAGTACGGGATTACGACGGTTGATGACTTACGTAAGCTGAAGATGGACGATTTCGACGCGATTGTCATTTCCACACCACCGGACAAACACAGTGTCTATATAGCATTAGCTATCAAGCATTCGAAGCCCGCTTTTGTTGAGGCAAGCGTCGTTCTTGGAGATCTGGAGAAATTAAACCGAGCTGCCGCAAAGAAGAAAATCTTTATTGCGCCGTCATGTACACTCCGATTCCTTCCTTCGATTCAAACAATAAAAGGGCTTGTTCATGGTGGAAAATATGGGAAGGTTACGAACTTTAGTTATCACTGTGGGCTATATTTGCCAGACTGGCATCCGTGGGAAAAAGTCACCGACTATTATGTAAGCAAAAAGGAGACGGGTGCGGCGCGGGAGATTGTTCCATTTGAGTTGACATGGCTGTGCGACATCGTCGGCACTCCAAAAAGAGTTACGGCATATCGCGCAAGCACAATGAATGTAGGAGCGCCAATTGACGACACGTACGCCATTGCTATGGATTTTGGAAACTTCCTCGGCACTATGGTCGTAGACGTCGTTTCGCGCTATGGAATTCGCACTTTGTTACTAAACATGGAACACGGACAGGTCATGTGGCGCTGGGACGAGGATTTCGTAAAGTTATACGATTCACGAAGCAAACGATGGACACAGCTTCGACAAAGCAGAAGAGAAAGTGCGCCTGGGTATAACAAAAACATACCTGAATATATGTATATTGAGGAAATGCGGACATTTATAGCAGCCACTAAAGGAAAAAAGGACTTCCCGAACACACTTCGGGATGACATTGGTATCCTCAAGTCCTTGATCGCGATGGAAAAAACGAAGTAAATTAATCTCGTTCTGTTTCTCGCTTATTCAACCGCTCGAAATCGCTATAAGCTACTCTACAAAAATCGTACGGCACTTAAAAAGTACTATCAAAGATTTTTCCTAATACAAAAAAGTTGTTAGCTGCAGTGATTGAAAGATATTGCGTGGGGGGGGATACAATGAAGCTCTTAACCGACTCTTTATAAGTATATAATTTCATGTATAAAATTATCACAACATTCTCTCTACTCTCGGTATTTTTCTTCCTTGTGCCACTCCAAGCGAATGCGGCAGTAACCTACGCAACATGGAGCCCGTCAGATAAAAGTGCCGACACCACTCTAACAGGAGGTGATCTCATTTCTACAAAATCTGGTACTAATGCGTGGGTTGGGGTGCGTTCTACAATCTCAAAGACAACAGGGAAATGGTATTGGGAGATAACAATGAGTGCCTTCAATTCTCCTAATACAGCTGGACATCTTTTTGGTGTGTCGGATTCAACGTATAACTTTGATGCAAACGCTGCTACGGGGCATTTCTCAGGATTTCAAAATGGTCAGGGTGGTTACTTCGATTGCACGACTACGCAAACGTTCGGCTATGGAAACGGTACTGTGAATGATGTGTACGGAATTGCGATGGATGTCGATGGGGGCACGGTTGATGTATACAAAAATAATTCTCTCGTGAAAAACTGTACGGCACTCCCTGCCGGGGCGATGTATGCATTTTGGAATGCGTACGTTTCTGGTGATCAAGCCACAACGAACTTTGGCGCGAGTGTATTTACCTATAGTCCTCCTTCTGGATACAATGCGGGACTTTATAGTGGAACTGTAGCGAGTAGCACTGTAAATAGGCTTTCAAAGTTTACAACGACCACTCAAACTCTAGGCGATTCTCTATTCTCCGACGACGGTTCTAATATGACGCTTACTGCAGGGAATCTATTCATGCAGATCGGCTCACTGATTGATACGGTCACTGGTGGCACTCTCAACTTCGGTACCACAAACGCAACCTCTATTACTATCGGCAAGTCGGGAGTTACGACAACATTCCCAGGCCCTCTCACTGCCAACGGTCTTGCTACTTTCGGGAGCAATATAACCGTTCCCGCCACCTTTGGTCTCGATACCTCTGGTGCCGGGGTTCTTAATATCGGTACCACGACTGCAACTACTATAAACATTGGAGGTATCCAGGCGATTACAAATATTCTGGGTCTTTTCAAGATCCCTGCGGCGTACAGTATCGATACTGCAACTGCTGGGACTCTAAACATCGGTACGAGCACGGCCACAAACATTATTATCGGAAAATCAGGAGTAGCCGTGACTGTTCCTGGAACAATTACCTGGGGAAAAGCTTCCACAACGGCAAATTGCAATTCTTCGGCGTCTCCTGCTGTTTGTAGTGCGGCATCGGCTGGAAGTGTCGCTATGTCGACTGGTGGTTCGACTCTCGTCGTAAACACCACTGCTGTTACGGCTAACAGCCAGATATTCGTTACCGAAGATTCGTCCCTCGGCACACGACTTGGCATCACCTGCAACACCACGACTGGCCGTGTGTATAGCATAAATACCCGAACTGCCGGCAGCTTCACTATTAAATCGAGCGCCAATCCCGCAACAAACAAAGCCTGTTTGAGCTATTGGATTATAAATTAAAAACTAGCTCATTTAAGCAAAATCGCCCGATTTCATCGGGCGATTTTGCTTTTCAAGTTTAGACTTAATTAAGTCGTTGAAAACCTGCGTGCGCAATTGGTCCTTCAAGGAGATCTTTTGTCTTCCCTTCAACAACCGCTTTGCGCATCAGTGCGAAAACTTCATCGAGCGCTTTAGCGTACTCTTTCACATGCTCATCCGTGTGCGCATAGGATGCATAAAATTGGGTCGTCGCGAGTATGCCGCGCTTCAACATCTCCTGCACAAAAAGCGTCTTCATCACTGCAGCATCTCCGTCTTTAAATGAAAAGAAGAGGAGCGGGAGCACCTCACTCGAGGTGGTGGTGAGGTTGTGACGAGTGGACATTGTGTCCCAAATCTCCTTCATCGCGCTCCCAATCCGCTGTAAGTGCTCGGGTAAATTTATTTTCTGCATCTTCACTATTGTCGCGAGCGCTGCAGTGGGCCCTATCGCCTCAGTCCAGAACGTACTTGATATGAACGTATCCTGCGCCGCCTGCATCACGTCACGCTTGCCGATAATGGCCGTCATGGCGTAGCCGTTACTCATCCCTTTGCCGAAGATTGCAAGGTCCGGCTCAATCCCAAGCACCAAATGCGAGCCGCCAATAGCAAGCCGAAAACCGATCGTAATTTCATCAAATACCAGTACCGCACCGGCGCGCGTTGCGATCTCACGAACTTTCTCCAAGAACCCATCTCTGGGGTACTCGCCATGCATGGGCTCCATAAAGATGGCGGCAAGATTTGGATTCTTTGCCACAATGGCTTCAAGCTCCTCTATCTTATTGTAGTGAAACGGAAGCATTGTACCTGCCAGACCTTTTGGAACGCCTTTAGGTTCCAGACCTGCAAGTAAATGGTCGGCAAGTGCATCCTTCGTCCCTAAATTGGTCGCGAGGTACCAGTCCGCCCAGCCGTGATACCCGCAGAACGCTATGGTCTCACGTCTGGTGTACGCGCGCACGATACGCGCCGCGATAGCCATCGATTCGCCTCCCGTGCGAGCATAGCGCACCATGTCCGCCCATGGATGTAACTTCAAAAGGAGTTCGGCAAGCTCCACTTCTTGCGGAGCATTGAGTGTGGACATTGAGCCACGATTCACCGCATCGATGACCGCTGCATTAACGTCTTTGTCAGCATACCCGAGCATGCAGCTACCAATACCCATATTGAGCATATCGAGATATTTGTTGCCGTCCAGGTCCCACACATAGGCCCCTTCTGCATGCGAGTAGTACGCCGGCCACTGCCCCGGGGCAAAAAATTCTGCGCGTTTGGAGAGCAGCTGATTACCGCCTGGTATGAGTGTCTTTGCTTTTTCCCAGAGTTTTTGGCCTTTCCCTTTCATAGATTATGGTATCCAGTATAACAGTCGAACTTTATTGAAAGTAGCGCTCTAAAGAAAATGACCACCTCGTGTACGAGGTGGTCATTGTGCTATGTAGAACAATTTCGCTCTACTTAGAACGAGCGAGTGCCAGCACGGCGCGTGCCGCAATAGAGGGGTCGAATGGCTTAATCACGTAAACTGGCTGTGTCACCGCAAAGTAACGATCGAGCGATTGTGACTCCGTTAGAACCGGAAATCGTCCATCCCGTATAAGCGGCGTCTCATCCAACTGCGTACTTTTCTTAAAGATCTCGCGACTCACTTCGTCCAAGAGAGTAAGTGCAAGTTTCCCCGCGCACGCCGCTCGTATCAACGTGGTACTAAAAGAGCTTGCCACACCGTCTGCTGCCTCAATGACCTCATCAGTCGAGTCGACAAAATCAACAACTCTATGACACGCACGCAATGGTCCTAATTGTGAGTGACACCACTGATCCCACGTTCCTCCTAAAGGACACACCAAGGTCTTGAACGCGGGATGGAACTTTGGCACTACCGTCACGTGTGTATTGGTGCGCAGAACAGACTCCACAAATAACGGAAGTGCTCGTTCACACATAGGGCCACCGTCTGGATACACCAACACTTTCCCACCCGTTCGTTGCCGTATAGCATCGAACGATGATATAAGCCCTGGCGACGGAGTGACAAGCGAGACACCAACTAGACCCGCTACAACAATCGGCACCCGCGGATGAATTTTCTTCAGTAATCGCTCGGAAAATTCATCGATGGTGATATAGAGACCCGGTTCATCACTCCCACGAGTATGTACAGCCCAGTAGTCCTCAAGATGAACTAATGGCGTCCCCGACTCTTTCGCCATCCGGTCAAGAATGGTTTCTAGAAATCGTAGTGCCGAAAATCCTGTCATGATGATATCCGGCCAATGTCGCACGACATGAGCACGAAGCGACACTTCAGTATCGACAACGCTAAATGGTACTTCCAGATGATTCTTCGCCTCTCCGCTGTCCTCAGCGAGAAGCGTAACTGTATGACCCAATCGTTCCAACTCTTGCAGAAGAGGCACGATCATATTCGCTAATCCAATATCGCACACGAGTGCGAGTACTGATACTTTTCTCACCTCGTACTCCTTTCATAAAAGATTCAAGCAACAAACGGTATATACCGCGTCTGGGTAGATTAGAACATATTATTTAAAGAAAAGCAAAGACTCCTTACAAAGATTTCTTAGATCCCCCATCGAAAGGGATGAGTGCCCCATTCACACCTGAAGATTCTTCGGACGCGAGATACGCTACAAAATTCCCGAGCTCTATCGGGTCCATAAAGCGCCCGAGTGGTAAAGTTGCCTCGATACGTTTTTGTATCATTTCCACGCTTGTATTTTCTCGTGCTGCTGTATCAGCCATAAGTTCTTCGGTTCTCGTAGTAAGAAAACCTCCAGGCATGACGCTGTTCACAGTCACACCCTCTCGAGATACTTCACCAGCAGTCAACTTCGCATACGATGCCAAAGCGGCGCGGAGCACACTCGACACCGCAAGCGCTGGAGACGGTTCTACTGCCGTCGTCGACAAAATATTAATAATCCTTCCCCACTGACGCGCCCGCATACCTGGCAATACCATCGCATAAAGACGCACGGTGGAACGGAACAGTAAATCTAACCCCTCTTCCCATTCAGATTCTGAAAGTTGGATTACTGTCTTTGGTGGCGGACCACCGACGTTATTAATGAGAATGTCGATTGTTACGTTGTCTTTGCTGAGTCGTTCCTGCAGATTCTGGATATCATCTTTTTTAGACAAGTCGCATACCTGCGTAATAACTTCTACCTTGGACACGGATCGTACTTCTTGTGCTACCTCCTCAAGACCATCACTATTTCTTGCACACATCACGACCCGATGACCAGCAATCGCAAGTGCTTTGGCACATCCAAGTCCCAATCCCTTGCTGGCTCCTCCAATAAATGCAGTTCGCATAGTACAAGTCTATCCTACATCCTCGTCTGGTAGATAGTCCTTTTTTGCAGGAGTTCCGACTACCTGTGCTACATCCCACGATGCCAATCCTGTACCCGGACGTTTGAACGCTATTGCCTCCGTAGTAATAGGTTCTCCTTTTTTAAGCGCTGTTGCGGCAACAATGGACCGTCGGATGGAAATTCGTCTCACTTGTTCTTCTGTACTCAACGTCCGCTCTGTAGTTCCCATCATGACTTTCACTTGAGCAAGTTTCTCAAGTAGTGTTCCAACATCCCGGCACAACACGGCATGTGGCCCGTCAGGTAATAACGGCGACATTTCTTCTGCCACGTAGACAAATACTGTCTCGGCACCTGCGGCGATTGCCAGAGGAAGCGCTTCGTGCGCATCAGAATGCTGCCCGTAGGCGACGGGAATATTATATTTCCCAATCAAAAACGGAATATTATTCAAATTAAGCATCATTATAGGAGTCGGTATTTTGAGTACGGTATGAATGAGACGAACATCTGCCCTTGGTTCAGCAGCGCGGATAAGACCTAGCGCCCGAGTAATATCCTCAAGCGTCCCGAGACCAGTCGACAGATAGCACGGTAGGCCAGTACGCGCGACAGCGATATGTAATTGCGTGTAGGTCAAATCGCTACTCAATACTTTAAAGAAGCTTGCCCCAGCCGCTACAAAAGACTCTACATATTCAGAATTCAGCACCGCAACCCCCATAAAGACTCCAACACTTTCCCCATATTCTATAACTGCGATGACATCTTTGAGACTGAGACAATTGGGTTGTACTGCTTTGATAGCAGCAACATCACGAGTCGTGGTCGCCACATCTACTGCCGCCTGGATGGTGATATGCGTCGCCCCCTGTGCACGAAGCGTATCCACCATACGAATGGCGCGTCCGACATCTCCCATATGATTAAGCCCTAATTCGAAAACGGCCTCTGGCTTCATTTCTGCATACTACCACTCCCGATATTTTCCGGTCGTTTGTGATCTGCAAACGTTCGAATGAGTTCGGCAATACGGTCGCTTGAATGCCCATCAAACGCATACTCTCGTTCCAAGAAAGCCGCCCCTTGCGCCGCAAGTTTTGCGCGGGCATCGGAATTCGTCGCCAATTCTTTCGCTATAGTAGAAAAATCCTCTTTGGTCGTCGCCAATCGTATGGCCTGACTCTCAACATAGGGTGCAAAATGGTGCAATCCCATAAAGCTTTCCGTCGGATCCACCGCAAGAAGTATCACGGGCTTATGGCACTGCATCGCTTCCACAACGACCGTCGAGTAACAAGAGATAACAACGTCTGTCTCGGCAAAGAGCTGGTGAAGCGATTTTGTCTGAACAATTCTGTATGGAACGTCGGAAAAAATATTCGCTATAAGCTGGCGTGAAAAAGAATCTCTCCTGGTAGTTCCCGGACGAAATTTTATAATGACCTCGACATTCGGAATGTTCTTTAGCGCAGATGCAATCGTGGAGAAAAATTCTTCATACGCGTAAGAGTCAGTGACTTCCCCCGTAGGATCATTTGAGGGTGCGATACATAAAAAAGATACCTTTTCGCGCGGAGGTTCAGAAACATTTTCAGACGCATCCTGAGCCGCCGCATACACATCAAAACGTGGCGATCCAACCACAATTGGTGTACAGCGAATGCCAACCGCCGCTTTCATTTCCTCCATCTCTCGTTGTGTGAGCGTCCCATATACCCCCACGTACTCTGTACTGTACCGGCGAGTGTACGATCCCGGTCCGTGATACAGCAGACCGTGTTGGGCTTCCAGAGATGGAACACCGAGGTTCCGTGCTACCTGAGCCAGGATGATGAAGTGGGTCTGGAGGCTGCTCGTAGCGCGCAAAAGGATAGCGTGCGGGTCGATACGCTCAAACATAGCGTACGCATCATCGATATCCTTAAGTCTTTTGGTAAGGACCTCTTTCAGTATGAGCTCGATCGCACGCGAAATAAGCGCTCTCATAGATATGCTACGAAATTCAAATGGTGGTAGCCCACTTCCCTTTCCCAAAGATTCAAGTTCTTTGGCGATACGCTCATGTGTCCTCACATATTCAGAAGAAGCTTTCGACGGAAATGCATCGATGTGCAAGAAACGCATACGAAACTTCCAAATGTTGGCGAATCCAGCTTTAAATGCTTCTTTTCTGTCAATCAAGGCAATCTCAAAAGAGTCGAGCTTATGCACATATGGTTCGATATTTTTCCAGTAGTCACTTATGATCACACGAATGCGCCGTGGGCGACGAAAAATTGTAACAAGTGTGTTGAGTATTCCTATACCCATACCAAAAAGAGTGCGCTTCAATGTAAATGCCCACATTGATGTTACTTGTGTGACCGGAGGCGCGGGGACTACGACTGCCTCCCGACCACTCTCTTTTGCAATACACTCTACTGCTCCTACAATCGCCCGAATCGTCATTCCAGACAACACTCCACCGAGAGGCGGATCCCCACTCAGTGGAGAAAAAACAATGAGACGTGCCACTTTGGGATGTGCAGCCAATACATTGGTTATGGTTTCAGCATAATAAATCACGTGACTGATGTACCACTGCAACGTCAAAAAATAGACTTTCGATAAAGACACCCCGCGATAGGTAAAAAATGACAGCCAGTGTTTACTTTCAAATACCGAGGCAACCCACTCTTCTGATAGTGTCATGGAGGCGGCATCCCGTGTGCGGTATGCGCTCCCAGAGAGAAAGGGTATATTTTTTCCTTTAAGAGCGTACTCGACCTCAAGATCCAGAGGGATCAATACGAATCCTTCTTCAAGGATCGAAGTGTGTTCTTTAAGAAACGCATCGAGCATATCGATGTGTTTCAATTCAGTAAGGAATACGATGTTCCGCTCGTTTTGTTTTTGCAACATGAATGATATGTATATGGGATAACGCGCAGAGCTAGAAAGAAGTTTCTAGCGCATCGGAACATGCCCGACAGTATGCTCAAGCAAACTTCGCAATACGCGATCCAGCCACAACACCAACCACATAAAAGGTGCGCTGACAGGATAATTCTTTCTAAAATAGGCGTACTGGCTTTTATAATATTTCCGCTCGCGAGATACGTGATTCATCTTATTGAACGATACTGATTTTATGTGCGTCACATTCGCATCGGGAACTAGATATATTTTGTATCCACGATTGTAGATACGTCGGCACAAATCGACGTCAATAAAAATATGGAAATCGGGATCTAAGATACGGGAACCAAGCGCCTCGCGTCGCAATATAAGGCATGCTGTCGGTGGCTGTTCTAATTCAAAAACGCGAGTCGTATCGAGATCACAGTAGTGATACGACTTATAAAACCTCAGTCCGAGAAAATATTTATCTATAAATCGCCCCGGCACCGTCATAAAGAAACCCTGTATCGGTGTAAGGAGACGACGATGATAGTTTTGTATAGAGCCATTAACATTATGGAGGTTTGCGGTCGCTGCACCCGCACTCGGATTCGTTTGCATGAAATGCACCAATGCCTCTAACGCCCCAGCCCACAATCGAGCATCAGTATCTAAAGTCATCAGGTACGTACCGTGCATTCGATCCAGAGCAATATTGAGCGCAGAAAAGCCAATATTCTTTTCGTTCTGAACGAATAAGAAACGTGGATCATTTTTGTACTTTTCATCTACACGAGCAAAGCCCCCATCGGTAGAAGCATCATCAAGAACCATCACATCGAATGCGACGTCTCCAGCATGTTGCACAATAGACGCTAACGCATCATTTAATAAGTCGGAGGAATTGTAATTCGAGACGATGATGGACACATCAGGAACGCTTTTCATGTTGATAGATTATTTTTCGTTGTAGTAATCGCCGTATTCCACTAAAATAGTGCTTTTACCATCTTCACGTTCTAATGCCTTCTTGTACGCAGGAAAAATATCTTCTGATTCTTCAAGACGAATGACTTCCACGTTTTGACACATTAGCTGGAACGCCTCGGTGTAATCGCCAATATGTTGAAACTGAGGATGCATCGGTCTTATCGACCCAATACCTGTGCGAATGATGACTTTTGGTTGATACCCTCCGTTTGATATGACTGACATTTTATCTAAATGATTCACTAATTGATTCACGGCGAGCAAAAGAAAGTTCCACCTTGGATAAAAACTTACGGGAATGTGGCCAGCAAGGGCAAGGCCGATAGACATACCCATCTGCATGTCTTCGGCAACTGGAAGCTCGAGAAGCTTCTCTTTGGACACATTTTTGACCGTATTTGTCATCGCGGTGCCGGGACACGCGACCGCCTGTCCGATGAAATAGGTACGCTCATCCGCAGCAAGCATATCCATTGCGCGAGTAAGCTCATCGAAGTATTTCATACGCATTAGAATTGAACCCTCACCCCTGCCCCTGCGTGAGGATATTTGGTCTCATACTTGTAGTACACCACAAGAGGATGCTTCCCATCTTCGTAGGTAAGTACATCCTGCTTCCACGCATCGCGCGTATTGGTCATCACTGACTTGCCATTATCTTCGATAATAAAACGGATGGGGAGCTTATGGTTCGTCGCGTACTTAATACATTCGTGCGCGATACCCGTCTCCGATGTCATATCTCCCATGAAGCAATGTACACGATTTTTTCCGCCGCTTCGTTTGATACTCATCGCGACACCAACAGCAATAGGAAGTATGCCGCCGACAATCGCGGAAGAAACTATTTTTTGTTCGGGGAAACAGAGCGATATCGACCGATTAGCGATAATTTCCTCGCGCAACTTTTTCGGTGGTACACCTTTTAAAAGACATTGGTAATGACTTCGCCAAGAGCACATAACCCAATCATCCTGATGTACATCGTGGAATACCTCGATGATTTTCTCTTCATTCCCATAGTAGAGATGCACAGGCGATTTTATTTTCGCTGCATTAAATAACTCGGCAATCTGTTCCTCAAACGCAACTAATTCCTGAGGAGTCCATACTTTTTTGACTTCCGCCGACATAGGTAAAGATACTATCACGATTTACATAAGTAAGAAGCCGTAGGTACTTACTTACCCGCCTCAATTTCATGAATGCAGGAAGCTATTTTAGAAGTTTAAGATGATCCAGGACCAAGTAGCCGGCGGCTACTGTCTTAGCATCAGTAATCTTCCCTTTTTTCAACATTTCACGAAATTTCTTGATGGAAAACTCTACCACCGTCATTACTTCAGTACTATCAAGATTCTGAGATTTTACGACCTTACATCCCTTCGCGAGAACGACATTGAAGTAGGTGGTCTGGAGTGCAGGATCATTCGGTATTGGATTACCAATTATTTTCATTTTTTTCACTTCTGCACCAACCTCTTCCAATAACTCATCCTTCGTAGCCTCTTGCCAAGATTGTCCTGGTTTCAAACGACCCCCAGGTAACTCAAGCGTCCATTCGTTGGTCGCAAATCGAAACTGATTTACCAAAAGAACTTTTCTTTGTGTAGTGAGAGGGAAAATAAGAATGGATGGACCTATCTCTGGGCTGGCGACGCAGATGAATGAGGCTATACTGCCGTTTGGCATTTGGAAATCTCGTTCGATAACAATTTTCCCAAATCTTGCGGCACGATCATCAACTACTCTTTCCGCGACAAGTACCGGCTCTTGCGGAAGACCATTAACTTCATCAATGATTCGTGCCATTTATGTTCCTAGAACTTCTTTTGCTATTACTTTGCGCCAATGATCAAGAAGATGCGCCATACTTTCTTTAAACGTGTATTCTGGCTTCCATCCAGTTGTTTTAGCAAACTTCTTAGTACTAGGGATCTGAAGTGTGACATCTGACGGACGAAGTAGTGCTGGATCCGCTCGTGTCGGAATCGGTTTGGTAGCGAGCGATTTGAGAGTTTCGAGAAAATCTCCAACCGAAATAGTAGTCGTACCGCCAATATTATAGGCTTCCCCGGGTTCGCAATACATGAGTGCGTCCCAATATGCACGCATCGCGTCTCTGACATCAATAATGGTGCGTATGGAATCGAGATTTCCGTGTACCAACTCCTTCTGCAATCCTTTCTCTATACGCGCCACCTGTCGAGCAAATGAAGTTGCAAAGAGATCAGTTCGGCGTGGATTTAAATAGGTGAACATTCGTGTCCGTATGATGCGCATGTTATACGCTTTGAAATAACTGTAGCCCAGAAGGTCCTGAGTGACCTTTGATACTGCGTACGGACTTGAAGGATGCATAGGAGTCTCCTCATCTATTGGAACGTATTTCGGATCAACTATCCCATACACCTCTGAGGTGCTACACAATTGGATGAGAGGATCGATTTTCGCAGCACGCACTGCTTCGAAGAGATTAGCGGTCGCCATAACATTGTTTTGCATGACCGAAAGAGGTGTTTCAAAAGAGGCGCGCACGTTCGCATGAGACGCCAAATGGAAAATGGCGTCGGGATTACTCTTCTCGAGAGTCCGAAGGACTGAACTGAAATCTGTTAAGTCACATTCATGCATAACTATCTTGTCCCGTATCGCGGAAAGATTGTCCGTGACAGTCGTACTGTGCCACCGCCCAGCTCCATGCACCTCAACTTCCGGATGGTTCTCGACTATATACTCAGCCAAATAACTCCCGCCCGAACCAGCAATACCCGTAATGAGTATGCGTCGTAACTTTTTCGGCTTTTTCTTTGTTCTA
This sequence comes from uncultured Candidatus Saccharibacteria bacterium, assembly GCA_964469405.1. Taxonomy (GTDB): domain Bacteria; phylum Patescibacteriota; class Minisyncoccia; order Phycocordibacterales; family Phycocordibacteraceae; genus C7867-001. The sequence goes on from CAYXYP010000005.1 coordinate 48,213, forward strand.
GATTCAGTAGGACGTCCCATGGTTGTATGTTAGATTGCTAGACTATACGTATGAAAACGACAAAACACAAGAGCTGGCCTCTCATGTCAAATAACATTTCTCGAGACGACGTCAAAAAAGTCGTCTCGTTTTTGTCACAGAAAGAAATTCCTATTTTGACACAATCAAAGAACGTCAAAGCATTTGAAGAGAAATGGTCAAAATGGCTTGGGGTCAAATACAGTGTGTTCTTGAATTCTGGGAGTTCAGCGAATCAGATCACGATGTTAGCACTCAAAGAACTTTATGGATCTGGCGAAATCATCGTGCCCCCTTTAACGTGGGTGTCCGACATAGCTGCCGTCATGCAAAACGGATTTACTCCTATATTCTGTGATATTAACCTCACAAATCTCGCGCTTAACAGCAAGGAAGTGGAGAAGAAGATAACCAAAAATACCCGTGCGATCTTCCTGACTCATATTCTTGGATACAACGGACTCACTCAGGAACTACTCGACCTGTGTGCAAAAAAGAACATTATGCTTATAGAGGATGTATGTGAATCGCATGGAGCCACCTTTAACGGCAAGAGGTGTGGGACATTCGGCCTTGTGTCGAATTTTTCATTTTATTATGCCCACCATATGTCCTCTATAGAGGGAGGCATGCTCTGTACGAATGATGAAAAAATATACCAGTATGCACGGATGTTCCGATCCCACGGTATGGTGCGAGAATCAACCGACGACCGAATAAAGAATACGTATACGGAGCAGTATCCTGATTTGAATCCTGATTTCATATTTTCTGCTCCGGCATATAACATGCGGAACAATGAAATTAATGCCGTCATGGCGCTGAATCAATTAAAGAGATTGAGCAAGAACAATCGAGTCAGATCGAGGAATTTAGGAGTATTTCTAAAAAACCTTGATGCGGAAAAATATATCACCGATTTTAATCAGGCCGGAAATTCTAATTATGCTCTTACCCTCCTCTTGAAGAAGAAGGATTTCAATATGCGAGATGTCGTGGAAAAGACGTTGCGCGAACATACCATTGAATTCAGACGAGGGATGTCCGGCGGCGGAAACCAGCTTATGCAGCCCTATTTGAGACGATTGTTTGGCAATGAATATACAAACTATCCCAACGCAAACCATGTCCACAATTTCGGGTGGTATATTGGAAATTATCCTGACTTAAAAAAAGAGAATATCCTCCGCCTCTGTAAGATACTGAACGCTCTATGATCATAGTGAAATCCCCTCTCCGAATATCGTTCTTTGGCGGATCTACCGACTATGAATCTTTTTATAAAGAACACGGTTCATTTATCATCGGCACGACAATCGATAAATATATCTGGCTTCTTGCGAGGTACCGACCGAAAATTTTACCGAGGGAACATTCTCTCGGCTACTCCAAATTAGAACTAGTCTCTTCAATCGACGATATCCAAAATCCACTCATCCGTGAGGTCATGCGGCATCATGACATTCGTGACCACATAGATTTTAGTTCCTCTCCCGATGTTCCGTCACGAACAGGACTCGGTGGATCATCATCATTTTGCGTTGGTATGGTACATCTCATGAAAGAGTTGAAGAGCGAACGTAGTAATAAAAAAGATGTGGCAAAAACTGCCATTCATATAGAACGAAACGTCTTGCAGGACAGTGGCGGTATCCAGGATCAGATATGGGCTGCCTATGGCGGCCTTAATACCATTACTATAAAAAAGAACGGTGATTTCACCGTCAAACCTATTCCGGTCTCTAAAAAATTCAAGCGCGCCCTGGAAGATTCCATTGTCTTGATTTACACGAATGAGCAGAGAGATCAAAATGAAATAGCCCAATCTCATGAGAATAAGAACGGTGAGAAGAAAGAGATACTTGAACTTGCACGAAAAGCATACAAAGCATTTATAAAAGAAGATGTAAAAGAAATTGGTAAGTTATTGCTTGAGGCATGGAACGAGAAACGCAAGATATCCCCGCTCATATCAACAAAAAAAATAGACGCTATGGTGGAACACGTTATGGATATGGGCGCATATGGCGTAAAGCTTCTCGGAAGCGGCGGATGCGGGTTTTTGATGGTCATATGTAGTCCTACTGCCAAGAGAAAGATCGTAAAAAAATTCAAAGAAGATATCCTTGAATTTAAATTTGAAAATCTCGGCACGACCGTGGTATATCCAACTAAGTCATAATGTACAATAAAATTATATGAGCAAAATACTCGTCACCGGTGGAGCAGGATATATTGGTTCGATTTTGGTGCCGGAACTGCTTAGAGCCGGGCACGAGGTTACGGTTATAGACAATTTTCTCTATAACCAATCCTCTCTCATGGATGTGTGTCATTACAAAACACTTACCATCGTCCGTGGGGATGCGAGGAATGAACCCCTGCTCAAAAAACATATCGTTGGTAAGGATTTCATCATTCCACTCGCCTGCTTGGTGGGTGCTCCTCTCTGCGAAGAAGATCCTATCGGCGCCACGACCACAAACCGCGATGCAGTGTTAATGCTGCTTAAGCTCCGCACGCCTGAGCAGAAAATAATCTTTCCAAATACCAACAGTGGTTATGGCCGTATGGAAAAAGGAGTTGCACACTGCGATGAAAACAGCCCTCTAGAACCAGTCTCGCTCTATGGTCGACTAAAAGTTGAGACTGAGAAAGCTCTTCTTGAAGCGGGCAACGCAATAACTTTCAGACTGGCAACCGTCTGCGGCGTTAGCCCGCGGATGAGAATGGACTTGCTAGTGAATGACTTTGTGTACCGGGCAATGACCGATGGAGCGGTTATATTATTTGAGCCACATTTCAAACGTAATTACATTCACGTAAGGGACGTTGCTCGAGCCTTTATGCATGCCATGGAAAATTTCGAGAGTATGAAAAACCAGCCCTATAACGTAGGTCTCTCAAATGCCAATCTAAGCAAATCTGAACTGTGTGAAATAATAACCAAACAACTGCCGAAATTCGTTTTCATAGAATCCCCCATCGGTGAAGATCCTGACAAAAGAAATTATATTATCAGCAACGAAAAGATAGAAAAAACTGGCTTCGTCACGCAGGTCTCTATCGAAGATGCAATTGTTGAACTCATAAAAGGCTATCAGGTGGTTCGAAAAAACCAATTCTCGAATATATGAGACTAGGGATAGTCTCGGGGTATTTTAATCCCCTTCATGCTGGACATATAGAATATATAAACAGCGCAAAAAAACACTCAGATAAACTCGTTTGTATCATAAATAGCGACCAACAAGTAGCTTTGAAGGGCTCCCAACCTTTTATGGATGAGCAGCATCGAGCGAATATTCTTCGCAATCTACGATCCATTGATGACGTTCTCATATCGATAGACAAAGATGGGACACAGTGCGAATCTCTCAGAGACCTACGGAGCAAGTACCCGGATGATGATTTGATATTCTTTAACAGTGGCGATCGAAAAGGCGAAAATCTTAATATGAGCGAATCTGACACCTGCAAGGAGATAGGTATCGAGGTGCAAATTCTAGATTTGCCTAAAATACATTCCTCGAGCGAACTATTGAAAAAGACAAGAGGCTCTGGTAATTGAAATTACCCTTTCCACTCTGTTTCTATATATTCTCGGAGAGCAACTTGCCATGGCCGCACGAGCGGAGATAAAGGCATACTTTCGTTGTCCCCGATAACATACAGAGACGGGAATTCTGATGAGGATACGGGAATAATTTTTGTGTTCCATCCCATGATGGAAATGATTTCTTGTGCGATATCATACTTCGTCGCGATACCGCCACCGATGTGGTATATGCCATTGCCATCTTCTTCTATCAGTTTTTGTATAGCGCCCGCAACATCTTTTCCCCACGACGGCGATGCCCTCTTATCAGTGACGGCACGTATATCTGACGATCCTTTCTGAGTGAGAAGTTTTTCTACAAATTTTGTACTCTTCTTTGGACCTCCCCCAAACATCCACGATATGCGCATGATGATGTACTCCTCGAGAACGCCCATGACCGCAAGCTCCCCAAGATGCTTTGAACGCCCGTATACGGTGGTTGGGTTTGGTACATCCTTTTCCGTGTAGGACTCACTCTTCCCTCCATCAAATACATCCGAGGTAGAAATGTAAACAAGTTTCGCACCGACACTACGTGCCCCAAGCGCGAGATGATAGGTTCCAACCGAATTAACAAGATAGGCTTTCTCGGGATTTTTTTCGCAACTCGAAAGATCAACGAGAGCTGCACAGTGCACAATGACTTTCGGTCGTCTCTCTGCACATATATTCATCACTGCATTCAGGTCTGTTATATTGAGATCGCTCCGGCTCAGCCGAGTCCCAAAACTACAATAAGATCCAAGTACACCGTCTCCCCCAGTGACAAGTACATCCTTGGAGTTCATTTTTTCTTTCCTTCGTTCAATTCATTGACGTACGCGGCAAACGTCCATTTCAGTGCTTGGCGTAAATTCACTTTTGGATTCCATTCCAAATCGCGCTGTGTATTGCGTATGTAGGGCGTTCGATTAATCATATCCTGATACCCTTCGCCATAATGTTTATGCGCGGTAATATCGATAATCCGTACATCTTTTACGCGTTCTAGAAAGTGTGGGTACGAGGGAGCAAGTTCTAATGCCATCTCGGCGACTTCCCGAATAGAATGATTATTCTTCGGGTTGCCGATGTTGTATATCTTACCCGTGGTGATGCCGTTCTTATTCTCAATAATTTTAATGAGCGCTTCTATAGCATCGTCAATGTAGGTAAACGAACGCCTGTTCGTACCGCCGTCAACGAGCTTTAGGTTTTCACCCCGCAGGATATTACCGAGAAACTGCGTTATAAGACGCGCATTTCCTTTCGCATCATGAATATTGTCCTGACCATGTCCAATCCAGTTGAACGGTCGGAAAAGCGTGAAATCGAGTCCTCTATCGCGCCCATAGGCATAGATAACACGGTCCATCATTTGCTTGCTTGTAGAATAAATCCAACGCATCTTGTTGATCGGACCTGTTACAAGATTCGATTCCTCAGGATGAAATTCGCGATCGGTGCTCATACCATATACTTCCGACGTGGAAGGCCAAATCACCCTTTTCTTCGCTTCCGCGCACATACGGACAATGGCGAGATTCGCTTCGAAATCAATCTCGAAGACACGGAGAGGATCGAGAATGTAGGTCTTCGGGGTTGCGATGCCCGCGAGCGGCACGACTACATCGGCGCGCGCGACCAATTTTTTAATAAGTGTCTTATTCGTGATAGTACCCTTATGAAATTCAAACCGTGGATTGCCGTGATGGGCGCGAAGATTATTATCCGACAAATCGCTTGCTATAACGTACCATTTCTTCCCGTCAAGAATACTGCGCACAAGATGCTGCCCAATAAAGCCATTTGCCCCAAATACGAGTACCGTCTTACCTTTTTTCATGCGTTGATGTAGCCTACCACGTTAGATATAACGTCACAATTTTATGAAAGGATGCGCGGTTTTGGAACAGGGAGTATAAAAACGCCTCCGTTTTTTATAAATTGTTGGTGATTTTTGACGATTGAATCTGCAAAATTCCAGGCGAGAATAAGGCAGACGTCAGGCGTATCAGTGTATAACGTGTCGGACGACTTAATTGGAATGTGCGTACCCGGCATATAAAACCCTTGTTTCATTTTAGAATCGTCAACAATGTATTCGAGCGTCCCACCATCAATCCCAAGCGCGTAGCAAAGAGTCGTTGCTTTTGCGGGTGCTCCGTATCCAACGACACGCTTCCCCTGCCCGCGAAAATTTTCAAGAAGCGTGCGCAACTCCTTTCCAATTGCATCAATGCGCTCGGCGAACGAGTCGTACGTCGATACCGTATTAAGCGCTGATTCGTTAGCACACATGCGCTCAACCCTCTCGGAGGTTTTATGTGGGCCATCATCCCATCCCACATACACACGAATCGAGCCACCATGCGTCGGAACGTGTTCTACATCGAAGATACGCAGGCCACGTTTTTGGAAAAAAGGAACAAGCGGCGTCAGATGGTAATAACACAAATGTTCGTGGTAAATGATATCAAAAAGATTCTGTTCAATCAGATCCTTAAGATATTGGTTTTCAAAGATAAAAACGCCCTCTGGCAAAAGAAGTTCCTTCACTGATTCTACGAAACCTATGACGTCGTCAGTATGCGCGAACACGTTATTCGCGGTGATGATGGACGCTTTACCGTGTTCCGCAGCGATACCTCGAGCGGTTTCGGGTGTAAAGAATTTCGGAATAGTCGGGATATCATTTGCTGTTGCTTCCGTCGCAATATTCTCTGCGGGATCGATGCCGAGTATTTTCATACCCTCTTTCTTGAAATGATCGAGGAGCACCCCGTCATTGCTTCCGATATCAACAACGAGCGAATCTCCCGAAAGCGAGAACCGCTCTTTAACACTCTTCGCGTAACTAGCAAAGTGCGCTACAAATACTGGCGAGGTACCCGATACGTAGAGATAATGACTGAAAAGTAACTTTGGATCTACCACGTCACGCAATTGGATAAGTTTGCACGCATGACACGCATTAATGACGAGTGGCGCAAATATTTCTGGCTTATCGAGATCGTTGGATGCGAGGTAGGCATTCGCGGGTGGTGTTTCGCCGAAGGAAAGAACCTGGATTAGGTCCGTACTCCCGCACAAGCGACAATCGTTGCGAGCGTGAACTTTCTCATGCATGGCAGTATTCATAGGGAATTAATTATGTGTACCACTTGAGGCATGATGACGTCAAAGGAATATCCATCACGAACGGTTTGCTGTCCCGTCTGCCCAAGCCGCTCGCGGAGTGCGTGATCACGGAGAAGCAAAGTGATCCTCTCTACCCACTCATCTTCACTACTCGCAAGATACCCATTTACATTATCTTTGATGATACGGGGCATATTGCCGAACGTGCTCACGACGACGGGAACAGCGCACGCCATATATTCGAGCACTTTCATCGAGGTTTTCCCTTCGTACCACGCTCCGTTGCTTAGGTGCGGTACGACACCAATATCGAATGTATGTATTGCTTTCGGTGCACTTTCCGGATCAGTATAAGCAAGCCTATCGATAAATCGAACATCGAGATCCGGAATGTGTTGAAACAAGTTATATACTCTCAGATCTTTGAACGCTCCAATAAGCACAAACGTAAACGAAAGTTTCTGCTCCACAAGCCTTCTAAACACCGGTACAAGAATGGGAAGGTTCGCGAGATGCTCTGGTCCGGTCCCTAGCCAGCCAATAATTGGACGACTGTTCGGCAACGAGTAATCCTTCGTGAACTTTTCATAGGGAGCAGAATCGATTGCAATATGTACGATATGTACATTCTTATTGAATTGTTTTGCCCATACTGCCTGCTCATGCGTACAGACTATAACCGCATCGGCCATCCGTGAGAAAAATTTTGTCTTGAAAAAATTGTATACGTAGACCGGATCGTCAAAATCAAATATCATCTTCCGTCGAAATATAAAAAGGTAACTGACCATGATCACGAAAAAATATTTGCTATAAATGGTGCGCTGTAAAAATACAATATCCCCTTTCTGTATCGAAAAAAGCGAACGGATGACCTGCATGATCAACAAGAATTTCTTTGGCCATGGTGTGTTGGCTATCGAAAGCACGTAGGGCGTATGAATCGTCGTGCGAAACCCCCTCTTCTCCAACTCTTCGGCAACCCGAAAAGTTCGCTGCCTCGGTGAAGCAATAGTTCTATCACTAAAGGTGAAGAAGTGAATCATCATACCAAGGACGCTTGCTGTGCGACATTTTCCATATCAATGGCATTAATGCAGGTAGGGTACTCTTTATGGGCATGTCCTGAAGTACAGAGGTCGCTGCGAGAAAATACAGTGATCGGTGCGTCTTCTCCGTATTGTTCAGGGAACCACCAATTACGCCCGAGACAACTACATAGGACAACGAGCGGTGTACGGAGCTGTGCGGTGATATGCGCGACGCCCGTATCAAGACTGATGACTCCGCCACTTCGGGATATGAGATTCATAAGTTCTTGAAGAGTCGCTTCGCCGGCAATAACTACAGCAGGAATATTCTCCGCAACCCGCAGGGCTTCCTCTCGATCATCCTTGCCGCCGCTTATCACGAAACGAGTGCCGGGAAACTTATTCGCAAGCGCACGAAGCAGCTCGCGTTTTTTATCCGGGTGTAGTCCTCGACCTACATTACCCGCAAATAAATGCACCACGATAAACTTGTACGCCTCGAGATCAAACTTGGCGTAGACTGCCCCATCTCGCACAAAATCTAATGTCGGAAACGAGGACGAAACGGCCAATCCTGCCGCGCGCAGGGCGGCACGATCACGGTCCGCAACCGACCTTAGAGCATGCAGGGGAACAATCTGGTCATAGAGTGCTCCATTCCACTTTGACGCATCGGCAAAGCCAATGAGTCCTCCTCGTCTTGCGAGCGCTCGAGCGGCGAATTTACTCGCCAAAGCGAAACTCCCACCCTCTTTACCGGCATATTGCGTCACCACAAAATCACTGCCGTGAAAATCTTTCCACAAGGAGAGGAGGGCTTTCGGAGAACGGCGATTCACTTCAATGACTTCGAGCCACGGATACGCGGCGAACACATCGCGAATCATTCCCGCGCGACCCGCTATCACAATGCCACAACGCGCCTGCGGAAATTGCGTATGTACATTCTCCAGAAGATACTTCCCCATCAAGCAGTCCCCGATTGAAGAGGCGCGAAACGTAAGTGCTTTTTTAATTGGGACGACCATAGGAAGGATAACCGAGCCACGTGCGCATGCGATGCATTTTTACGGCAAGATTGTTTTTAAGAGCCGAAAAAAGGGCGGCAGCAAATCCCGCACACGGGAGAGGAATCTCTCGCTCGCTAGGAACGGCAATAAGGTCAAATGGGGCACTATCACCAAAGAAGAGCCAGGCACGGGGAGCTATAAGCGCGGCCAGTAGCGTTACGCTCCCGACACGCGCAAGCATTCCGTGCCCGTCTTCAAGAGGGACATAGAGCCGATACTCGCGCTCCGAAAAGAAGCGCTCCAGAGCTCGCAATGAGGTATGGTGGGCGCGGAGTTGCGATATATTCACTTCGAAGAGCACCACGGGCCGCATACGGTCAATAAGCCGCGTACCACCCCGAAGTACTTCCAATTCCATTCCCTCGACGTCCATCTTAATGAAATCGGCATCCTCTACTTCGTCGTCGAGCATCACTACAGGAATGTTGCCCCCCGGCACAAGGGTATTCGCTCCAGCGTTCGATGCATTACGAACAAGCAGTGTACCGCTTCCCTTTTCACTCCCAAGTGCTTTATGTACCAGCTGAAGCGGCACATGGTTCTCTGTAGCGTTACGCGATAATAGAGCAAAAGCTTCGGGAGACGGTTCAAATGCAATTACCTTCTCGACTACATCTGCGATGGGTATAGAGAAAGTGCCAATATGTGCACCAATATCAACGACAATACTCTTTTCGTTCACAAACTGTCGCGCTACTTGGAGTAGAGTTTCGTTCGGGTACGTACTGCTCTCAAGCGCCCTCATCATTTTTTTGTCTCGCTCCGGATCAATCGTAAATGCTCCGTAGCGAGTATCTATTGTACGTGTCATGTGCATTTCCATAGGTAATTACTTCCACAATTTACGCACGCGTTGGAGCCATGGATACATCGGAAATTTCCGCACCCAGTATTTGAATCTGCGCAGACTACTACTTTCGTCAATATGGGCCGGGTAGCGACGAGAGCGACGTGGAAGGACCTGAAGTTTTTCTACATCGAGAGGAAGATTGTGCCACAATAAACGATCATAGCCAGAAATACATAACGTTCCATCATACAGTTGGAAAAGTTTCGTTTCGTATTGGTGGTCGGTATGTAGAGCATCAATAGAATTGTCAACAACGCCAAACTTCGGAAATAATTCTTTCAATACAAAGAAGGCGTTTATTTCATTTGCGGCGACCAATTCATACCCCTTGCGTTTCCCAAGTTCCACAAAAGCACGCAGTGATGATCCTTGAAAGATTCTCATATCGCGCGGCTGGATAAATACGACATCGTTAGGGATAGTTGGGTTAAATTCAACCAGCATGACTCGCGGACGATACTCGGTCATAGCATTCCACAGATGATACTCGTTCCCATCAATATCGAGAGAAAACAAATCAAACGTATGGGGCAACGGTGTACGCGCAAAAATACGATCGAGTGAATCCTCGCCCTCGAAGGACACGAAGGCATTCACACAAAGAGCACGGTCGAGACCGATGTACTCCGTCTTTAACTTCTCAAAATAAGTCTGATCGGCTTCAATAAGTACCCCGGACCATCCACGACTCTTAATCAGACGCCGAACATTACTGCCGTGCACCCCATTCAATGCACCGAGGTCAACACACCACTTCTCACCTTCGCCAATGATCTCAAAAATCTTTTCAAGAACCCCATCCTCGCCATGTTCGGAAGTGGTGTTATGACCATACGAAAGAAGATCGCGATTAGACATACTCGTGCGTGGAGGTGTTCTCTTGTATGAACTGTACAACGTGCTTGGCGCGAGCGCGCCAAGAACACGCACGGGATGCTGCAAGAGCGGCCTCTCCACGGCGCTGTGCCTCTTCTGGATGTTTGAGTACAGTGCGAATCTCCTGTGCGAGACTACTCGCATCGTCGGGTTGATATAGAAAAGCGTTAGATGTGGAAATAATTTCTCTCATTGAGGGAGTATCTGCCGCAACAATAGGGACACCGCACGCCATATATTCAAACGCCTTCATAGGGGAAGTCCAACGATACGATAATTCATTACGTGCGGTACTCGTCATCAATACCGCGTCAGCAGCATTAATCCATAAGGGCATATCTTCAAAGACTCGATCGCCATAAAAAACAAGATTTTTCGGAATGTCAGCTACTCCCGTCACTTCCACAAAGCGCTCGCGTGTACCGCCTACTACACCAATTGTCGCATCATCCCCAAGTAGTCGCGCCGCAGTCGGCAGTATTTCAAGTCCCTTCCAATCAAGTATCCGGCCGACATACAACACTAACTTTATATCGCGTGCAAGTGCGAGACGCTCACGCGCTTGCACACGCGGTATCGGGAAAAAATGTGCCGCATCGACCGCATCAGGAGCGACTATAATTCGCTCCGGAGTTACCGAAAATACCGTCTGTAAACTTTCTTTAATCAGACGATTAATAGTTACGGCCCCGGAGATGCCATGGAAAAAGAATCGATTGATGAGCGTGCGGGGTTTGCTCCCGTGCATTTCCGAAAAATAAGGGAGTCGAAGTAATGGTAACTGTGCATACGACCATTCATCCAAGTCAACCGTATAGAGGACTACTCCTTTCTCATGCCTTCGATGCCATAGATACAAGAAAGACGAAACCATGAAGGAAAAAGAACTCACCCGATACAGAATCCTTCCTTTGGTGTACCAATCGAAAACAAAGAGTGTTACTTTTTGAATATCAACTCGTAGGCCATAAAATTCTCGTACCGATTGCTCGTCAGTTCTGCGACGTGGCACAACAAGTGTTACCTCTACACCCTCTTCAATAAACGCTTCGCACATCTTGGCTATCTGAATGCCATGAGCCCTTTCGGTCGGCATTCGAGCATTAGCAATATAATACAGCTTCATGAAGTGACAGTGCTATTATAACAAACCTGACCTGAGCGTACTATGTTACCGCCAATACGAGACATAACGGGTTCGTTACAACGACTTATTCACACGCAAGAAGCGTTCCTTTTCATGCTTGCATTCGTCATACGAATTGCCGTATTCGTATTTTTATTGTGGTGGTTCATACTCACTGGCCATATGCCGAACGTCGCTTCTGCATATCCAGTTATCAGCGGAGATTCGGCAAGCTATGCCGACCTCAGTCACAATCTCTTTTATCACGGAATGTATTCTTCCTCCGGGACATTCCCGCCCGTACCGGAAAGTTTTCGTCTGCCAGGATACCCTTTTTTCTTATTTCTCTTTGAGATCCTTCCCTTTCCGCTTATTTTTGCAATACTCGTCCAAATAGCTTTCGCGAGTGGCAGTGTCGTTCTTCTGTATCTTCTTGGAAAAAGATTCCTCTCGGAAAAGACCGGATTCATCGCCGCGATTCTGTTCTGCATTGAACCCATGTCGGTCTTTATGTCCGTTCTCATCATGTCTGACACAATATTCGTGTTCGCGATGCTTCTTGGTATTTACACTCTCTTCTGTCGTACCCCTACTTCGCGACAAGCACTATGTATTGGATTACTTGCCGGTATGATATTCGGCTACGCGGTGCTCGTGCGCGTAATTGCGCAATACCTTGCCGTCTGTTTGCTCGCCGCATACCTGCTCGTGTTCCACAAAGAACTCCGACCACTCTCTTCAACATTCCTGAAACTTGGGGCTTTCATGGTAGGCATTATCCTTGTCATGACTCCGTGGTCTGTTCGCAATTACAAGCAATTCGGAACTCCTACTATATCCTCTACTCCTTATATTAATTTTACCCAATATAATTTGGTCTATTTTTCCGCCTACCAACAACATACAAGCCCGCAGGCCGTACATCACCTTTTTTCGGACCCTATACCCTACCCGGTGGATTCACCTTGGTTTAATTCTCTAATCAACGAGCCTATCTTTGTTAAAGAAATGAAGGATACGTTACGAGGGAATCTTGTTCCCTATGCCGAATTCCATCTCATTAAAACCATACCGTTTTTCTTTACCGACAGCTTCCGTGACATCAATCGTGTCACTGGGTTATTGCCCCAAGATTCGCGTTCCATTAATTTCTCCGACCTGCTGGTCCAAAAAGAATTCGGGAAAATTATCCGCTATTTTATGACTCCCGATGTAAATATGTGGTTACTTCTCACCGGGTCATTCATGTGGGCCACCATCAGCTTACTGTGGATTGGGGGACTCCTCTATGCTGTAGTGAAACGAACTCAGAAAGTTTGGTTTATTCTCTTTGCTTCATGTGTCATTGCGTACTTCGCTATTTTGAGCAGTCCCGTCATTCAGCCTCGTTATCGCATTCCTGCCGCTCCTTTCATGCTTCTTTTGGCAGCCGAATCTGCCGTAATGCTTTGGGGTTATTATAAAAATAAAAAATCGCGCTCTGTGCCAATCAAGCTTATTTAGTCAACGAATCGATATTTGAGTATGGTCCACAATATTAAAAAACCGTGCCGCCAATTTATTTTTTTACCCTCATCATACCCGCGAGGATAGTAATGTATCGGCACATCAACAATTGAGTGACCTCTCTTCAGCAACCTGCACACCACCTCGTTATCGAAATCGAAGTTGTCCGTCTTGATGTCGACCGATCGGAGAACAGATGTCGTAAACGCCTTATAACATCCTTCATACTCATTGGCGTTATTCCTATACAAAATGTTCGTCAGTAATGTAATAACATGATTACCAATCCAGCCAAGAATTCCTACGGAAAAACGATTACTTTCCCGTAAACGATCTTCAATCCGAACACCATTAGTCACTTCGGTAACCCCACGAAGTATGGGTTCGATAACCGCTGGATAATCATTGGGGTCGTACTCCAAATCGGCATCCTGAAAAATAATCAGATCTCCAGTCGCTTCCCGAATACCACACTTAAGTGCGGCGCCTTTACCGGGCCGCATTTCTGTCAGTACCCGGACCCCCTGTACGGAACGAGCAAGTGCGGCAGTCGTATCATCTGAATTATTATCGATGACGAGTATTTCTTTTTCAAGCGAACCGGTATCGGCGGCGACAACTCGTTTTAATATCTCCAAAATAGTCTCTTCCTCATTCCAGGCGGGAATGAGGACAGACAGTTTCTTATATCTCATGAACATTCATCATACGATGATGGTGCGTTATAGTACAGAATACATGAATATCAGAGCATGGGTGCGCGCGTTCCTGCTTTCGCGTATTGCACGCGCTCTCGCTGTGGGGGTTGTGGCGGTTACCGTACAAACTATTATTTTTGAGATTATTGGTATTATTTTTCAGCTTGTTTCCCCTAGCACCGCCGTCGTAATAGGCGCGGAGGCGGGCATTCTGACGAATTTTTACCTCAATAACCGTTTCTCTTTTCATGACCGCCAACACGATATTTCTCTTCTTTCACGACTTCTTCGTTTCCATCTTGTCGTTAGTGTCTCCGTACTTTTTGAGTGGCTACTACTATTTATAGTCGAACGACAGACGGATAGCATTCTTCTCATTCAGGCCACGTATGTGGCGGGCATCATCATCGGTTTCGCATGGAACTATACATGCTATCTCCTCTTTGTATGGAAATCGCGGGAATAGGTGTCGACGTTGTCGAGATTGAAGAGGTGAGAAAAGCCCGTTTTAAGAAACGACTTGCCGAGTATTTCCTCACCCGAGAAGAAATGCGCTATATACCAAAAGGATCAAAAGAAGTCGAATTTCTCGCTTCTCGCTTTGCAGCAAAGGAAGCAACGATAAAAGCATTCCCTAAAAAACTGAGACCTCATGATTTTGCTGTCTTAAAAAAAGGAGCGCGCCCTTATATCGTCTTTTCTTCTCAAAAAGATGCCCTGCGCTATACTGTACATATAAGCATTTCACACACGAAACGTATCGCAACAGCAGTTGCAATAGTTGTTGAATGTGCCGTATAAAGAGCCTCATGGATTCCCTCACCTATATCCGGTCATATGCGAAAATCAAAGAGCATCCCAGGAAAGGATTGCTCCGAATTCCCATAACTCTCATTACTAATTTTACTGATGATGTGCTCGAAAAGATACTTGGGGGTATGTGTCTTGCGGAGAAGATACTCCCTACAATTACCCGAGCCCCGTACAAGCAATACCATCTCTCATTTAAAGACAAGACGGCGCAGCTGTACGCAAAGAAACCCCAGATTTCTTTCATTTTTTTTGATATCAACCCTTACCAACACGGAGAGTTTACCGATTCCAAGACCCACATTGAAGAAACTCTCTCTGATCTGCGCACCTATTGCGACGCCGTCGAGACGTTAGTAGTTATGAATCTTTCGCCGCTTCCCTACAACAATCCGTACGGACATTTCTATACTGACGATCCACTCTTTGTACGCACACAGGAATGGAATGCCCGTCTCGTCGCACTATCGAAAGAGACGTCGAACCTCTATATCTTTGACACAAATAAGATTGTCTACCAGCTGGGAGAAAACAATATTAGGGATATGCGCGGTTCGTATGCATTTGACATCCCATTCACGAATGACTTTTCCGTCGCTCTATGCCGCGAATGGATTGCTTGTATCCTCGCGATTAGAGGACGGTCACGCAAGTGTATTGTGCTTGATTTAGATAATACTTTATGGGGAGGTGTGGTAGGAGAGACTGGTCCGCTTGGCATCGCACTTGGCCCTGGGTATCCTGGTATAGCCTTTCAGAATTTCCAACGAACACTCCTGCGACTCTGGGAAAGAGGCGTCATTCTTGCCATTGCGAGCAAGAACAATCTTGCTGATGTAGAAGAGGTGTTTGAAAAAAATCAACATTTTATATTGAAGAAAGAACATTTTGCCTCTATACGGGCGAATTGGGAAGATAAAAGTGAGAACATCGTCGACATCGCAAAAGAATTGAATATTGGAACTGACAGCATGGTGTTCATTGATGATTCTCCCCTTGAGAGGGAGAGCATGCGAAAAGAACGGCCAGAAGTATTCGTTCCTGAATTTTCCGTTGCTCCGGAAGAATACGTGAGCACTCTCCTGTCATTCAACGTGTTCCATCAAATGTCGCTTACGGAAGAAGACAAAAATAAAGGGCAAATGTATGCACAGGAACGGGAGCGCACTGCTGTTCTTAACCATACAAAAAATAAAAAAGAATATATCGCGGAACTCGGTATCACGATGAGAGTCTTTGAAGGTGAAGACAATAACATTCCACGGGTTTCCCAACTCACCCTAAAGACCAATCAGTACAATCTAACGACAAAGCGCTATAGTGAAGCTGATATACGGCGTTTTTTAAAAGAAGGATGGCGGGCATATTCCGCAGAGGTCGCCGATACATTTGGAGAGTATGGCGTTGTTATCGTTGCTCTCATCACTCCCGAGGGGAAAGATGCCCGTCTGGACACGTTTTTAATGAGTTGTCGTGTGATGAGTCGTGATATTGAATTCGCATTTCTCGAACATCTTATAAAAAAACTCCATGCTGCAGGATTCAAAAAAATGACCGCCTCATTCATTACCACTGCGAAAAACGCCCCGTCAAAGGAGTTCCTTTCTGAAGCAGGTTTTACTCCAATTAAAGGAGCCGTAAAGGGCATAAAGAACTACACACTCGATATTTTGGCGTATATTACAAAGCACGCGAAACAAAAATCATCCGTTACCATTTTAAACTGACCTATGGACATCCTAAAAAAAATATTCTCCTCGGTGCTCAACCTTCCGGAGTCCGATATTATCGATACTCTGTCGCCTGCCCATGCCGAGTCGTGGGATTCGCTAAACGCCATCATTCTTCTGACCGAGATCGAGAAAGCTTTTAAGGTGAAATTCACCTTTGATGAGGCTATGGAAATCAAGGATTTTGGCGAAGTCATTGCGCTCATTCGATCAAAAGGCATCCGACTGTAATAAAGTATGATTGTTGAAAAAACATTTGCCGAGATACACGAGGGAGACACCGCACAGTTTGAAGTGGCTATCACTGACGCGCTCGTGCAAACATTCTCGGACCTCTCTGGAGATAGTAACCCGCTCCATATGGATGCCGTTTACGCACAGGAAACATCGCTGAAAAAGCGAGTAGCCCATGGCATGCTCGGCGGCGCTTTCTTATCGCGACTAGTAGGTATGCAATTGCCGGGTAAGCATTCGCTTTATCTCTCTCAATCTCTTTTGTTTAAGAAACCAGTACACCTCGGAACGACCGTCGTCGTTTCTGGAACCGTGATTCAAAAAATTGAATCTATGAGCACTGTAAAGATAGCGACGATAATCCGAGACACAGCCACCGGCGAGATACTCACCGACGGCGAGGCCCTGGTTAAGGTACTGTTATGACCGACACCAGAAAGGTTGTGATTATCTCGGGCGGTATGGGGGGTGTGGGGCGCGCTACAGCGGAAGCATTCGCACGCGAACAATACCGCATTGCCCTTCTCTATAGACATTCTTCGGAGGAAGAAATCGCGGCGATGCGCCATACACTATCGGGTGAGCACCTTTTCATACCGTGCGATATTGGAAATACGAAGGAAGTCGCTCGTGCGATAGACGACATATTGAGAACTGTTGGGCAAATTGATGTCGCAGTACATGCAGCCGTTGACCCCATTGAGAGAAAAAGGATACTCGATATGGACGAATCCGTGTTTAGAAGTCAATTCGAAGCTGGATTTTTTGGTGCGTTCAATTTCTTCAGACCAGTCGCGGAAATTATGAAAAAACAACAGGTAGGTACGCTCATCGGTATTACTTCAGATACCATTGATTCACCCATCACTTTTTCGCGTATGGGTGCGTATACGGTCGGAAAGATTGCTTTGCGAGGCCTCTTGCGCGAACTGCATCGCGAAGTGTCTCCAAGCGGCGTCCGAGTTCTTGCGGTAGCACCGGGACTCATGCGCACGCGACTGAATTCGGACTTGCCGGAGAAGTTTTTTGAAATAGCTGAAGGAAGCCAAGGTAGTACACTTATGACTCCAGAAGAAGTCGCGCGAACTATCGTTCGATTATGCAAGGACACCACAATAGCTTCTGGTGTGTCATACTTTGTCCATTCGGAAAATGTCTTCCCTTTATGATGAAACTCTTCAGGGTAATTGGGTATTTTTCGCAACTCCGCGCATTCATTGGCTTTAAAGCCACATGTACTTTTACACTAGCGTATATACGAAACAAAATAAGCCCACCTCAAGAGAGCGCTCTTGCACACATTCCCGTGGGACCGTACGTATTTTATTTCCCCTCTATTTCGTACTTTGATGGACTCTTCTCCGAGATCTTTTTCAAAGAGACGTACATTATTCCCTACACTGATGCGCCTATTCGGGTAATTGACTGCGGTGCAAATATCGGTATGTCGCTTCTGTATATAAAAATTCGTGCACCACATGCACAGGTGATGTGTTTTGAACCTAATCCCGCTGCTCGATTGGTGCTTGAGAAAAATATTTCCGAAAATAATTGGGGAGAGGATGTACAAATATTCCCCTATGCACTCGGAAAAGAAAAAGGCATCACAGAGTTTTTTGTAGAAGATAAAGTCGCCACAAGCAGCGGAGGAAGCATTGTAAACCATTTAGAAAAGAGGGGTCGTTCCCTCAACTCGTATTCGGTAGAAGTCGATACCCTTTCGCACTACATCGAAAGCAAGGTAGACTTTCTCAAGATAGACATTGAGGGACCAGAGTTCGGTGTCTTAGAGGAGCTGGTTGCCCAACAAAAATTACGTTCGGTTGCTGAGATACAACTTGAATACCATTACATCCCAGGATTCTTCACTCGGCCACTCTCAGAAATGCTCTCCCTACTTGAGAAAAATGGATTTCATACATTCGTCGAACCAACCGCACCACCGCACCACGTCGTCGGTCACGAGACACCTCACGCCTATATGATATTCGCGTGGCGATAGCGGAAAATATTTCTTAATTTTGTGAAATTCTGTCCAACAAGTAAACGACCACCGGCCTCAGGGCCGGTGGCTTTGTGTCTGCCCGCTAGACGC
>CAYXYP010000006.1:0-25666 GCA_964469405.1 uncultured Candidatus Saccharibacteria bacterium
CTCCGCTGTTTGACTAAATCAGATACCCTGTGGCGTGAGCCCAGGGTTCTTCATTGACAATACATACTAATATAAGTAAAATTGTGCGCGGATTGAGTTGTTTGCCAGACGAGCATCTCTTTGAGAGACATTAATATTGCCAATCTATTGGTATCACCACACTTTCAACTATAGGAGGGGCACGTCATGAAAAGGGCAGTACTTCTCGTATTGTTTTTACTTGGTACCGTGTCGGTCACTTCCGCGGGCGTCATACAAGAAGAGCGGTCGCTACTCGCTCAGTTGAAGGCTTACAACGCTGAATATGACCAGCTTACGGCCAAACGTGCTAAGTTTGCCAAACGTGCCAGTGATCTTAGGTGGGCCAACGATCAGCTTGAGAAACAAATCCGCGTCTACAATACGAAGCGAACGGACCTAAACGGGCGTGTGGACTTACATCTGAAGGCCATTCGAGATCACGACTCACGTTGTGCCGGGACTTTTGACGATCAAGGATACGTCGACGCTTGTAACTCCGAAGCGCATCAATTAAATGCAATCACTCGCACACAGAAAGAAGAGAATGATTCCTTGAACCACACTCGTGATTTGCTTCAAACCGCAATTCAGACTCAAAATGAAGAAGTAGATAAGACAGTGGTAGCTGATAAGTCTGCGATGGATCGTCAAGACGTAATTGCTAACCTAGCACGACCAATCGTAGAGCGATTGAAGGCGCTCGCTAGCAGCAATGATTTGTGTCAAGAAGCAATTGCCGCTGTCGATGCCGATCCAACCAGTATGGTAAAAAAAGAAAAGATGCATGCCGTGTGTGGAGCGATGTTTGATGGCAATAAGTAATTCAAAAGACGAAGAGTGTCTAAACCAAAGGCTCATTTCGGCGGAGTTGATTACATGAATGTAAAAAGGGTTGCCGCTCGCGGCAACCCTTTTTTGTAAAAATTCCTAACTTTCTAGACCTAATCTGGTGATAATTTAAGCTCCTTTGGGCTCTACAAACTTGATTCGTGGTCCTTCTCAGTTTCAAACCGTGCCTTGTTGTCAGTCATCCATTTTTCATGGTCTTCTTTCGTCTTGCTTGGGTCGTTCATGACCTCAGTATGAGCCTGCATGTAATGAGGCATGAGAGCCTGCATCCACGCCTCAAAAGTTTCGCCGTCAGCTGTTGTTTGGCACAAATCACATTTGAGAGTTTTCATAGTTTTTGATTAATTATTAGCAATCCCATTCTACTCCCTTACATCCCCAAAATCCATGCGGCGAGCATAATCCCGACAAATGAATATGCCACCATGACAAATATTTGTTTGATCCAATACTTCTTTTTAGTATTTGCCCAGATGACCGCCCCAATTTGTGTTGGAACAATAAAACCAAGCAGTATATGGAATGCCAAACTGTATGGGCTAAATTGAGGAAGCAGACTGATCAATGTTGCTAAATTTATTGTCATGAACAGAGTAAGGAGTAATTGCAATCCATAAAATGGCAGCATCTCCTTTTGCATCTTTCCCATCTCCTCCTTTGTATCCTGTGTTGCCTCCATAATCTGCATCCACCAACCCCCAAACATTAATGGTGAATACCAAAGCGCTCCAAGTATAAACTGAGCCAGCGTTGCAAGTAATATAGGTGTATACGTGTCCATATGATGGTAATTAATTAATGATTACGTAAATTATATCAAGCGTTCAAATCTTGCGAAAGGGCGGATAGAGATATGTCAAAAAATTGAGCCGCCTCTTGCGGAAGAGGCGGCTCGTTTGAATGAACACATCAGTAGATATTTTGGTATTTCATAGATACCATGATGTGGAAGACTGGCTGCTGGAATTCCTCAGTTGCTTCGATAAGTCCTCTACGTTCAAGATTCGCAAGACGGTCTCTCATCCATACCAATTGCTCAGGAGACATTCCGCGTTTGGCAATATCGATTGTCGCGCCGGTGAGGTGCGAGGACTCTCGCGGGCCAGGTTTGTTCGAAGCCGCATTCCCATTTCTTTTAATCAGCCTGGCTTGATACTCGACCGTCCGAATGGCAGAATTGACCTGAATTTTTTTGCCAAATTCTCTGTAGAAGTCAGATCCAATATCAATGAGAAAGTCTTTGGTCTTTGGGCGGCACCACCGGTATTTCGTTGATAGTCGATAATCAATGGTGACACCTTGCTCATTGGGCAGAGGGACAAGTAATTCCGATCGCTGGAAGGCTCGTATCTGCTTCTCCCTGATGCGTGGCAATCGTTCTAGATCGGCCAGCTTGTTCTGTCGTGCAAGTGCTTCAGGCGAACCCTGTAAGATGTTTATTGCGTTTGCGGGCTCCACAAAAGTGGCGACCAGCAATATGAGAACGTAGATAATTCTCATCGATTCCTCCTGCTGGCGAGCCAGCTAGTTACATGGTTTGTACAAGCGAGTGGTAACCACTCACGCCATTTTCTTTTCCTTATATAGTATAAAAGACTTGTCGTGTCAATCTCGCGTTCGCTCGTGGGCCGACGCTTCCACTCCTATAATTTATAAAAAAAGAGAGCCGCTGATAACAGCGGCTCTCGGTAAGGATTATTAGATACTCAGCTCCCTTGATGTAGCAGTGAGCTCCTCGAGTTCCTGGATGCTCCAGCGATATTTCTCTAACGTTTCTTGGTTCACATTAATTCCTTGGAGTTTCAACTTCCTGAAGATCTTTTTCAGGATTTGCCGGATATATTCCCGACTCACCTTAAAGTCCCGGCCGACTTCTGCGAGACTTTTCTTTTTTCCTTTCGCATTGAATCCATGCGATTCTCTAAAGATTGCCACATTTCGGTCCTGATGTTTTCCCGGCAGTTTTTTGGTTGCGCGAAGTATGTTTTCGAGAAGGACATATGTCGCTTCGAGTTCTTGTCGCGCTTCGATGAGAATTGTCGGGTCGACCGCGTTTTTGTCAGCAATATAATCCTGAAGCGTCGATGTTCCACTACCATCGTGGTTAGTAACAGGATCGTCTAACGAAACATATGCGCTCGAGTCCATTGTCTTTAAGTCGGCGTGGACCGACTTAAGCGGAACCTTGAGGTAATGCGCTATTACTTTAGCGGAAGGGATTGCCTCACTATTTCCAGCAATTTTTTTTGCCGCTGCTAGAATTCTTTTGCGGCGTTCTAGAGTATGCACGGGAAGACGAATAGTAAGGGTTTGATTATCCAGTGCGCGCATAATGTGTTGACGAATCCAAAATACGGCATAGGTTGAAAACTTGCATCCAAAGGCTGGATTGAATTTTTCTGCTGCTCGGATAAGACCTAAATTACCTTCTTGAATCAGATCGGGCATTTCCAGAAAACGACTACATTTGGCGTACTTGCTTGCAACCCACAGAACGAGCGGAAGATTACAACAGACGAGTTCGTCGCGTGCTGCGGCATTCTTGTCCGCGGCAATTTGTCGACCAAGTCTTTGCTCCTCTTCGATCGTTAAACGCGGGTATCCGCCAGCTCCCTCACAGGACGCCAATGAGATAAGGGAGACCGCATTTATTTGCCGTTTCTCTTTCATTCGTACCTCCGTAGTTGATTGATTGAATAGTTGGTGGAAAGAGCTTTTGGTCTCGCACGAGTATCACATGTACTTTGTGTTTCGCCTAGAGCGTCTCTAGTTCTGGCTGGTGGAGCAAAAGAAAACCGCCCTTCGACGGTTTTCGTTGAAGGACGGCAATTTACGCATCATTAGCTGCGCACTTATCCGAACAATAGACTGGACACCATTCTGGCGGTATAGGCCATTTACAATTTTTATTTTCACACCGCCTCCCTTTGGGGTGGTCGTGAGGCAACCATCCTCTATCATCACAAATCTGACATCCATGACCTCCGCATCCACCACACTGCACAGCATCTCTTGGAAAGTTCTTATCCTTCGGTATCAACATGCAACCTCCTTTTTTGGTTTTCTCACGGGCACGTAGGGCACATAACTTCATACATGCCGAGTTGCTGAAAGGACAAACTTAGAGAGTCTCGAGGAACGAGCGTGGTACCGCAACAGCGACAGAGAAGATGGTTCTTTTGGAACTCTTCGTAGGAGATGAAGGCGCCTTCTAATCCAAGTTTGTCCGGCTGGTGGCATAAACCACTTTTGTGAACAATATTTTTTCCTTCTTCACTCATGGTCACCCCTCCTGTATCCAAAATTATGGTGATGAAAATATCGAATGTACCTCCGCGTGTAAGTATGGAACTAATGAATCCGTCTATCAAATGTATTCCTTTGACTGGAAGAAGCCCGAACCTATAAGTTGGGGAGTCTTGATAACAGATGCGCACTGGTGTCATTTGCTCTGTTGTTGTCTGTAAAATGCGTTATTATTGAAACATGGCGTTTCTCTACCACAGGGTCCCAGAACACATGGACGGCACCGTTCTGTATCCTTTGAACGAGCTTAAGGAGAAATATCCTGATCTGTTTTCCTCACGTCAGGAACATCACGAGCACCAACCGAAAGTATTGGAAGATAGTATCCCCAGGTTAGGATGCTTTTGGGACGACGTGCTCCACTTCACGGCTCTCCATCCGACAAAGATCGCCGAAGCGCTCAAGAAACTTGGATACGAAAGCAAACTTAAATATTACGAGGTCGATGCGAAACAATTGTCTCCTGAAAGGACCATGGTCTTCCTCAATAAGCCGCGAGAGTTGGGCGCCTCAACAAAATTTACCGACTTTATTCGGTTTGACCAGAACGAGGTAGAAAAATTAGCATATATTCCGGAAGACGCGATGGAATACGCTAAAAAAAGCATACCCACCGCTGACGAATTCCTACTGAACTATCGAGCGCCTTATATTTTATACAAAGGAGAGTTTGACGTGAGTGGGGCGAAAATCATTGAAGTGTAAATGTCTTGCCGTGTCTTAGAAACTCCGTCAGTTGAATGATGCTCCCGAGTTGTCCAAGAGTCTTCGATTGGGCAAGCCGTAGTCCTTTAGGGTTCGAATCCAGATACGTTAAGAGCGTTTTGTTCTACCGATTAGATAGTGAATAATTGAGGCAAGGATTGTCCAGTAGAAAAGGAGATAGATGCCAATAAATGGGGGTGGCGGATCATCCCGCAAAAAATCGGCAGAAAGCAACAAAGGTCCTATTAAAACAATTTTTATAGGTAATATAATTGTTGATGCGGTATTCTTCCAGGCTATTGGTGACGCTGTTTCCAGGAAAGAGTCTGGGTGCTTGGGGAAGCCTCGGGGGCCAGTTGATCCTAAAAAAGTTGTCGCCATAAAAAGAAAAATAAATCCAGAAATTTGGAAGAGAATAACGAATTTCGTTCTCGCAATTATCATATGCTCAGTACATCGTCTACAACACAACTTCGTTAAAGTTAGTTACAGAAAGGCTGCTCCGCGGCTTGGACTCGCCTCGCGTTGTTGCCACAACGCGAAACCTACGGTCGCTCTTCGCTCCCTGCGACCCGCGGTTCGAGTCCGTATCTCGCGATACTTGAGCAAAATAAAACCCCCCAACGGGGGGTCTAATTTAGCTTGCTGATCTATATAGTACCGCTCGAACGATTTTTATGGAAGATTTGGGCTAGTTTACCTAGTCACACAGGTAGTCAGTCGCCCCCTGCCCGAATGACTACCCTTGAAAGCTGAAAGCCCTAATGAACACGGGGCTTTCTATCAATTCCATCTCGCAAAAAAGCAGTCCGACTTCACTCCGCTCCTCCTAGCGTCCGTCGCTCCGTGAAAATGTCACGGGTTCGTGTCTGGTGGCTCGGCCTTCTGTTCCGTCCTGCTAATTCTTTTTGCTCGTTGGTGGGGGGTAATACGAAGAAAAAAGGATAGGACGGAAGCAGAAGGCCTCGTTTGAGGGGGTCGGTAAGCGTATAATTAGGGCATTCCTCTATGTCTAACCCTATACACAAAAAGTTTGTCCGTAGCGAGGTCGCCGACCCCCTCCAGCTCCAGCCCCGTGACATTGACCTCTTACACTCGGTGGGAGAGTTCCGCTTTCTGAACACTCCCCAGATTTTGGCGTTGCACCAAGGCGGAGAGAGGAATCTACTCCGACGGCTCGCTTCTCTCTTTCAGCACGGCTATCTTGATCGGCCGAAAAGCCAAACCTCCGCCAAACTTTCCTCGTTGCACATGGTTTACACCCTCGGACGCAAAGGTGCGGAACTGCTCTCAAAAGACGCTACGGAGCGTGAGGGGATTTATCGCCGTCTGCGGGAAAATGAAAGAACGCTTCCCTTGATTGCCCATTCCTTAATGATTTCTCAATTCCGTGTTTGTCTTATGCTCGCCGCGAGAGAAAACGGAGTAAAAATTATTCGCTTCACGCAGGGCTACGATTTAAAAGATATGTTGCGAGATGTCCACGGTGAAAATCCCTCGTTAGTGCCGGACGCTTTTTTCACGCTTGAAGAAAAAGGAGATGTTATCAATTTTTTTCTGGAAGCCGACAGAGGAACAATGACGACGGAAAGGTTTGTAAATAAATTAAAAACATATTGGTCTTGGCGTGATGATGAAAGATTAAAAAAGAAACTTCGCCTTTCCCGTTTCCGCGTCCTCACTATCACCCCGTCCGAAGGACGGAGTAATAGTTTACGGAACGCTGGAAAGAGCGGCGACCCACGAGGAGAAGGAAGTCTGATGTTTTTATTCACTCCCGAAACGAAATACAGCTTATCAAAACCAAAAACGATTTTAGAGGCGATTTGGAGATCGCCCAAAGACGAGGCACAACACACAATTTTAGAATAGTGCTAAAATGAATTTGTAAGTTTTCTTGGCCGTATGGTCGTGCGGTCTTTATTGAGCAGTTTTTTAATAAATCCCTTTATCAATTTTATGTCCTCGCAAGCAGATTCAGACCTCCTCGCCATATTTATAATCTTTGCCATCTGGCAAACTATCGGTACTTTGCGCTTGTTGCATAAAAGAAAAAAGGCGGATGAAGCATACCGACTTATTCTTGAACACCCTTTTATACCGGGCGGAGGTTTTTTGGGTGAAGAACTAATTGAAGGAGCGGGAGGTCGAGACAAAGAATTGCAAGGCAAAATTATGGCCGCGCTTGCCGCAAAGGAAATCCCAGACACGATCACCGAAAAGATTACGGGAAGATTCCGCGATATGGAATGCTCGGTACTTTCTATTAAAAACCGTTTTGATATATACGGCCGAATGCTTTTGGCCGGAATGGATTACGGCTCATATCTTGATGTAAGGTGGCTTTATGTTTCCGATAAACCAGACCGAGATTTTACGATGTGGGGGGCGTGGGTAGGAACTTCTGTATGCGATTTTCTCGATAAACGAGCGGATCGACGACGCGACAAGATTCTGAATGCAGACAAGACGAGAACGCTCGGTACAAACAATATCGAAAAATGGAAACAAATGATCGGAATAATCATTGCAGAGGAAATACGCCAAATGCGAGAAGAACAAAATTCGAGCTTTAGCGAACAAACGAAGGAGTCCAAAGGCTTTATAAACTTTTCTTAATATGGACAATCCTTTCAAAAAATCTAATCGTCGCCCCGAACCAATCCTGATACCCGACTCATCTTCTATTGACGACCCTACGGGCAAAATGATTATTCGTACTCGCCAACCAAAAATTGATGAGAGAGTTTTAGGTTGGGCGAAAAGTATTGACGAAGCAACGGGAAAAGAAGTTAGACAGCTAACGGGTATTTCCATGCAAGACCGCGATAGTACCCACTTTTATATCGTAGGTGCGTCTGGCACGGGGAAAACTAAGTTTTTGGAATATCTCATGATTCAAGATTGGGAAAGTAAAACAGGATTTGGTGTTATTGACCCTCACGGAGACTTGGTTGATGACCTAAAAAATCGAATGTTGGTTGCTAAGGGTAAAGAATTTTTGGAAAAGTGGGTTGTACTCATTGATCCTACTGACAAAGGACGGACTGTCTCTTTCAACCCGCTTGAACGGATTGAGGGGGTGCTTCCCGCCGCTATTGCCGAAGAGCTAACGGACGCCTTCAAGAAAATATGGGCTGATTCTTGGGGAGCAAGAATGGAAGCCCTTTTGAAAAACTCTCTTATCGCCCTTATCGAAAACAATCTCACGCTTGCTGAACTGCCCCTGTTTCTTTCCAGTTCTCGCTTCCGACGGGAAAAGCTAGAGCAGGTAGAACACCCTATCTGTCGCCAATATTTTGAAAGGTTCAATTCATTGCGTCCCAATGTTCAAGATGAATGGGCAGAATCAACAATGAACAAAATTACGTCGTTATTAAATAACGACTATGTGAGGCAGATGTTCATTTCTCCAAAAAGTTCTTTCAATTTGAGAGACATTATGGATAGCGGAAAAATCCTTTTGGTAAAACTTGATAGGGGGCAACTCAAAGGAAGTGGCGATCTCTTGGGGTCGTTAATGCTCGCCAAAATTCAAATGGCCGCTTTTACGCGGACAGATACTCCATACGAAGAAAGGCGTCCTTTTTACCTCTATATAGACGAATTTCAGAACTTTGCTACTGAATCTTTTTTGAATGTTCTCGCAGAGTCGAGAAAATATCGGCTTCCGCTTACGCTTGCCCATCAGCATTTGTCGCAACTACCCAACAGTTTACGCGCCTCCATTCTCACTAACTGTCGCTTACAAGCATACTTTCAAATCTCCCGTGACGACGCCAATATATTGGCTAAAGAATCTCTAGCATCAATCTACAACGATCCTCCGGGCTGGGAGTGGTATGTTCAGCAATTACAAGAACTTCCCAATCGAGGTTTCGTGATGAAAAATAAAATCAAAGGCGGTGTTGTAGCTTTACGAACTGCGGAATTGAGAAAGCTAGAAGATGTACTGCAAGAAACTAAAGATTTAGGTGTGGAAAAAAATCTTGGAACAATGGAATCAATCGGCAAAGAATCACTCCGTAATCGCAAAGAAATTGAGGACGGATACAAAGCACGACGGGATGAACTCACAAAAGCCAACGAATCGGGAAGTTTTAGAGAGCCGAAACGATTGTCATAACCGCCCACCGTTAAATAAGGTTCGGACTTAAAAGAAAATTGCGTCTTGCCCTCGCCATTGAAAACCGCTTTGCGGATTTTCAAGGGTCGGGCTTGCGCTTGCGATTTTCTTTCTCATCCGTCGCTCCCGACAGAAAAAAGACACGCTACGGCTTTCTCGTTGAAAACCTTGCTGTTTCCAACTCGGCCTGCTTTGCTTTTTTCTTCGGTCGCCATTTATACCCCCACCCTACCACCCTTTTTATTCCGTAAACTTAAAATAGAAAAAGTGCTAAAATATATTCATGAGGACGCTTAAACAAGAACTCTTTTTAATCTCGGCAGGGGCTATTATTATCCTTGTCGTATTTTTTATTGGTTTGTGGGGATTTGGTGTGTGGCATGACGAATGGAGCGGATATAACGCAAGTTGGGAAATAAGCGATGGCGTGTGTAATATCGCCGTTACTTCTATTAATGGGGATATTACAACTATGGGCGGAGCGACAACCACAGAGGGAGAAGAAGATTTGTTAATAACAAATGCTGATGATGTTCTCGCCTTGCTTCGTTCTGCGGAAGCAGACCCAAATGTTTTAGGGGTAATTGTAAATATTGATTCTCTCGGCGGTGCTCCTGTCGCGTCCGAACTTATCGCCAATGCTTTAAAGGATTTATCCATCCCAACAGTCGCTCTGATCCGCGAGTTTGGAACATCAGGAGGTTACCTCGCGGCGACTGGTGCTGACACTATTATCGCTTCTCCGTTCTCTGATGTCGGAAGTATTGGCGTTACACTTTCTTATCTTGAGAATTGGGAGAAGAACGCAAAAGAAGGTTTGCGTTTTGTTTCTCTTTCATCGGGAAAGTATAAGGATTATGGAAATCCCGACAAACCCCTCACAGCAGACGAGCGGGCTTTATTGGAACGCGATTTGAAAATCTATCACGACCAATTTGTTAAAGAAGTTTCTGAAAATCGCAACTTGCCGATTGAAGATGTGGTAAAGCTCGCGGACGGCTCATCAATGCCCGGCGAGCTTGCACTTCAAAATAAACTTATTGACGCTTTAGGTGATCGGAACACAGCTCGTGCGTGGTTTGCGGGGAAACTTGGAGTAAGTGATGAGGAGATAATATTCTGCGAATAGCGATTTGACTTTTTAGGGCTAGGTATTGTAAAACTTCATTAAGTTTCATTACCCTCGCTTCTCTTGCTAAAAGGATGTTGCGGGCGGGACAGCTTGGGGAATACGAGCTGAACCCGAACTTTAGGCAATCGTTCCCCGATTGGTTAAAGACGGAATGAACATAACGAAAATCATAGTAGGCACATGACAAGGAGCGAGCAATCGCTCCTTTGTCTTTGGAAGAAAAACTAAGGAAACGGTTTTTACTCCTTTGGACGAAATAGAAATATTAGGACAAACAACTTTCAGAGAACAGTTTCGGGCTTTCGGGATTAAGCCCAATGACAGGCGACACCATATTTATATGCTCGGTAAAACGGGTACTGGTAAATCCACGCTCATTAAAAATATGGTCATTCAAGATATGCGTCTTAATCATGGCGTTGCCTTGATTGATCCACACGGTGATTTGGTAGAGGACTTATTAAACTTTGTTCCAAGAACTCGCACGAACGAAGTCGTCTATTTCAATCCTGCGGACAATGAAAACCCTGTCGCTATCAATATTCTTGAAGCTAGGGGTGACGATGAAAAACATCTCGTCGCTTCATCGCTCGTTTCTGTTTTTCGTCATTTGTGGCGGGACTTCTGGGGTCCTCGCCTTGAACACATTTTATACAACTGTGTCATCGCACTTATGGACACGCCCGGGCAAACCTTGCTCGGCGTGTATCGTATGCTTGTGGACGACGCTTTTAGAAAATCTATCGTCGCTAATGTAAAAGACCCAGTTGTAAAAATGTTTTGGGTTGATGATTATGAAAATTACGATCTCCGTTTTAGAAAAGAGATAATCGCTCCCGTTCAAAACAAAGTCGGACAACTTCTTACCAGTCCCCAAATGCGAAATATTGTCGGCCAACCCAAAAGCTCGGTGGACTTCGGTTTTATTATGGATAAAAAACGAATCCTCTTAGCCAACTTATCCAAGGGGAAAGTAGGCGAGGATAAATCCAACCTTTTAGGGTCAGCCATCATAACTAAAATGTATCTTTCCGCTTTAGAAAGACAAAACCAACCCGAAGAATCACGCAAGGACTTTTATCTCTACATAGACGAATTTCAGAACTTCTCAACCGACATTTTCCCGTCTATTCTCTCCGAAGCCCGTAAATACCGTCTCAATCTCAATATTGCCCACCAATACCTCTACCAACTGCCCGAGGGTATCAAACACGCTGTTTTCGGCAATGTCGGGACTGTCATTTCTTTCCGCACGGGAAGCTACGACGCAAAGGAATTAGCGGAAGAAATGAAACCAGTATTTACGAGCGAAGACTTGGAGCACTTGGACAACCACCACATAGCTCTGCGTCTTCTCATAGACGGAAAAATGTCTCACGCTTTCTCTGCTATTACTATGCCCCCGCTCAAACAATCGGGATACGAAGCGGAGCGAGAAATAATTTTGAAAACATCACGGGAACGCTACGCTACTCCTCGTGATGTTGTAGAAGAAAAACTAAAAAATTGGTTTGAAAAATAAATTCGCTCGGCCTAGCGGCCTTGAGCGATTTTTTATTTTATTTTTCAAACACGATTTATCCCCCCCACCAACGAGCAAAAAGAATTAGCAGGACGGAACAGAAGGCCGAGCCACCAGACACGAACCCGTGACATTTTCACGGAGCGACGGACGCTAGGAGGAGCGGAGTGAAGTCGGACTGCTTTTTTGCGAGATGGAATTGATAGAAAGCCCCGTGTTCATTAGGGCTTTCAGCTTTCAAGGGTAGTCATTCGGGCAGGGGGCGACTGACTACCTGTGTGACTAGGTAAACTAGCCCAAATCTTCCATAAAAATCGTTCGAGCGGTACTATATAGATCAGCAAGTAGAAAACTTAGGTCAGTTTTAGAAAAATTTTTGCGTGCGACGCAGAGCGTCGCCCATTGTTTTACGGGGGATTCTTCAACTTTTTTATTTCGCAAAATACAGATTCAAGAAATTCAAAGCCGAATATTTTTGGAGGGAGGATTTTTTGGAGGGGAGGTCGTTCACTAATACATAACACTTGCCCCACCCTCCCGTGCGCGTGTTAAAAACTTTGCCGACTTGGAGATCGGCAAACTCCCTAAAATTTTATTGCTCTGAAACTGGTTCAACCGACCAAGTACCTTGTAGATTAACTGTCGCACTCTTTGGTTGTTTTTTCTCCTCTAATAAATCAATATCAACTTTTACAGGAATATCAGAAGCAAGACCTGCGACAAAACAACTTCCGACCGACAAGATCGGGATACTTTGGAATGAGAGCTTATCTAAATAGGCGACAGCTTTTTCTACTGCATTAATATCATTGTCGTTAATCAATCTATGGATAAAGTAGTTGTGAAGCTGTGAAATAATAGTTGCTGAAATGTCATAGGGTCTTTGACTTGCAAGTGTTAGAAAAACCCCAAACTTCCTACCTTCCTTAATAATCTCCTCAAAGGTTTCAAGCCGATAATCTTTCCATGTTTCGCTTTCTCTTTGCGACATAGTTGAGAGAATATTATGAGCCTCATCAATGATTATATGTAATGATTTTTTATCTGATTCTTTTTTATTCTCATATAACTGTTTGGCTATAATCAGTGGGACTATTTTCTTCATCTCAATGTTCACATCTCGTAAACAAATGACTGACAAATTTTTTGATTCAGTATTTTCTTTTATGTCTATAAGTTTCTCCAACATATCAAACTTTCTAAACATTCTCCCTATTAACGGCCCTATATGTTCTTGGTTAGAATAACCTTTGATAATTTCGTGGAAATAATTAAAAACAATCTTTAATTTGAGCTTGCTAAATTCATCAGTTTTAAAAGTCAGCCCGTCAATGGAGGTTTTCAGACGAGTATTGTATATGGGGGTTGTATTATTATAATTAGAGCTTTCGGATGATTTATCCCAATAATAATCTTCACTCTTAGAATGCCAGTGTAAATTATTTTCAATTTCTTTTTTAAGATTTAAAACATCATTTTTCTTTTCTTCAATAACTAAACTTAGTAAATCTCTAAAAAGCTCAATTATTAAACCCTCTCTTAAATTTCTGTCCTTTTTATCAATAACGCTTACGCATAAATCCTCAATACTCGTAATGACACGAGCATTGTATGTTGCGTCATCATCCAAAAAATCATTCCGAATTACTCTATCTAAAAATGGTTTTTGGGTTTTCTCTGTTGCCTCCAGTAAAACCGACAAAATTTCAGTTTTGTGTATACTTTCTTTTGAAATAGGATACTTCTTCTCACTGGCTTTTTTGCCCGTTGAAAGTTTATAAACTATCTTGTCATTTGTGATCATCTCATCCCCAATATATTCGCCATTAAAATCTATAATGACAAAATCGGATTTAGTTTTAAAATCAGCTTCACTAGAAAACACACTGAAAAGCTCTGTGTATATTTTTGCTAAGGTATTAGACTTTCCACTTCCAGTATTTCCAAATATTCCTATATGACTAGCGAACAAATTATTAACACCGAGTTTTATCTTTTGGGATGGTTCTTCAGTAAGACTACCTATAGTAATCGTTTTATCTCCATTTTTGTAAAATTGATGAAGTGAATTGAATTCATCTCTATTTAAGAGATAGCACTCGTTATCTATAAGTGGCATTTCCTTTATACCTTGTTTAAATCGGCTTCCCTCAAAATGACCAAAAAGAGATACCTGTAAAACTCTGTTTATTCTAGTTTCTTCTTTCTTGTATTCCTGATTAAAATACTTTTCCTCTGATGTAAATTCTCCTTCAACCTTACCTATAATACTGACGAATCCTTTGACAACTTTTATATAACTACCGACTGAAACATTTTTGACGGTTTTGCCCTCGTATAAAATATGCGAATGGTTCTTATTTTTGTTTAGTTTTATTCTTACAATTCTTCCGTCTACGGACAAAACATGACCTATTATAAAAATAGACTCCCGTATAAGTTCCTCTGCTATTGTCTTAGTCTTTAGAGCCATGTGTCATGCTGGTTATAATCTCTTTAAAAACTGTTTCGTTAATTTTTTCAAGATTAAACTTATTATCTTGCTCGTCATCTTCGGGTTCAATGATTTCTATATTGGAATATCTCAACTTCCCAATTGACATTTTCTCTTTCATTTTTGAATCGCTGTCCTTGCCATGACAGAAAATATAAATTTTGAGAGTAGGGTTAGAATCGGCAGCTCTAGTCGTTATTTCTCTTATATGCTCATCTTCCATAGAACAACCCATAATAAACAAAACTGCGTTTTCTTTCTCTAATTCACTGGAATACATCCTAAGCAATTCATAATATACGACATCAATAACAGTTTCTTCTAACTTTTTCTTTTCGGGATTAACGATCGCTAATTTCCCATAGGCATTTTCAAAAGTCTGACCCTTTTTCTGCAACAGGGATTTATCAAAATGTTTTAACTTTGAGAAAAATATTTTATCTTCCTTCTTTTCCCATGTAAGCGATCCGTGTATCTTCATAAGATTAAAAATTGGTATCTCGGAAATATTCTCAAAATGCAGACTTCTTTTTTGAATAGATTTCTTAAAGTTGCTTAGACTGAAAGTAGAATTTAGCCGTCCAGAAAATCCGTCGTTATACTCTAGGTTACTTTCCTCCAAAACAGTTTCCATCAGAATATCAATATTTGTTGTAAAAATGTTTGCTTGTTTACTTAAAATTGTATTTTTTCTCTTTAGTAAAATATGTCCGATTTGTTCAAAAAAACTCTTATAAGCCTTATGAGTTGATTCGTATTCAGCTTGTTTGGCAGTATCTATATTTCCAGAGGCAATATCAAGATTTGGTATCATCACTTTCTCAAAGTATTCTTTCTTGATCTTCATCCTTTCAGCTTTTCTTGTCTCACTAGATAGTCTGGTTTCAATATCGCCAAGTAAAGGCAGAAATGGCGTAGAAAGCCCAGCTCCTATAAGGAAGTTTATATGTGAACTTTGTACAACTTCTTTTATTTCTTGTATGTTCATAAATTTATTTCTTATCAAACACTCTCACGACCTCATCAAAGTTTTTTAGTTTGTCTTTCTCCCATTCCTCCTGCTTGATGTATAGTGGTTTATATACAACCCTACTTTGCCGATTATTTACATCTTCACACCACTTTTCTAATCTCTCAAATTTTAATTTATCATTTTCTTCTTCTCGTCCTTTTGTCTCAATAATGTAAACACTCTTTTCGTCTTTCTTGACGAAAAAGTCTGGGTAGTAGGTAGCTATAAAACCCTCTGAATTTTTATACTCAATTCTCAATGCACTTGCTTCCTTGTTTTGAAAATTCTTTGCGAAAGAAATTACATCATCACAATTTTCAAGGAAATCTGAAAACACCAATTCAAAATCACTATCTCCGACAATTTTATTGAAAACGGATTTTTTAGGTATTAGGTATGACTTATCATTAACGACGAAGGGTCTGGCTTCGCTGATTTTTATATAGTTCTTTATTTCCGTATCTCCCTTGTCTTCTACTGTTAGATCGTTGATAGCTTTTTTAAAGGAATCCTTTATAAGCCTGATGTACTCAACTTCTGATAGGTTTCGCAAAGTATTGAGGTCTGACAAATTCACGGGACTATCAAACATATTATTCTGCACAAACTCTCTCACTTTGCCGAATAAAATATCATAGCAACCGAAAAGTCTTAACTCCCGCATTATTGCCTGTGCGAAGAAACCGATAACGCTTTGATAGTCTGGCTCAATATCGCCCGAAAGTATCGTTGTGTGATGTGTTTTCTCATCAACAACATCTTTAAAGACTATCTCTCTTTTTTCTTCTTCGGAAAAAGTCTTTACTTTAACTTTTTTATTTCCAAATTTAGAAACATCTAGCTCGGCAAGATTTTTATATTCTCTCTGAATCCTAGGGGACATTACTGGAATCTCAATATCAAGTTTCTCAATGTCTTTTTTCGGATTATCTTTATCAACCTCAATGACCATTGGGGCTATCGGCTTAGCACCTGTTCCCATCGCTTTTTTCTCAAGGATAACTCCTTCTCCTTTTATTGATTCAACGAAATCCATAAAAGCAGGAGTTCCAACAACACTCACATACTCCTCAACATCATCTCTACCGAAGAACATTCTTCGGAGGCCTCGTCCAAGAGTTTGTTCGGGAAGAATCTTTGAATCAGCCGCGTAGGGTCGTAGTCCAACGATTGTCGTTACATTTTTTACATCCCAACCCTCTTTCAACATCATTACGGAAATAATCACTTTGAACGGGCTTTCCCAACTATCAATTTCATTTGCCTGTTTTCTAAGTAAATCCAGTTCCTCTCTACTCTTACCAGATACACTTTCAGAAATTTCTCCGCTTTTATTAGTATGGATAGTCAAAACTGCACCTTTCAAATCTTTAAAACTCGTTTCAATATATTCCGCTACCTCGTCGCAGTTTTTTGTATCATCGGTCATTATAAAAAGAATGGATTTTTTACCCATTGGCTTTAATGTCTCGTATGTTTTTTGCCACTCCTCAATACCAAGATTTATATAGTCTCGGTATTTCTCACTAAACAATGTGCTTTGATTCTCTTTTAATTTGCCCCGACTAGCCGCGTCTGGCACAACAGGATTTTTTACAACTCTCTGATGTATTGCTTCAACGAGGGGATAGTCAGAAATTGTCTGTACAAAAATAGAGCCGTCATTCTTTTTTGGCGTAGCCGTAAGATCAAGCTGTAAAGCCAGCTTCGTTCCTTTTTGTTTTAAACGATTATCTATATCAGTAATAGACTTAACCCAAGCTGACTTGTCGTCGTGTAAGTGATGAGCTTCATCATTGATTACAATAAGTTCATCAATATCTCTTACAATCATTCCCAAATCAACAGTAGAATCGCTTGTTTTTGTTACTGGCTTATCTCCTAAGAAGTAAGCAGAAGTATCTTCATCATCTATACTCGCGTCTTTTACATCGCCCTCAAAAACTCTATGAATATTGGTTAAAAATATATTTCCAGTATCAGAAACATTCCTCAAATCATCTTGGAGATGTAGGGTCATTTGAAAATCATCTTGCCAGTTTTGGCCTTGATACCCATTATCAGGCAATACTGGATCACTAAAAAATATTTTTAAGCCTTCAAAATCATTTTTAATTCTTTCAAATACAATGACATTCGGAGTTATTAAAAGAAAATTCTTTGCTAGGTTTGAATCTTGCTCATATTTTTTGTGAAAATATGCCCACGCTATGGCTAAACTCATTACCTTAGTCTTACCCGCCCCTGTCGCCATTTTTATTACAAACCGAAGCCACTCCTCGGTAAACATCTGCGGGCTTAGTACGCCAGTAGAGTTATACCGAATCAAATCGTACTTATCTTTTACCTTTGCGACTTCATAGAGCCACACAACTGTTTCCAACGCTTCTCTTTGCGCAAAATAGTATCTGAAATTAGAAGACGCTCCGTGCTGATCATATATGATATGTTCTTCCTTAAACCACCAATTCAAAAGTGCTTTAGAAGTATCACTTGCTCCGTCATAATTTTTGTCTCGCCATTCTTTTACTTTCTCACGCAAACCCGCAACAAGTGGCGGTAATAGTTTTTGAATAGCTCCCTTTTCCCGCAAGTCTTCGTCAGCAGGAAACCACCGAGTATTCGGATCAAGTATTGCGTATGGGTCTTTGGGGAAATCTTTGTGGAGAGCCATATGTTTATATAGTTACTTCAATAACTTTTGTCGTATCATTTCCGAAAATGTCCACGACCTTCACAGCTATCTTGTGCGTACCTTTTACTGCTACTTTCGGAGAAGTAATAAGGTCAAGATTTCTATTCTTTTTCGTGCGGAAACTTTGCCATTCGTTATCAAAGATATAATCGCCAGTCCAAACTTCCTTTTCTTTTCCATCTTCCATTATTTTGATAATTTCTTTTCTACTAGCAAAATTAAAATCTACCGCCCAATAGTCTATCCAGTCGCTCCACTTTTTAGTCAAAACCTCTTTTGAAATTTCTTCGGTCTTTTTGTCTTTTGAGATTTTTACAACTTGGCCGTCTTCCACTACAACCTTAGACCCACCAGGGCGGAGAGCCTCGGCTATTTCTCCAGAATCGTCTTGGTTATAGAAGACGGAAAAATCAGTAAGCTCAATAGACAATTCTTTATCTTTCCCTTTGCCTTTGATAATCGGTTTCGCTTCAATAAATGCCACATCATAAAACTTCACTTGTCCTTTTTCTACCGCTTTTTTATCAAAAACCTCTCTTGGAATTATTCTAAAAGCAATATCAATGCCTTTATCTTTGTACTGTGAAAAATCAAGTCCCATTTCATAGTCAAACCCAAGAACATCAATTTTTGTAATTCCCTTGTCTTTACATTCTGTAACTATATCTTGTACGAGTTTTGAGGAAACGGGAGTGTTGATAGGCCCTACAGCAACAAGACGATCTCTTTTTTTACCGACCACATTTACAAAAGATTCTACTGGTTCAGCTTTATACGCGGAAAGAATAAGTTTTATAAATTCTTTCTCTTTCCTTTCAGCTTGCTTTGATTTTTCTTCTGCTCGTAAGTCATTATTTGTCGTTAAGAAGTTATCTCTCTCATATCTTCCAACATTCAAAATTTCAAAAGGTCGGAAATTTTTACTCTCCCTTTTTAGTTGTCTTTGCACACCAATCATTCGCTTTCGGGAAGTATGTATACTAAATTTCCCCAAATCAGAACCAATCCACCTCCTACCAATTTTTTCTGCTGTAGCAAGCGTTGTCCCAGAACCACAGAAAAAGTCTGCGACAAGATCGCCCTCGTTGGAAGAAAATTTAATAATTCTATCAATAAGGGCTTCTGGTTTTTGTGTTGGATAATCTAATATTTCACTGTAGTCGCCTTGGTTAGCTTTATATGCCCTAGGGTCAGCATAAATTTGCTTTATGTCTTTCCATACAGTAGAAACTGGCTCGCCAGGACTTTCGTCAAGATATTGTTTTTCATAAATCGGTTTCCCGTACTGATCTTTTCCCCTAATCCTTTGACGATAAACTCTTCCGTCATCGTCTTTCCATTTAAACCAATCTTTCACATATTTTTCTGCGTAGGGTAAATAAGTTTTATTTTCTATTCTGTTACTGTAATTTTTTGCAAAATGTAAAATATATTCATGTATTTTTACCATCTTAGTTCCAGAAGCCCTGCCTCCAGACGGAGAACCATAAGCCCAGATGATTTCAGAGACTAAGTTTTCCTTTCCAAATACTTCTTCAAGTGCAAGTCGCATATAATGGTTTACTTGGATACCACAATGCACATACATACTTCCATCTTCTGCTAACAAGTCATGCATCAATTTTAATCGCTCGTACATCATTGTTATAAAACTATCCGCTCCTTTACCCCATGTATCACGAAAAGCAATTTCTTCTATTACCGATGGTTTTTTAGTAAAACTTTCTTCATTTTCTCCATCGCCAATTTTTATATCCATAGAAAAATCTGCCCCAACATCAAATGGCGGGTCTATGTAAATCAATTTTAAGCCACCTTGGGCTTCTATTTCTTTGCGAAGTGGGCCATTTTTGAGAGAGGAGAGAATAAGTTTATTGTCTCCCCAAATCAATTTATTCGTCCATCCAGTTATTTGTCTGCCCGATGTATCAAAAAGAGAATTTTGATAACCAAATTTTGCGTCGCTCCTTGGCTCATCTATTTGTTCTATTACTTGAAAAGGCAAAACAACATTCGTTACCTCATTTGTCTTTCCATTCCACAAAAGCTCAACTTCACGATCATCATCAAATAGCAAAAAACGATATTTTTCAGGAAGCGGTTTTCCCGCTTCCAAGTATTTAACTATATCTCTTTTTTCGTTATCGCTTAGATACATATTTTTATTCCATTAGTTCTCCGACTGAAACCTCAATCGCTTTTGCCAATTTTGTGATTGTCGCAAGCGTTGGGTTTGTCTTTCCATTTTCTATATTACTGACAAAACTTTTATCCACTTCTAAGGCTCGTGCAATATCTCCTTGCGATATACCTTTCTCCGTTCTTATCCGTTTTAGGTTATCTCCTAATTTTTGGGCTTCACTTTTCATATTCACACGCATTATAGCTGAAAGTTGTGTTTTACGCCATCAGTTGTGGTATACTACAACTATGAATAGGTACTTTCTTTACGCAAGAAAATCTACCGATGTTGAGGACAAACAAGTCCTCTCTATTGAAGGTCAATTAGACGAACTTCGCTCGCTTGCGAAAAGCGAGGGCTTGGAAATTGTGGCGGAGTTTATAGAAAAACGAACAGCTAAAATGCCTGGCCGTCCTGTCTTTAACGAAATGTTAAATCGTATTCAGCGGGGCGAGGCACAGGGCATTATTTGTTGGAAGCTAGATCGCTTGGCTCGTAATCCTGTGGACGGAGGACAGATCAGTTGGCTACTCCAACAGGGGACGATTCAGCGTATTCAAACACACGACCGAAGCCATCTCTCAAACGACAATGTTCTTATGATGTCCGTTGAGTTCGGTATGGCTAACCAATTCATTCGTGATTTAAGTTCGAACACAAGCCGAGGGCTACATCACAAAGCACGACTTGGACAGTTTCCTGGAACTGCCCCCGTCGGCTACCTCAATGATGTGCGAGCTAAAACTATTGTCGTTGATCGGAAGAAAGCTAAATTTATTAGACTTGCCTTTGAACTTTACGCTAAAGGCAAGTCTCGGCTTGAAGATATTTCTAAGTTCCTTTTTGAAAACGGAGTTAAAAGTTTAAACGGCAACGCTATACACAAAGACAGAATAAGATTTATTCTCGTCAATCCTTTTTACTACGGACATTTTCGCTACGCTCGCGAAATGTACGAGGGCAAACATACGCCACTCATAGACAAACAACTTTTTGATAAAGTTCAGATCGTAATTGTCCGTCGTGGACACCCAATGAAAACAGATAAAGAGCCAAAAGCCTTTTGTGGGCTTTTGCGTTGTGGAGAATGCGGTATGGGGATAACTGCGGAGGAGCAGAAAGGCCACACCTATTATCGTTGCACTAAAAAATCGGCGGCTCGTTGTTCTCAACCTTTTGTCAGGGAAGAAGTCCTCGCCGCCGACCTATCCGAAATACTCACGCATTACGCAATGCCCGAAGATTGGACGCAAGGGTTATTGGCTCTCGCAGACGAAGATGAGAAAGACAGCTCCAAGACCACAGCAACCCTTGTTCACGGCTTACGGGAGCGAATAAGCGTCTTTAACGCCAAGATAGACCGCCTTACCGACCTCTTTGTTGAACAGGACATAGACCGAGAAACCTACCTCGCCAAGAAGCGAGAGACTATGTCCGAAAAGAGATCGGTTGAGGAAGTTCTAGCCAAGTCGCAAAGAGGGGGAAGTCCGTGGCTCGAACCTATGCGAGAGTGGATAAAGGACGCTTCAACGCTTGATGAAATAGCAAAAGGAGACGACCTCCCCTCCAAAAAATCCTCCCTCCAAAAAATATTCGGCTCGAACCTGATTTTGCGAAATAAAAAAGTTGAAGAATCCCCCGTAAAACAATGGGCGACGCTCTGCGTCGCACGCAAAAATTTTTCTAAAACTGACCTAAGTTTTCTACTTGCTCCGCGGCTTGGACTCGAACCAAGGACATCCTCGTTAACAGCGAGGCGCTCTACCAGCTGAGCTACCGCGGAATATCATCATTCGCCCTCCCGGAAGAGGGCTTATAGGCATTCTAGCCTAAACATCCTTCGACGCAAAGTTCTTTCTGTAGGGAGGGGTGAGATGCTACGCTAACCGTCTGTGTATATCAAAGTTTTTGTAACACCAAGTGCAAAACGGGAAAGAGTAGAGGAGAAAGGCGAAACGCTTTTAATCTCGGTCAGGGAGCCTGCGCTTGGGAATCGCGCAAATGACCGCGTACGGGAGATAATTTCCGAACGACTCGGAGTGTCTTTTGGGAAAGTGCGCATTCTTGCCGGACACCGATCGCGTGGTAAAATGGTTAGTGTTAATAGCTGACATTATCTCGCCATGAATATCACCATCAAAGCGACGAAGTATAGACTTACTCCCGAGACGGAGGCGATTCTCGAAGAGAAACTTGCGGCACCGTTGCGCCTTCTTGGGGAGAAAGGTGATACTGCTTTGCTTGAGATAGAAATAGAGGAGGCGCCGCCAGAAGGACGCTCATCAGAACCTTGTCGTCTCGTCGCACGACTGACGGTGGATGGCAAGATGTATCACGCTGAGGCAGTAAAGCCCACGCCTTCAAGCGCAGCGGATAGAGTGCGCAGTGAGCTTGAGTCTGAGATACGTCGATCACGCGGGCGTGCACAGCGACTCATTAGACGTGGCGGAGCTGCGATAAAACGCATGCTGCGTTTTGGAAATTAGAGATCGTTAGCAAACCGAATTTAGTTCTTCCGAGCGAAATCGGTATATGTCATTTCGCGCCTTCCTTCGGGGATGACGCGTTCGATGATGAACCGGTCATTTTTGAATGAAGCCGCCGTTATTTTGACGCGCATTTCACCGTCGAAAAAATAGGTGCCGATAGTATCAGCATAGGCGCGATACTTGTTCCAGTTTTCTTCCGCGGGGGCGTCAAGTGAAAGTAGGCCATCCTCTTTCTTGAGTTTTTTAGCGCGCGTTGCGCGCGTTGCGTCCTGGGGGATCGGTATAATATCGCCGTGCAGATATTTAGGAAGAGTATCAATGAGCAGGGAAGCGCCACTCTCGATGAGTCGTGGGCGCAGTTCGCGCGCGGACTCGTGGGGTGCAATCTCCATCACTTCCTGGGCGATAATGTCACCTGCGTCGAGTTCCTTCGCCATTTTTTGAATGGTCACACCAGTCGTGGAATCTCCAGCAAGCAGCGCGGCTTCGAGGGGTGTCGCCCCGCGATATTTCGGTAAGAGCGAATAATGGACATTTATAACTCCTTTCGGGAAAGTAGTTATAAGTGTTTCGGGAAATATCTTGCCATAGGCGACAACGATAGCGTAATCACATCCGTACGCATGGATCGCGGCAATCGATTCGGCGTCGAGTTTTTCTGGGCTCAACACGGGAATGTCGTGCAGAAGTGCGAGCGCTTTTGTCTCGGACGGTGTAAGCACCAGGCCGCGGCCTCGAGGCGCGTCGGGAGAAGTTATGACGACCTCTGGTACAAAACCGTGCTCAATAAGAATAGAGAGCGTGTCACTGGCGACTTTTGGCGTGCCGAAATAAGCAAAACGAGTTGATCCATGTGAGACGTGAACGAGATGTTCGGCGTCATCAGTAAATAGAATGCCATTCAGATGATCAATTTCATGTTCAAATATTTGCGCCAAAAGGCCTCCAGCGCCGCGTTCTACTCGTGAGCCATCAGGTCGGCGCGCTTTGACGGTCACACGCTCGTGCCGATTGGCGAGGCCATATACGCCGCGAACCGAAAGGCACCCCTCGTCTTTTCGCGAGCGCTTCCGAGACGTCCTCACTATTTCCGGATTGATGTATACCTCGATTTCCGGGGCGGGCGGAAGCGGAGGAGGTGTATTTGGAGGGTCATCTTTATGATGAGAGGAGAACATTGTTCGATCTTTGCGTACGATAAACAGGCGATACGAAATTCCGATTTGTGGGGCAGCGAGCGCGACACCCTCGAGTTCTAGATCGAGTGCGTTCTCCATATCCTTGATAAGATTCGTGAGCTCGGGTGTGCCGAAAAGCTCGTCTGGTACCGACTGAGCTATCTCGCGCAGCACGGGCGCTCCATCTTGCACGATCTCTTTCATGTGGCGAACTATACCAAAAAATTAGCGCGACGGGTGCTTCGTGGGATCCAATTCCCACCAAAATTTCTTGCCAAAATTTTTAGCCTGACTACAGACGCTTTTTAGATAATAGAGGTCTTGGGTCGGGATTTTCTCAAGGACCGTGCCGAGATGCGCCATGGTCATCGGAGCGAGGCCATCTTTCGTACGAGAATGATTCAAGTGGCGAAGAAAGAATCGCATTAGCTCACCGCGCTCGGTTTGGCGCTTTCGTCCCTTTGGCGCTTCCGCCGCTTTCTTTTGAATATCGGGGAGAATATCGCGGATGGACTTCATGGTTATTCGGTGTGCGCTTCGATCGATGCGCCGAGTTGTTGCAGACGTACTACGATGTCTTCATATCCGCGATTGATGCTGTATACATTGCGTAGGAGTGAGCGACCTTTTGCAGCAAGCATTGCAACGAGGATAATTGTTGCAGGGCGTAGTGCGGGAGGACAAATGACCTCGGCAGCCTTCAGTCTCGTTGGGCCTTCGATCGAGATACGATGTGGATCGTGCAGGATGGTGTGCGCACCAAGCCGGTCGAGATCGGTGTAATAGATTGCGCGCTTTTCGTATACCCAATCGTGAATGAGTGTTGTACCTTTCGCCTGAGTTGCGATTACAGCAAAGAAAGGCAGGTTATCTATATTGAGACCCGGATAGGGACGTGCATGAATTTTCTCCGGGAAAGCTACGAGCGTGGAGGGTTTGATAGAAATGTCTACAAGTTTCG
The DNA here is from genome assembly GCA_964469405.1 of uncultured Candidatus Saccharibacteria bacterium. GTDB lineage: Bacteria > Patescibacteriota > Minisyncoccia > Phycocordibacterales > Phycocordibacteraceae > C7867-001. The sequence goes on from CAYXYP010000006.1 coordinate 24,673, forward strand.
TAATACCGTTCTCTGATAGCCGGGACTTTGTTTGTTTGAGTTTCAACCCCATTTTCTCAAGCAGCAGTAATTCGACTTCGAGAAACTCGATTGGTGCAGCAGCTATGGTGATAGCAGAACTCGTTACTGCCGCTGCTGCTATAAAAAACATTGCATCAGTTGGATCCTCCGCTACGCTGTAGGAAACATGTTGATTGATACCAGTGACGCCTCGTATGGTGAGCGTCGTGCCGCCGATACCCTCAATCGAGACTCCTAGTGCGCGCAAGAAGCCACAGACCTCCTGTACCTGATAGTTCGCCGAAGCATACTTAATGACACTTGTGCCGGAAATACTTGCGGCAGCAAAAAGTGCATTAATGGTCGCCGTGTCACTCGACTCATACAAAATCACTTCGGCCGGAATGAGCTTCTCATGAATAATGCGGTACATGTCGGAATGCGCTTCTATCGAGACACCAAATTTCTCGAGTGCCATCAGATGGGGACGTACCGAACGCAATCCAAGCGTGCAGCCGCCCGATTGAGGCAGTTCGAATTTCTTGAACAAATGAAGAAGCGGCCCAATGAACATTAGGATGCTCCGTGTGCGTGCTGCAGCTTCGCGGTCAATAGTAGAAAGGGAAATTTTTTTCGGCAGTTCTATGGTGACACTCGTTCCTCGCCACTCCACCGAGACACCGATTGACCGTAGCACTTCGATAAGGCGATTAACCTCTTCAATTTTTGGCATATGTTCGAGCGTAGTTCGTCCGCGGTTGAGGAGGGAAGCGGCAAGAAGTGCGACCGCACCGTTTTTGGAACGACTCGTTTCGACGCGGCCCTTGAGTTTGTGTCCACCGTCGATGACAAAATTAATTTCACCGTGCATGTGAAGTATCCTACCCCTAAAGGACTGCTGTTTGCAAAGCCAATCGCTGCGCTCTTGGGCAAAACAGGGAGCTCTAAAGGACTGCTGTTTGCATCCAATCGAAGACTCTTGGGCAAACAGGGA
>CAYXYP010000006.1:25766-41959 GCA_964469405.1 uncultured Candidatus Saccharibacteria bacterium
GCCCTAAAGGACTGCTGTTTGCATCCAATCGAAGACTCTTGGGCAAACAGGGAGCCCTAAAGGACTGCTGTTTGCATCCAATCGAAGACTCTTGGGCAAACAGGGAGCATTTGATACTATGCGGACAATGTCTTTCTTTTCTCCAAAGCTCGGCATTGATCTCGGTACGACTAACGTACTTGTTTTTGTACCGGGGAAGGGTGTCATCATCAATGAGCCATCAGTCGTCGCTGTGGGAAAGACACAGGGCAAGCGTGGAGGCAACGCTATTCTTGCTATTGGAGTGGAGGCGAAAAAGATGATCGGCCGCACGCCGGACGACATTATCGCGTACCGTCCGATGAAGGATGGTGTTATTGCGAACTATCGCGTGACTGAGGCTATGCTCCGCTATTTCATGAAAAAAGCGCTTGGTCGGAATCCATTCAAGCCGACCGTACTCGTCTCAGTTCCCGCAGGGGTCACTTCAACTGAGAAGCGTGCTGTTATTGAGGCGGCAATGAAGGCCGGCGCAAAAAACGCTTATGTAGTGAAGGAGCCGATACTTGCGGCTATTGGCGCAGGCATTCCTATTCATGAACCGATGGGGCGCATGGTCGTGGACATCGGCGGAGGCACGATAGATGTGGCAGTGATTTCGCTTGGTGGCATCGTCGCATCAACGAGCGTGAAGTGTGCCGGTGATCGTCTGGATCGTGCGGTTATAGATTACGTCAAGAAGCAATACAATCTCGCGATTGGTGACAAAACTGCCGAAGAAGTAAAGATAAAAATTGGCGCCGCAGTATCAATGAACGAAGAACTTTCAATGTCGGTGAAAGGTCGTGATCTTATGAGTGGGCTACCTCGTACTATTGATCTCTCGACCAATGACCTTGTGCAAGCAATGTCGCGAGAGCTGCGTGAGATGACTCAAGCGATACGCAAAGTTCTCCAGGAGACGCCGCCTGAACTCGCCGCTGATATTATCGACAATGGGATAATTCTTACGGGGGGTTCCTCGCAACTGCGTCAAATGCCAGAGCTCGTCTATCGTCGTACCGGAGTCATGGCGAAACTTGCAACAGATCCATACTATTGTGTCGCGCGCGGTACCGGCATCGCGCTGAAGCATCTGGACACCTATCAGAAAAGCATTATAGCGAAGCAGTAGAGATTGGCACGGACTACACACTCTTCCATGCAGCATCAAGCATTTGTTATTGAGGCAGACGAAGAAAAGGGGATTGAAGTTGCGCAATCATGGGTGGAACACACTCTTAAGATGAGTAGGAAAGGCAATCCCGATATCGTCGTGATGCGTTACGGGCTCTTCTCTGTTGAGGACGCGCGGCGAGTAATGGAGCTCACGGCGGGAGCGGCTTTTAAAGGCGAATACAAAGTGCTCATTATTAGCGCAAATCGTGCGTATCACGAAGCACAAAATGCGTTGCTGAAACTTTTTGAAGAACCACCTCCTGGTGTGTATCTTTTTTTCATACTTCCGACTTTGGGCGGACTGCTTCCCACTCTGCGCTCACGCGTGCAAGTGCTCGGAGTTCAGGAGGGGTCGACGATGCGGCACATTCCGAAAGTCGCAGAACAGTTTATCAAGGCTACGCTCGAAAAACGGAGCGCAATAATCAAGAAGCTCACGAGTGGTAAAAATGAAGACGAACGACGCGAACATAGGGATGAAGCTATCGCACTTGTAAACGGAATCGAGCAAGCAGCGTATTCCGACCGAGGTCTGACTTCAGTAGGTCAGGTCGCGCTCCTGTCCGATATCGCGATCTTGCGGGGACATCTCTATGACCGCAGTGCACCAGTACGGATGATCCTCGAACATCTTTCTCTCGTCATTCCAAAAGATTTGGTATAATGGCGCACATATGGCATACGATTTTTCAAAACTGAAAGCGCAAATCAAAGAGACTGAAGAGTGGCTCTCACGCGAGCTCTCGGGTGTGCGCACCGGCCGAGCGACTCCGACCCTACTTGATGGGGTGAAGCCCGAGGCCTATGGTACGCGTACGTCGCTACGCGAGCTTGCCAATATATCGGTTGAAGATGCTCGCACTCTGCGCGTCATTCCATGGGATATGACGATTGTGAAGGCGGTTGAGAAGGGAATTACTGATGCGAATCTAGGCATCGGCGTAGCGACTGACGCTCAAGGTTTGCGGGTTTCGTTTCCTGAACTTACCAGTGAACGACGCGCGCAGCTCTCAAAAATTGCGGGCGATAAAACCGAGCAGGCGAAAGTGACACTACGTTCGCATCGCACTGACGCGATGCATGCGCTCGACGACGCAGCAAAAGAAGGTGGTATGGGGAAAGATGAGGTTATGCGACTCAAGGGCGACGCTCAGAAGCTCATTGACGCAGGCAATGCTGCGCTCGCGAAGATCCTCGACAAAAAGGAGATTGAAATAACCCAGTAATGAGTATTCTTATTTTCATCGTCGTTCTTGTGGCACTCATCATCGTGCATGAGTTCGGGCATTTTATCGTAGCGAAGCTTTCGGGTATGCGTGTGGATGAATTCGGGCTCGGGTATCCACCGCGCGCTCTCACGGTCGCGACTGTCGGCGAGACCACGTATACACTCAATTGGTTGCCTTTCGGCGGCTTCGTTAAAATCTACGGTGAAGACGCTTTATCCCCTGACGCCCCGAAGGATTCGCGATCTTTTTCTTCTAAATCGCGTTTTGCTCAGGCACTCGTGCTTGTCGCAGGTATCACGATGAATCTTCTCTTTGCGTACGTGCTCATCACCGGAGCGCTCGTCATGGGGACGCCACGTGCGCTCTCAGAGAGTGAAATCGTACATGCAGAGAGTATGGAGCTCATGGTGGCAAACGTCCTCCCAGGTACTCCCGCATTTGTCGCGGGTCTTCTTCCAGGGGATTCTATTGTGGGTGCAAAAATTGGAGGAGAAGAGTGGCGCGCCGCTGATCCTAAAAGTTTTTCGGCATTTATTGCTTCAAGCAAAGGTAGCAAAGTGACTCTTCAGATAAAACGCAATGGAAGCGAACAATCCATTGTTGCGGCGCCCGTGTCAGGTATCGCGGTAAGCGACCGTTCCCGCTTCGCTCTTGGTGTGGAAGTTGCGACCATTGGTGTCGTCCCCCTTTCGTTTGGCACGGCGATTATTGAGGGAGCGTCTCTCACCTGGGGTGCCACGAAAATGACTGCTATCGGGCTCGGACATTTTTTCTATAGCATATTTACGTTCACCGCAGATCTCTCACAGGTCGCGGGCCCTATTGGTATTGCGGGGGCCGTCGGTGCCGCTTCATCGCAAGGTTTTGGCGATCTTCTTTCCATTATGGCGATTATTTCGATAAATCTGGCGCTCATAAATCTCATTCCTATTCCCGCGCTCGATGGCGGCCGACTCCTTTTCGTTATCATTGAATGTGTCATTCGACGCCCGATAAAAGCGAGCATCGCGAATTCGGTCAACATGGTCGGCTTCGCTTTCCTCATTCTCCTTATGGTCGTAGTTACTGCTCACGATATCTTCAAAATTGTCGGGTAGCAGATGGATACGTAATGTGTTCTTTTGCCGAGCTGCCGAGAGGAGCGTATACTATGGCGCATGAGACAATCAAAGCTCTTCACGAGAACTCGGCGCGAAGCACCGTCTGACGAAGTTGCGAAGAACGCGCAATTGCTGGTCCGTGCCGGGTACATCCATAAGGAGATGGCGGGTGTCTATGATTATCTGCCGCTTGGTCTACGCACACTGAACAAGATTATCGCCATCATCCGCGAAGAAATGAATGCAATCGGCGGGGAAGAAGTATTTCTTTCGGCGCTCCAAGATCCAGAGTCTTGGAAGAAAAGCGGGCGATGGGACGATAGCATTGTCGATGTCTGGTTTAAGACTCATTTGAAAAACGGTGGCGAGCTCGGTCTCGGTAATACGCATGAAGAGGCATTGACCGCACTCATGACCGAACACATCTCTTCGTATAAAGATTTACCACGATACGTGTATCAATTTCAAACAAAGTTTCGCAACGAGACGCGCGCAAAATCCGGCATCATGCGCGCGCGCGAATTCATAATGAAAGATTTGTATTCGTTCTCGACTGATGCGGCGAGCCACAATGCGTTTTATGAGAAAGCCGCAATTGCCTATGAAAATATATTTAAGCGCGTCGGTATTGGTAATACAACCTATCGCACCTTTGCTTCTGGCGGTTCCTTTAGTAAATATTCACATGAGTACCAGACTATCTGTGAGGCCGGTGAGGACATTATTTACATTGACGAAGAGAAGCGGCTTGCGTTGAATAAAGAGGTGTATGACGATGCAGAGGTGTATGCTGTTACAGGCATCAATAAGGAGAGTCTCAAAGAGGCGAAGGCCATAGAGGTGGGGAATATCTTCACGCTCGGCACTCGATTTTCTGAAGTGCTCGGTCTCACCTATAAAGACGTGGAAGGGAAGCCGAAACCAGTCTTTATGGGAAGTTATGGTATCGGTCCGGGACGTCTCATGGGAACTATTGTCGAACTTCTGTCCGACGAGAAAGGACTCGTGTGGTCAGAGAGTGTCGCGCCATTTTCGATACATGTAGTCTCGCTCGGGAAGCAGGGTGACGAAACATCCAAAACCGCTGATGCACTCTACGAAGATTTTATGAAGCGTGGCATCGAAGCGCTCTACGACGATCGTGATATTTCCGCCGGACAGAAGTTTGCGGAGAGCGATCTGCTCGGCATCCCACAACGGGTCATAGTTGGGAAAGATGCCGTTACGACAGGTGTGTTTGAAGTGGTACATCGCGCCACTGGCGAGGTCGTGACAAAGACGCGAGAAGAACTTCTTGCCCCGTAGAGGTATGACGTTTTCTTCAAAGAATATATTTTTCGGTAAAGACATAGCGATTGATCTAGGAACCGCCAATACTCTCGTCTATGTGCGCGGTCGTGGTGTTGTTATCAATGAACCGTCAATCGTGGCGGTTAATGATAAAACCCATCAAGTTGTTGCCGTAGGGAGGGAAGCTAAGATGATGTTGGGGAAGACTCCTGCACATATCCGTGTTGTGCGCCCACTCTTGCATGGCGTTATATCCGACTTCGAAGTGACAGAAGAATTGCTTACGTATTTTATTAATAAAGCACAGAGCGGTCGCGCACGATTATTCGGTCCGCGAGTCGTAATAGGCGTGCCGACTGGGGTAACTAATGTACAGAGTCGTGCAGTGCGTGATGCGGCAAAAAATGCCGGGGCCCGCGAGGCGATTATTCTTGAAGAGCCGGTGGCGGGTGCTATCGGCGCGAAGCTTCCGGTTACTGAGGCAGTCGGCACGATGGTGCTTGATATTGGTGGTGGTACAACGGACATCGCAGTCATTGCACTCAAAGGTGTTGTTGCATCTAAAAGCACCCATGTCGCAGGAGATCGCCTGAATGAAAATATTATTGATTTTGTGCGAAGTGAATTCAAGCTCGGTATTGGTGAACATACGGCCGAAAATGTGAAAATAGCAATTGGGGCAGTGACACCCCTTGTAGAGGGGCTTTCGCAGAGTGTTCGTGGCCGCGATTTTGCGACCGGGCTTCCTCGCGAGATCATACTTACCGATGCTCATATTCGAGAAGCGATTATGCCGTCTCTCGATTCACTTATGGAAACCATAAAAGAAGTCATTGAGGCCACCCCTCCCGAACTCCTCTCCGATGTTTTGCAGCATGGAGTGACTGTGTTTGGCGGTGGGGCGCTTTTGCGTGGTTTACCGGAGACACTCGAAAAAATGCTTGGGGTACCGGTCAAGGTCACGCCGGATCCGCTTACTGCTGTCGTACGAGGCGCTGGTATTGTGACCGAAAATCCATTGCCGTACGCAGATTTTTTTATCGATGAAGAGAACATTCTTAGCGAAGCGTAACTTACTGCTCTCGTCCGCGGGCATTTCGTGGGGTTTTTTTGCGCTCTCGGGTGTCATGTTCGTACTTCTGATGCGACTATTCGCCCCGAATATTTTTTGGTTTATACTCGCCCCGGTATTTCATGGTGCGGATACCCTTGCTGCACAGACCCACATCGTCTTTTCAAGTTTTAGTGACGCAGCAGCTCTTACTTTGCAAAACGAACAACTGATGAATGAAAATGCTGTTCTCTCAAACGAGAATCAGGCCTTGATTGCCAAGACAAATACTCTTTCAGCGTTGTTCAGCTCTCCCGCAATCGGATCGAATAAAACGTCAGGAATTCTCGCGGGTGTCGTCGCTCACCCACCCGAGAGTCCTTACGATACGCTCGTACTTGCTGCCGGAACAAATGCGGGCATTATACTCGGTATGGAGGCGTTCGGTATGGGGGGTGTGCCACTCGGCGTTATTTCATCAGTATTTGATGATTTCTCTTACGTAACTCTTTTTTCCGCACCGAATATGGTCACGCATGGTTGGGTTGGGCATGCGAATGTTCCGCTCGCTATTGTGGGATCTGGTGCAGGAGTGATGAGTGCATCGCTCTCTCGTTCCGCGAATATCATGGTAGGTGACATGGTATTTGCGCCAGGTCCGGGGGCACTTCCCATCGGCAGCATTACGCGCATCGATAACGATCCAACTGCGCCCGAGGTCTTGCTGCGCGTTACGCCCATGGTAAATCTATTCTCTATCACTTGGGTCGTCGTCCGCGACACGGGCATACGACTCCCCAACGCTTTTCTAATAGCGACTTCGACTCTATGATACGAGGATTGCTCACCCTACTAACCCTTTCTTCCGTCGTGTTCTTCCCATGGCAAGGTACGGTCATTCTCGCGATTGCCGCTTCGTTTGTGGAACCACTCGTGCCGCTTGTAGCAGGTATATTTGCTGATACGCTCTATTACACACCCCAAGCACAGACATATGCATTACCGATATTTTCTTTGTATGGAGCGGCATGTGCCGCCATTGCTTTTGTTGTGCGTAGTCAAGTCATGACGAGTATCATGAAGAAATGATGTGGTGGCGAATCAAACGACGAGATCAGGAGATTGCTCCCGACGAGATATTTCTTGATGCATCGAATGCTCCCGCTTTCGACCGCGCTCGCTTTGAAGGGAGAATGGAGAAGCCTCTTTCGCGGGCGACGTTTCTTTCTCTTGCGGGGGTACTTGCTTTCCTTGTCCTTACCCTTCTCATTCGCACATGGAACCTTCAAATTTCAAACGGGGCTACCTTCGCTATCGAAAGTGCGCATAATTCACTCGAAGTCAGAACGCTTTTTGCCCAGCGGGGCATCATTACCGATGTGTTTGGTGTTGTCGTTGCCGAGAACATTGAGAGAGAAGATGGCAGTGTGCGGCGTAACTACCCAGTACCTTCTCTTGCACATATCATCGGCTACGTCTCGTATCCAAAGAAGGATGCGAAGGGGGTCTATTACGATACTATTCAGACAGGTCTCGCAGGTCTTGAAGCAGAGTACGATACAATACTTGCAGGAAAGAATGGGCAATTACTCACCGAGATGGATGCGCTCGGCAAGGTCCGTTCCGAAGGTACTATGATTCCTGCAGAAGCGGGGGAAACCGTTCGACTGTCGATTGATGCCGATCTCGAAAAATTTTTCGCGAAGTCAATTGCAAGCGTTGTAAGTAATAAGCACTTTATCAGTGGATCCGGTGTCATATTGGATATCCGGACAGGTGCGGTACGCGCTATCGTTTCGTACCCGAGCTATGATCCAAATGTCATGGCGACGGGAGGCCCTTCCGAGATTATTGCTGGGTACTCTTTAGATCCAGGACGCCCTTTTATTGATCATGCCGTGCAAGGTGTCTACGCACCCGGATCCATCGTGAAGCCACTAGTTGCCTCTGGTGCGCTCACTGATGGCGTCATTACACCAGAGACTGTTATTAATGATCCGGGTTTTCTCTCTGTACCCGATCCGTATCATCCGGGGAAATCATTTATCTTCAAAGGTTGGAAGGAGCTTGGTCCGATGACTGTGCGCACAGCGATTGCATGGTCATCGGACATCTTTTTCTACGCAGTCGGTGGTGGATTTGGTAATCAAAAAGGCCTCGGTATAGATCGACTCGCGTATTGGTATCAGCAGTTCGGTTTAGGAAATTTTACCGGCATTGATGTACCAGGGGAGGCGGCCGGTCTCATTCCGACTCCCGCATGGAAGCGCGCGACTTTTAATGAACCATGGTATCTCGGCGACACGTATTTCACATCGATTGGGCAGTATTCGGTGCAAGTAACACCAATACAAATGGCTCGAGCAATTGCTGCGGTAGGGAATGGAGGGAAACTTCTCACCCCGACTCTACTTGCCGGGCAGGTTCCCGTGTCTGTGAATGTGCCGGTCAATGCCTCTGCGCTCAAGGTTGTGCAAGAAGGTATGCGCCAGACAGTGACGAGTGCACTCGCTGGCGCGATTAATCTTCCGTATGTAGCGGTTGCTGCAAAGACTGGTACTGCGCAGACTGGTGTACGCAATCAATATGACAACTCGTGGGTTGTAGGATTCTTTCCATATGAGAACCCAAAGTATGCCTTCTCGGTTGTACTTGAGCGCGGTCCTGCAGGTACTGGCGAGCAAGCAGTGATGGTGATGCGAGATCTTTTTGAAGCATTGCACGCCAAAAATTCTTTCTACGTTGGAGGCAGTGCAACCGATACCCCAAGGCTCTAACTATTGCGCTCCTGTATGGCTCGCGTACAATGCGCGTACGTAACATTCTTTTAATACTCTCTATATGCCTGATGCACAAAATACCGTCGTCTCACAAGAAAAATTTGATGAAATGATACAAGAGCTCGAGCACTTGAAGACGGTGCGTCGCACCGAGATTGCAAAAAATCTAGAATACGCTCGTTCACTTGGTGATCTTTCTGAAAACGCCGAATATCAGGAGGCGCGCGATTTACAGGCCGCGACCGAGGAACGTATTAAGAAGCTCGAGGAATTAGTGAAGTATACGAAGATCATTACCGACGGCAAAAAGAAAAGCGAGGTCAGTTTCGGTTCGAAGGTATCAATAAAAAAAGAGGGAAGTGCGGATCTCCACGAATACACCATCGTCGGCAGCGAAGAAGCCGATATGCGCGTGAAGAAGCTCTCACATGTGTCGCCTCTAGGTGCCGCTCTCATGGGAAAGAAAAAGGGTGACGTATTTGCTTTCAATACTCCAAACGGCAAGCAGACGTATTCGATTGAAAAGATAGCGTGATAACTTTCGTCAGCAAATCTTTGAAAGAGTGCGTTCCGGGCCACTAAGGCCAAGTCTTTACCCTCTTTCAACGACGTGCTGACTCAGAACGTGTAGATAGTTTATATGCTACGATTTGAAAATGTTGTGGGCTGATCGCATAGTAAACGAAATACGGAATACACGTACTCCTCGAGATGGGAAGACGTTTCTTATTCGCGATGAGAAGACGCTTTCGGGGCGCGTGCATGTCGGAAGTATGCGTGGAGTCGCTATTCACGGACTTGTCTCGGAAGTTTTAGGGGAACAAGGTGTCGCAAACGAGCTCCGTTTCGAGCTCAACGACTTTGACCCTTTCGATTCAATTCCTGGGAATCTTGACGCAGAAAAGTTCAGAGAATATCTCGGGAAGCCATTACATATGGTTCCGAGCCCAGAACCAGGCTTCAAGAATTATGCTGAATATTTTGGTGAAGAGTTTGTGAGCGTCCACAAGAAGGCTGGCTTTTTACCGAACTATTATCGTGCGACTGAGCTCTATCAATCAGGGAAGATGGATCCATATATTAAGATCGCGCTTCTGCGCGCGAGTGATGTGCGCCGAATTCTGAAAGAAGTATCGGGTTCTGTGAAAGAGGAATCATGGTTACCTCTTTCGGTTGTATGCGAAGCATGTGGGAAAATGATGACGACGCGTGCGTATGATTTTGATGGTGAGACCATTGGTTATGCGTGCGATAGAAATCCGGACGAAGTAAAAAGTTGTGGACACACAGGTCGCGTGGCGCCATGGAAGGGCACCACAAAACTTTTCTGGAAGGTAGATTGGGCTGCGAAGTGGGTCGCGCAAGGTATAGACATCGAGGGTGGGGGGAAGGATCATTCGACCAAGGGTGGGTCGCGCGACGTCGCAAATCATATTTGTCGTGAGGTATTTGGTCAGGAGCCACCATTCGATATTCCCTATGAATTCTTTCTTGTCGGCGGTAAGAAAATGTCCTCTTCCAAAGGTCGCGGGAGTAGTGCCAAAGATATGTGCGATCTTTTTCCTCCACAGATTTTCCGTCTTGCACTTATCGGAAAAGACATTCGGGAGCAGATTGATATAGACCCTGCCGGTGAATCGGTACCACGTCTCTATGATTTGTATGATGACCTTGCTCTCGGTGTGCGTGAAGGGAAGACAGATGATTATTCACGTCTTTTCGCACTCTGCGAGCTTCCCGACAAACGTTCAGAGCCTTCGGCCCCTTGGAATATGCGATTTCGTGAAGTTGCCTTCATTGTGCAAATGACGCATCTCTCGCTTTTAGAAGAGGCAGCTCGAGCAAAGGGAAGTGCATTAACTGACGAAGAACAGCAAACACTCGATGATCGCGTACTGCATGCGAAGCTCTGGCTGTCAATCTATGCTCCAGAAGAATTTAAATATGTGCTGCAGGAAGAGATGCCGAATATAGAGCTTTCGGATGCTCAAAAAAAGGCACTCGGAGCACTCCACGAGTTTCTTAAGTCCGGGAAACGTACTGGCGAAGAGCTTCACCTACGTCTTCATGAACTAAAGACAGAAATTCCCATACAACCAAAAGAACTTTTCCAGGCAATTTACCGTATCTTTCTTAATCGCGATTCAGGTCCAAAGGCCGGCTGGTTCTTGGCAGGACTTCCGCACGATTTTATCGTAAAACGACTTGAGGGAGCACTAGTCTGAGTGTTTGTCAGCCCACCCCAGAACCTTCTGGGGGGATGGTTTTTGTATTGATAAAATATGGGGATAACCTAGAATAGGTTAGTGGGGGGAAGTGGCATATAATCCAAGAATGGTTAGTGAAGTGGGAAGCGGAGTCATATCGCCCCACACTCGATAACCTGCCCACCTTATGTTCCTTGGAGAATACCTACACATTTTTGATTCTAAAAACAGGATCTCGGTCCCATCAAAATTCCGTAAGGAATTGGGCCGTGTCGTTGTGGTGACACGTGGCCTGGATCACTGTCTCTATGTGTATTCTCGCAAGGCGTGGGAGAAGGAAGCGCGCGTGTACGCCGCAGAGGTAAATGGAAGTGCTGCGCGACGCGGCCTTGCGCGCTTATTCCTCGCAGGCTCTTCCGAGGCCGAGGTTGATGGATCCGGTAGGGTACTCATTCCCGACCATTTGAAGTCGTTCGCCTCAATCGGTGAGAAGGCAATCATCGCGGGCGTCGCTGATCGGGTCGAAATTTGGGAAGAAGAGGCGTGGAAGAAGTACACAGCCGATATCGAGCGCGATGCCGACGCGTTCGCTGAAAAGGTTGGAGGCAACAATTGATATGGAAGCTCGTCACGATAGTGTACTCATGCAGGAAGTCCTCGAAGCCCTCGATGTACAGGCGAGCGACACGGTTGTTGATGCAACATTGGGCGGAGCAGGGCATTTTAAAGCGTTGCTCGCCGCCCTCGGAGAGGGCGGCGTCATCATCGGTATCGATGCTGATTCTGCAGCGGTCGAGCGAGCTCGCGCGGTCTATGCGCTCGACCGACGTCCGGAACGTCCTGTTGCGCATCTCGTGAATGATAATTTTCGTAATCTTGCGCGCATCCTCGAACGGCTTGGCATTGGGGAGGTCGATAAAATGATTTTTGATCTTGGTTGGAGCGGATATCAGATAGCCGCTCCTCGTGGATTTTCATTTCAGAACGATGAACCACTCCTCATGACCTATGGCGAGGGCGGGGAAACGGCCGCTGACATTGTGAATTCTTCGACAGAGGAAGATCTTTCTGGCATTATTTTTACCTACGGCGAAGAACGGTTTGCTCGTGGCATCGCGCGCGCAATCGTCGCGGCGCGCTCCAAAGGGCGCATCCTGACGACTGGCGCGCTTGTCGACGCCGTTAAAGCCGGGACACCACGCCAGTATCACGACCGGAAAATTCACCCGGCGACCAAAACATTTCAGGCTCTTCGAATCGCGGCCAATGATGAAATTGGTGCAATGCGTGAGGGGCTTGCCGCCGCCCTTTCTGCGCTTGCTCCGAGCGGAAAGATTGCGGTCATTTCATTTCACAGCATTGAGGACCGCGTCGTGAAGGGCGTATTACGCGATGCGGCACAAACGGGGTTAGGAACTATGAATCCAAAAAAGCCTATTGTACCGACGCGTGCCGAAATTCTTGCGAATCGTCGTGCGCGTAGTGCGAAACTTCGAATATTTGAAAGGCTTTCCGCGCTGTCGTCGGCGGAGTCAGCGAATTCGTCAGCCGCTATTCTTTCCTATGCTTAATTTCGCTCATCGTTTCAGATTTTCTCCACTATCGTTTTGTTCCGGCACCGTGGCTGTTCTCGCGGTCTCGTATATTGGACTCATCGCCGTCGTCATGAGTTATGCTACATTTACGGTTGAATTTTCTCAGTCGGTCAGAAATAACGAGACATCGGTTGCGGAGCTTGAACGACAATATTTTGCTACGATGGCGGAGATTACGAAAACAGATTATGTCGCCGCGGGTTATGCCACGCCGAGCATCAAAGTGTTTGTACCCGCAAAAAGTGTAACGGCGTTGCGTTAGTATAGAGGATTATGCGCGCGCAGTTTCGTTCACGCATTCGTCTTATTCTTGCAGGCGTTATTTGCATTGCTATTGTCATTGTCATACGTCTCTATTTTATTCAGATTGTGCATGGGGAAGACTATACACAAAAAGCCGATCGGCAATTTGCTTCTGGCGGGAGTGGTCTTTTCGATCGCGGTTCGATTTACTTCAGACTTAAGGATGGCACGCCTATTTCTGCAGCAACCCTCTCTACCGGTTTTCTTGTTGCAATAAATCCGCAAACGCTAGGCGATCCTGAGGCGGCGTATGCTGCGATAACCGCAGTCGCGTCCTCCTCTATTCCTTACGGTACATTTATAGCTGCAGCTGCGAAGAAGGCGCAGGTTTACATTGAAGTAGCACATCATCTTTCGGACGAAAACGGCAGGGCGCTCGCCGTTAGGGCCATCCCCGGTATACAAGTATTGCGCGAGCGCTGGCGCTATTATCCGGGGGTCTCACTCGCCGCACATTCGATAGGCACCATTTCCTATGGTTCAGGCGACACACTCATTGGTCAGACTGGCCTCGAAGAGGTTTACGATGGCCCGCTCTCGCGCTCAGGTGATGCTCTTTATAAAAATTTCTTTGCGGAGCTTTTTTCTAATGTCGGGGATCTACTCGTCTCGGCGAAGGACGCACGTGAAGGTGAGATTATGACGACGATTGAACCTGAAGTACAGACACGGCTTGAAAATGACATCGCGAAAGTGAGCAAGCGTTACTTAAGTCATGAATCGGGGGGTATCATTATGGATCCACGCACCGGAGAAATTATCGCATTAGCCATATACCCGACCTATGATGCGAATAATCGACAGAATGTAAGTGCATCACTGCTCGGGAATCCTCTCGCGGAACACGTACATGAGTTCGGCTCCATCATGAAGCCAATTACCATGGCGGCAGGACTTGATGCGGGTGTCGTTACCGCGGAAACTACCTATAACGATGTCGGTTGTATTACTGTGGATACGAAAAAGATCTGCAATTGGGACCTAAAAGCTCGCGGCGTTGTTCCTATGAAGCAGATTATCGTGCAATCACTCAATCTTGGCGCTGCATGGGTCGCAACAGAACTCGGGCAGGAAAAATTCCGCGAGTATTTCACAAAGCTTTTTGGACAAAAAACGGGTATCGATCTACCGAATGAGAGTGGTGCGCTCCTCGGCAACCTGTCAAAAACACAGCAGATTAATTTCGATACGATGGCGTACGGACACGGTATCGCTGTGACACCGATTCAGATGATTCGCGCGCTCGGGGCACTAGCAAATAGTGGCACGATGGTGCAGCCGCACTTGGTTAGTTCCGTACGTCTTAATTCCGGCATAGAACGAAAATTCGACTGGAGTCAGACGACGCCTGTCTTCGGTGCAAACGCTGTGCGTGAGACGGCGGATATGATGACCGCAGTTGTTGATGAAAAACTTCAAGGCGGCAAGGCCATAATTTCAACTATGTCGGTCGCGGCGAAGACCGGCACCGCACAGCTCACAAACGAGCAAGGTGGCTACTTTTCAGATCGCTTTTTTCATTCATTCGTAGGCTTTTTCCCCGCATATAATCCACGGTTCATCATTTTGCTTTACACGAGCGATCCACAAAATGTTACCTACGCATCAGATACTCTCGGCTCAACGTTCCTTGACCTGACGCATTTTCTCATCGACTATTACGCAATACCGCCTGATCGCGGTTTCGCGACCACAACACCTTCATGAAAAAAATACTGAAATCCATAGTTGCCTTCTTTCTGTTGATCGTTGCGCGCGCTGTGGTACATCGATATCATCCTCGCATTGTGATGGTGACCGGCTCGGTGGGGAAGACCTCGACGAAGGATGCAGTTGCAACGATGCTCACGACTCGTTTCTTTGTGCGCGCGAGTGATAAAAGTTTTAACAGTGAATTTGGCGTTCCGTTCACCATCTTTGGAGTAAAGAATCCATGGTGTAATCCCAGTGAGTGGTTCGCTGTGGCAAAAAGTGCGCTCGCGCTTCTGATTTTGCCAAATCATTATCCGAATATGCTTGTTCTCGAAGTGGGTGCTGATCGGCCCGGCGACCTTGCGCGAATATTACGCATAGCGACACCAGATGCGGTCGTGGTGACTCGATTGCCCGAGATACCGGTACATATTGAAGCATATGCTTCAGCCGAAGAAGTGCGGGAAGAGGAGTTTTCTCCCGCGTATGCGCTTGCCGCTGCCGCGCCACTTATCGTCCCTTCCGATGACTTATATGCACTTGATATGGCGATGCGTACGCCGGCGCATGTTATCTCGTATGGCGCTAAGGACAATGCAACGATACGCATTACGAATATTGATTTTTATAAAATTGAGGGGAAGGTGGTTGGTATGCAGGCAAAGGTAACTGTAGATGGAGAACATGGGGATCTCGCCGTGATGGGCTCCGTTGGGACAACTCAACTTCTGCCAGCGGCGGCGGCACTTTCCATTGCACAGGCGTTCTCAATACCGCTCTCTGAAGCACTCAAGGCCCTCGAGGGTTACGAGCCTCCTCCCGGTCGCGGCCGCCTTCTTCGAGGAAGGAATGACTCGACAATAATCGATGATTCCTACAATTCCTCACCTGCGGCAGTCGAGGAGGCTCTTACGACCTTGAAAACCTTTCCTCATGCAAAGCGTCGCATCGCCGTCCTTGGTGACATGCTTGAACTCGGTCGGTATTCTGTAATAGAACATGAGCGTATTGGCGCGCTTGCGCGCGCTTCGGCCGATATGATTGTTGCAGTCGGTATTCGCGCACGGGCATTCGGCACCACTCCTGGGGATACTGAAGTTATGCTATTTGATAATGCTTACGCCGCTGCACTTGCACTTCCGGATTTGATACGTGAAGGCGATGTCGTCCTTGTGAAGGGGTCTCAATCTATGCGCACCGAGCGCATCGTAGAAGCATTACTTACCAATCCTGAAGACGTAGTGCAGCTTGTTCGACAGGAGAAGGGTTGGAAAAAGAAGACGTAAGTACCTGTCGATTTTGCAGGGAATCGCGATTGCAGTTTTAACAACTAGTAATCGGTTCATGAATGGTCACCAGTCACTACGTAATTTGCTCCAAGTATTCGCAAATTACGTAAGTGCTGTTCGACCTCGCCTCGCCTTTTTCTCTGCTGAGAAAATATGGCTGCGGCCTCATAAATTGACCGCAGACAAAGCAGTTTGTCTGCTTTTCTCAATTTGTGACCCTACAGAGACCGCGATTACACTTATCGAAACTTACAGTTTCAGTACACCTTGTGGATTTTCTCTTCGCTTCAGGAAGCTCGATAAAATGCTCACAAGGTCTTCGATTCTCTGACTCAACGTTTCCCAAACGTTGCTTAGGGTCATGCGTAAACGGAAAACCGCCCAAAGGCGGCCTTTCGAATCGCATGACCCTACAGAGACCGCGATTACACTTATCGAAACTTACAGTTTCAGTACACCT
>CAYXYP010000006.1:42059-61117 GCA_964469405.1 uncultured Candidatus Saccharibacteria bacterium
CGTAAACGGAAAACCGCCCAAAGGCGGCCTTTCGAATCGCATGACCCTACAGAGAATCGAACTCTGATTCCATCCTTGAGAAGGATGTGTCCTAACCGTTAGACGATAGGGCCGTGTATGTTTTATAACAAAAAAAGGGAAGAGAGGGAAGAAGTGAGTAGGAGCTTTGTATAAAAAGAAACGAGTGGATTGCAGGGCAACCCACTCATGATCGGTGTCTTCACGCAGATTTATCACGTTGGAAAACACTTCGTTCGCTGAACATCTTACCAATTCCGACGGAGTAGGCTCCACGCTCTGCGAAATCAACATCTCGCAAAACTTCTTTGAGAATGTCAGGAATCAGAATCCTCATGTTCTGATGCTTCTTTGCAAGAGCCAGATTCGCGTATTTTCGCAGGGAGTTGCGGTCAATCCCAAAATGGAATCTGCGCCTCGCATAACTAACTCCTACAGCGGCCTCGGCATCTGAGAAATTCTCAGTTTTTGTAACCAAGGGTACCCTCCTTTCAAAAGGTTAATTCTGCAGTTAACTATAGCACTCTTTATCTAAGAAAGCAAGCTGTCCACAACTGCTTTTACGTCGCCACCATCGGCCTTTCCTTTGAGGTCTTTCATCAAGGCGCCCGTAAATTTACCCGCATCTGCTTTGGTTGTGACGCCGAGTTCAGCCATTTTCGCTTTCGCAATTGGCAGAATCTCTTCGCGGCTCATTATAGAGGGGAGGTAGGATTCAAGAATAGTAAGTTCGGCCTTCTCTGGCTCGACGAGGTCGTTGCGGGATGCCTTTTCAAATTGTTCAATAGAATCCTTGCGCTGATTTGCGGCGCGCTTCACGACGGCTATAGCTTCGTCGTCGGTAAGGAACTCATTTGGTTTGCGCTTCTTGGCGATGGCTTCGTTGGTCATCGCGGTTACGAGTGAGCGGAGCGTTCGGAGTCGGACTTCGTCATGGGCGCGAAGTGCTTCAGGGATCGATTGTTTGATTGTTTCGTGGATAGTCATTCGCTAAATATATCATAAAGACAAACACGCCCTAGGGCGTGTTTGTTGTGCGACATCGGTAGTGCGGGAGTGAATACTTTCCTCCAGATATGAAATTGCATCTAGATAGGTACCTTGTCGCTTGTAACTTCTCTCGTTCTAGTCCGATAGGATAGATCGAAACTATCCTCTAGAGTCGGAGAGACGCTATGCCGGTTTCCTGCCGCTTTTCAGACCCGTGGCCCGTTCGCCAATAACCATTACTCGAATAGGCGCACATAGGTACTATAGCATATAATGTAATGACCCTATGGATTTATTCACAGTAGCCTTAATTGTGCTCGCACTCATTCTTGTCCAGGGGATTGGACTTTACTTGATATTCCGTCGTCGCGAAGAGATTCCTAAAGACGAAGGGGCCGGGATGGTGCTCCTTCAGCAACAGATGCAGGAGCTCGGGCGTACGCTCGATGCGCGCGTATCAGAATCTTCTCGCGCGATGCAGGAGAATTCCCATCGGCAATTTTCCGAAAGCGCGAAGCTTATCAAAGAAATCACACAAGAAGTCACGTCAGTAAAAGAAATCGGTCGCCAGACACAAGGGTTTGCGGAGCAGCTACAGAATCTTCAGGATATTCTCAAAAATCCGAAACAGCGCGGTATTCTTGGCGAGTATTATCTGGAAACAGTACTAAAGAACGTGCTTCCGCCCGGGATGTACCAAATGCAGTATCCGTTCAAGAACGGCGAGATAGTCGACGCCGCCGTATTCGTAAGCGACAAGATCGTACCAATCGACTCCAAGTTTTCGCTTGATAACTATAATCGCCTCGTGCATGCGCCGGACGCGGAGCGTCCGGCGTTTGAGAAAGCTTTTGTGAGCGACCTCAAGATGCGTATACAGGAGACCGCAAAATACATTCGTCCAGAAGAGAACACCATGGATTTCGCTTTCATGTTCATCCCGTCTGAAGGAATTTATTACGACCTCCTCACTAATCAAGTCGGCGGCGGAGAAGACGAAAATCTAATCCAGAGAGCAGCAGGGAAGTATAAGGTCATCATCGTCTCTCCGACGTCATTTCTCGCCTATCTTCAGACAGTCATGCAGGGATTGAAGGCGCTTAAAATTGAAGAAAAGGCAGTAGAGATACAGCAACGAGTGGGCGAACTCGGGAAGCATATTGGCGCTTACGAAGACTTCTATCGCAAGCTCGGCGTCTCCCTCGGCACAAGCGTGAGCCACTACAATGCGGGCTACAAAGAGCTCGGGAAAATAGACAAAGACGTCTACCGTATCAGCGAGACCAAAATCGGTATCGAGCCAGAACTTCTCGACAAACCTGTAACATCCGAAGAATAATTTTTTTTGGGAGAAAAAAAAGGGGGGGGGATTGTCCAGCGTTTGTCCGCGATAGTATGGGATGATTATTTCGATGATTAGAACTTCGGACTTGAGAATCGGAGATTCGTCCTTTTGGGTCGTCAGTTTTAGTATGGCAAAGACATTCACATTCCTTTTTGTCATTACGTTCTCTTTTTTCGGCATGGCTAGTCAGGCAAGTGCCGCCGATCATTATGTTCGTGCGGCAGCGACAGGATCGGCGGACGGATCTGATTGGGCGAATGCGTGGCCGAATGTAACAAATATCGTGTGGGCTTCGATTGCTCCTGGCGACACTATTTGGATTGCAGGGGGAAGTTACGGTGCGCTTGTTGTTGACAAGAGTGGTAATGCGGATAGCGATGCAGGCCGCATCTTTATCAAGCGGGCAACGGTGGCTGCGCACGGGGCTGAGACGGGGTGGAACGCGAGCTATGACACGCAGGTGTTATTAGCAAAGATTGCGTGGACGAAGTTGAATGTCGGAAGCTATCTGACCATTGACGGCCAAGTACCTAACGGTATTCGGATTAGTGTCCTATCAGGAGGCGGGGCGGCTGTCATATGGGATCGAGGTTCCAACTATGTCACTTTACGCAACTTAGATTTAGCTGGACCCTGTGGAGAAGCCCCTTGTGTACAAGGGGGCGATACTCGCGGCATTGATATGACGCCCTATAACGGTAGCTCATATGACCTTGTAGACCATTTCAAACTTCAGTACTCAGAAATCCATGGATTCTGCACTCTAATGTTTCTGCTGAACGCCGATAATGCCGTGATTGAACACAATGATATCTACGATAGTACCGCCACAGACACGGCCGTCTCGTGTCATCCAAATGTCTTATATACGTCCGGGGCAGATAACTTCACCCTTCGTTACAATAAGATTCACAATTATTTAACGGAAGGAATCATTATGAGCAGCTCGGCGGGGGTGTCTGGGGCCTGGTACATCTACGGAAATCTGTGGTATCGAGGAGGAGATAATTCTGTACGGTATGACCGTGTTATAGAAACGAGAGCGGGCGAGAATGGCCCAGTCTTTTTTTACAATAATACTGTCGTTGGGCTGTGGGCTACATGGAATAATGCTGGCGGAACATGGGCTCCCGGAAGCGTAAGTAAAAACAATATTTATTGGAATTTGACATCAAACTGGCCTCAGAACTCATCGTATGACTTTTGCTCAGGCACATGCAGTGGAACTAATAGTATCTCAAATGGCAGCAATCCCTTCGTTGATCTCAGTACATTTAATTTTCATCTCACTTCTGCAATCGGGGCAACTTACCCAAGAGATAAAGGTATTGATTTAGGTGTGCCCTATAATGTTGATGCAGATGGGACGACTCGCAGTGGCGCCTGGGACATCGGAGCATATCAATTTGCTTCTCCTATGTTCGTCACCCCCACCCCCACACCAACCCCAACTCCCACCGTTCCCTCCCCAACACCTACCTCTACTCCCACCCCCTCCGACACCACCCCTCCCTCAATCTCCCTCATCTCTCCCACATCAGGCTTCACCATCTCAGGTTCAGTCTCCCTCGAAGCAACTGCCTCTGACAATACGGGAGTCACCGGAGTCCAGTTCCTTCTCGACGGTATCGCCTTCACCAGCGAACTCACGACAAGCCCATACCGCATCACCTGGGACACCACCATGGCAACCAATGGATCTCATACCCTCACTGCCATAGCTCATGATGCTGCAGGAAACCAGGCCATGTCGTCAGGAGTTGTGGTGACGGTCTCTAATACCACAGCATCTACTCCCGTATCAACTCCAACATCAGAGACCACTCAAACTCCAGTACCAACCCCCCTAAAAAGCCCCGGCCTCTCCGAGAGTCAGATACAAGCCATCCTCTCCCTCCTCAGCTCCTTCGGTGCTGGTCAATCCATCATCTCTGCCGTTACCCTCTCCCTCCGAGGCTCATCAAGCCCTTTATCACCACAATCACTTTCCTTCACTCACAACCTCTCCCTCTATCAGAATCATACAGACGTTAAAACGCTCCAGCAGTTCCTCAACACCCACGGTTTCCTTGTCGCTACTTCAGGACCAGGATCGCCAGAGAGCGAGAACACCTACTTTGGTACAAAGACGTATGCTGCACTCATCAAGTTCCAAAAGAGCAGGGGACTCCCTGCGACGGGGTGGTTTGGGCCCTTGACGAGGGGAGAGACGACTAAGTGATTTGCCTTCTATGAGTTAGCGTGCTAGATTACGGAGACTATGGAAGTGGCCGTAATCAAGACTGGTGGGAAGCAATACGTCGTCTCTAAAGGCGACACTATCGCTATAGAGAAGCTCCCGGGGGATTTGAAAAAAGGTGACACAGTTGTCTTTGGCGAGGTGCTCCTCGTCGACAACGGCTCGGACACGACCATCGGTGCACCTGCTATCAAGGGTGCAGAGGTCAAGGGCACTGTTGTTCTCGCCGGATTAGGTAAGAAAGTCGAGGTGGTGAAGTACAAGCCGAAGAGTCGCTACTACAAGCGCAAAGGCCATCGCCAGCCGCTTCTCAAAGTGAAGATCGATTCGATTTCTTAAATTTCGCGTTCTCGAGGACCGACCGACAAAGGCGTCTCGCCTTTCTTTTTATTTATCTAGCTATATACAATTATGCAAGTAGGGCGTTGGAATCATCAATCATCAAACGGTAGTTCACAAGGGGTTAGCCGTTCTTCAGGACCGTCAACACGACCACAAGGCGGTGAGCGTTCGTATTCGTCACGTCCGCCGCAGCGTGGCGGCTCAAGTGGACCGTATCGTTCGGGTAGCCGTGGTGGCTATAGCGGCGGTGGTAGCAGCTTCGGCAATCGTGGGCGTGCACCAGCGCGCGGTCGTGGGTTTGGCTCTTTCGGTGAGACTGAAGCTGAAATTTCAAAGTTTATGAACAAGACCGTGGTCACGACCGAAGAGCCGGTTTTCGTTCCTGAACACAAATTTGCCGATTTCGATATTAATGCCCATCTCAAGAAGAATATTGAAGCACACGGTTATGAACTTCCTACGCCAATTCAGGACAAGGCTATTCCTCATGCGCTCCTTGGGCAGGATGTTGTCGGCCTTGCCGCAACTGGAACTGGAAAGACAGCAGCATTTCTCATTCCTCTTATCGATAAGGTTATGAAACAGAAGGGCGATCGTATTCTCATTATGGCCCCGACACGAGAACTCGCGGTGCAGATTGAGAAGGAGCTTGCTGGTTTCGCCAGGGGGCTTGGATTCCGTGGCATGGTCGCGGTGGGAGGTGCAAACATCGGACCGCAGATTTCCCAACTCCGACATAATCCGGCATTCGTCATAGGTACCCCAGGACGATTGAAGGACTTGATGGAGCGTCGCGCACTTGATCTCTCTGGATTCGGGACCGTTGTTCTCGATGAGGCAGATCGTATGCTCGACATGGGCTTCATCGACGATATGCGCATGATCCTCGGGAAGATGACTAAAGAACGTCATACGCTCTTCTTTTCGGCAACGATGTCGAGAGACATCGAGCGACTCATTGGTGACTTCCTCTCGAGCCCCGTCGTCATTTCTGTGAAGACGCGCGATACTCCAAATAATATTGATCAGGACGTTGTCCGCATTCCGCGCGGAAAGGATAAATTTGAAGTGCTTTCAGAAATGTTAAAAGATCGCGACTTCAGCCGAGTGCTTGTATTCGGTCGCACCAAGTTCGGCGTCGAGAAACTCGCAAAGGCACTTTCGCGGCTTCATATCCACGCCGAGAGTATCCACGGCAACAAGACGCACGGTGCTCGCATCCGCGCGCTCGAGGCATTTAAGGCAGGGAAGGTAAGTGTGCTCGTCGCGACTGATGTCGCGGCGCGTGGTCTCGATATTCCTGCTGTTTCGCATGTCATCAACTTCGATCTACCCTCGACCTACGAAGACTATGTCCATCGTATCGGCCGCACTGGTCGCGCTTCGCTCAAAGGTCGCGCGCTCACGTTCGTTCAAGAAAGATAATCAATTCATACAAGAAAAAATATACACCCTCTCATAGGGTGTATATTTTTTTTCAGAAGATATTTGAACTCGGACATACGCATCATGATATGCTACAAGCAGCAACTTTATGCGTAGAATTATTTGGTGGGGAACATTTCTCATATTATTTTTGGGTATCGGACTCGATGTCTCGCGTACTGCTTATGCAGAAGATTTTACTTCTGGGAATTATCAAGTACTTGCGCCAGTCATTTCTTCAGGCGGTGTATTTGCGACCTCAAGTAGTTTTTCTCTGCTCAGTGTTATATCGGAATTTGCTCACGGTACAACAAGTTCAGCGACGTTCGGGTCAAATCCTGGGTTTGTGGCGTATCCTTTCGTCTCGACGCCTATAATCACTGCGACGCCAGGGAACGCACTCGTCAATCTTTCTTGGACCGCAGCAGTAGGGTTTCTTGGATATTCCGTCTCTGGTTACTCAATTGGAAACTCGACTGCGTCTGGTGGGCCATACACGTTTACATCGGTGGGTGCAGTCCTTTCCGGCTCTGTCACAAGTCTGACCAACGGTACGCCATATTATTTTATTATTCGTGCTATTGATCCAAATAGTTTAGTCATAGCTACTTCTTCAGAGGTTTCTGCGACACCAGTCGCGCCCGCCCCAACTCCTACGCCAACTCCTGGTGGCGGTGGAGGTGGAGGAGGAGGTGGAGGAGGACCTTTACCTCCATCGTCGTCAACGTCAGCAACCTTCATTGGTCGGTCGTATCCAGGGAGCACCGTTACAATTCTTAAAGACGCAAGTGTGGTTGCTTCTACCAGGGTAGGGGAAACGGCTTCCTTCTCGGTGATGGTAGGTAATCTCACGGGGGGCACCTATCTCTTTAGTGTATATGCAGAAGATTCAAATGGGAACCAATCATCAACTATAACCATCCCGGTATCTATAACGACAGGAGTGAATACAACTATCTCCGGAATTTTTCTCGCCCCCACCATCGATGTCGACAAAACGACGGTGAAGAAGGGGAATCCCATCCGGGTATTCGGGCAGTCTGTTCCTGAGAGCACCGTTACTATCTCGGTCGCCTCTGATATTGAATTATTTTTCCAAACAGCAAGCGATAAGGACGGTGTCTACTCCTATAGTTTCCTTACCACGCCACTGGAAATTGGTCCGCACAGCACGCATTCCAATGCTTCGAAAAGTGGCGAAGTCAGTCGCACCAGTAGAACTGTTGCTTTCGCCGTTGGTAATCAAGATGTTTTGAAGACAAAGGCAATCACCAAATGCGGCCCGAGAGGAGATTTAAACTGCGACGGTAAAGTAAATCTAGTTGATTTTTCAATACAGGCATATTGGTATAAAAAGAAAGGGTTTCCCATTGCGTATGACCTAAATAATGACAAAGCTATATCTTTGATAGACTTCTCTATCATGGCCTCAAATTGGACCGGCTAATATGCGTTACTTCTTCATCATCGTTCTTCTAATTCTCCCAGCAACCTCTTTTGCGGCAGGGTTTCAGCTTGAGCAACAGCCTGGCTCTGTAAAGGTAGGAGATACATTTACCGCTACGCTCTCCTTGCGTACGGACTTTGATGTCATTAATGCCGCTGAAGGATCAGTGCATTTCTCCCCAACACTTGCGCTTGTCGATATTCGGCTTCAGGGTTCACTTGTTCCGTTGTGGGTCTCTTCACCAATTGAAAAAGAAAAAGGTGTAGTTTCTTTTGCGGGAGTTTTGCCGGGTGGCTATCAAGGTGAAGGAAAAATTTTTACTTTGGTTTTTAAAGCGGTTGAGAAGGGGACTGGCCGCATCTTTTTTGGGAGCGACACGACTGCTTATCAGAATGATGGAAAGGGAACTGCTGCAACACTCTCACTTCCTACGCTCTCATTTTCTATCGGAACACCATCAGGAACTCCTCACACCGTTAATCTGGAGGAAGACGTCTCTCCTCCGGAATCATTTACTCCAGTGGTGAGTTCGGGGGAACCTTTTGGGTTACGTGGTTCAGTATTGATATTTACGGCACAAGATAAAAATTCTGGTATAGCTCGCTATGACATCGCACGTTCATATTTTCAACAAGCAAAAGAAAGTAGTCTTACATGGATTGTGACGTCAAGTCCTTATGTACTTGCCTCGGGTGATAACACTCGTTATCTCTATGTTCGAGCAGTGGATCGTGCAGGTAATACACGTGTCGAGATAGTTCCTCCGCAAGAATTTAGTATTATCGCGTTTATACTTGCATGGTGGCTCGTTCTCATCGGGGCGGTCATAGTCGTTATCCTCCTCATTCAGTTCCGCAGGCGTTGAAGTAAAGTTGATGCGGTATAGTAATCACATGCGTCGCTTTATTATTCCGGCGTTCTTTCTCTTGTTTCTCAGCGCACCTGGAATAAGTTCCGCAGCGTCGATGTCAATCAGTCCTTCGAGCGGCACTTATTCGGTTGGCGATCAGGTATCTCTTAAGCTGGTTGTCTCATCAAGTGAAGCTTCTCTCAATGCTATCTCGGCAGCGCTTTTATTTCCTCCTTCGATCTTCTCGGTCCAGTCAATTTCAAAAGCGGGTTCTATTTTAAATTTCTGGGCTGCTGAACCGACTTTTTCCTCTGGTTCCGGAATTGTTCAATTTGAAGGGGTGTCGCTCTCTGGTTTTCAGGGGAATGGCGGTACGGTAATCACCGTGGTTCTCCGCGCTCTAAATGTAGGTTCGGGTGCAGTATCATTCCAGTCGGGGCAAGTACTTGCTAATGATGGTCAAGGAACGGATATAACCTCGAATCTAACAGGAGGCACATTCCAAATTCAAGCTGCTAAAGCAAAGCCAGTTCCCGTTCCTACTATTAAGGTAGAGCAAATAAAACCTGAAGTACCAGCAGTCTCTACACTGACGGCTCCGGTGATATCGCTCGAGGAGAAGAATGGTATCTCTGCAATCGTAGGGTCCTCGGAATATCCGAATACCAATGCTCTACTTACTTTTGTCCCGGTTGTTGGATCAAAACTATTCATTACCGGACTCACAAATGATAGTGGTAATTTCATATTTTCGGTTCCTCAAGCGCTTCGAAATGGGCCGTATGCGGTAAGCGCCGTCGTGATTTTACCTAATGGAACACAAAGTCTTCAGTCGAACATACTTACGGTGGAAGTCGGGGGTGTCTTTTTTGGAAACATGAGCTGGGAAAATGCCACGTATGCAAGCCTGTTCCTCATCATCTTGTTGCTCGCTCTGGTTGGCTACTACATATCCCGTCGACATTTTCGTCCGCAAAAAAATGTGCCGGCGGCTCTCAAAAAAGAAGTTAGACAAGCAGAAGACGCCCTCCATAAGTCATTTACACTTTTAGAACAAGATCTTGCTGATCACCTGAACGACAGAGGTGCTGATGAGAGGGCTGATATGAGAGAGCGAGCGGGGGTCGCAAGTCTCAAGGAAGAACTTAAAGAGGCAGAAAAGTATATCGGCAAGGAAATTAAGAATATCGATCTTACTCACACAGATGAAAAGGAATAACGCGCTCGGAATAATTACATTTCTGCTGGTATTGTTTCTGCCTGCGGCCATTAGTCATGCGCAGCAAAAAACGATACAAGTCAACGCATCCCAACTACTTCCTCGTGCTGAGGTCTCATTTGCACCACAATCAGGAACGTTTGTGGAAGGCTCGACGTTTCAAGTCCCTATCCTAATTAATACAAAAGGAACAAGTATTAATGGTATTGATTTGAAGATTAATTTCGATGCTAACAAACTTAGCATTGTCCAACCGTCGAATGGAAAGTCCATTATTGGTGTTTGGGTGGAGCCGCCGGCATACGACAATTCACGCGGAACAGCGAGCTTTGTTGGGGGTTATACCGAATGGCATTACGACAAGTTCAGGACTTATCGGCACCATCACTTTTCTGGCTAAGAGCACGGGCAGAGCAGTCGTAAGCTTTAAATCAAATTCATCGATACTTGTAAATGATGGTCTCGGGTCAGATGCAACAACAAATTTCGTCAGGGCTGAATACAACATAATTCCAAAGCCTCCCGAAGGTGTACTTATTCGTTCGGAAACGCATCCTTCCCAAGATATCTGGTACAACAACAAAAACCCTTTCTTTGCTTGGGATAAGGAGCATGGGGTTACTGGATTTAGTTATGTGCTCGATAGCAAGCCGTCCACAATACCGGACAATACTGTACTCACGACCGATGGGGTAAAAGCGTATCAAGATCTTGATGACGGACTCTATTATCTCCATGTTAAGGCAATTAAAAATGGAGCGTGGGGAACTACGGGGACGTTCTTGGTGCGAATTGACACGGCTCCTCCTGCGGATTTTAAACCGCGAGCAGAATACGTCGTCGCTGCAGTGATTGCCGTTGAGCGTACTCTGGTCTCGTTCTTTACAACGGATAATCTTTCAGGAATAGATCACTACGAGGTGGGTGTTATAGACAAGTCTCAGCCAGTTACGGAGTCGCCAGTGTTTGCGGTAGCCGAGAGTCCGTTTCAAGTTCCGCTTACGGGTGTAGACAAGCTTCGAGTAATTGTCCGTGCAGTTGATAAGGCAGGGAATATACGAGATGTTTCTATTGATGTACAAGCTCCGTTTGCCATCAATCAGTTTATTACCGACTACGCAGTCTATATTCTTCTTGGAATTCTTATACTTGCACTTATGATGCTTTTAATTCATTACCTTTTCGGACATAAAGTATTGGCTCATCTGCGACGCGCTTTCGCCATTGTTAAGGAGGAAGAATTATCTGAACATCAGCATATCATTCCGCTAAAGCCAGATGGCCAATCTCCTACGTCTATCCCGGTACCGGGAGATTTAAAATGATGCATCTTCCAATTGGCAGAAATGTTCTTTTCTGTGATATCGTACCCCTATGATTGACTCGAAGCCCGTCCTCGTCTCCGGAATAAAGCCGACCGGCGATTTGCATATTGGAAATTATTTTGGCGCAATGCGTCAACAAGTTGACCTTTTCCGTTCAGGGAAATACAAATGCTTTATTTTCGTTGCCGACTATCACGCATTGAATTCGGTGCAAGACGCTGAAGAAATGAAGCGGCGCACCCATGAGCTCGTCATGGCATATCTCGCCGTAGGTCTTGATCCAAAGGATGTCGTATTTTTCAAGCAGTCCGACGTACCTGCACACACTGAACTTTGCTGGATTTTCGACACGATCACAACGATGCCGTATCTCATGCGTGCACATGCGTATAAAGATGCTGAAGCAAAGAATAAGGAGCTTAGTGTCGGCTCATTCAACTATCCCATGCTGATGGCTGCCGACATTCTACTCTACGATGCCCAGATTGTTCCGGTCGGGGCTGATCAGAAGCAGCATATTGAATACGCTCGCGATACAGCAGAGAAGTTTAACCGTGTTTTCAAAATGGATACCTTCAAGCTTCCCAAGCCGTATATCATGCCAGATGTTGCTACAGTTCCCGGCATCGACGGTCAGAAGATGAGTAAAAGTTATCGAAATATCATTCCGCTTTTTGCTTCGCGGGAGGAGCTTGCGAGGTGTGTTATGGGCATCGTTACCGACTCATCGGGTGGGCGACCAGAGAATGTGTATCAGATGCACCGACTTGTTCGAAGCGATGCAGAACTCGCACCTCTTTATGATGAGCATCGCGGTAATTATAAAACGCTTAAAGAGACCCTGATCGAGGATCTCGATCGCTATTTCGCTCCAATTCGGGCAACATATCAAGATCTTCTTCTCAATCCCGATATTGTCGAAGAAGTCCTCTCGAGAGGAAAGCAAGAAGCTCGTGCCATAAGCGAAGAGAAAATGGAGAGTGTGCGCCAAGCAATTGGTGTCGCATAGTTTTGCAGTACTTCTGTTTTGCGTAGAAAAAGCAAGAGGCGTATACTGAGGTGCATATGACAAAGGATTATTACAACGTGCTAGGCGTAGATTCGAAAGCAAGCAAAGACGACATCAAGAAGGCGTTTCGTAAGCTTGCGCACAAATATCACCCTGACAAGGGGGGTACTGATGAATCGAAATTCAAAGAAATTACCGAAGCTTATTCAGTTCTCAGTGATGATAAGAAGCGTCGAGAATATGACGCATATGGCCAAGCGTTTCCGGGCGGTGTTCCAAAAGGAGGGCCGGGAGGCGCGCAGGGGTTTGGTGGGTTCGACTTCAATGGATTCCAGCAGGGCTTTGGGCAGGGAGGTGCCGAATTCGATTTCGGGGATATTTTCGGTGAAATGTTCAGTGGGGGACGAGGAGCTCAGAGTCGCACACCACGTGGTCGCGATATCTCCATCGATATCGAAATACCCTTCAAAGACGCCGTATTTGGTACAACTCGTACGGTACTCCTAGCGAAAGTTTCGACCTGTAGTCTTTGCCGTGGTACAGGCGCAAAGCCAGGCACAGATCTCGACACGTGTAAGACTTGTAACGGGAGTGGTCGTGTTCATGAGGCGCGCAACTCAATTCTCGGTCAGTTTACTTCTGTGCGTGCGTGTACCGTGTGCGACGGTAGCGGAAAAATACCGAAAGAGAAGTGTTCAGACTGCAAAGGCCACGGTGTGTATCGTAAGGAAGAGGAGATAAAAATCAATATTCCAGCCGGTATGGACAACGGTGAAATGATACGTATGCCGCAACAAGGGGAAGCTATTAAAACAGGTATTGCGGGGGATCTCTACGTGAAGATACATGTGAAGCCTCACACTGTTTTTCGACGTGAGGGATTAAATTTAATTATGAATTTGTCGGTAAAACTTACCGACGCGGTGCTCGGCACCACCGTTCCCGTTGAGACTCTAGAAGGGAAGACTCTTGAGGTAAAGGTTCCGCCAATGAAGCGTGCAGAGGAGCTTCTACGTGTCGCGGGCAAAGGTATCCCTACTGAGGGTGGTCGTGGCGATCTTATTATTCGTCTTGAAATCGCTCTTCCTCATAAGCTCTCAGGGAAGGCAAAAAAAGCTATCGAGGACTTACGAATCGAGGGGCTATAAACGTTTTTATTGAGCATTTAATCCGTATGACCACGTCGTAAGGCGATCAGGGTATTTTGGTCGATTTTGGGAAAACAATGTCGGGAATGAGGACATTTCCGACATTGTGTGATAGTTGTTGTATACTATTTCCATGACGGCTGCCACAGAGGGAATTGCGCAGGTAAGTACCCTAGCGACGCACACGGCGATTACGGTGTGGAGCGGTGCAAGCGATTTCCTCATTATTCTTATCCTGCTTTCCATTTTTTTCCTTTTCGCATACTATTTTGGACGCGGTCCGTTTGTGGCGCTTCTCCTGGCATTCTATAGTGCATATGCACTATACGTGATGTTCCCTTACATGGAATATCTCCCCACAGCGCCGGCAATGACCGCGCTTCTTGTGCATATGGGTCTCTATATCGGACTTACTCTCGCTTTCTATATTATTCTACGTCGCGTTGTTGTTTCCGACTTTCTGTATGTTGGTATTTTTGGATTGATCGGGCTTTCATTTCTTGGTGCAGCATTTCTCATCGCACTTGCTTATCACACGTTTCCCGTCGCTTCAGTCTACCACTTCACCCCTGCGATTGATATTCTTTTTGCGCCGAAAGTGTACTTTTTCTGGTGGTTCACTGCCCCCGCTATTGGGCTCTTCTTTCTTGCTCGCTAGTGCTATATTTTAGTCATGACTCTTGCTGAAGAACTAAGAGCGCGTGGGCTTATCGAGCATTCATCTGCTGATCCAGAGCAGATTCTCGCTACCCCGCGGACGGTGTATCTCGGTATTGATCCCACGTCCGACTCAATCCAGATCGGTAATTTAGCCGTGGTTCTATTGATGAAGCGTCTCGGTACCGCTGGTCACAACCTCATTTTCCTTATTGGCGGAGCTACTGGTCAGATTGGTGATCCTCGAGATACTGGAGAACGTACATTGTTGGATGAAAAAATTGTTGCCGCGAATACACGCGCTCTCAAAGCTCAACTCAAAAAACTTCTTGGAGACGTATCTTTCAAAATGGTTGACAACGCTGATTGGCTTACAGAGGTAAAGTTACTGCCGTTTCTTCGCAATGTCGGCAAACACTTCACGGTCAATGATTTAATAAAACGTGACATTATAAAGAAACGTCTCGACACGCCGGACGAGAGTATTTCTTACACTGAATTTACCTACGCACTTCTTCAGGGATTTGATTATCTAACACTTAACGAGCAATATAGCGCAGATCTCCAAATCGGCGGTTCAGATCAATGGACAAACATGTTGTCGGGTGTCGAACTAATCCGAAAGAGTTTGGGTAAGCAGGTATATATAATCGCTATGCCGCTTGTTACTGACGCAATTGGGAAAAAATTTGGCAAAAGTGAGGGTAATGCCATATGGCTTGATGCGGGAAAAACCTCGCCGTTTTGTTTCTATCAATTCTGGATCAATCTTCCAGACGAAAGCATTGAACATTATCTGAGGGCCTATACTTTTCTTCCGATAGCCGAGATAGATGCTCTTATGGAATTGCATCGCCGTAACCCAGGCGAACGACAGGCTCAAGAAATGCTTGCACGGCTGGTGACTGAGATTGTGCATGGTCCAGGAGCGACCGTACAAGTTGCGGCTGCCACTAATGCGCTCTTTGGCCGCACCCCTTTCAGTGAACTTTCTCATGAAGCAATTACCGTTGCTCTTACTGAAGCTCCTTCGGTATTACTGTCGGGAAAGGAGATTGAGGGAGGATTATTACTCGTTGAGACTCTCGTAGCAGGAGGTCTTGCGTCATCTAAATCGGATGCGCGCCGCCTCATCGAGGGGAAGGGAATAACCCTGTCCGGTCAGATGATTGAGGATCCCGACCACAAAATATCCTTAGTAGACTTTATGCATGGCTACGCACTTGTGCGTAAGGGCAAAAGAGGAGTGCTTGTTCTCGTTTTAAAATAAGTTCTTTGAACGAAAGAAAAGGCCAGCTTGCATTATCGCAAGCTGGCCTTAGTCAATCCACTCCGACTGTCAGAGATGACAGCAAGGGTCGTTATGAAGTTGTTGAAGTTTGTCAGTCTTAGGATTATTGGGACATTCTCCGTCCGGATTAATTCCCTTCGGGCCACCCCAAAGTTTTGAATCCTTCCAGCATCCGCATCCGTATACGCACTTCAAAGTTCCATCGCCTGCACTATAATCATGTGAACCGTCCCCGAGTGGCATAAGCATCTCCTCCTTCTAAATCTAAGATGTAGAAAATATACTCCATCCACTAGTGTACATCAAAATTATTAAAAATCAAACGCTGGGCTACAGTATATAGTAAAACCTTCTCCGATTGTTTGAAATAAGCGCGAAATCCGTTATAGTGGAACATGTCGCGTCGGTATCCAAGTGGTTAAAGGATGTTGGCTGTAAACCAACCAGCTATATGCTTTCGGAGGTTCGAATCCTCCCCGGCGCACTAGTAAAGAAAGGTCGGGGTAGCTCCCGGCCTTTTTGCGTAAGTTCGTTGCGACGGGTCTGGATACGAGCCATCGCCGCAGATTTCGCCTCTGTCATATCGTCGAATCTCAGTAAAGAGAGAATGAAGGCTTCGAGCAGGTAGCAACACAAAAGACAAATCATCGCAAGCGACATGCCAGTAGAATCATGAACGCGGTATATATGTATCCATTGGAGGCACACCTAGGAGGTTGCTTTAGAAGCCTTGAGACGCGACTATAAGTAATAAATAGTATAGTTACGCGCTACTGGACTCCGTGACGATTGCAAATACCGTCAATTGCTTCTACCGTAGTGCGTGTCGGAGTTCATATTGGAATATGGAATTCCAAATGTAGATCAAAGGTCTATCTGAGATATGAAGTGTTCGATATGATTACATATATTGTAATTTTTTTAATATCTTCTGTCGATATTAACGAATACGGATGTATAGAGATATACGGCATGACACTAGACAAAAAATGCGCAATGTGCAACTGCATATATCTGGGGGCACTTTTCCGGAAGCACTAAGTATGTCAGTAGATAAAATGTACAACATAGTTATAAAAAGTTTTAGGTATGCATAACATAATAGGAAGGATATAAATATACTTTTAGTTGCTCCCTCGCGAAAGACAAATATATGTCGATATTATTGTCGACAGGTTCATAGAGATATGCGATTACTCATGAATGTAACAATATGCGTCAAAACTCACGCGCGTAAATATTGTAAGTTCGGAGAACGCATATGATTATTTTTTTGAAATATGCGTGTCAATGCAAGAGAGGAGACGATATATCAAAAGCGAGAGATGTATAAAGCTTGATGTAAATGTAAAAAAAGATATCTACAACTACTCGCAGAGAGAGTTCCAGATTAAATACTAGACCGGGTGACTGTTTATATATCACTGGTCCGGAGTCTCAATGCTGTGAGCTGGTGAAAGGTTATAGAGCATCAGTTGGGCACGGAAATGTGACTCAAGTATCAATTTTCTGAAATTATATTTCTTGCGTAGGCGAGATATGGCGAAATTAACGTTCTATATTATGTATATCTCGTCTGTTCGAGAATATGTGATTTTATCAATATTTTGGCGATATTAAATATTTTCGTCCCTTAGATCCATCGCGTTTTCCCATTTTAGTGCTTTAGAGATAATTAGCAGTCTCAACATTTGAACGGCCCCGAACAATATTGAAATTTTTGCGAATATTTCGAGTTATCAAATCTGAACTGCATCTCATAAAATATTTTTTTAGGTGTGAAAAGTTTATCCACATAAAAGCCTTTTATTTAAAGGCTATTTTATAGTTGCTCGAGGTATTATGACTCCTGCAAGATGGACAAGCGCATATTGTATTTACATAAGTTTTTTGTACTCATACTGATTGTAGTTTTTTCTGTTTCTCTACCAGTTGAAATTGTTCGAGCAGCTCAAATTCCACCACAGATTTTTACTTATCAAGGTCGGTTGACCGACAGTGGTGGAAACTTGTTAGGCGGTTCGGGCACGTCTTATTATTTTAAGTTTTCTATTTGGAATAATGCAACGGTTGGTTCGGGTACTCGTTTGTGGCCAAGCACGGTTCCCGCGACAACTACTGCGACGGTTCGACAAGGAGTGTTTACAGTAAACATAGGCGATATTACAAACGGATATCCGGATTCGCTGAATCTTGATTTTTCTAATAACTCCTCTGTATATTTGCAGGTCGAAGTTTCGTCCGACAACAACAGTTCAGAAACGTTATCGCCACGGCAACAAATAACATCCGCGGCATTTGCACAAATAGCTGGAGCAGTCGTTGGAGCGACGACACCGTCTCTTTTTGGTACAACGACTCCAGTTGCAAATTCTTTTGTCACCATTGGCGCGACAAGCAGCGCCTCAATTCCGCTAAGCCTCATCGGAGCGTTGAATCAAGTTGCTAATCTTTTCCAAATCCAAAGCAGTGGTGGTTCGAATTTGTTTACGGTAAACGCAGCAGGAGGTTTAACAGCGACTGCTGCGACTACCACTAGTCTTTTTGCTACGACTGCCAGCTCAACAAATCTGTCCACGTCAAATTTTTCAATAGGTTCGTTATCCGGTTTTTTGAAAGCGACTGCGGGGGCAGTTGCAACTGCCCTGGTTAATCTCACGTCTGATATCACGGGGGTTCTTCCGGTTGCAAACGGCGGCACCGGATGGGCGAACATCGCAAGCGGGGTCATTCCTTACGGCAATGATTCCGGTTCTCTCGCTACCACGTCTGCAGGAACTCCAGGCAATGTTCTCGCACTCCTCAGTGGCGTACCGACGTGGACGGCCAGTTCAACACTCTCAACTATTTCTGGCCTCTTAGTAGAAGCAAAAGGTGGGACGAACCAAACGACCTATGCAACGGGCGATATTCTTTACGCAAGTTCAGCAAATACACTTACGAAACTTGGAATTGGCGGCACCGGTCAAGTTTTAAAAGTTTCCGGTGGCGTACCTTTATGGGGTGCAGATCTCACCGGTTCTGGTGGTAGCTCAGCTTTTTCGACAACGAGCGACAGTTTAGCTATTTATCCGAGCACTCCAAGCAATGTTCTCATTCTTGGTGGTTCTTCCACTACAACTACCGGTAACATCCTTGAAGTCACGGGTAATGCTCTCTTCCGAAGTGGTCTAACGGCCTATGGCACGATATCGGCACCGATATTCAATGCGACATCGACGACGGCAACGTCGACTTTCAGCGGCTCTATTGTGGTCACGGGAACCGCGTCGACATCGAATCTCACAGTCTCTAATTCATTTAGGTTTTCGAATCTTACGGGTTTCCTGAAATCAGTTGGTGGAGTTGTTGGGACATCGTCCATTGATCTCGCGTCAAATGTGATGGGGGTTCTTCCGGTTACAAACGGCGGCACTGGATGGGCAAACATCGCAAGTGGGGTCATTCCTTACGGCAATGATTCCGGTTCTCTCGCTACCACGTCTGCAGGAACTCCAGGCAATGTTCTCGCACTCCTCAGTGGCGTACCGACGTGGACGGCGACTACTACGTACTCAAATGGTCTCGCATATGCAAATGGAAATGTTACCAACACAGGTGTCACCGCGGTCACGGGTGCGTGGCCGATCATCTCAAGTGGCGGCTCAACTCCTAACCTCACCTGGGGCGGTATCGCTACCTCATCAAACATTGCTGCCGCCTCCGGCCTCTTATACGCCACCGGCGTCAACACCTTCGCCTCAGTTTCAACGT
>CAYXYP010000007.1:0-44584 GCA_964469405.1 uncultured Candidatus Saccharibacteria bacterium
CGCGTCTAGCGGGCAGACACAAAGCCACCGGCCCTGAGGCCGGTGGTCGTTTACTATTTTGCACGAGGGAATTTGACAGATACATAAGTAACTGTATACTTTTCCACAGTGTGATCTTTGAGATTCAGTGCGATATCCTAACAAGAAAAGAAAGGGGGGCGACGTGCAAGATACTCATCTACTAATACCAAGAAGCGTGGGCGGGCTTAGTAACGAAAGAACAAATCTCAAGGTCTGGATGACTATCACGCTTGGCTTGTACCATAACGTTGATGCATTACTCGAAGCACTTACGTCGCAAGATTGCTGCATCTCTCATGATGCTGAATGGACAATGAGGCAAGCAAACTTTATTGTCTCGTCCGAAATAAGTAAGGTTGATCTTGTATTGGCATCTGCCCGACAACTTGGACTCAGAAGAGATTCGCACTACGGGAATATTTTTGACTGTGGTATCGGACGCGGGCTCCAACCCTGTTCCGCTGAGATAGCCCCCCAACTGCGCCGGCAATATGTGAATCAACCGGAGGGAGAAATACTCCGCATCGTCGCAAGGGAAAGAATAACTGATGAGAAGGGTAGACGCAAAATCTTTGCCATGATGCAGTCCGAGGGTAGACCGTATCTTGATACTTGTGGCGGATGGACTGAAATCTGTTACCGACTGGATGATATCTTTGTCTGGTCATTACCGCGCAAGATATTGTAGTACCTATGACCGGAATCCTAGAAAGGATTCCGGTCATTCTTTTTGAATAGTTAGTACTTTTCTGATATTGTGCTACGCGGCCCAGTTTCTGGGAAACCAAACCGCTACCAGAAAGGAGGTTCGGATGAACATTCAATCCCATCAAGAAGCTACTGATCCAGGCCTTCGAGTAACTCCGTGTTTCGCCGATTCGATGGCGCATTCGGTGTCCACAAACTGTCGAGATCCTTCCTTTGTGCATCTTGCCACAGAGCCACGTCTTCCCATACGGGATTATGACCAAGCTCTTGACGTGCATGAGACGTTTTATTTTCAGGCACTAAAAAAGCCGAAAATACAGATCGTGCATACCAAGGAAGATCTCGAAGCGGACGATAGAATCCGCGTTCTTCTCGGTATGCGATATGTACCCGACCATATGACACTTCCGCGCGTAGGAATGTTACATTCTCTTGGTGTAAGAGTTCTGTCCCTAGCCTACAAAAATTATCCAACACCATATGGCGATAGTTCAGGAGGTTGTGGCAAGCTCACCCATAAGGGGATGGAGTTACTCGAATGGATGAACGAATATGGGATAGTCCTCGATCTTACCGGTACGGGAAACAAGACTGCATGCGATGCCTGCCGTTTTATCCTGGAAAATAATTTCGGCATGATTCCTATAGCGAGTCATTCGGGATGTTACTCAGTATCTCGGGACACACAAGATTTGACGGATGTTCTTTTGAACATAATTGCCTTGATGAATGGTTATGTCGGCATTCCCCATGAGTATCCTGAGGAGTTCATGCTGCACGCAATACATGCGTCAAATGTAATGCGAATGATTGGGACTGGTACAATCGGTGTGTGTTCTGATCGTGGCTACTCCAGCTATTTCGGCATGGTGGCAGATCTTGAGGGGCAGAATCTCCATCCAGATATTTTCGGTAGAAATTTCTTGAATGTTATTGAACATTCTTTACCTCAATCATAAAACGGCCTACTAAAATACCCTGCGACAATCTTTTGTCGCAGGGTATGCTATTTTATACGGTATATGACAAATAGGACGCTTATCGGGGACCTTGGTGCCCATGCGGGTAAGACGGTCTTCATTTCAGGCTGGGTGGATGTGCGTCGCGATCAAGGAAAGATGGTCTTTTTTGATTTTCGAGACCGTAGCGGAAAAGTGCAGGGCGTCGTCCTGCCGGGAAGTGCTGCAATGAATATCGCTAAAGAAACACGCATGGAGTCCGTCATCCGGGTCGAAGGCGTCGTGAATAAACGTCCAGAGAAAAACATGCAGACCGGTAAACAAAACGGCGATATTGAACTCGAAGTGAAAGTAATAGAAGTCCTCTCGCCTTCAGAAGTGCTGCCATTTGATAAAGATGCTGAACTCAATCTTGATACCTATCTCGACAATTTGCCGATTACGCTCAGGCGGCCACAAGCTCGGGCCACATTCAAGGTTCAGGCAGAGATAGTGAAAGCGTACCGGACATTCCTCGACGGTGAACACTTCACGGAATTTCAGTCACCGAAGCTTACCGGGGACGACGCTGAAGGTGGAGCAAATGTTTTTTCGGTGCCCTATTTCTACGGTAAGACTGCGCACCTTGGCACCTCGCCGCAGTTCTATAAGCAGATCATGGTTGGTATTTTTGAGCGCGTCTATACTATTGGCAACGTCTTCCGTGCCGAGAAGCACTCAACCACGCGTCACTTGAATGAGTACACATCGATGGACGTCGAAATGGGATTCATTAATGACCATCACGACATCATGGAGCTCGAAATTCGCCTTATGCGCCACCTCATCGAGCATCTGCGCACAACATGCTCAGAAGAATTTAAACTGCTCGACGCAGCATTTCCGACTATATCGGAAATTGTGCCTACGATGAAATTGAGGGAAGCCCAGGAACTGATCTTCAAAGAAACGGGGGTCGATAAGCACAACGAGCCTGATCTTGATCCAGAAGATGAACGATGGCTGTGTGACTGGGCAAAGCGAGAGAAGGGAAGCGATTTTGTGTTTGTGACGCATTACCCCGTCGACAAGCGCCCGATGTACACCCTCGAAGACTTGAATGATCCGGGCTATACAAAAAGTTTCGATCTCCTTTTCCGTGGCGTCGAGATAACTACCGGGGGCCAGCGCCGACATGATTACGATAATCTAATCGAGGGTATCAAAATGAAAGGACTTGATCCCGAAAAATTTTCGTACTATCTGCAAGCATTCAAATTCGGCATGCCACCACACGGCGGATGGGGTATGGGTCTTGAACGTCTTACGCAGAAGATGCTTGGACTTGCGAATGTCAAAGAGGCAGCGCTCTTCCCGCGAGACATCAATCGTATTGACCAGTTACTTTCGATTCAGGCGACAGATACTATTGAAGTGAAGGACTGATTCGATGAAAATTCTTTTCAAAGAAGCGGATATTGAACATGCGCCGACGGAATACGTGCGCATTCGAATCAAGCAAGAATCCAAAGGAACAAAGCGTCTTGTAAAAGAAGGCGAGATAGAGACACTGGAAATCGGAGTGTCCGCTGATATGAGCGCGCGCAAATTTATCGTGCTCTGTCGATCTATCGTAAACGCCACGAAGGCGAACAAATCAAAAAAAATAGCGATTCAATTTGAGCTCATTCCAAAACTATCTAAAAATCCAGAGAATATTTCACCGGAGTATGTTTTGCAACTCATGGCAGAGAATTTTGAGATGGCAAATTTCGAATTCAACATCTTCAAGACGAAACCGAAAGAAGGGTGGGATGAGGTAGAAGAAATACTTTTTTGTGGGAAATCATCACCCTTGATTGAAAAAGCTGTAAAGAAAGGCCAGGAAATAGGTAGAGCAGTAAATGCCTGTCGTATACTTGCTAATACCCCCGGGGGAGATATTACCCCGACATCGCTCGCAAAAGCCGCAAAGGAGGCAATGAAAGGCTTGCCGGTTACAGTCATTATACTAGGCACCACAGAGATGAAAAAGCTCGGGATGGGTGCGCTCTTAGGTGTTGCAAAAGGTTCGACCGAACCACCAACGTTTACGATTCTAGAGTATATGGGTGGGAAGAATGCTCCGATAGTGCTTGCAGGGAAGGGCGTCACGTTTGACAGCGGAGGACTCAATTTGAAGCCTTCAAACGGTATCTATGAGATGCATATGGACATGTCGGGAGCCGCCTCGGTCATTCATGCTGTGGCACTTGCTGCGAGATTGAAACTGAACACATCGGTTATCGGTCTCATCCCTTCGGTTGAAAATATGCCTGGAAATAATGCATATCGCCCGGGTGACATATTGAAATCCCTTTCGGGGAAGACAATTGAGGTAATGAACACGGATGCG
This sequence comes from uncultured Candidatus Saccharibacteria bacterium, assembly GCA_964469405.1. GTDB lineage: Bacteria > Patescibacteriota > Minisyncoccia > Phycocordibacterales > Phycocordibacteraceae > C7867-001. Next base: position 4,063 of record CAYXYP010000007.1, read on the forward strand.
GAGGGCCGTCTCATTCTGGCCGATGCGCTTACGTATGCGAAACGCTTTAAACCATCAGTCGTCATTGACGTGGCGACACTGACCGGTGCCGCACTCTCTGCGCTCGGTCTCTACGCAAGTGCTCTCCTTACTCGCGACGATGCTCTCGCGGAAAAAATTTCTCATGATGGGGAAGTCTCGGGTGATTATGTGTGGAGGCTTCCGCTCTGGGATGAATATGAAGACGGGGTGAAAGGGACATTTGCTGACTTGGCGAATGCGGGGACTAGTACGTCGGGGCGTGGAGGAGGAGCAATTGAAGGGGGAATGTTTCTCTGGCAATTTGCAAAAGAGTTAGAATGTCCCTGGGCGCATCTCGACATCGCACCTCGTATGACCTCTGCGCCGGGCGATGAGCTCGCAAAGGGTGCTGCTGGTGCTCCGGTGCGACTTCTCATTCGCTTTATAGAACAATGGAAACCATAACCCCAAAAAAAGGATTTTCAATAAAAACCGCCTCGTATGATGGCCCATTTGAAGTACTACTTGACCTTATCGAGGCGCGCAAATTTCTCGTCAACGACCTTGCGCTTGCGAACATTACTGAAGATTTTATTCAACACGTGCGAGCACAAGCGACATTTCCGGTTGAGGAGACCGCGAATTTTATTCACATCGCAGCCACACTGCTTCTCATCAAGTCAAAATCACTCATTCCCGATCTCACGCTGACCGAAGAAGAAAATGCAGATGTCGAGGATTTGAAGCGACGGCTCGCGGCGTATGAGAACGTGCGCAATGCAACGCGTGAGCTCGCACGCATTTTTGGAAAAAATGTCATGGTACCGGCAGGGGAGCGTCCCCCCGAAGTCTCTTTCGCACCTTCTCGTGACCTCTCCGCTGCAGCACTTGCTGATACTCTTGCGCGGGTTCTTGCTGCGCGCGAAGCGGTCCAGGAGCTTCCTGAAGTGCGTGTGAAGCCACTCGTCACTATCGAAGAGATGATGGACCAGCTCGCAAAGCGTGTCGAAAGCGCCCTAACGCTTTCTTTTAAAGAATTTGCCGGGAGTGCGAGTGAGAAAGTGGAGGTTATTGTTTCTTTCTTGGCACTCCTTGAGCTCGTCAAGCAAGGCGCGGTTGCCGCTGAGCAGTTTGGTCCTCATGGCGACATTCGCATCAGCCACACCGCTTCCTCCTCCGTCCCACGTTACGGGTGATACACTTCAATACATGAACATTTCGAACAAAGGGTTTATCGTGCCTCTACTCCTCATACTCGTCGCCATCTTCTTCATTGGTGGAGGATCGTATGCCTATTTGCAGACCAAGCCCGATATACAGCCTGCGGTTGTAGATTCTAATGTGCAAGTGGCCTCGATGACACGAGTAGTACCAGAACCAATAGCCAGTGAAGGTAAGATGCTACTTGGGAATAGCGCATTTTATGAAAATCTGTCCCCAGAAGAAAAAGATATGGTCGAAAGTTATTATAGTTCTTTGGGGATTACTACGGGTAGTAAAGACGTCAGTCTAAAAGATTCTCGTTGTTTGTTGAAATATTACGATTCAATGAGAATGCTTGTTGCGTGTCCCGTCTCGCAAAATATGACGCTGGTAAATAGAAATAATATGACCGTAGCATTAGGTTCCTTTAGTAGTTTTTATGCTGGCTATGCGGAATCTATGGGGTATGTTATTTCCGTCAATGACGGTGGTATTTCTTACTATAAAGCGGGGAATTCTGCTATACAGAATATTCCAAACTCGAAGCCTATCAATGGGGAGTCTTATGTGGATAATGAAATAGGGATGCCGGATTCCAGCTCCTATCATATTTCATTTAATGAATCGACAAAAACTCTCTCCGTATCTGTCTACAAATCTGCTGATGGCCCCAGCAGCCCGAAAATCCGCACAGCAAAGTTCGTCCTTCCTTAAGGACCTCTGCATCCCCAAGGATATACGTTGCCCAGGAGGGGATAGACGCCTATAATGTGAAAGATGCTTACTCCTCCTGCCGCTGCCCACGCTCTCTTGTTTGCCTCCGGTGAACCTCTTGGGAAAAAGCAGTTGGCGGTACTTCTGGGTCTCAAAGAAGAAGAACTTTCTGTCATATTTAGAGGGCTCATCGAGTTACTAAAGGGAAGCGGTGTTTCGCTTGTCGAGACCGCAACAGAGGTAGAATTGCGTACTTCACCGGAAGCAGCTGACATTGTGAGGCAATTTCGTGAGAGCGAGCTTTCGCGCGACCTTGGCTCGGCAAGTCTCGAAACACTCTCGGTCATCGCGTATCAAGAAGGAGCGACCAGGGGCGAAATCGACTGGGTGCGTGGCGTCAACTCATCGACATCGCTACGTACACTCCTCATTCGGGGACTTATCGAGGGTAGCGAGGATGGGCGCGATAAGCGACGTATCCGCTATAGCCTTACGACTGAGGCCCTTGCGCATTTGGGTATCACACGGGCAAGTGAGCTCCCGCGTTCCACAGAATTTAGGTTGGAAACTAGTGCGATAATTGCAGAGGAGTCTGCGCGTGCGATCTCTGAATAAATATATATGGACACCGATGATCTTCAGAATCTCGCTCTACGGACCCGCTTTATGCGCGAAGCCGGTTTTGCGCTTCTGTTCGCCTCGGGCCTCCTCACTTTTTTTCTTTTTTTGCCCATCGCACCACAGGGAATTACACCCGCTCCGATTGTCATAGCGACATCAACAGTACCCAGTGCATTTGAACAGATTCCCCTTGAGGCAAAAGCGGCAATCGTATACGACCTTGTTCTTGGAGAAACGCTGTACGAAAAAAACGCTAACGCCCAACTTCCACTTGCTTCGCTCACTAAGCTTCTAACCGTGTATGCGGCACTCATCGAACTTGCCCCGAGCACTCCCATAACTATTTCGGCTGATGCAACCCATCTTGATGGGCCGCATGCTTTTTCCGTAGGGCAGACATTTACCCTTGCTGATCTCGCTCGACTCACGCTGGTCGCATCTCTTAATGATGGGGCGGCTGCTATCGCAAGTGCAATCGCGCTGCGCGAAAATCGTTCGCAACATGAGGCGCTTGCAGGTGCGGCCGCAGCCCTTAATCTCCCCCAAACGTACGCAATCAACGGTAATGGTCTTGATGAGAATGCAGCAATTTCAGGCGGCTATGGTTCTGTACTCGACCTCGCCCGTCTTGCTGGCGCCCTATTAGAAAAATCTCCGACTATTGCGGCGGCGACAACGCAGAGTTTTGCGCGAGCTATTTCAAAGGGCGGCACCTCCTTCAAGGTAAACAACACTGACCCCGTAATTAATACTATTCCGCGGCTCTTGCTCTCGAAGACCGGCTTTACTGACCTCGCGGGAGGCAATCTCGTACTGGTCTTTGATGTTGGGATTAATCACCCGATCGCTGTAGTTATCCTCGGCTCTTCTATGAAAGCTCGCTTCACCGACGGCACTGCGCTTATTAATGCTACTCTTGCGCACTTTGCCGGAGTGCAATCCCTATGATTACGTCAAACCTCATCAAGGTTTTTATTCCTGCCACGATGGCATTCGTGACGGGTATTCTCTTAGCTCCTCTTCTCACACACTACTTGTACAAGTACAGAATATGGAAAAAAACTGCAGGCAAGACGGCACTGGATGGTTCGGTGGCTGTTGAATTTGAAAAACTTCGAACTGACACTGAGACGAAAACGCCGCGCATGGGCGGTATCCTTATTTGGGCGAGTGTTGTTATTGTCACTGTCGGAGCGTGGTTGCTCGCTCGATTTCTGCCATCGCCTTTGACTGAAAAACTTGATTTCTTGAATCGAAATCAGACGTGGATTCCTCTTTTTACATTACTTGCCGGAGCTGGTATGGGTTTTGTGAATGATGTTCTCGATATCCAACCTTCAGGTGAGAGAGGTATTCGCCTGCGCACTCGACTTCTTTTCGTCACCGTTGTGTCACTGTTCATTGGATGGTGGTTTTATGCAAAACTTGGTGTAACGGCCATCGGCATTCCAACCGATGGAGCACTCGAACTTGGGCTCTTCATCATCCCATTCTTCATCTTGATTACGCTCGGACTGTATGCGGGCGGCGTGATAGATGGTATCGACGGACTTGCTGGCGGCGTGTTCAGCTCTGCCTTCATGGCATACGCGGGTATTGCCTACTTTCAGGATCAACTAAACATAGCTGCCTTTTCAGCGACAGTGGCCGGCGCCATTCTTGCTTTTCTATGGTTCAACATCCCACCCGCACGCTTTTGGATGACAGAAACTGGCACAATGGGTCTAACTATGACTCTTGCGGTGGTTGCTCTCATGACCGACACTCTTGGCAACGGTTATGGGGTCGCGGCACTGCCCATCATTGCATTTCCACTTGTTATAACCGTGGCGTCAAATGTTTTACAAATTACATCAAAAAAACTGCGCGGAAAAAAAATATTCCGAATCGCTCCACTCCATCACCACTTTGAAGCCATTGGATGGCCCTCGTATAAGGTCACGATGCGCTACTGGATCATTTCGATCCTTTGTGCAATCGTCGGTATGACTGTCGCTCTTTTGAAATAGGTATGAAATTTGTCTCTGGTGACCGCATGTTCCTCATGCTTGTGCTTGGGATTGCGTTTGTTGGTTTCGCAATTTTTGCGTCGGCAGAGCTTGGTCTCCTCGCTCGAGAAAGTAGCTCGATATCGCGAAACATTATGGTTCAGGCGGGGCTTGGGCTTGGTCTTGGATTTCTAGCTCTTTTCCTCGCGCGAACCGTCCCACTTGCACGCGTAAAGCGATTCGCCCCCTATATATATGGTGTAACGGTCCTTTTTACCGCACTCGTTTTTATACCTAACATCGGTCTCCATGTGAACGGAGCAACTCGCTGGATTGACCTCGGATTCACTACGGTGCAACCGGCTGAATTCTTGAAAATTGGTTTCGTGATTATGCTCGCATGGTGGCTCGCAGCTAATGCACAGAAATTAGGAAATCCAAAAAAAGGACTATTTCCTTTTATCGGCCTACTTTCTGTGCCGACCGTACTTTTGCTCGCGCAGCCAAACACCTCCATGACGCTTCTTATTCTTGCTACAGGTATAGTGATGTACTTTGCTGCAGGAGCACCATGGCGCGATTTCGGCATCCTCGCAATTGCCGCTATTCTGGCACTCAGTATCGTTATCATTATGCGACCGTATGTGCTTGAGCGCGTTAAGACATTTATTAATCCATCAGCAAATTCCTTGAGTAGTGGCTACCAGATACAACAATCATTAATTGCAGTCGGCTCCGGTGGTCTTGTGGGCAGGGGATTTGGTCAAGGCGTGGGTAAATTTAACTACCTTCCAGAGCCTGAAGGGGACTCGATATTTGCAGTGTTCGCCGAAGAAACCGGATTTATTGGCGCGATGATTTTACTGGCCCTTTTCATTGCGCTTGCCGCGCGTGGCATCGTGATAGCGGGGAACTCTCATGACCTCTTTGGTGGGTGTATCGCGCTCGGTTTTTCTTTTAGCATTATCTTGCAGGCTTTTATCAATATATCTGCCATGCTAGGAATTATTCCGCTTACTGGCCTACCGCTACCTTTTCTTTCTCATGGTGGAACCGCCCTGGTAGCTATTCTGATTATGTGCGGCTTTATTTTGAACGTGGCCGCTCATCGCCGTACATGACCGAAGCCAGCACGCAAAAAATGGATAGTAAGACTCGGCTTAGCGGCCCGGAGCGCTATCCATTTTTTGTTTGATGGCGAAGGTTTTGATATACTATTCACATGACCATAGTGTTTACTGGTGGGGGAACGGGCGGACATTTTTATCCGATTATCGCTATTGCTGAGGCGCTCACCGATCTCGTCCGTGAGAAGCGACTTATTGAACCTACACTCTATTATCTCGCACCAAACGCATTTGATGAAAAATCGCTTTTTGAGAATGGCATTGCCTATATTCATATACCGGCAGGAAAGATTCGTCGTTATGCTTCGTTCCTGAATGTTACTGACTTCTTCGTTACTTTCACGGGAATTCTTTCGGCACTCATGACGCTGTTTCGGCTATACCCGGACGTGGTGATGAGTAAGGGTGGTTATGGTAGCGTACCAACCGTGATTGCTGCGTGGTTGCTGCGTATCCCGGTCATTATTCATGAATCAGATGCGAAACCTGGTAGAGCGAATCTGTTTGCTGCAAAATTTGCTACAAAAATAGCTATTTCTTTTGAAAGTGCCGCCACGTATTTCCCCGATCGTGTTCAAAGCAAAATTGCTCGCACGGGTATTCCGATCCGTAAGGCCCTCATGAGAATTGAACCAGAAGGTGCGCAGCAGTATCTCAAACTCGAGAAAGATGTGCCGACTATCCTCATTCTAGGAGGTTCCCAAGGTGCGCTCAAAATAAATGACATTGTCCTCTCATCTCTGGTGCGTCTCGTCTCATTCGCAAATATTATTCATCAAACAGGCCAAGCGCATTTCGAGAATGCAGAGGCTATAGGCCGTGTCGTTCTAGGTAAGGATCCTCATGCTGACCGATATCATCCGATTAACTATCTTTCCGAAATATCGCTCCAAAGGGCAGCTGGAGTTGCAGATATCGTTGTCTCGCGCGCGGGTGCAAACTCTATTGCTGAAATTGGTCTTTGGAAAAAACCGGCGATTCTTATCCCGATTCCTGAGTCGATAAGTCACGACCAGCGTATGAACGCGTACGCCTACGCAAAAACAGGGGCCGCCATAGTTCTCGATGAAGAGAACCTTACTCAACACATCCTGGTTTCCGAAATCGAACGCATCCTGAACGACCCGGAACTCAGTAAACGCATGGGTGCCTCAGCAGAAGGCTTCACCGACCCGGATGCCGCACGTATCCTTGCCAATCAAGTGCTTGCAGTGGCACTCCCTCACGAATCATGACACCTGTTGTCACTCGATTTGCTCCTTCGCCAACAGGATTCATGCACGTCGGCGGCGTGCGTACAGCCCTCTACTCATGGTTATTCGCTCGGAAACACAATGGAAGATTTATTCTTCGGATCGAAGACACCGACAAAGAGCGCGAGGTTGCCGGCGCTATCCCACACATCATTGAATCACTCTCATGGCTTGGTATCGAATGGGATGAGGGTGTAGATCGCGGTGGTCCACACGCACCCTATCTCCAGTCTGAGAGGCTTGAGACGTATCGCGCCTACGCAGAGAAACTTATTGCCGGGGGACATGCTTACCCAGACCCATACGCAGAAAGCGAGCTCGAAACATTTCGACAGAAAGCGGCTTTAGAAAAACGGCCCTTCCTTTTTCGCGACCACAGACCGGAAACGTCTGAACCTTGGGACGGGACAAAACCTCTCCGTTTCCGTACACCGAGAATCATGCGCTACGAGTGGGATGATCTTGCTCGTGGACAGCTTTCAGCAGGGGAAGAGGCAGTTGATGATTTCATTCTTATTAAAAGCGATGGCTACCCGACATACAATTTTGCACACATCGTCGACGATATTCTGATGGGCGTTACACACGTAATGCGCGGTGAAGAATTTATTTCCTCGACACCAAAATTTCTCTCCCTCTATGAAGCGCTTGGCGTTACCCCTCCGGCGTTTGTAACTATGCCGGTCATTCTCAGTCCTGACGGTAAGAAGAAATTAAGCAAGCGTGATGGAGCAAAAGATATCCTCGAGTATCGTACTGAGGGCTACCTACCTGAAGCGATGATGAACTTTCTCGCCCTTCTTGGATGGAATCCAGGTACCGAACAAGAATTTTTCTCAAAAGAAGAATTAATACAAGCGTTCGACCTTAATCGAATTCAAATATCGGGAGCAGGCTTCGATGAGACGAAACTTCTTTCGGTAAACCAGTACTGGATGCGTCAACTTTCTGTCGATGATTTTATTGCGCGGGGCAATATTTCAGTACCCGACATTCAGAAACTTCGAAAAGTAGTGCCCTTGCTTAAGGATCGTGCACATACTTTTAACGAGGCTCGCACCATGCTTTCTGGCGAATTAGATTGTCTCTTTAACGAGCCATCCATCGAAAGAAACCGCATTGTTGCGAAAGAGCCTCCTGAACGTCCTGGAATTACTAAATCTGCCCTAGAAGGCCTTTCTAAGGCCATAGAAACTCTTCCGGAGGGCGTACCTGCCGAGACAGTCAAGAATACACTTATGCCACTTGCTGACGCCGAAGAGGGAAGGGGGAAGGGGGGTCGAGGTGCTGTACTCTGGCCGCTGCGATATGTCCTCTCTGGACAAGAACGTTCACCCGACCCCTTTACTCTTATTGAAATCCTCGGTTCTGCTGAAACACTTTCGCGAATACAGAAAGCTATTGGTATACTCGAAGGATGATGCGATCTGGGTTTCCGCTCTTTTTTCTTATCCTCGTTTCGGGACTCTCTCTATTAGTGCCGCAACACGCGTACGCTGATGCCGCATCAGACATTCAGGCCCAGATAGACTCGAACAAGCAGCAATTGAACACGCTTGAGGGAGAAATTGCTATTTTCCAACAACAGCTCGATACGCTCGGCAAAACAAAGAACACACTCCAGTCGACCATCAGTACCCTTACTCTGACTCAGCAACAGCTCGCGACACAGATAAAAATAACCCAAAATAAGATAGGCTCGGCAAATTTAAAAATAAAAGAACTCTCACTCTCCATCGAAGATAAAGAAACATCCATCACTGCAAATCAGGATGCGATTGGGAAAGCCCTTCGAAATATTGCCGAGGATGAAAAATTATCGCTCATTACGCAACTCATCTCATCACGTACGTTAGGCGAGGCCTGGCAAGTGGCCGATGCGACCGTGCAGTTTAATCGAGCGCTTGCGCACGCCATTACTGATTTGCGTGCGGTACGCACCGAACTTGCAACCAATCGTGATCAAGTAGCCACTACCAAGGCGAGTCTCATAGCACTCCAAAATGACCTTACTCTGCAAAAACGTTCCGTAGACGCCGGCAAAGTGGCGCAGCAGCAACTACTCTCGCAAACTAAAAACCAGGAAGCAAATTACCAAAAACTTCTGGCGCAAAAACGAGCGGCAGAAAAATCCTTTGAACAAGAACTGACCGATCTACAGAGTAAATTGAATCTCATCGTGCATCCCAATCTTCTACCGAAAGTTGGTTCGGGTGTGCTCTCGTGGCCGATGAGTATTGCTTTTATGAATAGCTGCATGCAACGAAAAAATATATTTGGAAATCTTTTCTGTATCACCCAGTATTTCGGCAACACACCATTCTCAACGATAAATCCTCAGATTTATAATAATCACGGACATAATGCGATTGATCTAGCGACGCCAATTGGTACGCCAATTCAAGCGGCTCTCTCGGGAGTTATTCTTGCCACGGGGGATACTGATGGGGTCAACGGTTGTTATAACGGTTCTTTCGGCAAATGGGTCATGATTCAACATTATAATGGGCTCAATACTATGTATGCGCACCTTTCCATAATCGATGTATCAAAAGGTCAGACAGTAACAGTAGGGCAGACGATCGGTCTCTCGGGTATGACGGGTTACGCCACTGGACCGCACCTCCACTTCGGCGTCTACGCGACGGAAGGTACCAAAATTATGACCCTACGACAAGACCGTGGTGCGGGGAAAGGTTGCGCTGATGCTGTCATGCCGGTAGCGACACTTACGGCCTACCTCAACCCACTTTCGTATCTCTAGCTATATACAATAAAAAAAGCGACGGGATGTTGTATCCTGTCGCCTTTTGCACAAAAGTAACATCACCAGTTGTTTAACAATAGAGCGACGGGTGTAACGACAACACCCCCCACTCTTATGAAGAAGCATTTTCGACAGTTCCTCAGCATGTTCTGGGAATAGAAATGCTGCAATTATATCTGCAAATCCTGCATGGCCGATGATGGCAATGGACGTCAGTCTACGAACTTTGATGTGTCGGTGGATACCGATAGTGGCGTCCCATCCCCATCGAAGCAAGCGACCAGCCGTATCTCCCTCGATATAATCACTCAAGTCCCCATTTTTTGAACTCGCCATGTCACGTAGGGCAAGCATTGCAGAGCGCAAATCACTTCGAACATACAACTCCTCTATCACGATATACTTTCTGTTCGGAAAGACGATCTCGGCAGTTTGTTTGCAGCGCACTGCCGGAGACGTTAACACTTCCTGAACCTCAAAATTCTTAAACTCCTTATGTTGGCCTAATGCTTTGTGTCTGCCTCGTACAGACAATTCGCGAAGACGATCATCTTCGCCATCATCTGAATGAGTAGTCGGTAACACAATAAGTCTATTCAGTCTTGTGTTCGGTTCCAACATAGATAGGGCCCTCACTTTTGTGAATATTGTTAAGAACAAGCCTAAAATTGCTGGCGCCTTTCAGGCCATTTGTAACTGTAGCATTTCAACGTCGTTATGTCAAATATCACCCGTCCCATCCCTATGTAGCGTCTCTTGTTTTCCAAAGTAGCAGGGAAGCGTATGTACGGTAAGGAGACCATTTTTTTGCTATAGCGAGTAGGGAAGAACGTGGCGAATTTTTTGGAAGATTATAGATTGCTTCCATCGCTCGAACGAGACCTAGATCGCCCGCCGAGAAGACGTCTTCGCGGCCGAGCGAATGCATCATAAACATATCTACTGACCATGGCCCAAGACCCCATACGCTCAGAAGTATTTCCGCAGCTGCTTCTTCAGGAAGTCTATGTAATGACAGTAAATCGAGTGAATTATTTTCAATGGACATTGCAATCGCTTTAAGCGTTTTCGTCTTTGTCCCGGATAGACCAGCTTTGCGAAGAAATACCGAATGAGTCCTGAGGACAGATTCAGAGGTTAATCGACCCTTGCACGCTTTCACAACTCGCGCATAAATAGTATCGGCCGCAGCAGTTCCTAATTGTTGTGCAATGACGATGGATACCAACGATTCAAATAATTTTACACGAGTATTCTTCCTGGAAAGTTTTACTGGGAGGGAAGCGTGGTGGGCTCTTGTTGCCGTATAGAAAATTTTGTCAGTATATTTAAAATGTTTGATTGCAGCGTCCTTTCCTGTCTCTCTTTGCTTAGTAGAGGCAACAACATCAATACGTGACGAACCAAGAGTCTTTTGAGTCTTTGTAGGCTTGTTAGATTCAATTATACTCGTCATGCCGAGATATGGTATCACTAGCCCGTTCTTGTTGTATAATGATCGTACCATGTATCCCGTGTTTAAGGCCTTCTTCTGGATATTCATTCTATTCCTAGCATTGTCGTTCTTCGGTATCTCTATCCAAACAATCATCAACTCTCCAGCGGGCCAAGCGAATTTTGGCTATCTTATGAGTCTCCTTTCAGAAGGTTTACGGTGGATCACAAGCTTCGCGCAACATGTTTAGTTAGCTATATAGACTCCTAATAATAAGAAGTCTCCGAACCGTTGGTGCGAAAGATTGTGCGATATGAAAGTCACGCAGGACAATCTCTCGAATCTTTTTCGGCATGTCGCTGGGTGAATGTCGTAAAAGATATATTGTGCGACCTATTCATAAAACTCGAGCCCAGCCAAGAAAGCCTCATTCCCCACCACCTTGAATCTCGTACCGCTACTTACTTTTTAATAGCGATGATAATGACTTGAAGCAAACTAATAAAAGTACTCATTAATCCTGCCCAGAATGCGTACACCTCAAGATTTTCTTTCCAGTCTTTATTATTTCGCCTTGCAGAAGAAAGGGCACCATGTCTACCACTTCCCTTTTTATGTTTACGAAAGGTCTTACCAAGAAGGCGTTTTTGACTATAATCAAGTCCCATACATTCAATATTAAAATAATATATTCATTAACACGTGACGTTAGCCGCGATGTAATCATAGGCCTCATCGACTGAATCGACGAGCACGTAGAGCGTCATGTCCTCCTCGCTGATTGATTTTCGCTCCTGATAAAGCGTCGTTTCAATGAAGGCGACTAGCGGTCCCCAGTAACTCTTTCCAAAGAGTACAATTGGCACTTTGCGAATCTTTTTGGTCTGGACAAGCGTAACAATCTCGAAGAATTCATCTAGGGTGCCGAAGCCGCCTGGAAAATATACATATACTTCTGACGCATAGGTAAGCATCACTTTGCGCACGAAGAAATGATCGAAACCGAATCGTTGGGTAAGGTAGGGATTATAATTCTGCACCTGTGGCAAATTAATATTGAGTCCGACGGAGGCGCCTCCAACCTCGAATGCGCCCTTATTTGCAGCTTGCATGATACCTGAGCTCCCGCCCGTTATTACGGCAAATCCTTTCTTTGAAAGTCGACGTGCAAGCTCCTCGGCATCCTTATAAGAACCCTCTCCGACAGAAGTGCGAGCGCCGCCGAAGAAAGATACTGCGAGACCATGTTGACGAATAATATCGAACCCTTCGATGAACTCAGACATGATTTTAAATATGCGCCACGACTCTATTCGTTGTGGTCTACAGACGAGTGGAGGACGCTCGACAGGCATAGTGCGCTGCCCTTCGTGAATTACTTTCGCCAACCGTTCAGATGTCTCCTGAAGCGGCAGCCCGTTTGGTACGGGACGTGCAATCGACGCATGCTGAACTACATCATCATTCATGTGTAATGATTTTATACTACCAGACTAGAGGCCTGCGCAATTTAAGGCAGGAGTATAACCTGCCATTTGCGCAGCCGAGATAGAAACGAACCATACTTTATTAGCGTCGGAAATACGGTCGGCACCTGCGCAGGTCGGCAGATAGTATCTCGTCCCTGTTTTTGAGGCGACGACCTTCCCTGTTGTTGTTGAGGTCGTAATGGGGGATATGGGCGAAGAAAGCTGAAAAGAGACGTTGCTTGATGCTTGTTGGCCGGCATCTTCGCCCGCTAAATAGCCCAGTCCGAAGCTTAGAGAAGACGCTAGTATGAGAATGCCGATACTAAGCACATCCCGGGGCACACGCCCCACGAGACTTTTGCATTTTTCACGTGTTTCTGCTATAGTCATAGGGTAAAACTATACCACTATGGCATCAACTAAAGCTGGAGGTTCAGCGAAAAACCTTAATGATTCGAATCCAAAATACCTTGGAGTAAAGCTCGCCGATGGCGCAGCAGCTCGTCCGGGTATGGTCATTGTCCGTCAACGCGGGACCAAAATCGAAGCAGGTAAGAACGTAGCGGTCGGTCGCGACCACACTCTTTTTTCACTTGCGACTGGCACAGTCTCCTTCCGTACTCGCCGCAAAACAAGCTTTACCGGCCGTAATTTCATGAAGAAAGTCGCTGACGTTGTTTAATAAGTAGCAAAAAAACCGTGACGCTCAAGAGCGTCACGGTTTTTATTTATGTGACTGCGAATTATTCAGCCTCGATAATGATAGAAAACTTTCCAAATGTGCCAGCCGCGGCAACCGGAATATCAAACGTACCAATCTCTTTTATTGGCTTTGGGAGCTTAATCGCATCATCGGAGAGATCGATATGAGCTTGCTCCTTTGCTGCCGCTCGTATGTCGGACTCCCCTACTGCATCGTATAAATGACCTTTTTCGTTCGCTTTCGACTTAATTACGATACGCGCCTCTGCAAGAGTAGCTATGTTCTGCGCAAGGAGTGCGGTGTCGAGCGCAGTGCGATCAGTCACCTTCTTGAGGCGCAGCTCCGCCTCTTTCATCGCTGATGGAGTTGCGGGGATAGCAAGCTTACTCGGAATGAGGTAATTGAGAGCGTGTCCATCGGATATTTCGATAGTCTCGTGTTTGCGTCCGATTCCTTTTACGTCTTTTAGTATAATTACTTTCATGTGCAGCTAGCCTAGCTTATTATATGTCCTTAGTCAAAAAATCTATGGCACGGGCCATTTGAGGGTCACGTTTTGCGGCAGCATCAGCAGCCACGAAAGGCACTGTAATATCAGGAACGACGCCGTTGCCCATGATCCAATGTCCTGCGGGGGTTACCCATCGTGCAATTGTAATTTTGAGTGATCCGCCATCGAGAGGCATTAATGTCTGTACGGACCCTTTACCAAAAGACTTTGTGCCGATCAATGTAGCCCGCTGAGCATCTTGCAGAGCTCCTGCAAAAATCTCTGATGCGGATGCGGAACCTCCATCAATAAGCACAACGATCTTTGTCCCTGTCGGAAGGTCGCCGTAGCCAAGACTGGTATGTTCCTGTTTCGGTTCATTGCCGCCAAAGTCTTCAGTCACTACTATCGCTCCCTTTGGAAGAAAGTGACTCGCAATATCAACCGCCGCATCGAGATATCCGCCTGGATTGCTTCGGAGATCTATGACGAGCTTTTTTGAGCCCGATGCTTTAAAACGTGCAAAAGCTTGGTTAAAAAGATCTGCGGAGTTTGAAGTGAATTCGTACAAGGCGATGCTATACACCCCGCTTTTTTCATCGAGAGCATCTTTGGTTTCAGGAATTTGAATTGTGTCGCGAACGACATTTATTTCAAGAGGTTTTCGGTCTCGCATAAGAGTGAAATGTACTGTCGAGCCAATAAGCCCACGAATTTTTTTAACGGCAGTTTCGGTAGACAGGCCTTCCGTCGATTTTCCATCAATGGCAACTATTTGATCTCCGGCCTTGATTCCGGCTATGTCTGCAGGAGTACCCTTAAGCGGAGCGATGACGGTCAGGATGTTATTTTTTATATCAATTTCCATACCAACACCCCCAAAACTTCCCGAGATAGTTTCCGAGAACGCTTTTGCCTCCTCAGGTGGGAAAAAGACGGTATAAGGATCACCGTAGGAGGCTGCGAGACCGCTGATAGCTCCATATAGTCGCTCTTTGTCCGATGGAAGCGTAGAAGAAGCGTGTGTAATGACGTAGTTCGTAGAAAGCGTATTCCACGCCTTCCAGAAAGCAGTTAGATCGGCGTTAGTATCTGGGGTAGCGTCAAGACCATCACCGACAAATGGAACATGCGTCACAAGCGTTCCTGCGGAACCGCTCGTACCCATGGAGAGTCCTATAAAAAAAGAAAGTGCTGCGACTAACGCAAATGATATGCCGCGAGATGCGACGCTGCGCCCTCGCTGAAACGCCTCTCTGGATTCCATCGTCATAGCATACCATGCGATATTTCCCGTGCGATTGGGGACACTGTCATACGCTGTGGTATTCTAAACTCATGATATTTAGACACGAGTATCGAGGTGGAGTATGGGTTGATCTGGAGCAGCCGAGCGAAGAGGAGATGCGACACATTGTGAATGAATTCTCTATTGGTGAGCGTATCGAGAGAGAACTGATCTCTCCCACCCCTACGCCACTCGTTGCAAACGACGCTGGTGCGACACTTCTTGTTCTCCATTTCCCGACACATAGTACCGAGGACAACCAAACAGGAAATCAGGAGATTGACTTCGTTGTCGGCAAGAATTTTATCGTCACGGTGCGGTATGAAGTTATCGCGCCCCTGCATCATTTAAGAAAACTCTTCGAGACACAGCAACTCGTTACTCCGCACGCCTCTATCACTGCCAATGTGTTATTCGAAATTCTTTTTGTACATCTCTATACTGCTGTGCGCGATCATATTAATCACGCGGTGGACCACCTTGCGCGTGTTGAGCAGAGTATGTTCGATGGGCACGAACGCACCACGGTGCGTTCGATTTCAAATATTAGTCGGGAATTTCTCCATATGGAGGCTGCGATTGCTGACCAGGAAGAACCTTTGGGTCGTTTTTTAAATGTCCTCGCGCAGCAAGGTTTTTTTAATGCTTCCTTTGCGGAGCATAGGGAACATATTCTTGCAGAACGCACTCAGATCTCACGACTCATCGAGACACATCGTGCCGTAGCAGGTGAGTTACGCGAGACTAACATCGCACTGCTTGAGGCGGGCCAAAATGAGATTATGAAAACTCTGACTATCGTCAACTTCATTTTCCTCCCGCTCGGACTCATAAGCTGGACATTCACCATGCGCACAGAAGGTATGCCTTTTATTGACTCCCCCAATGCTTTCTGGATCGTGCTCGGTATTATGCTCACTGTCGCATTGATTTTGACTGTATTCTTTATTAGAAAGCGGTGGCTCTTCTAGTGGTGTACTCGACAGTATGATTAAGAATCACATGGGGTTCTTCGCACGAATATTTGGGAGTAGTAGGGAGTCGACTAATCGACTGCCACAAGTATTTTTCACCAATACCCTTTCCGGCCGTAAAGAAATTTTCGTATCTCAGACACCACGACTCGCGCTTATTTATTCGTGCGGACCAACCGTCTACGGCCGCGTGCATATCGGTAATCTCCGCGCGTACCTATTCTCAGATACAATTGCTCGCGTACTTACTGCGGCAGGATACCGCGTACAACGAGTCATGAATATCACGGATGTTGGCCACCTCGTTGGCGATGGCGACAATGGGGAGGACAAGATGGCTGTCGGTGCGGCAAAAGAGCGTACGACACCCGAAGCGATTGCTATCCGCTACACGAAGCTTTTTATTGAGGATATTGAGGAACTTAATTTTGATATTGGCGCCATACTTTTCCCCCGCGCGACCGAATATATCAACGAGCAAATAGCTCTCGCTAAAACTCTGGAGGAAAAGGGATATACGTATCGTCTTCCCGATGGTCTCTATTTCAATACGCAGGAATTTTCCGGTTATGGAAAGCTCGGCGGATTGTCTCAAATGAAACTTGAGGCTGGTGCACGCATTAAGGTCGTCGAGGGGAAACGTCATCCTGCAGACTTCGTCCTCTGGAGGGCAGCTAAACCGGAAGATCTTCAGCAGTGGGACAGTCCGTGGGGTCGTGGCAATCCAGGTTGGCATATCGAATGTTCAGCCATGGCACGAGCACTACTTGGACAAGAAATAGATATCCACACCGGAGGGGAGGATCTTTCGCAAATACATCACAACAATGAAATTGCCCAATCTGAAGCTGCCTCCGGACGGCCGTTTGTCCATTATTGGATGCACAATGCCTTCATTACTATGAAAGGGGAAAAAATTTCTAAATCTCTTGGTAATGTCGTATATCTTTCTGATATCGTCACAAAAGGATTCCACCCGCTCTCATTGCGTTACTTCTTTCTTCAGGCCCATTATCGCACTCCCCTCTCCTTCTCATGGGATGCCCTTACAGGTGCCGCAAGTGCACTTGACCGGATATGGAAAATCTCGATCGAAATTGCAGAGGAATCTAGGCGCAAGAGCGCGCCTTCCGAGGCGCGCGAACGCTTCCTTGGGGTCATGCGGGACGACCTAGGGACTCCCCAAGCACTGAGCGTTCTTTGGGATTCTCTCAAGAGCGAGGAGTACACGGCTAAAGAAAAGTGGGGTCTCTTGGAAGATGCCGAGGCTCATCTCGGTCTCTCACTTCTTCATCCGCCTGTTCGCAATACTCTTTTGGAAAAAGATGTGCCTAAAGAGGTACAGAATTTGCTAAAAGCACGTATGGCGGCACGCACGGCTCAAGATTTTAAAGAAGCCGACCGTATCCGGGGCGAAATCCTACGCAGGGGATATCGTGTGGATGACGGGCCGGACGGACCTATGTTGACTCAGACGACTCTTTGATACAATCAGTAGCAATGGCTGCTACCACCCGGGATAGAATCCCTCCGCAATCTCTTGAATCCGAGCGCGCCCTCTTGGGCGCGCTGCTTCTCAAACCTGATGCCATTCACGACGTTTCAGATCTCATCCATCCCGATTCTTTCTACGCGGAAAAGCATCGGCTCATATTCAGCGCGATGCGTGAACTCGCAGACCGAGGCGAGCCAATTGATCAACTTTCTCTCTCCGAACGCCTGCAAAATCAGGGGTTACTCGAGCGCAGCGGCAGTCGAAGCTATTTGGCTGAACTTGCCGGCTCAGCACCAGCTCCCGGGAACTTCTCTCATTATGCCGATCTCGTATCGCGTAAGTTCCTCATGCGTTCTCTCATTGACGCTGCGTACAGTATTTCTGAATCCGCCTACGACGATGCGCGAGAAACGATGGAAGTGCTCGATGAGGCCGAGAAAAGTATCTATGCCATTGGTAATGCTTCGGCTGCGCACAAGTTCACTGCTATTGGCGATAAAGTGCACGAGGCATGGGATCGTATCGAAGCACTCTCCAAGAAAGAGGATGGCATCCGCGGAGTGCCCTCTGGCTTTCCCACTCTTGATAATTTACTCTCGGGCTTTCATCCGTCCGATCTCATTATCCTCGCCGCCCGTCCCTCGATGGGTAAAACATCGCTTGCGCTCGATATTGCACGAAATGCCGCCGTACGACATAACGTCCCCGTCGGTATTTTCTCACTTGAAATGAGTTCGGAGCAACTCATCGATCGTATGCTTGCAGCAGAATCGTTCGTCAATTCTTGGAAACTCCGCACGGGACAAGTAAAGGAGGAAGAGGATTTCAACCGAATACGAGATGCACTCGAGACGCTTTCGAAAGCCCCAATATTCATCGACGACAAGCCCGGTAATAATATTCTTGCGATGCGTGCAGTGGCTAGGCGACTGAAACGTGAGCGCGGTATCGGACTTATTGTCGTCGACTATCTCCAACTTATGGCGCCGACCTCGACAAAAGCTTCTGATTCTATGGTCCAACAAGTGACTGAAATTTCACGCTCCTTGAAGTCGCTCGCACGCGAGCTCGAGGTTCCGGTTATTGCTCTCTCGCAGCTCTCGCGTGCGGTGGAACAGCGTGGTGGCAAACCTCGTCTATCGGATTTGCGCGATTCCGGCTCCATTGAGCAAGATGCCGATGTTGTGATGTTCATTCACCGCGAAGATAAGCGTAATCCCGAGAGTGACCGGCCAGGCATTGCTGAAATCCTCATAGAGAAGCACCGCAATGGTCCCACAGGCAGTACCGAACTCTTTTTTGACGAAAAACGAGCTACTTTCCAGCCAGTCGATACAGCCGGATACGGAGATCTCGCTTCAGAATTCAAATAATAATCTGCACGACTGAATACACTTCATGGACCATATTGACGAACTCGCTCATGCGCTCTCCCGTCTCCCGGGTATCGGTCCCCGACAAGGAAAACGTTTTGTGTTCTATCTTCTTGCGGCTCCTGCCGCTGAGCGAACCAAACTCGCGGAACTCATAGCGTCACTCGGGAAAGACGTCCGCCAATGCCCCGAGTGTCTGCGTTTCTATAATGGTTCTGCCGCTGTAATGTGCAATTACTGTTCTGACATAAAACGTGATGATACTCTTTTGATGATTATTGAAAAAGATCAGGACCTCGCTGCTATCGAGCGTGCTGGTACCTATCGTGGCCGTTATTTCGTCCTTGGTGGCGTGCTGACACTCACAGGGAAAGGCGCGATTCGTGGGAAGGAGCTACTACGAACAATTGAGAAGAGACTAAAAAATAATTTAAAAGAGATCGTGCTCGCACTTTCGGCGACAAGCGAAGGTGAGCATACTGCCGATCATGTGCGAGAATTACTCGCGCCCTATCGTGACACCGTAAAAACTTCAGTCCTTGGTCGCGGTCTTGCGACCGGTAGCGAACTTGAATACTCTGACGCCGAAACCCTCCGCGCCGCGCTCACCAACCGTAAAGAAACCTGATTCTATACATGAAGGGTTTCGTAAACCCTTCATGTATAATGATGAGTAAAATGAATTTGTGGCATGTACTAAACCGAGGTGTTGAAGGACGCGACCTTTTCCTAGATTCGCAAGATTATGCACGCTTCGTTCACAACCTCTATGAGTTTAATGATAGCGCTCCAGCCGATAATCTCTCACGGCTTTTTGATCCGTCTGGAATAAGGGATTTCGTAAACCCCTCATTTAGAAAAGCACGCGAGCGATTAGTGGATATTCATGGCTGGGTCTTGATGAAAAACCACTATCACCTTTTACTCTCTGAACGTATCGAGGGCGGTATTAGTCTATTCCTTCGTAAACTGAATGTCGGTTATGCGAATTATTTCAACGAACGATATAGACGAAAGGGGACGTTATTTCAAGGCCGTACCAAGAAAATCTTAGTTGAGCGCGAATCGCATTTCCTTTACATTCTTCATTATCTTCACCTTAATCCACTTGATTATTTACAGGGCGCGCAAGAATGGCGTGCGCGTAGCAAGAGCGGCATTCGGAATGCAAACGAGGCGCTAGATTATCTTGATTCATACCGATGGAGCAGTTATCTTGACTATATCGACAAGAAGAACTTCCCTTCCATCCTTACTACTTCGTTTTTTAAAGAAGCGCTTGATGATTATCAAGGTTCACTTAGAGAATACCTTGGCGATGCCGAGCATGATAATATTATTGTAAAATTGACTTTGGAATGAAGGGTTTACGAAACCCTTCATTCTGTCTTCAGTCCTTGGTCGCGGTCTTGCGACCGGTAGCGAACTTGAATACTCTGACGCCGAAACTCTCCGCGCTGCCCTCACCAACCGCAAAGAAGCTTAGTTAGACCTTTCCCTCTCCAGTCTGTTTCACTTCTACTGTCACTTTTGGAATACCATCTCCATGCGCCGATGCGGCTATAATTTCCTGCACTTTAGCGACTATTTCTTTTGGATCGTACTGGCTCTTTACCAGATAGAGTACCGCCCCTAAGCTTAAGCCATTTTCAGCGTCGCTGTCGCCAGCCAAGTTGGTAAGCATGATGACGGGAATGCTTTTGAGTTTCTCGTCCTCTTTTACCTTACGCAATACATCAAAGCCGTTCATTTTTGGCATCATGACATCGAGTAATATTACAGCCGGTTTTTCTTCTGTTTTTTGTAATACTGCGAGAGCTTCTTCCCCATCGTGCGCCATCGTGAGCTCGTGTCCGCCAAGACGGAATGCCCGCTCGTACATACGACTCATCAAAGGATCATCTTCTGCCATGAATAGTTTTGCCATAGTCGTAAGTATACTATACCTTGATATCACTCGGAAATAGGCAGTGTGAACACGAAGGTACTTCCCTTGCCAAGCTCACTCTTCTCAATTCCTATGGTACCACCCATGCTCGAGATAATGAGTTTAGAAATATAAAGACCGAGACCGGTGCTCTGGGTAACGTCTCGTGCAAGCATCTGCTCTCCCGCCTGCTGGAACTTCCTGAAGAGCAGTGCTTGATTATGTTCTGAAATACCAAGACCAGTATCAATAACCCGTATACCGATGAAGTTACCTGCCACACTGGCTGTAATAGTAATACCGCCTTCTTTCGTAAATTTTGCCGCATTACCCACAAGATTAACGAGGATTTGTTCGGTTCTATTCTTGTCGGCAAACACGATAGGCAAAGGAGATGGCGGTGCGATATACACAAGGGACAACCCTTTCTGTTCGTCCATAGTTTTGAGATCGCGTACCACCTTTTCAACCACGTCAGACACATTGAAATTCTCTTTTTTAATTTCGATTTTACCTTGCTCAAGACGAGACACTTCAAGAAAGTCGTTCACGATATTGATGAGCCGAACACTCGAAGTATCGATATCTTGAAGCATTTCTTTCATATCTTTGTCGACTATTTTGTCTGTATACATCTCTAACATCATGTCTGCATTACCGCGTATGGCGGTAAGTGGTGTGCGCAATTCGTGGGAAGCAACCGCAAAAAATTCATCGCGACTCCGCTCCATGATTTTTGCTTCAGTAACGTCTTCAATAAGCATTGCGTAGCCAATAACCGTCTCTTGCATATCTTGCGACGTCTCGTTTTTCATGATGATAGGGGTACAAAAAACACGCAAATATTTTTTCCCGTGAGAAATTTCTTTCAATTCCACGACTTTTTTCAGATCGATGCACTCCCGACAAGAATGTGTGAGGACATCGAGTCCGGATGTAACCCCTTTGAAGGAATCGATGATACTTTTCATCGAGACCGGTTCCTCGGTAAGTTCCAGGATGGTCGACAGCACTGCGTTTTTTACGATGACGTTGTCATTAAGATCGGCAATGACGAACCCGAACGACAGGCTGTTTATGGAAGCGAGAAGACGAGCCTGCTCCTCCTGCAATTCCTTGGTTTTCTCTTTGACTTTCTCATCTACTCTTTTCTTTTCAGATATGAGCATGCGCTCATATTCTTTATTCTTTGTCACGTCAGTCTCGAGTCCAACAAAAAATTTTAGTTCGCCCTTGGCATTGACGACGGGAGATATTACCGCGAACGCCGTATATGTCTCGCCATTTTTTTTCTTATTTTGCAATTCACCGGCAAAGGTCTTTTTTTCATCTTTAATCGTCCGCCACATATCGGCATAAAACTCCTTCGGCATCTGCTTCCCCCACAATGATGGCTTACTACCTATTATTTCCTCATGCGAGTATCCGGTCAGTTTCTCCACTGCTTGGTTCGCATAAATGACAACACCGCTAGCGTCGGTAATGACAACGTGCTGGGACGTATTTTCAACGACAAGCTGAAACTTCTGCAATTCTTCCGCTCTTTCTTCCGACTTTTTCTTTTCTTCGGAAAGATCGTCAAGTAAATTTAGTGTCGCTTTTTTTGTATTTTCCAAATCAATCAGTTTCTCTTGCAATTCCTTATTGATGCTCCCCAGCTCAGCGGATCTTTTTTGCAACTGGAACTCGGCCTTTCCCAAGGCTTTTTTCATCTCATCGAACTCTTTCAATAAATTTTGAATTTCATCAAGAGCCATAAACCTTTTTGAAAATTACTCAGTCCTCCTTATACTCTCTTAGTCCGACAATTCCCGTTTCCAAAATTTTCAGCGGTTTTATAACTATGAACTTGATTAAGAGCCAAAGAACGAGAGTCAGGAGCAAAAAGCTCGAAATTATAATCAAAGAAATCTCGCGCTGTGCCTTAAAAATATTTGCGTTCAAACTATCAAGCGTATAGTAGGTCTCTACTACGCCAATTACCCCGTCGTCTGTTTTGGATTCTATAGGAACATATACTTCCATCAATTGCGTATAACCTTTCTCCGCCACATGTTCCGCATCCAGAGGCATCTTGATGTCCGCCACCACTTCGCCTCCGATTGCTTTCTGGAAATACGCATTTTCTCTAAAGTTCTTTCCGATGATAGATGTATCATCGGAAAAAATAATCGTGCCGTCTGTATTCCACACCTTAATGCGTATAAGGTCACGGACTTTAACCTCTTCCAGAAGTTTAATGAACACTTGGTCTGTCTGATTTGAATCCGCCAAGGAAAAATCCGCCGGTGACGTGTGCTGTCTCGTTTGAATGCTTACGAAATCGGCAACAATATTTTTGGATCCCTCAATCGCTTCTTGCCGCAAAATCGAGTTTACTTGATACGTCAAGATAGCACCGATGAACACTAGAGCGGCGAAGATGGGAACTAAGAACTTCTGGGCAATACCTATGTTCATGATTTCATCCTACCATGCCCATCGAGCCGCTCCCCCTGCTCCAGGTCAGGCGGTGAGGTGCTCTTTAGTTTTGCTATTTCATCCTTGAGTTCCGACATCTTCACCTCCCGATCAATCATAAATTTATTCAAGTGCTCTAGTTCTTCGGATTTTTTCTGAAGCTCCTGTACTCTTCCCAGAATTTCGTTATTTGATGCGATAAGCTCCTTCCCAATTGTGTTGAATGATTCCCCGACTTCCCCCAATTCGTCATTACTCAAAACTATGACCTCTGTCGCCTTCCCGCTTATTAATTGCTTCGCGATATTTTCAAAGTTGCACACAGTGCGAGCCACAAGAATATAAAATCCAATGAAGACATAAAAAATAAGTATGTAGCTAAGTATCGTAATTCCAACAATTATCTGCTTATCACTCTGGAACCGTTCAACACGGTGGTGAAGAAGATCATGAAGAGACCAAGACAAAGAATCCCGGAGGGAGAAATTCTTATCAATAACAGCTGTTGAAACCGTGTAATACTCGAGTAATGGCATCTCTACTTTATTCGTATTGACGAACGTATCCAGTAACGATGCAAAGTTTCTTACAGACACAGACATATCCTTCAGAGGATTGTCGAAAACTGCTACCAGAGAACTGGTCTGTCCGAATGCAACCTGAGTATCCCTTTTTATTTTTTCATCCGCAACAAGAGCTATTTTCGAGTAATTAATGATTACTCTCCTATCAGCAGCAGCAGCAATCTTTTTTGGGTCATCAATGCTAAGTACGAATTCCCGTGCTTGACTGAGATTTTCGGAAAGATCCGGAAGCGTATTCACAACGGTATTCATGAGATAATACGTGTCGAGATCCGGATCAAGAATTAAATTCGATATGTCACCGATATAACGAATTAAAATAAAGACATCTGAGATAAGCTCGGTATGCTGACGAACGCTCTCTTTTAGCGTTAATTGTGCGTAGTTTTTTTCCAAGGAAGCCCATTTTTTCTGAATGGCACTTAACGACTCTGTCGTTCGGAGCTCTTTCCCAAATTCTTGATCTTTTACGTTAATTAAAACGAGATCCTCTTTTATTTTATTTTCTTTCTCCTCAAGGAGGGGCAAAAAAGATGTATCACCCCGAAGATATACGCTCGCCATGTCACGATGCTGTTGGAGATCTTGAAGAAGAATACCTACTGGAAACAGATAATGGACACCGCTAATTTCCTTTTCTGAAAAAGCAATGCTTCTATCAATCTGAGCAGTAAAAGAAAAAAGGGCATAACCAACGGGAATCGTGAAAAGAATTATTATCAGGGTAAATTTCTGCCAGTACCACAACCGGCTCACGAGTATGACCGCTGGAGCAAATATTCTTTCTACGACAGCTCTTATCATATATGGCTATCCCCCACTCGTGAGGCGTCTGGTGAACACATAGATGGGGTATGCGAGCACCAGCATGATGAGAATGATAGTGATAAGCGTGAGCCGGTTTGTGGCATTCACAATGTCGAGAATATCCTGTTGTGGTTTTGCGGCCGAGAGCATACCGACGACCTTATCGTCGCCGCTCATGAGCGGCAGATAGCTCGCAAGAAATGTCTGGCCAAAGAAGCTCGCCGATGCTGTCACATTCTGGCCGCCCTTGAGTACCGAATTTTCCACCTCGCTGTTCCCAAGCGGGATGTTGGTCAAGCGTGTACGGCCATCCTCGGTAAACGCGGTCGCCGCGATAGACATATCGTTCTCATAGACAAACATCTCAAGCCCCGTAACACGCTTGATGCCGTCCACAAGCGCATTATCGAGCGGATAACCGGCGATGGCCGCACCAACCACCTTACCCTTGTGCGTGACGGGCGCGCCCGCGCGAATAGAAAGCTTCTCCACGGGACTGTTCTCAACCGTAACGAACGTTGTACCATGAAGCGCTTCTTCAAGCGCGCGTTCTCCCGAGAGAGAATCTCCGCGTTTTGAAAGCGCATGTGCACGGATAAGTACGGTGCCCTGTGCGTCGGTAATGGTTACGAATCCGAGGGTATAACGCTCCATAAAACTCTCCGCTATCGTCTCTAGTGTCAGAAAATCGTTTGTGGCAATCGCGTCCCCGAGCCGAGGATCTGCCGAGAGAAGTGCGGTTTCCGCGAGCGATTCTTGCTGCAGCCCTTTGATATGCAAATCCAGTACCCGAGCATCGGTAAGAAGACTCGTTTGCGTCTGACTGGTTATCTGCGTAATGAGAATAGTTGAGAACGCGAGCGTGACAATAGTCGAGAGGAGGAGCGCTACCGAGATAAAGATAATGATTAGACTTTCTTGAATACGCAGAGCAAGAAACTGCCATACCCATGCGATAAGGAACAAGAAGCCAGCCAGCTCAAATGCATAACCCGTGAGAGAAAAGAGACTGATCTCATTACCCTTCGCAAAAATCGTAAGCACTGATGCGATACCAAGAAGTAAAAAAGCAATTGAGAACGACCTCCACGTAGGATTGAATTCCTTTTTTGATTGCAAATTTGAAGCGTATGCAATGGCGATAAGAAGAATCGCCCCGACACCGTGAAGCAATCCTTCAAAAGCCGTAAAGGAAGGGATGATGAGAATAGCCGGCATTGCCGCGAGCCGTTGTTGTTTAAGAAAGCTGCCAAGTATGCAAACGAGCCCTATGACAAAGAGCGTAAAACCGATAAAAGAGAGCAAGTCACTCCCCGTATTAATCGCGGCAATAACTTGCCACAGTGCAACAAGTCCAAAACCAAAAGTTCGCACCAGTATTCTCCCCTCTTTGCTCACCGAATACGTATCAAAGGTAAGCCATGCCGCCATGAAGAGCGCTACCGCTCCGAGCAACTCAAGCGCGAAGTGAAAATTATTTATAAAGAAATAAAAGGACATGCTAGTTAAGTGTAGCCTACTTATTGCAAGATTTTTTCTATCTTGTTCATAAGTGTGGATTGGCACCGATGTTCCGTTAGTTACACTCTTTTTTAAAAGAACGCTATTTTAGATCTTCTATAGTTAGTCCTGCATCTTTCATAATGCTCGAAAGAGTGCCAGCTTTGAGTTGTTTATGGAGTGGCACGGTAACTTTTTTCGCATTCGGATTAAAGTCAGGAGGGTACAATCTGGCGTGACTCCCCTTTGTTCTTACTTCGGAATACCCTTTCCGTTCAAGAATTTTCATCAGCGCGATACCAGAAAGTACGGGCAACTTTGGCATGCGTCAAACTGTAATCAGATGGAGGCTTACGTCATCGTTTTCTACCGAAAAATTTTTTTGATCCTCAAGACATAGAAGCGTTGCTTCTTTGATATTCGCAAGGGCCTCTTCCACCGTCTCGCCCTGAGAGTAGCAACCCTCAAGAGCGAAGTTGGTTACCGAGTAACCACCCTCTTTTTCCTTTTGCAGAATTATAGGATACATGCCATGTTGCATGTCGACAGTATAGCACACAGAGAAATGGGACAAGGTTTTACTGCAAGATTTTTTCTATCTTGTTCATAAGTACGCGCTGGCTGAGTACACCAGAATATACCTCTCGAATGACCCCAGCACGATCCACAAAAAAGAAGGTCGGTACGCTCTTAATACTGTAATGCTCGCTTGTAATACCTTCTGCATCAAGAAGTGTCTGCACCTGATATCCTCCGCGCCTCATAAACGAGGAAACGACACTCTTTTCTTCTTGGCTATCGATGGCAACAACTTTTACCAACCGGTTTTGCGAAGTTGTATCTGCAAGATACTGGTCAAGGATATGTATTTCGTCAGCTGCCTGTGTATTCCAGGTCGACCAAAACACGATGACGAGAGGAGTGTCGGTGAAGTCACTACTCCGCACGCGGTCTCCGATGAGATTAGGCAAGTCAAAATATGGCAGCCGATTGTTCAAGAGCCCTACGCCGGAGATAGGGGCACCGGTAGCATTCTCCCCCGTAACATCGAGTACGAGTCCTGACCCGCCCAGATACACAACACCGAAAAGAGTAGCGAGCACCGCCACACCAATGAGCAGAGTTGTGAGATGAGAAGTTTTCATAATGAGAAGATGCGGTCAATCATACGCTGTATGAACCCCCATATGCCGCTGAATTTTTCAGTCGAGAAAGATACATTCACAAAACCGGCACGTTCAAGCGTAATCTTTTGCGCCATACTGCGGTATCCGCTCTTGCGGAGAGAAAGTTCATACATCCCTTGCGGGAGAGCAAGCGCATACTCCCCTTGTGCGTCGCTCGTGATTACGGATGACGAAGAGAATGGAATGGAATTCCCCGTTCTCTCGTCCAATACTAACACCTTGATACTGGCTCCCGAGAGAGGTTCTGTGTTTCCGTCAGGAATGGATGTCGTAACCACACCGTATTTTATGGCGACAAAAGATCCAATGGGTGTTCGAATGAGTACATTGCGCGTCTTGTCTTCTGCACTAATGTATATCGTCGTTGTTCCTGTACTACCAGAGTCAACCGTCGCTTGCCACAAGCCAGAGACAATATCTTTTTCTAAAGGAATGGTTGTACTGCCAAGTGTTAGAGACGCACTGTTCGTATCTCCCTCGAGCGATACTTCAAACAAGGTTTTCATTCCTTTATAAAGGGAGATGGCACCCCGTGCATCTGGAACAATACGTACTTCCTGCGCCATCACGTCGAAACTGCCGATGCGCGGTGGCGAAGCATCGACCGTGACAATGCGTGAGAGCATCGGCGAGACATTGCCGGCGGCGTCTACCGCTCGCACATAGACCGTGTACGTCCCATCCTCAATTTTTGTCGGATACTTCAGAGTAAAGGTGGCATTCTCCTGTAAGAAGCCCCCGGTCAGTAATGTCGTGGAGAATGACGTCGGCTTATCCTGTGTTACCGCGTATTCGACATATTCGATACCCGAGAGAGAGTCTTGTGCCGTGCCTCGACCGAGCAGAACATCACCTTCCCCAAGTACCGATGCGCCAAGCGTAAAAGAAGAGAGCACCGGCGGGGTCCTGTCGACCGAGAAATTCACGGTGTCAGTGCCGGTTGCCATACCATCGTTTGCGGCAAGTCGGAGCTGATAATCATTTGCCTCAGGGAAAGCGGAGGCATCGAAAGCGAAAGAGTTTTTAGCTTGGTCTATCGGTAACAATTTATACGCCTCATGGCCACGCCGATATCCTAGAGTGACATTTTTTATCGAATCATTGTCCGCATCAGTAATCCTCCACGATACCGTCGCTTTCCCCATGAGCCCGCGGAATGGTTTTGGCGCAAGGATAGAAACCGTTGGCGGATTGTCATACACTACATTCACGATTGAGGCGATACTTGTATTAAGCGCTTCGTCGCGAGCTATAATCTTAAATTGATTCGTTCCTCGATGTGGTACATCAACCGCACGGAAGATGAAGCTCCCGTCTACTCTCACCTTCTCAGTGAGAGTAGTGCTCTCATTCTGCAAGATAACGACGCTCTGCGGCTCGGCAGTACCAGAGATACTTATCTGCAACCCTTCTTTTGAGGCGTTTTCATCCTTGTTATTAGACACTAAAGTGTTGTTTGCGGGAGAGTTCACTATGGGTGCGAACGGAGCTTTCGTATCGACTATCACCGGATGACTCGTGCGGCCTGAGAGATTACGACTGTCCTTCGCTCGCCACAGTATCCCCTGCGTTCCCTCTCGAAGATCGGTGAAGGTTACCGAGAAGCGCACTTCAGGAGTGCCGCTCCCGGAGATAAGCGGGACCAATTTCCATTTATTGCCATTATCGAGGCTGTATTCAACGGTTTTGACCGTTGGTTGAGGCGAAATGGCACTCGGCGTGATAGCGCGCCCGACGATTGCTGCGGTCGATAGATTAGTTATCGTCTTTCGACCATCTTCAAAACGGAAGAATGGGAGCGTATTGTGGATGGAAAATGGAGTGGGGTTCGAATACGTTTTTGCGAAACCATCATCTGCCATGACACGCAAGAAATATTGCCCGTCTTCCACTTCAGTGGAGTCCCACGAGAAGCTCGGAGCTGGTAGTGCATCGCCAATGATGTTCCATTCGTTCTTCGTCGACGTAGCGGCCACGGTCGCATCAAAATCTTGTGCAGGAATTATTTGGTAGGTAAACAAGAGAGGGTCAGTATTCTCGTCCCCCGCTCGCGCTGTGAGCGCGACAGTTGCGCTCACAATCGCCTTATCCGTAGGCAAAGAAATCGCAACGGTCGGCGCAATATTGTACTTAATCTGAATCGGCATTGCTTCGCTCATAAGCCCAGTCTGATCGCGCGCCCTGACGCTCAAAACATTGAGCCCGTGATTCGTGTCCTTGCTCAGACGAATATTTGAAATAGTAAACACACCATTTTGAGTTGAGCTTGCCACATACGTATCGATACCGTTGACGAGAAGTACTGCCACGGTATCGGAACGCGGGAGAGTGCCAGCCACCGCAACCATGCTCGTCCCGACCACGACATTATTTTGCGGAGACACGACACTCGGCGCCGGTGGTGGATTAATGCCCACCGCAAACGTACCTCCGCTCACAATAGTCGTCCCAACATTGCCGGCAACGTCAGTACCGGAAACGGTAACATTAGCCACGCCATCGTACCCCTTACTGATAATATAGGTTCCTTCATAATGACTGCCCTGCCCCGTCATGACGAGCGATACTGCTTTCCCGCCAGCTTGCGTAACAGTAATCGTCGGCGCCTCTTGTAGATTTTCCGAGACGTCGACGCTGATGGTGACATCTTTACCCTGTGTTGCTGGCGGATTTGCTCTTGTGATAAAGGTCGGCGCGGTAAAATCCACCGTAAAGAAATCCGAGACGGTTTCTCCGGAAGTCCCCGCCGCGTCGATAACATTCGCAATAATTCGATAGAAAACTCCAGGGATGAGGTCGGTAATGCTCCAAGAATAAGAAGCTTCTGCGGGCTGTTTCTCCGCAATAAGCGTTTTAAGGTCCGGAGCGATAGACGCGCCGCCACTGTACCACTCAGCAATCTTGTCCGAGTAATAGAGCGTGACCGGGGTTTTCAGTAAGCCGTAGACATCTCTTTCACTTTGATTCCCTTGGTCATTGCGGTCGGTCGCTGTATAGCTAATAGTTCCAAGATGCGAAAAAATGGTGCCAACTTTTGGAGAGAAGATGCTGATGCTAGGGCCATACTGAGGAGTGCCGGCGGATGGAGTCTGTAATTCGTTTTCAGAACTAGCGCCGCCGCCGCTAGGCGGCGGCGGAGGCAGTTCCACCGAGAAAAAGAATTCGTTGATGAATTCCGGCGCCTGTCGACACTCGTCTATACTCTGTTGCGACTGATAACAGGGAATATCCGGCGATGTATGCTCCATGATAACGTACCGGCTTTCGGTAAGGACCAGGTCGCCGAAATCGTTTCGGTTCACATCCCAGTTCGCTTCGTATCCGAACTTCAAGATCATCGGCGCGTCCGAGGTGATATTGTACAGAATCGCCGCGGCACCGCCAGATGTCGTAAGTATCTCCTCGCCTTCGAAGTAACCGGACTTATTCAGCGTTATAGCCTCCGCCTCAGTAACGAAAGAAAGAAAGAAAGAAAGAAAGAAAGCGGTCGCGAAGAACAACAGGAACCGTGAGTTCCGCAAGGGAAACGCGACACGCACACTATCGGTTCTCTTGAGCGGACGCATTATCCGAGCCGCCAACGTTCAGCGGTGCGACTTCGACGAGCTTCTTGATAATCGGGTCATAGAGGTATGCCTTGCGTGCCGTCGAGTAGAGAAGCACTTTGTCTCCTGCTTTCGCATTGGCAAAAAACGGCTGGTCTTTCAAACGCCCGGGATCGGACACGGTTGCGACGGTCGGTGTCTCTCCTTCGGGAAGGACAATCAGGGCGCTGATTTCCGCGACAAGAGACTCAACTTCATTCGCGGTAATGGATTGCTGGTCAGTCTTTAGTTTTTGCGCTTCAGAATAAAAATAATAAGCCGTGCCACCCACCCCGAGCATTATAACAACGAGAATGCCGATAAGGATTTCTTGAATGTACCTTTTCATCTGCATGTGTATCAGTGTACCACTGATATCTAAAGCTCGCGCCATACGCTTTCCACAGCCGTGGTATTATTGCCTGAATGCGCCTTTCTCGCCTGACTCTCCCAGTTCTCACTCTTGCCATCGGGCTCATCGTAGGGCTGTGGTATGGACAGAGCAACGGCTCATCAACGAGTGCCTCGACTTCAATGCAGATGCGGAATAACGAAGGAACATTTACGAACCCTCTGCTTGAGTGCGACGTTGCCGAAGACACGATTACCGCCTTGAAGATAAACTTCAAGGCGGAACTCGAGAAATTCGTACACACCATGGAAGACAGGACGTCGGTACAGAGGATTGCGGTGTATTTCCGCGATCTCAATAACGGTCCGACATTCGGTATTCAACAGAATGATCCGTTTATCCCAGCCAGCCTTCTAAAGGTTCCTGTCATGATGGCATACTTCAGCGAGACAGAGAGTGATCCAAACATATTGCAGAAGAAACTCCTCTTTACGAAGTCCGCGGCTCCGGACATACGGCAGACCATCCTCCCAGCGCAACATCTGACCTCTGGGAAAGAGTACTCGATCAATGAATTGATCAAGCGGATGATCGTTTACTCTGACAACGACGCGCTGATCCTCCTCTTCAAGACATTGCCGATCGAAGACCATCGGCACCTCTACAATCTCCTCGGCGTCGATTCCTCGGTGATTTCCGATCCTACCGCCGCGCTTACCGTAAAGCAGTATGCGGCGTTCTTCCGGATTCTCTTCAATGCGTCGTTTATTTCGCAAAAGTATTCGGAGGAGGCGCTTACCCTGCTCGCCAGTACCGATTTCGACAGTGGTCTGCGCAAGGGAGTCCCTGAGAGAATCCCCGTCGCACATAAATTCGGGGAGAGGCAAATCGCTACCAGCGAGCAGCACCTGCATGATTGCGGCATCGTCTATTATCCCAAGCACCCGTATCTGCTGTGCGTCATGACCCGCGGCGCGAATACATCGACTCTTGAGCGCGCGATCGCCGACATCTCGAAATTCGTGTACGAGAAGATAGATGAGCAGTATCGTTAGATGCCAATTAATTGCTCGTCGGAGTATTTTCCGGAGGAGAAGCAGGGGCGGATGGTGGCTCGGGTTCATGAGTAGGCTCCGGCGCAGGTTCAACCGCTGGCTCTTCTAGTGGCGGCGCAGGCGTATCAGAGGTTGGTTCAACTACCGGAGGATCCTCGATGACCGGAGGCGTGGATGTTGCGCCGGTCTCTTCAGCCGGTGCGGCTTCTGGCGGGGTATCCTTGGCTAGCGGTGTTTCTTCGGAAGTCGGTTCCTTGGATGGAGCAACTTCAGGGAGAACGTCTGGTTCGGATTGGGCTGTGTTTCCTTGGTTTTCCGGCACCGACTCAGGCGGAATCTCGGGTGGATCTTCGGGTGCAGCTGGCACTACTGATACCGATTCAGTGGTGCGCGCGCCCTTCACCGCGAGCGCGATCCAGTTGAAGGAGATGTCTTCTCCTGCGGGTTTGTTCAAGAATATTGTGAAGCCGGTCGTCGTGGCATTGCCGATCAGGAACCGTATGTCTTTCCCGAGGAGCGCTTGGATTGCTACAGCGCTTTGCTTGCTTGCTGCGATACCGTCCGAACTAGACAGGGTTGCATGTACAACTGGCTTTTCAAGGTATTCGCGCTCGAAGGCGATGCGCACTTCGCTGTCCCCTTTCTTCACCACGGCAAAACCGGCCATATCCCGCGTGAAGTACGGTGTGCCGAAGAAGATGATGTCGGGATTGACCTTGATCGCCTCGGCAAGCGCATCGAGCGTGTCTACACGCAGGCCGTTTGCGACGATGCGCGGCGCGAATATCTCGATCCCCGCATTCAGGCGATCAGTAAATATCTCGGAATCGAGCGAAGAATTGCTATCAATCGTCGCCTTGTAGTCGCGGAGGAATTCGAGGATATCGAGCTCGCGATCAGCAGTAATGAGCGTCGGAGTAGCGGCGGCTTGCGGCGAGCTAGTCGAGACGGCAGTGAATGTCGCGGTCGTGGTCGTAGCCGAGAGCACGAACACATCTTCGGGCACGCACTCTTCGATCGTGCTCGCCGTACCGTCCGTACTCGTCACACTGTCCGAGGCACCACACGAAGGAAGCGCGGGCGCCGCCTCCGTATTTTCGCTTGCTGGCACAACCCCCTCCGCAAGCGCAATCTCCTTCTTTTCATTCATCAAGACCGAGAGCGAGAGGCCGCCGTAGTCCACGAGATTGACGAACACCATCACCTGCCCGCATCGCTTCTTCGACAATCCTTCCAGATCATCGGGGCAGTTTGCAAGCTGTTCGACATCCATATTCTCCAGCGCCGCGCCCATCACGCGCCCGGCTTTCGTCGCACGCATGCCGTACCCAGCGGTGGGCGAGGCCGCGATGCGATCCCCCGCTTTTATAATGCCGTTTTCAGTCGTTACCTTCACCGGCACGCGGCCGACGAGTGCGACGGGGTAGGTGTTCTCCACGTACGCGCCAAGAACAATACCGGGCTTTGTCGCAACCACACCAAGTACATTCTTTTGATACGCGCTCGTCGCCATACGCACTTTCTGCGCTTCGGTGCCGTCCACCGCTACAATGTGTCCCGCCTCGAGCGGATCGTCAGAGACGTAATTTTCCGCGAGGTCGACGCCGTTGCCTACTCCCAGCGTGTTTTGCGTAGAGCCGAACAAGTAGTGCGATATCAATTCTTGCTGGATTCCGTTGATGGCGCCGATAAGGAGAAGACGGTCCTCTTCCGCGCTCGCATCGCTCTGCGTAGCGCGGATGAACGCGAGCGATCCGTATGCAACCGTGCCGGATTGCACCGCAATCGCCTGAATGTCGTCCGCGTCAGTTCCCGACCAAGCGCTGCCGAAGTCGTCGGCGGAGACATCTGCATCAGAGTGAAGGGCGTCGATCACATACGATCCAACACCT
Organism: uncultured Candidatus Saccharibacteria bacterium; assembly: GCA_964469405.1. Taxonomy (GTDB): domain Bacteria; phylum Patescibacteriota; class Minisyncoccia; order Phycocordibacterales; family Phycocordibacteraceae; genus C7867-001. The sequence goes on from CAYXYP010000007.1 coordinate 38,311, forward strand.
ACGTCAGAAAGAACAGTCACCGCACCTCCGTCCGTACCATCACTCGTACCCACGTAGACACGCCGCGCTTTGCCGAACTGCACCATCGGGTCAACCGCAACGGCAGTCACATTGTTACTCGCACCTATCAAGTGTTCGGGGTCAACCTCAAAATCCGACGTGGTATCCGGTGTCGTGCCCCAGTTGGATTGCACGGTAATCACGGTCGCCGTGTTTGAAATAACGCGGCGCGTCTGGCCCGCACCCGTACCCCCCGTGATGGTGACTATCTTGCCGACAAACTCGTTCGGAATCCACGCCTCACCCGAATCACCAATAGTATTCACGCTCACCGTCGTCGCGGCCGTAACGGCTCTGTTTTTCTGCATGAGATGAGTGCGGCCGTCGAGGTAGAGCACATTTGCTCCGTCTGTAGTGACACCGCTCGCCGTTGAGGCGAGGTTTGAACTCCAAACGAGGTCGTCGATAGAACCGTCCCAAAAGTTCGCCCCTGTTGTGCAGTTGGCGGCCGAACATGTTCCACCGACGGTAACTATTTGAGTGGTTGCGGTGTCGAGTGTGGCAGCGGCGGTGAGCCCTGTGTCGCACGCCACAGCCTGCTTACCATCGATGTACATACAGATATCGGTGTCGGTGTTGGTGAAGACTGCGTGATGCCACACGTTGTCATTGTAGGTTCCCGTTGACGTAATAAGGTCATCGTAAGATGTTTGGAGAGTAAATGTTGCATCATCGTCAATAGCGAATATTATATTGCCGGCCGCATTCATTCCTGTATAAATGCATCCGACTGTCTGCGCCGGAGTCGAGTTCCAACATCTTTCAACCAAAGTATCCGCTGCTGCTGTCACACTGTGTTTGAACCAAAGAGAAATAGTAAAACTCACGGCAACGACGTTGTAATCGGCATCGCTGTCGCAGGTGCCGTCAGCGTTTGCATCGGAACACAGGTATGAGTTGTTATTAAGGGCCACCGAATTACCGCGGACGCCGTCCCCGCCGAAAGTGGGGGCTGTCGCGGCGGCGCTGTCGAGAACATTACGCGTGGAACCCGCGACCCCCATGGCGCTGTGCGATCGTGTGGCCCCAGTCGGCTCCTCAAAGAGGAACACACTGCGAGGAGCCGCTGGGCGAAGCGGAGTCGAGGTCGCCGTCGTAAGTACCTTCGTCCACGAGCCGGACGTGCCCGCGATAAGGTTGCCACCCGAGTCGTGAATCTCGACGAGGCCGAGGTTGGTGCCGAAGAGCACGACATCACCCGCATCGTTGTTGCTGGCTGCGGCGGCTTCTTTCGCCTTCGAGGCACGTTCAATAACTGAAATCGTTGAAGGCGAGGTGAGAATGGTCGGCACCGCACCGGTAGCGGTGATCGCACCATTGGCCGCCGTCTCATCGTACGTCTCGTCGGGCGTGCCGTTCGCCTCGGCTATGAGGTCGCGATCCAGGTTGCGCCATGTCTCAAGTTGGGCTTGGGTTTCATTTGCCGCGTACATACGGCCGCGCGAGGTCAAATGTACCGTGTTGTAGTCGTCGTTTGTTACATCCGAATAGTTCAACACTTTTTGGTATTCGGGGTGGATAACGCTCACGCCTGAATCATTCGCAACCGCGACAAGCACCGTGCCGCGCAAGGGGCCTGAACCGGAGTCGAGCGGCAAAGTGGGGGTGTTACCCAGCGCGTCCGCGTTACCGAGTTGCATCGCCGCCGAGACGTCGTTGACTACTCCATTGAGGATCCCGAGACTGGTTACCGCATTCGTCGCATATGCAGTAGTTGTGTTTCTGTTCGCGATGTCCTTGTCTCCCTGTGTTCGATCGACCGCATCGTAGTTGTACATACGGTCTTGCGTAAAGTCGAACGCGTAGAGTCCCGTTGCCGATGCGCCATTGGCGCCGACATAGATAACGCCATTCACCGCGCCGACACCAGACGGATTGTTGTTGGTATCTGCGCCAAGCGCGAAGGTGCCGCCAGACTGTGTGAATTTCATCCAAAGAGTGTTGTCCTTGGCGTCGAAGATATAGAGGCCGTCGACAGTCGTCGCAAGAATCGCTTTACGGGGGAATTCGGAAGAACCGCATCGATCGTCTGTCGCGATAACGCACGGATCCGACGGTCCGTCGTCCTTCGTCTCCGTGTACCACGAGAGTCCCGAGGCCCTGTCGTTCTTGCGCCAGGCGCCTTTGTCGCTGTCCTTTGTCGTGTCATAAATTACCATGTCTATGATGTTGGCGAGTGAGCGCTGGATCGTGTAGCCCTTACTTATGACGTCACCGTATACGTTGATATCCGAACGACCATTTTCGGCACTCCCCACCGTAAGACCTCCCGTCTCGGACACAGCGAAGAGGTCAACCCCCGCGTCGTCTTCAACGAGCACTGGGAAACCTGTGTTTTGTGACTGGTCCACAACAATGTGGAGTCCATTGCCCGTGTAGGCATTTGCATCTACGGCATCCATCGTTATCTGGAGCGCGTCACCTGAATACGTTCCGCCTGTTGCAGGATTCGGCGAGAGCTGAAGGAGATCGTGAGAACTGCCTGCTGCTGCCGTCTCGGTAATCACGACTGGAGTTGCCGCTGCAGTCTCAATCGTTGCTCCACTAGTGTATGCGTCTTGCAAGTTACTGCTCCCGCCACCACTTATCGTACAGTCGGTCTGCCCTGTACCGTTCACACAGTTCACTCCCGCACCAGTGAAGTTGAGGGTTGTAAATTGCGTGAGCGGAGTGTCTTCATTTTCAATGGTTGCATATCCCCCACCACCAGCCGATGATGTCGCCATAAGTACCAGGCCGCCGGTAACGTTTGACCACCCAACGACTTGGCCACCAGTACCTATTCCGTAGAGTGTGGAGGTCGCGATAGCTGTTGGAACCGCGCTCCCTGCCGTTCCGTTCGCTAAGACGGTATTTGCCGCTTGTGCTGAGAGACTTCCGCCACTGAGACACGTGCCGTTCACCGCGTAGCATTGGTTCGCTGCAAGGTTGATGCCGTTGCCGTAGAAAGTGGTGGTGCCAGTGGTGAAGTTGGCGATGCCTTGGATGGAGAGAAGTGAGCCAGGGGTGGTGGAGCCGATGCCGACATTCCCGTTATCAAGAATCTGCATCAGTGTCGTAGAGGCATTATTGATGACTGAAAATGCCTGCCCGATGCCTGTGCCGCTGCCCCAAACAGAGAGTTTTGAGTAGGGCGAGGTGGTGCCGATGCCCACGTTGCCAGCGGTTGTAGAAAGTAACACCGTCCCATCAATGAGTGATGTTCCACCCAGTCCTACATTATCAACCCACAAAGAGTAGTTTTTACCCGAGACGACGGTGGTGGTAGCGGCTCCTTCTATGTAGAAAGAAGCGGTGTTGGAGACGGTGGCGGCACCAGCAGTAATAACGAGTGGTTTTATAGCGAATTGGGAAAAGAGAGGGTGGTTTCCTGACACTCCTTCAGTGGGAGAAAGTTGTGATACTAGTATGCGAGCAAACGAACGGTCTGAAAGGATAGCTAGAGCCGGGCTTGTATTAGCGAAGGCGACTACTGCAGCAGTGTTAGCAGAATTAAGTGTAAGCGTGCTGTCAGAAAACCACATTTGTCCAGCAATTCGCAACTGTCCAGTAGCGCCAGTAGCGCCAGCGTCAAGAGAAGAGCTTTCTAGAAACATTCCATTTCCAGTGAGTGTACCCGTTGAGGTAAGAGATGTACTAAACGTCTTTCCCCCTGCAATCGTCTGCGTCCCCGTCGTTACCAATCCATTCGCCGTTGCTGAAGCAGGCGGGATATTTAATGTATGCACGCCCCCAGCAGAAGTAATCGTAAAGTTTGTACTGGCTGTCGTGGAAGTAGCAAATGTTTGTATTGCTCCAGTTTGAGCATTGAGAGAAGTGATACCGCCAAGACAAGAACCGTTCACCGCATAACATTGGTTCGCTGCGAGATTGATACCGTTGCCGTAGAAGGTAGTGGTACCGGTAGTGAAGTTGGCGATGCCTTGGATGGAGAGGAGTGAGCCAGGAGTAGTGGTGCCGATGCCGACGTTTCCATCATTCATCACCGTGAAGAGCGTCGTCGAAGCAGAGTTAGCAATTTCAAGTGCTTTTGATGTTGCAAGTGTGTCCCCTCCCCAGATGGTGAGTTTGGCATAGGGACTGGAGGTACCGACACCGAGTTTGCCCGTGAGTGGTGTGTTGCCGATGACGGTAGAGGTGGTGGTGGCAGGAAGGTTGGCGAAGAGGAAGTTGCCGACGTTCAACATGTTGTTTGTGCCAGTCGATGGGAACTTGATGTTGTATCCCATGCCGATGTTGCCCCCGCCTGTGGTAAGTGAACCGTTGCCGCCGGTGTTTTCATCGTGACCGAGGAAGATGTTGTCGTAGCCGGTGGTGACGTTGAATCCAGATAAGTATCCCACACCAATGTTGTATGAGCCGGTACTGTTGCTGGAGAGGACGCTGTAGCCATTCGCGGTATTGAAGGAGCCAGTCGAGTTGGCGACGAGAGTGTCGATGCCATAGGCGGTGTTGCTAGAGCCAGTGGTGTTGTTGAGGAGTGATTCGAAACCGGTAGCGGTGTTAGTGGAGCCGGTGGTGTTGTTGGCGAGGGAGGCACGACCATTGGCGGTATTTTGGAAGCCGGAAGTGTTGGCGGAGAGGGCTTGATAGCCAGTGGCGGTATTGGAGTAACCATCAATGTCAGCGAAAAGTGCTTGGTAACCAAGGGCGGTGTTGGCATCGCCGGCGGTGTTACTCGCTCCTGCACCGTTACCCACAAAAGTATTGAGCAGTGTCGAAGTCCCCGCCCGAAGTTCAAATGATACATTTCCGAGAGGGTCACGCAGCGTGATGATGGCGGAGCTTGTGGCAGAGTTGGTGATGTCGAGACGGGAGGAGGGAGTCACTGTACCAATGCCGATATCGCCACTACCATTTATGATGAATAGGGTTGAGGTGGAAACACCGATTGAGGAAGAAGCAACCACGAAGAGAGGTTTGAGCGTTGTCGCGTTTGCACTTCCTACGGAGAGATTTGCCCATGGAGTAGAAGTTCCTACTCCGGCAAATGTTCCTGTATTTAGGAATGTATTGACTCCAGAATTCGTCCAGTAGTTACTTCCTGCGGTACCAGTAAGAGTAGTGCCGTCCCATGAAAGCCCACTGCCTATGACTGCTGTCTTCATCGCTGACGTACCGTTACCTGCCAGGATTCCACCGAGGGTCGTACTTCCAGTACCACCACCAGCGACACCGAGAAGACCCGCGAGAGTGTTGGTGAAGGTGAGAGTTTGGCCGGAACCGATAACGGTGGTGGAGGATGTGAGCCCGTTAAATGCCGTCGAGGAAGTTGCAATGACGACGGCGCCTGTGAGGAGCTGCCCTGTTGGGCCGATCGAGGTAACACCTCCACCTGCAACCGTTGATGTCGCAACCCACCCAATACCTCCCGTGGAATTATTCCAGCCTAACACCATGCCTCCGGTTGAGGCTCCATAGAGAGTCGAGGTAGCGAGAGACGTAGGGATGGTTGCTCCTGGAAATGGATTCCCGAGAATACCTTGTGCAAGAGTGCCAAATGCTGTGACGTTAGAACCTGAACTTGTCACTGCACCGGTGAGGTTCGCGTTCGTGGTGACGGTGGCAGCATTGCCACTGATGTTCATATTAATAGGAGTGGAGGTTGAGACGGATGCGAAGGTGTTGACGCCTGTGGCGTATAAGAGGCCGGAAGCGGCAGCAATATTTGATGAGGTAGCGATACCGCCCCACGTGAGGTTCGGGGTGGAACCACCAGAAGAAATGATTGGCCAGGTGCCGGTGACCGCGGTGACGCCCGAGACCGCAGACGACGTTGCGATGAAGGCGAGACCACCCGTCACGTTCGACCACCCGAGGACTTGCCCACCAACGCCGGTGCCATAGAGAGAGGAGGTTGCTTGGGAGGTTGGGACACCAGAGGCGGGATTGCCGAGGACACCGGCTGCAATTGAAGCAAGAGAGATTGCACCACCACCTCCAAGAACGGTATGTGCGGTACACGATATTCCGGTGGAACACGTCTCGGAAGTGGTAGCAACGCCATAGACTCCTGACAATCCATTGGAGACAAGGAGATTGCTTGATGATGGTTGTGTTGTTGTAGCGAGGCCGGTATAGGTGACCGTGGAGTTAGAGCCACCGATGAGTGCTCCTAGTGTTCCTGAGATAGCGAACGGCCCTGAGAATGAATTCGTCGTGGTCGCCACATTTGCAAAGGTGTTAGCACCACTGAAGTATGGAATGTTCCCTT
>CAYXYP010000008.1:0-34308 GCA_964469405.1 uncultured Candidatus Saccharibacteria bacterium
GGAACTCACTCCATCCCTCGGGCTCACGCCACGGGGTATTTATGTGGGAATAAACAAGGACAGCAATTCTCTGAATGTATCTTCTGGAAACGAGCCGCTCCGTCGAAGTCGCTTTAATGCTTTTCGTGCGCCTTGTGCATATGCGACGTCATACATAATAAATTACGAAACGGCTTTTAGCGCCTCTTCGACAGTACTGTACCGTTTGCCATACTTTTTGGCATATGCCATTTCGCGTAAAACGCGCGCTTCAAACTCCGGTGTGAATCCGTTTATCGTGCGTGGGGTGAAGGGCATCGCTTTATCTTGAGCCACTCTGGAGAGGTACATGTTTACGCCTGTCGAGAGATCGAGCCCCATACGCTTGAATACGCTTTGCGCCGCACGTTTCGTTGCCACGTCAGTTCGCACGTTTATTGTTGTTTTTGTTGCCATACGGCTAGTATACACATTGTATATACAAATACAATAAATCCATAAAAATATCACGGTAAGGACCGCGCCTAGGACCGTCTAAAATGAAATGAACCCCCGCCGATGCAGGGGTTCATGAGTCTAGAGTTGGTGTCTTTTTGCCGCGCGCAATTCCTCGGCTACAGACACCCTGGAACTGAGTGTCCTTATACCGAAGGCTTGCAGGCCCTCAAGAGCTTTTATTCGAATATCTTGTAGACGAATCGGGAAACACTCTGTTGGAATTTTTTCAACGATGTCATAGAACAATTTTTCGGCCACTTTATGGTTGTTGTACCTTTTAGCTAATTCAGCGAATCGGTACATTCCTTCATAGCCAAGCATGCCTCGCCTATCCGCGACTGCACTTGCATGATACCGGCCGTCCTGCGGAGGCTTATGGATGAGGAAGATATCGAATTCCTCGCGCACAATCGCCATAAAGAGGTCCAGTGCCTCGGCACCATTTCCCTCGTTATCAAGACATAAGGCAAATCTTTCTGCGTAGTGGCTGTTACCATTCAGAGTCCCATCTCTTCTGACCACGGTCGCCACGGTGATGAGGTACTCCCATGGATCGATTGGGGCACTGAACGTAGGTCTGCCACCAGCTCCCGGATAATATTCGTTACCGCCTACCATGCTCATCCAATGCTCGACAAATACAAATGGGTGAAGCGGGACTGAGAATTTACGAATGATAGCTTCCATTTCTATCCCCTTTCCGATATTAGTAGTGAATTTGTACTATCTCCTATTCTGGGTGGAAGATAGCACGACGACCTCTGCAGTGAAAGATTACCCCGCGAAAGATTCTGGTGGAAGTTCTGGTGTCGGCTCGGGCGTAGGAGTTGGTATTACCGTAGGTTCGGGTGTTGGTGTTGGTGTGATTGTCGGCTCAGGAATCGGCGTCGGCGTGACTGAAGGTTCAGGAATTGGAGTAGGAGATGGTTCGGGTGTCACCTCTAGTGTTGGTGTCGGAATGATAGTGGGTTCTGGCGTTGGTGTGGGTACCGGAGCGGACGCACTTTGCGGAGCGACTACTGGAGGATCAGCGATGAGATTCAAAATCACATGCTCAGTGTCATGGTATTCGGTGCCTATAACACCTCCCTCTTGATAGCCTTCAAACGTAAGATCGAGACTACAAATCTGACCGTCAACTACTCCGGTGGCTGGAAGCGGAAGCGAGAGTACGAGCGACCATGGCGTGAGACTGTCAGTATCGCTTGTCGTGAGAGATGCGACTGGGCCCGAATACGCGAGCGGCGCAGCACCCACAGCAGTGATGGCTGCGCAAAATGCGGGGTTACCAGAAGCGACAGCAGAAACTTTGTATCGAAATGGCAGGCTGCCTGCGACAGGAGACACCGTGAGCGTAAAATTCTCTCCGGCTTGATTAAGAAAAAGTGTGGCGCCCGTGGGTACCGATGAAACGATGAAGTCGAGTGGGCCCGCTGCAAATGTATTTCCGGTCGACTGCTCATGGTCACTGAAATAAGCACCGGTCCCCCCTCCTGAAAGCAGGGCTGGTACCGCGATAATCATCAGGAGAGCTATTACAACAACCGGTAACCGATAAATTCTCTTATAGATTGGCAGTGAAACAGTCACTTGATGCGGCACAAACATGTCCGACAAAGGTCCAGGCCGCTCGTACACTGTTGCCTTAATCGAAATATTTTTCATATTATTTTAGTCGGCATCTCAATGTCGAACTTCAAGGCGCTAAAATGCTCCTGTCTTCCCGGTTCAATATCGAAACGTCTGGGGCGGATAGACTCAGAAGTCACTTCCGCAATAAACTCTCCGCCTTTACGCCTAAGGCGCAGCATGAGCTTTACTTCGCGCACGATACTTATGGCCTCATAGACAATGATGAGCGCGGCGGGAATGAGCACGAGTAACGCGAACCCCAGCTGTGTTTTGCTAAACGCAAGCACATAGCCCGCGTAGGGAGCCGAGAAGATGACGCGCCCTATGACCTTACTGAGTGATGTTTCACCAGCATCTACGTCTTCATTAGCATCGCCTTTGGTCCCAAAGTAAGTGGTGGCGCCGTCAGTGCGTACCGTAACAATACGGTGCGTGGTCGGTATCGAGGTGCGAGTGTCGGCTCCAAACGTAATCACATCACCCACTTTGTAATCATTCGCCGGTTGTATGAGAACCACGCTCCCGGTCATTATTGCGGGTTCCATCGAGCCTGAGCGCACGATTTTTAGTTCGTAGGGATTCAATATTCCGAAGCGTGGTGCGAGCAGGAACGCCACGACGCCGAATATCACGAACGCGAGCAGCATATTCAGAATGAAATTAATGGCTTTCATGATCTATTGTTGCTCACCTGGTGCCAACTATCATCTCCTTTGCCGGTGTTGTTATTTTTGCCGTCATCTTTTTTCTTATCGTCACTCTTCTTGTCGTCCTCTCCCCCACTCTTCGGTGGCTTGTCGCCGCAGACGAATTTCGGATCGTCTTTGGTGCCCACGGCGCGGATAAGAACATCCACTGAGAATGAATCTGTCTGTGCCGAATTCCCAAGCGCACCTCCGTCACAGGTCATCTTCCCCGTTGAAGGATTCACGGTGAGATTCCCAGCGCAGTAGCACATCCCGACGTACTTCGTGCTGTCCTGTTTGCAGGAACCGCCACTCTTCGAATCTCCGATGCCATATGTCTTATTGTTCAATACGTGGAGCGCGTCTTGAGTCGTGGTGCCGAAAATTGCTTTTTCGCTCGGCGGTTCGAACTTCCCGTCACCATCATCGATCCATCCGTAGAATTCCGTACCAGCAGCAAGCTCGCCCGAAGCATTTCCGTTTGAATCTACCGACGCTTCAGGTTCGTTCATGCCATTCTCATCATTTTTTAGATTCTTGAAATCAATGCACGCATACGCGTCTGATTTTTGTGCGTGAATGCTAATAACATTACAACCGAAGTCTCCCGGCTTCACATCAGTGAGGTTGAAGAATTTGTCAGTGCCTGGCGTTAGATCTTTCAATGCCCACGTTGCCGAGGGTATTGATACGCCGTTGTACCACGCTTTGCTATCTATCTTCAGATCAAGTTTCGTGGACGTGAATGATGAACCAGTTGCAAACGTATCTCCCGGTGCAAATAGCCCCACTATACCGGCAAACGCCGCCACCCCGAGAAGGGTAAGGATGCGTTTGTCGATGGTGCGTGTTGGGCTCATGACGTTATGCTATACACTAATCTTTTGCGTTCGTTATCGTACAAGTAATTGCTTCACCTTCATCAAGAGTTGCGCTCCCGTTCAAGATCGCAGGACATTTTGCACTCCCTGCAATTGATACGAAGTGGTATCCTACGCGACCAATCTCGCTGATTGCGTGCGCAATGTTTGAGTTTACGGCTACTGATGTGTTGTTAGGAACCGGACTGCCATCAATGGTGAGTCCAAATGTCGAGGCGCCCGCAAGAGGCGGAGTGCCCGTAACATTTTTTACCAACGTAATATTCCCGGGAAGATCATTATTCGTAATCGAACAGTGCTTGTCGTCACCATTGTTCAAGACGACTTCCCCGAAAGCATTACAGTCTCCACCATACGTACCGACATAGCCTGAGACGCCGGTCTCAGAAACTGAGTACGTCCCTGAATTGACGAAGGTCGTCACAGCTGAAGTCACCGGTGTTGTGACTACACCATTATCGACGAACAACTGAAAGTCCGCGACAACATTGTTCCCGCCGTGAGTATTGTTGACGATCTTTGTGACCGTGATTTTTGCCTTGCGCGGATCAGTACCGATACAAGTGAAGTTCGGATTGTTGCGAGACTGGACGACGCGGAATGCGACATCGAGCGTTGCTCCATCGGTCTGCGTAAGATTATTGAGAGCCGTACCGTTGCAGGAGAATCCCGTGCCGCGCGCTTGAGGACCATTCGTGCCGAGGTGGCCGAAAGTGTCCTGTGCTACAGGAGTTGCCAACAGTGTGCCAAAACACCATGTTTTTGCAATGTACTTAGTCTCGCCGCCAGCCAAAGGTCCTGGGGTATTCGGCGTCCATACGTTGTGAGTGGAATCAGCAAGGGCAACTGAGAACGGTGAAGTGGTTGCGAGGTTGTAGAGAGTCTGCACACCTTGGGAAATACCATTTTCACCAGTTTCATACACGTTATCTCCGTCGTCCGCCCACCAGAACATTTGAATATTCTGCGCGAGTTCGCCGTCCCACGTGTTGTTAATGTCTTCTTGAACGTCTGGGACTACGAGCTCTGGCTCGGTAGACGACTTGTCGTCGTTACTCGTGAGCGAAACATCCATACATGCGTACGCATTGTTCGTATCGACGTGGAGCGAGATGGTGTCCTCGCCCTCGTCATCGGGCTTGATGTCAGTGAAATTGAAAAATAGTAAGCCGTTTCCGAGATCGCTCACGTTCCAACTTGTAGTACAAGGTGTCCCAGGCACTGGATACGCCGCAGTTCCCTGCCACTGCCATACAGGTGCCTCAAGTGTACCGACGTTAGTACACTTATTGAGATTGTAATAACTCTCGTTATCTACTTTGAGATCAATCGCGCCAGCGGCAAACGTGTTGCCAGTCGAGGTCTCAGAGTCAGAAAAGAATGCGCCCGTGCTCCCTACCGCGATGAGCGACATCGAGGCGAGAATTACGGCGAAACTAACGTACATGCGATGCATAAAATTGTATGTAATTGAATAATTGTCCTTGCTGGATTCCCCTCCAGCCCGCCAAGCCCCAGCGGTCGGGGCTCGGAACGGCTAGAGAGAACTATTACTACGACTTAACGCAGCGGAACGCAGCATTGTTTCGTGCCTGTTCTACCGTGAACGCGACATCAACCGTTGCAGAGTCAGTCTGCGACTTATTGTCCATAGCTGCACCGTTACAAGTCCAGGTTCCTGAAGGACCCGTGACGAGGGTGCCTGCACACCAACCAAGGCCGATGTAGCTCGTACTTCCTCCTGGGAGTGGTGTTCCTGATAGACCATCAGCAAGAACAAGAGTTGTAGTTGCATTTACGTCACTAAGAGCAACTACATTTTGGAGAATTGGTTCACCAGCCTGCCAGATATTGTCACCGGGAACAGCTTGAGATGTCGTAGCGTTATCTAGCCATGCAAATACATGAATGTTCTGCGCCAGTTCACCGGTCGTTGAGGACACATCGCCAGCCGTTATTTCAGGCTGTGTGTATGTGTTCTCATCATTTGCTGTCGTCTTGATATTGACGCAAGCCCATGCTGGATTGTTATCGATATGGAGAGAAACAGTGTTCTCGCCCTTGTCGCCCGGCTTCACGTCAGCGAAGTTGAAGAACTTTTGTGCACCGAGATCCGTTGCGGCCCATGTACCGTCGCATGGTGAACCGATGACAGGATACTGATCAGTCTGAGCGACCGCGTTTAGTTCAAGTTGCCAGTAGTATGTGCCCGGAGAATTAGGATTCGCTACACAAACTGCATTATTGTAATGCTGTGTGCTGTCGACAGTGAGATTAATCGCGCCGGCAGCAAACGTGTTGCCGGTCGAAGTCTCGGTATCGTTGAAGAACGCGCCCGTGCTCGCAATCGCGCCGCCGCCAAGTGCGACGATGACTGCAAGCGATAGAAGAAGTCTTTGCATATAGCTTATAGATGAGTTTGTAATAATTTTAAGAACCTGCGCTGTATTCTCTACAGCCCGCCGAGTCCCAATGCTTGGGGCTCGGAACGGCTAGAGAGAACTAGGGATTGAGAGCGAAGATGCTAGCCTCAGGGAAAGTGAAGTCGGTCACATTTGTTCCTGAATTGAATACATCCGTCAGAAGAACCGGTGCAGCTGTGCCCCACCAATTATTCTGTGCGTTCAAGATACCCTCGGTACCAAGTGCAATGTTTCCGCCGCCATGCACGCTGGTCTCGATGTTGTTCTGATGCACTCCGACACCAGTTGCATCAATCCCATTTTCGACCTGAACTGCGAATCGAGACGTGCCATTGCTAACGCTGGTCATGACTTGATTGCGCGTAATCGTGCTTCCAGAAACAGATGTGAGTGTCGTGTTCTTCGTGTCGACGGCAATACCAGCACCCCACGCACCAGTTGTGTTGCTGATGGTATTGTTTTGAATTGCGACATTACTCATAGCACCGACAGTTTGCACTCCATATCCACCTTTATTAACCGACGATATGTTACTGATAGTGTTATTCGCGAAGTTTGAATTACTCAATGAGAATCCGCTATTGGTATCCGTAAACCACTGAAGACCTTTCGAAGCAAATCCTGTTGCTGCCGAAATGTTCGTGATTATGTTGTACGTAACATTGACACCACTCAAGCTAGCAAGTATCGGCGATACACGAACGCCTGCTGCTTGGTCAGCTGTGACTATTCCATTACCATCGAACTTAAGCCCCGTGACAGTAACGTTGTTTGCTTCAATAAGTGCCAAATCAGTTGCTGATGAACTCGAGGGTACTACGACTACCGGAGTCCCCCCTTCTGGATCAGAGAGCCCGAGAATCGTAAGCGATTTGTCTACCGTGAACTCATTATACGTACCTGGTGCGACACAGATTGTCTGACCTATAGTTGCTTGAGTGATAGCGGTACTAATCGCATTAACACCATTGGTGAAACCTGCGCTTGCTGCACCATCATCATTGGCAGTGATGTTACAAGTCGGTGCGACAGGTGCTACATAATTGAGCGCCCCAACGAACGGACGTGCACTTCCTGCAAACGGTGGGAGTGATGCGCAGAGGAATTGCACATTATTACGAGACTGCACTGCTTGGAAGGACACATCTACCGATATACCGTCGGTTTGTGCAATGTTGTTATTTCCTGAGCCGTCGCAGGTGAAACCCGTTGTGCCGCGAGTAAGTGGCGTACCAGTATTTACACCATCCTGTAGAGTTCCATTTGATGCAAGCGTACCGAAGCACCACGCCTTGCCGATGTACTTAGTTGAATTACCCGCAATTGGTGATCCCGTTGAGGCATCTGCAAACGGTAACCATGTGCCGTTGAAGATTCCGCTTGCTGGTCCTGTCAGCTGTGTAACCTGAGTTTCCCCCGCTTCGTAAACATTGTCACCATCATCATTCCAGAACACAAAGTTGAGGAAGTTTTGGAGCTCGCCCCCAATTGCTCCGTCGGTGATATCACCTGCTTTGACTTCTGAATTATTAATCCCATTGTCTGGTGTTCCTGTGATCTTGGCGGCCATACATGCCCACGCATTGTTGCTACCCGCATGAACTGAAATGGTGTCCTCGCCAATATCTCCTGGCTTCACGTCATTGAAGCTGAAAAAGAGTTGATTAGTAAGATCCGCAAGTTGCCAAGAATTATTTGGACTTGCAACGAGCGTACCTGCATTGTTCGTTACATAACTTGTATTGTCTATCTTTAAATCAATCGCACCGGCAGTGAACGTATTACCCGTCGATGTTTCTGTATCATTGAAGAAGGCACCCGTGCTCGCAACAGCGCCGCCGCCAAGGGCGACGATGATTGCGAGAGAGAGAAGTAAGCGTGGCATAAATAATTTATTTTAAATTGGTTGATTTGATTAATATTGCTTTCGATGCGCCGTGCGATTGTTATTTTCGACCTAAAGTATCGCTTCGTATGTATCGCAGACCGACACACAAATGAAGCTTCCCTCTCCCTCGAAATCCTGGCAAGTGTGGATACTGGTGACATCATGTGCACAAAAAAGTGGATAACTTTTCTCAAAAATGTGGTGAAAAATAGTCAGAGTCTCTGGTATAGTTCTCGCATGAGAATCGTCTCGTGGAACGTAAATGGCCTACGGTCGCTCGCGAACAACGGCTATTGGGAATCATTCTTAAAGGGCGTAAAACCAGACATTTTCTGCCTGCAAGAGACCAAAGCGAGCCCCGAGCAAGTATCGGAAGCCATGCTCTCCCCTGCCGGATTCAGGTCGTTTTTCTCATCCTGCCAAGTGCGCAAAGGCTATAGCGGCGTCGCTATTTATTCCAAAATCGAGCCCCTTAAAGTCATTTACGGCATGGGAATAAAGGAATTCGACCAGGAAGGGCGCCTTGTCGGCGCCGAATATGAGGACTTCTGGCTTATAAACGCCTACTTCCCCAATGGTGGCCAAGGCCCCGAACGCCTCGATTATAAGATGCGATTCTATGACGCATTCCTCTCGTTCGTAGAGAAACTTCGCAAGCAGAAACCAGTCATATTCTGTGGTGACGTGAACACCGCCCACGAGGAAATCGATCTTGCGAGACCGAAAGAAAACGAGGATAACACTGGCTTCTTGCCCGATGAACGTGCGTGGATAGATGAAGTCGTCAGCGCTGGATATATAGACTCATTCCGCCATTTCTATCCTCACACCAAAGATGCGTACACTTACTGGGATATGAAGACCCGCGCACGCGACAGAAACGTCGGCTGGAGAATAGACTATTTTTTTATTGCAAATGAGTTTATAAAACGAATCAAAAAAGCCGAAATCCATAGCGACATATACGGCTCCGATCACTGCCCTCTCTCTATTACTCTGTCCTAAAAGACAAGTTATCCACATAGTGTCCTTTACATTGTCCTTTACTAGAATAGTATTGGCAAAGGAAGGGATGATCTTTACATAGTTCTTGTCAAATCTTGCTCGTCTATCTTGTCGGCGTCGGTGTGCTTCTCGAGGCGCCTGCCTACGTCGCGGCGATCCGCGTAAAAGTACTGCGCACGGTGTTCCACGTGAAAGCGCCAGCACGCGAAGTTCGAAAACTGCCCTCATTCTCGGGTTGGAGGCCCCATTACGCCAAACTCCTTTTTGTCTCCAACCGCCCAGGGCGGTTTTCTTGTTTTTATACACTTACCGACGATATGTTACACGTGAACCACTTTCTGACTTTAACAAACGTGATGTTTCTCCATTATATGCTTTATTTCCTCATCTTCTGCCGCTTCCCTTCTCTGCTTCCCTGCTTCCCCAAGCTTCTTTAGCTCATCTTCAGGCATTTTAAATAGCTCTCCAGACCTTTTATCTAGGTATTCCTCAGTATTTTTAGCAGAATCATCCAATATCTCCTCTAGAAGTGCATTGAGAGTCCATCCTATCTTAGGCCCAGGTTTCACCTGAAACTTATCCATGATGTGTTCCCCATCGGTCTTGAGCATAGCTACGGATATAGGATCGCGGAGCGCTTGGTCCACCATCGCCTTATACTTACGGAAACGAAATGGCTGCTCTTTCGGCCGACCTGTCCCTATACGGTCGCAAATACGCAGGTTGAGTAAATCAACTATATTCTCTTCCCCGACATTCTTTATCATACGACGTACTGCAGAGAGCGTAATCTGCTCAGGATCTGAGAAAAACATATGCCAACGAACCAGTTTAACGACCTTATCTATCGTTTCACGTGAAAAATGAAGGTCCTCAAGTGCCTTTTTTGTTACACGTGAACCAACAACCTCATGGCCATGGAAGCTCCAATCCTTCCTTTCCTCAATCCAGCGGCGAGTCTCAGGCTTGGATATATCGTGATAGAGCCCAGCGAGACGTATATCAAATCCCCATTCTTTGTCAGCTGCATGCTGCATGGTCCGGAGATTATGTCCAAAGACGTCATAAGAGTGAGCCTGATTCTGCTCCACACCTATGCCACGAATCAGATCCGGGACGATATACTCTAGGATACCGAGCTGCTTTGCGAGGACAAGCGCATTCATTGGCTGCTTTGAATTAAGTATCCTTACGAACTCATCCCGAACCCTTTCACGTGAAACATGGCTCAAATGCTTACTGTTTTCGCTTATAGCGGCCGCAGTGTTACTTTCAATCCCAAATTCAAGCTCAGCAACTAGCCGAACAGCCCTAAGCATGCGTAGAGCGTCCTCATTGAACCTGAGAGAGGCGTTACCTACTGCCCGCACCACTTTGTCCTTTATGTCCTTTTGACCGTCGTACGGGTCAACCAGGTGTCCTATAGAGTCATCTAGGGCGATGGAGTTGATGGTAAAGTCGCGTCGAGCAAGATCTTCGAGCAGGGAAGTGCCAAATTCTACTTTGTCTGGCCGTCGCTTGTCGGAATAGATGGATTCGGTGCGATACGGGGTAACCTCGACGATCGCAAGACGTAAGTCCTCCGAATTCGTCTTAATACCGACCGTGCCATAGTCGTTTTCATAAAAAGAGTCCGGGAATGCCGCCTGGATCTGCTCCGGCGTCGCATTTGTGGTGATATCCCAGTCCTTGGGTTCTCGACCTATAATAAGATCGCGGACGCAACCACCTACGAGATAGGATTCAAACCCGGCTTGTCGCAGACCATTTCCGACTACTGAAACCTCTTCTGGAACTCGATATACCATGGGCGAATCGTAGCACAGCATTCCTGGTTTTTTCGAATTTGTACCGTAAGCACGCAAGAGCCTAAGCTTGCTCCCTGCACTTGCCTCGCACGAGCGCATGAAGACATGCTCTCGTGTCTCGGCTCGCTTGGTAGTACTATGCAGGTACGCCCCGATGGTGAAACGGATATCACAACAGTCTTCGGAACTGTAGGTCCAAGTTCGATTCTTGGTCGGGGCACATACAGACAAATAGGCATTGAGACTGCACGTTTCGATAAGTGTACTCACTGTCTTGGTTGGGGAACAGACCGAGCAAAGTGAGGATGGGTCTAAAAATGTAATCTGAACCTCTAAATGGGGATTAAATCGTGTTTTTTCATTTCCGGACTTGCGTGTGATACGATAGCAGAATGCGAAAAGATAAGGAAACTGCTATAGAAATGCGCAAATTGGGAATGAGCTATAAAGAGATCAAATCGGCGCTCAATGTACCTCGAAGTACGCTTTCAGACTGGTTTAACAAGAGGGAATGGTCTGATGAAATCAAAAAACGACTCATCGCATCGGCACAAAAAGATCATGCGATTCGTCTTGTAGATTTGAACAAAGTGCGGGGTCAACATCTGGCCCGGACATACGAATCAGCGCGCGAAGAGGCCCGTAAAGAATTTGAATTTCTTAAATACGATCCGCTTTTCATATCAGGGATTATGCTCTATTGGAGCGGGGGAGTGGAGAGTCCGAAACAGGGAGTCAAATTGACCAGTAGTAATCCGGAAATGCTCCGACTCTACGTTGAGTTCCTTTCAGGATCCTGCCACATCCCAATTGAAAGAATTAGAGCATACGTACTGACTTACCCGGAAATCGAGGAGAAAACATCGCGAGCGTATTGGTCTCAAAAAACAGGTCTCCCTTGGGAACAATTCACTAAAAGCTCTGTAGCGGTCGGCAGACAGTCGAAACGCCGTCTCAGATGGGGCATTTGCACTGTTTCTGTCTCAAGTACGTACCTCAAACAGAAGATATTGGAGTGGATAAAGCTCCTGCCGAAAGAATTGCTCAGCAAAGAGTATTATGCGAATATGTAGGTGCGCGGGTATGGTTCAATGGTAGAACATCTGGTTGCCAATCAGATGATGGGAGTTCGATTCTCCCTACCCGCACCGAAGGAGGCTGAAAGAAAACCGAGTAATCTTGTATTTTCTTTCACGCCGAGTGAGGTGTGGGTATGGGCATTTCCATACCAGCACGAAGTGAGTGACAGTGAACGCACTATGCGTGACCGAAAGCGTAATCGCGGTTCTCCTAGGCCGAGTGAGGTGCGGGTAGGGGCATTTCCATACACGCACTCGAGAGGAGTAGGGGATTACACAAACATTTCCACACAAATTTGACTCCCAAACGGTTTCCTTTATACAAAAACGGCACGATTGAGCCGTTTTTGTGCTAAATGTCTTCTATGGTGAACTGTTGATAAAGGTGTTAGCACTGGGGATAAAGGACAGCTGTTCTTAATGCATTTGACGAACCGGTCCTAGAGTATACTCAGCAAATGAGCCGTATTTTTAAAAGCCGTGGATATACCCACTAAATCTCGGAAGGAGATTGGCAACCTGGGCGAAAACGTCGCAGCCGAGTACTTGAAACGACACGGTTTCTCTATCCGCGATCGCAATGTCGCACGGAAGACCGGCGAGCTCGATATAATCGCAGAGAAAGAAGATACATTGTATTTCGTTGAAGTAAAAACAATTCTTGTGGATGAGTTCCCTGATGAAAACTCCGCACATGATGATTATGATCCCTCACTGAATTTGCACGAAATGAAGATACGAAAGGTCACACGGACAGGAGAGTGGTATGTCCTTGAAAAGGGTTGGGAGGGGGAGTGGCAAGTTGATGGGTGCCTTGTGTGGTTGCGACGGTCGGACGGCATGGCAAAAGTCCGGTATTTGCCACAAATCGTTTGAATCTGTTACGATGCAAACAACGGGCCGGAGTATGCCGGTAGTACATCTGCTTTGGGAGCAGACAGACCGAGTTCAATTCTCGGCGGCCCGAACGCAGCAAAGCGGAGTGAGGGACGCAGTATTGCGCCTTCGCGCAATACGTCGAGAATTGAAGGACGCAGCCATGTTCGAGTCTTTCGAGAACGGCGAGCCGGGGTCGAGAGTGCTTAGTGGATTGCGAATACTTGGAGCAATCCAGTTAGCGACTCGTGACCAATCGGGGCGGCCCGATGATTACGGCAAATGAGCCGTCAAAATAGCCTCGAGTGTGGGTATTTGAGACGTAAAATCGGCGACGGAGACAAGGGTCGGTGCTGCAAGAAGGAGATCAAGAGCCTTTCCTGTCTCGCTTGCATACTCGGCACGGATATAGGACGCCGTTATAGCAGAGAGAATACGCGTACTCGTATCACCTTGTATCGTACTCGTCGTGATCGTGCCCACGAGCATACCAGAGGCTTCAGCAACACCCCCACCAGAAGAACCTTCCTGTGCGGCGGCCGAACCTCCTAGAGACAGGACATCAATCGTATTCTTTACGAAAGTGAATACATCTTTCACCGAACCGAAAACAACCGTGGGGAAAAGGGATGATTGCACCTGATTTGAATCAAGAAACTGCGCGGCGTAGGAGGCAATGATAACCGGAGTGCCTGGGAGGGGTGGCACCTGCGCAAGAGGCAAAGAGGGAAATACGGAGGGGAGCGCAGCGGTTGTCGCGCTCTTTGTAACTGCAAGAAGGGCAAAGTCATATTCGCCCGTTCCATTCGGTGTTTTCTGAGTAAGCACGGTTGCATTGGCTCGGAGCCATACGGGCGAAATATACATAAGTGCAGCATTATAATTTTTCACAGCAGGGCTCCCCGAACGGATGATGCAGGAAACGTCACGGTTAGCGAGCAGGAAATACTGTGCGATATGGGCGTTAGTGAGAATAATGCCTTTCGGATCAATAAATACACCACTGCCTGAAATGGAGTGCAGCGTAGTTCCTTGAGGGGCATAGCAAATAATATTTACGAGCGCGGCCCGCAAGATCGCTGCGGACGCGTCGAGCGCGGCAGCACTTGCAGGGGTAGGGAAGGGGACGGGAATAGAGACTGTGGCAGACTTTGGCACAGAGACTTTAGTCGGCACAGGCGTCGATACAGTGGTCTTTTTCTGTGGGGTTGGTGTCGAGGATGGGATTACTGTTGGGGTACTCGTCACAGTTGCATGAGGAGCCTGAGAAGGACTGGGCGTCGATGCAGCAGTGTGGATACCAACCAAAGTGGTGGATGGAGTGATTGAGCTATCAAATAGAGATGCGATAAAAATTCCAATGGAAAGCGCAGCAGCGATGCCAAGAAGTGACGCAAGACGTTTCATTCGTATACGCTAACGCATAATCGTTTTGAAAGACAGTCCGCCTAGAGGACTTCGCGTGAGTCGAATTTCCTGCTATTCTCGTTTCTGAAGCGGGATTAGTTTAATGGTAGAACATCAGTTTTCCAAACTGATAGCACCGGTCCGATTCCGGTATCCCGCACACATAGAGTTTGTAACGGTTCGTCGACACAAATACTTTACACTTGGAAGATTTCATATTATAGTCCCAACTAGATTGGAATTCTGAATAACCAACAATAAGGAGGTGATATGGCTAGTGCTGATATTGTTCTTGAGATCGCTTTCGACATAACCAACCCGACGGAAACAGTGATACGGACCAATGCAAAAAGGGAAGCTCTTGAGGGAATTCTTGAGAGCTGGCTGTCCTGCCAGCTGGGACAAGGTACGGATAGGAGAAAAGCAGAACAGAAAGACTTGTACGCAATAAAAATCCAACTGGATTTACACGACGACTCTTTTTACACTAAGAGTGACACCGGAAACAGAGGACTTACTTGTGGAATCGTCATGGATGTATTCAGAAGACTTAACCAAATTCAGGTTCAAGCTCTTTCATAAAAAATTTAACAAATAATGCCGACATGGGTCGGCATTTTTATTTTATGCACAAAAACTTTACTACCAAGCGAGCGAGTGAAGAAGAAATTCCAATTTCATTCTTCTGAACGAGCGCTGAGAGCAAGCTTTGTCCTCAAAGCTTATTTTACTGCGTCCTTCAATGCCTTTGCGGCACGGAACTTTGCAGTACGAGAAGCCTTGATGTGAATCGTCTCACCTGTGCGAGGATTGCGACCCTGACGTGCTGGACGTGCCTTCGTTGCAAAGATGCCGAGACCTGCAATCGATACTTCATCGCCAGACTTAAGGCTGGAAACGATTGAGTCGATGACCGTCTCGACAGCGCGCTCTGCGTCGGATTTGGTCGAACCAAGAACGTTATGCACCTTATCGACAATGTCTGCTTTATTCATGAGTATCTACTAATTGCTAATCCCGCATCCTACTGGGGCGGGTATGAGGAAAGTATAGGAAATGAGCCATATTGCGCAAGAGGGCTTGCCAAGGCTGCGGGGATAGTGCGAAATCACTACCGAACGAGCGATTGGAACAGTTTTGTTTATCGCGCAAACTCAACCACACGGTTTTCGCGAATGACATTTACCTTTATTTCTCCAGGATATTTCAATTCTTCCTGTATGCGTTTCGCGATGTCGCGCGCGAGCTCATTTTTTATCCTCAAGCTCGGCGATAGCCGTTCTTAAAAGAGCGTTCGCGTCAATAACTTGTGAATTGTCCTGTATGAATTTAAAGAATGAAAGCATCATTCTCTGGATCTCAGAGTTGCGAATCTCGATGATGAGTTCCTCGCTGAGAGAAATGAGATAAATAGACTCTCGAAATATAAACATTTGCCCGCCATGCTTGAAGTATTCCTCGTCGATAATGTTGACGCGTGTCGTTCGCCCTTCAAAATCCTTCGCCCACTCGACCCCGAGATTCTTCGTTTCTCGCTCAAACCATCCATCGGGGAGAATAGCTTCAGCAATAATGTGATTTTTCTTTATAGCTCGATTGAAGGCATTGGTCTCTTGAACAGAGAATATCTTGTTCCAGTTGATAGCGGCAACATCGCCCTGGAAACCGTAAAAACGCTCGTTTTTATTATCTAAAAGCATTTCATTCAGGACTTTTCTCACCGCTTCGGTTCCACGATGAATGATGACAGAGGCATCGGAAAGACCATGTACTTCCTCACGCCCCTCCGGAATCTTAAGAAGTGCGCGTTTTGCCTCATATACCACTTCCTCGATTTCGCGTTCGGGGGCAAGACTCCAATGCTTCTTCCCGCCAACGATACGCGTATGCACCAAACCGCGTTTTTTAAGATTCCCAAGTATCGCGTATATCGCCGTACGCGATACGCCGGTCGCGCGCGTGAGCAAAAGGGGAGTATTGATGCCGTCCTGAAGAGACGAGAGCACTTTTTCTTCCTTTTTTGAAAGCCCCAGCAGCGCGGGCTTTTCTGATGTATTCATACTGCAAGTGTAGCAAAAGCCGCTTTTCTGTCAAGTTTTTTAGACATATACAGATGTAAGAAAATCCATATTTTATATGCCTTATTTGTCCATAATACTCTCAATACAAGAGTATTTTTTACTGTCAATGCCTCCTAGTGGTATTGTGTTGGCATCAGTTTGGAAGACGTCCTAACTGCGTTCACTGACATTTGAATAGTTACGTTCGTGATTCCTAGCCGAGCGCGAAATGGCTCTGGAGCGGGACAACTCGGCGCATATAATGCCGTACCCCTCCGCCATTTCCGCTTGGCATAGGGATTGTGAAAGCAATCCTAGGTTCTTTCATTAACCAATATAATCGCTTGGAAACACCGCCGTCACGAGGGAATCGTGGCAATTCAATACCGAGGAGGAAAACATCATGCGGATTCAGTGGCAGGACTACGACGACCTGATGCCGTTTGAGAAAATTCTCGAGAAGATTCGTGAGAAGCGGCTTACCAATGTCACGGTGTCCTTCGAGGAGAACGCCAACCGTCTTCACTACAAGCTGGAGGCGGACGCCGACGACAGGGACATGGCGAAAGCTTTGGGGTTTCGCGCTTAAGGAAGGCATCGCCGATGACGGAGCAATGGGTGTCATATAGACATTCCCGCTCCGCCGTTTTCTCGAGGACGTCAGGAATGATTTCTTCAAGAAAGCGGTAATTGTGCCGCTATGTTCTTTAACCGAGGAGGTCATCATGTCTTACTCTGAAAATCACTTTCAAGGCAAGTTTGGCCGCACCGTCTTTAGTTTGACTGTAGCAGATGGTGTGGCATCGAAACTGGAAGACATCCAGCTGCTCCTGAAAAGTGCTGAGCAGTGCTGCATCCATGATTATTTCCGTGTGGTTGTGCGCGATAATAATGATCAACCCATAAGGGGTCGCGCGGGGAGACGATGTGCAAATATAATCCTCTCGTACATATTGCGCGGAGGGAAATTGCCCATTACCTACCTAGGTGGTTGGAGTTCTGGCGGAGACAGTTGGGGTCCATGGTACGAGAGTTTAGACGAGGACCCCTTTGGCGAGTCGTTGGAGCGTTGGGAGAATAAGTAACCATCAGAACATAAAAAGTAAGGAGGTGCACTATGAATGGAGCAAAGGATTCGGGCATAACTACCGCACTATGTCTCATTGAGGAAACACTGAAGAAGCAGTGCGACGCTGGACTCACTGAGGTTGACTACAATGATATTCGCTACTATGGTCACAACAACCTCTGGGGCTATCTGGATATGATTGTCGAACGGAATCGAGCACTTGCCGAACGAGTACGACAAAGTTTCTTGAAAAAGAGTCTCCAGGAAGCATTAGCACTCGTCGAGAAAATTCATCGGGAGTGCTTCGAGAAGTGGTTACAGTCTTGTCGGGAAATGAGAAAGGAATGAACAAAAAGCATCTTAGTAAAGCGCGACTTACCAAAGTCGCGCTTTTTTCTTTTTTCTACCGTGCAACCTCCACCACACGGTTCTCGCGGATGATGTTGACCTTGATTTCGCCCGGATATTTGAAATCTTCTTTGCGATACGCACAACATGCTATACTGCTCCGTATGTATACAGCGATTTATAAAAAGGTACGCTCTGGTTACGTCGCTTGGGTTGAAGAAATCCCGGGTGTAAATACGCAGGGTATCTCAAAGAAAGAGGTGCGGGAAAACCTTTCCGACGCACTTTCAGAATTTCTTTTTGCGCGGCGTGCACTGACGAAACGAGAGCGCTCTCGCGGCGGTTCTGTCGTGCGTGAGCGATTTGCTCTAGCCTAACGCCATGAAGCGTGCGGATCTGCTCCGTCATCTGCACATAAACAAATGTCGTCTTGTACGAGAAGGTGCAAAGCACTCCGTATATTTGAACCCGATAAATGAGTTTATGAGCACCGTTCCGCGCCATGCGGAGATTAACTCATTTCTTGCACGCAAGATTTGCAAAGATCTTGGTATACCAGCGCCAGCTGGCCGATAGAAGTCTGTTCAGCGCGCGAATTCGACGACGCGGTTCTCGTGGATGATGTTGACCTTGATTTCGCCCGGGTATTTCATATACAGAGCATCACGCCTTCCCGAGAATTGCGCAAAATGAGAGTTACTTTTCAGATTCGGATTTCAACACGGTATATTTCATCCACTTGCCTTCGGGGTCGGTTTCAAAACTGAATTGATATTCTGGATGTTTTTTCTCAATTATCGCTGCAATTTGATACAGTTGAGCAGGCGTATCGGCAGGTTCCAAATAAACAGGGTGGCCATCCGCGCGCATTTTATCAAACTTCCCATCAGATGTAATTTTGAGAGTTTCCGAGTATGGATTGGCATGTTTGAACATACTACTCAACAAATCTTCGGCGTTGCCAGCGTTAGTAATATCTTCAATATGTGCAAGATCTTTTTTTGCTTCTTCTTCTTTCGCTTTTATTTTTCCCTCGTTAGATTCACCAGAACGAAACTCTACGGAGGTATCGCTGTAATCGCTACCACTTGGGCGACCGTTTCCCCCAGGCATCATAACAAACCCATCCCCTTTGATAGGTTCTTCTTTCGCTCTCTCGAAAGGCTTATTGGAAGGATTCTTTATACTCATGTGATTAAAAATATCATATAGGATTCTTCTTATTTACACGATCGTATCTTCTCAATATTCCGGGCTATTTGCGCGATATAGGGATTATCGCTTTTCTCCATAAATCGGAGTCAGGTCGGGGACGATGTAGGGACGGAGGAATTCGTTCATACTCTCTTCAGTGATGATGTCGACTTCGCGTCCAAACTGTTCCTTGAGTTCGCGCCGCATCCCTGCGTATTCGAAGCCGAGCGGTCTGCCGTATGCGACCAAAAGATCGACATCGCTGTCAGGTCGCGCTTCGCCGCGAGCGTGACTTCCATAGAGCGCAGCATAGGTAACCCCGTATTTCTTAAATACTGGTCGTGCCTTCTCTGTGATTTCATCTACCGTTGTTTTCATGTGCGGATTATACCACAAGGATGAGAGTGGATTCTTAGCGTGCGAACTCGACGACGCGATTCTCACGGATGACATTTACCTTTATTTCTCCAGGATATTTCAATTCTTCCTGTATGCGTGCCGCGATGTCGCGCGCGAGCGTATGCATTGCGATATCTGATATTTTGCCAGGATTCACGAAAACGCGTATTTCGCGCCCCGCAGCTATGGCATATACCTTCTCGACGCCTTCAAACGTAGCCGCAAGACGCTCAAGATCGCCAAGACGATCGAGATACCGGTCAACCGTGTCACGACGTGCTCCTGGCCGGCTGCCTGATATAGCGTCGGCCACCTGTACGATGATGGCCTCGGGCGTTTCATACGGATGCTCCTCGTGATGCGACTGCATCGCGAGAATGATGCGCTTATCAACGCTGAACTTTTCGAGAATTCTGCGTCCAATCTCGACATGCGTACCTTGCACCTCGTGGTCGACTGCTTTGCCGATATCATGCAAAAGAGCACCCGTGCGCGCGATAGCGACGTCGGCGCCGAGCTCTGCGGCCAGCATCCCAGCGATATGCGCCATCTCGATAGAATGTGTAAGCACGTTCTGGCCGAAGCTCGTACGGAAGTGAAGTCGTCCTAAAAGCGACGTTAACTTGGGATCAAGTCCAATAACTCCGACTTCAAACGCCGCGGCCTCGCCCTTCTGCTTCACGATCTCCCCGACTTCAGCACGTGTTTTCTCTACCGTTTCTTCTATTTTTGCCGGCTGAATGCGACCATCGGCGATGAGTTTCTCGAGAGCAATCTTCGCTATCGCGCGACGGAGGGGATCAAAAGAAGAAAGGACTATCCTATCTGGAGCATCGTCAATAATGACATCGACGCCAGTCGCACGCTCAAAAGCCTTTATGTTACGGCCCTCCTTCCCGATAATTTTTCCTTTCACGTCCTCTGAGGGGAGCGTGACCGACAGAGACATTACTTCAGCATTCACTGCATTCCCGAGGCGATGAATGCTGGTGGTGAGGATAGAGCGCGCTTTGTCCTCAAGGCGTTCGCGACCGTTTGCAGCGAGCTTCTGCAACCGTAAGAGGATTGCCTCTTCATTGGTGCGTTCTATTTCGGAGAAAAGTTCCTTGCGCGCCGCATCTTCCGAGAGATGCGCGACTTTCGCGAGATCCTTTGACCGCATGGCGACGAGTTTCTCCGCTTCATCCTTAGCGCGCGCCGCTTCTTGCTCGCGTGAGCGTACATTAACCTCTTTCTCATCAAGATCGCGCTGACGGGAGTCAAGAAATTCCTCGCGCGACGCGAGACGCTCCTCTCTCGAGACAATCTTCTCTTCGCGCTCCTCGATGGGCGCAAGACGCTCAGTCTCTATAACTTCTCCACGAAATTCAGCGCTCGCAATAATTTTTGCCGCCTGTTCCTTGGCAGTAAGCAATTTTTGTTTAATATCGAGTTCTACTGAACCGCGCTGAGCGAGACCAATAAGAACCCGCAGCACATAGCCGAGTGCAATACCACCCACCCCCGAAAGGGCGAGCATAATCAATATAATTTTGAGTGACATACGCCCGTTTTGTTAGACCTGTTCGATACTGCGAAACAGGATAAAGGTTCTAAAAAGGGAAGTGCGGTGAGACAATCGAATCAGTTGGGCGGTGCAGCAGTATAAGCAGACTGTAACATACATCTCGCACGACTGTGTCGTGCGAGATGTTGTGTTTGGCGCTCTATATTTTTATGAATATACCTTGTCGACGAGGCCGTATTTCTTAGCTTCGTCCGCAGTCATGAAGAAGTCGCGTTCGACATCTTTCTCCACTTTTGCGAGCGATTGACCGGTATTCTTCGAGAGAATTTTATTAAGGACAGCACGGAGCTTGACGATTTGCTTCGCCGTAATCTCAATGTCGGTCGCCTGACCCTCGGCACCACCATGCGGTTGATGGATCATCACTTCGGCATTTGGAAGCGCAAAACGCTTTCCCTTCTCACCTGCGGAGAGAAGAATTGCCGCGCCGGAAGCTGCCATGCCGACACAGACGGTCGAGACTGCCGGCTTCACGTGGTTCATAGTATCAACCATCGCGAGCGTTGCCGTGACTGATCCGCCAGGGGAATTTATATAGAGTGAAATATCCTTCTTTGGGTCCTCCGCCTCAAGGAAGAGCAGTTGCGCGATAACGAGATTTGCAACATCGTCATCAATAGGTCCGCCTAAGAAAACAATACGCTCCTTAAGAAGTCGTGAGTAAATATCGTAAGCGCGCTCACCGAATTGGCTCTTCTCGATGACCATTGGGACAAGCATCGATGCGCGCGGTTGGGTATTTTTGTTCATATACATAAATATATTACACGTTAGTTTAGTCAGTCTGGGCCAGAATACCACAAAGTCCTGACCAGGGCATTTTACTACCAAGCGAGTGAGTCGAAAGAGAGATTCTGATTTCTCTTTCGTGAACGAGCGCAGGGAGCAAGCTTTGTCCTCAAAGCTTATTGCGCCATCGTCGTTGATGCGGGAACTTTCGTCTCGGCTATTCTTTTGTCCCACGAATAGAACGCACCGATGATGATCATGAGCACAATGACGATAATTGACATGAGAGCGCCCCAGGACTGAGCTTTGGGCGAAGGCGTGCCCATAGGGGGAGACGATTCTCTGTTCATGCTATTTGATTCAGCAGAATCACCTACTGGGTTGTGAGTCAGCATACATTTTCCGTGCACGTTCATACGCAGACTCAGCTGCCGCACGCCCTTCGAAATCGCCGACCGCAACCTCTTTTTTCTGGATTTGCTTATAGGTAGCGAAGAAGTGGGCTATTTCTTTGAGTACGTGCTGATTCGCATCTGTAATATCCGCAACTCCAGCATACCGAGGATCTCCTACAGCAACCGCAATAACTTTTTCATCTGCTTCACCACCATCAACCATATGCATGATGCCGATCATGCGCACGGGAACGAGAATGCCAGGTGCGAGCGGATACGTGGTAAGAACAACAACATCGAGAGCGTCGCCATCGTCCCAAAGCGTCTGCGGCACGAAGCCGTAGTCAAAAGGGTAGTCCTGTGCACTATGCATGACCCGATCGAGCTTGATGACTCCTGTCTTCTTATCGATCTCGTATTTATTGTGAGACCCTTTTGGAATTTCAATAATGACGTTTACCTCCTCCTTCGTGCCCGAATCAATATCGTGTAAAAGATTCATATGCATCGATTATACATTACCAACAAATTATTCGTCTTTTGCTTTGTCGCGATCTTCCTCAGCATCAGCCGCAGTTTCATCGCTTGCAGGAAGAGCCGTCAATTCTTCTTCGGCAGAAAGGCCCGTGACTTGCGGAGCTTCGTCGGTAATGATTTCGATACTCTCAGTCGGCATCACTCCAGCAGCTTCAGCAGGTGCTGTATCGACCTCACCAACAGGGGAGATAACCGCAACTGACTCACCGTTAGACTCTGCGATATCCTTGCCGCCCATGGAGATGATATCGATGTTCCAACCAGTAAGTTTCGCCGCCAATCGAACATTTTGTCCGCCGCGACCAATAGCGAGCGATTGCTCATCCTCACTCACCGTTACTGTCGCACGATGATCGGCCTCGTTCAGCACCACCTCAGTCGGGGTGGCAGGAGAGAGCGCCTCCTTCACGAATTCCTTCACGTCAGCGTTCCATTCAATAATATCGATGCGTTCTCCACCGAGCTCACTCATAACCGTCGAGACGCGTACTCCACGCTGACCGACGAGAGAACCGACCGGATCGATGTGCGCTTCGCGTGAAGAGAGAGCAATTTTAGTGCGGCTACCGGGTTCGCGCGCAAGCGCCTTGACCTCGATAGAGCCCGCAGCAAGTTCTGGAGCCTCGAGTTCGAAGAGCTTAACGACAAACTGAGGATGTGCGCGAGAAAGTCTAAGATATACGCCACGGAAACCCTCATCTACCGCGTAGAGATAGGCGCGGATGCGCTCGCCCATGCGATAGCGTTCACCCGGGATTTGCTCCTCGTAGGGGATAATGCCAGTCGTGCGACCGAGATCGACAAATATTGCACCTCGTTCCACACGTTGCACAATGCCGCCGACGATTTGCCCCTTCTTTTCGCCGAACTCTTCCATCATTGAGAGCTTCTCGGCTTCGCGCACCTTCTGGATGACAACCTGTTTAGCCGTCTGCGCCGCAATGCGGCCGAAATCGTCCTGCTGCTCGAGTGGGAAAATGATGTCTTCACCCACGCTCACACCACGCTTCATGCGCTTCGCGTCGTCGAGAAGAATGTGCTTTTCGGAATCGAAGCGAGGTAATTCACCTTCCGCAAGATGCTCTTCTTCAGCATGAAATGGGTGCGCATGATGCTGTTCCTCAGGAATTACCTCATCAGGAGCAGGGAAACGCACCGTCGTATCATCAACAACGGTCTTTATTTGTTCAAAGGAGATAGTGCCGGAATTGAGGTCGA
Source organism: uncultured Candidatus Saccharibacteria bacterium (assembly GCA_964469405.1). GTDB lineage: Bacteria > Patescibacteriota > Minisyncoccia > Phycocordibacterales > Phycocordibacteraceae > C7867-001. The sequence continues at coordinate 23,679 of CAYXYP010000008.1, forward strand.
GTTTGGCACGAATGACTTGCCCACGCTTGCCGTATTCGCGTTTATACGCTGTTGCCATTGCACTTTCGATAGCGTCGATCATCGTCGCGCGGCTGATGCCTCGATCCTCAAACTCCCCGAGCACTGCATTGATGGTTTTTAAATCAATCATATGGAATATGTATGTCGCACTTTATTTAATAAGAAAACCTGCGTTGCAGGCATTCAATACCGTACATAATAGCAAAAAGGAGCGATTGCGTCAACTCTCATTTAGAGTAGGATGCTTACAGAAAAGGAGGTGCATTATGCTAGAAGACGATCGGGATCCCTATGAAGAATGGGTGGTAAAAAAATATCCCAGTTGGACACTGTATCTAAGCGCCGAACAGTATTATCTTGGACGCTGTTACGTTTGGCTCAAGCGATTTGGCAAAATGCAACGAATAACCGATCTTACACATAATGAGTGGATTGAATTGTTCGATTCAGTTCTCCCGGCATATGAAGGAGCTCTCGATCGTCTCTGGATGCCAGGACATATGAACTATGCATGGCTCGGTAATGAATTTATTGAGCACAACGGCCATGGACATATGCACCTAATCCCTCGCTACGGACGACCTGTCCATTTCGCCGGACACGAATTTCGAGATGATCGGTGGGGCAAAAATTATGCCCCGTATCCGAGACTTTTGTTATCAACAGAGAAACTTATTCTGATTCGAGAGACACTCAAGAACGAAATTCGCTAAGTAAATCATTCGCTCATACCGGGCGCGCCAGAGGCGCGCCCGGTATTTTCTTAGACTTACTCCACCCCGTGAAATGCGCGACTACCTAGAGTCTGGACTAAGTTGCTCCGTAACGTATAGTCCCAGTAATGAACAGGGGACGCTTTATAGTATTGTTTGTTTTTCTCATAGGCCTTGCTGTATCCGGCTTCGTACTTTTTTTACACAAAACCACCCCAGACTATTACCTTCTTGCATATTTTTTTGACACGCCAAATCATCTTCCTCTCATTCCTGTTCCTCCCCCTCCAAATCCGCCACAATCCCCTCCTCCATTACTCCCTAGAGGCGCATACGATTCGTACGGCACAAACGACATACTTGCCATTGACATAGGTGTCCTTATCGCCAAGCGTGTTCCTGGTGGAATTATCGTGCGACGTGTGGATGAAAAAGATGAAAAGGGTGTTTTCACTGCAATTGCATATGCCGATGATTTTCATAGATTGACTAACTCTGATGGTGGACGAACCCCTTATTTCCAAGCAGGAGATACAGTGTATATGTTTAAATATGCGGACATAGTCCGCACCTCTCATCCCTCCCTCCTCCCAGTTCCTATGAGCATACCCGACGCTGATGCCTCTACGTTTATGCCTGGTCTTAGCCCCCACCTTAGTCGTATCGCAAAAGATAAAACCCATGTGTATATAAATGGCATTCTAGATCCAATAATTGATGCAAAAACAGTCGCTGTCATACCCCAGCATCCTGACATCTTTCAAGATTCTTTCCACGTATATAAATATACCGGGCAATCTCTACCCTATACCATCACCCCTTTTGAGCCTCCGATTACCTTTTTCTCGCCACTGGCAAATGAGGATTCAGAGTTTAGTGGGCACTTTACTGATAAAAATAATGCATACTTCCAAGACAGAAAAATAGAGGGGGTGGATCTGAGGACATTTACCGTTTTCACCACTCCAAAACTTGGAGGACTGAAAGGAAGTGGGCCAATCTACTCGTATGCAAAGGATAAGAATTCCGTGTATTACGAAGGAATCGCTGTACCATACGCAGATCCTGCAACTTTCGTCCCGGTCGATAATGGGGGAGTGTATTCGTACTACTACGGTAAGGACATGAGCAGAGTATATGAAGGCATCACGACGATCCCTACTCTAGATCCCTCGAGTGTTCAGGTTTTGTGGCAGCCGATATATGAAGGGTGTATGTCCTCTCATTATGTGAAAGATGCAACGCATGTTTTCTTTCAACAAACAGTTGTTCCTAATGCCGATCCAGATACATTCAAGACTCTTATCAACGGCTACGGACGTGATAAAAACGGAATATGGGAAGGCACGAGTTTTCGTCCTGATCTTCCGAAAGACTTCCAGCCAGTCTGCAACTACGGCTAAAACAGCGCATCGTGGCCCGAAAAGTCGGCCCGCTCTACGTTTCTCGACAAGGGAAATCAATTTAAAGAGAAGAGTGTGCAGTACGCGTCCCGCCCTAGGCAAGACGCGCTATACTTTACTGCATATGCACGTTTCGGAAGGGGAACTGAAAGAATTTATTATCGATTCTGGCCTTGTTGTTAAGAAGGAGATTGATGCTGCGAGCGAGGAGGCGGAGAAGAAAGGTCAGTCAATCGGCGAAATTCTTGTGTCACGAGGATCTCTGACTGAGGATGCTTTGCGACGCATTCAGGCATATGTGCTCGGCATTCCTTTCGTAAATTTAAGAGAACACCGCGTACCGGCCGATGTTCTCGTACTCATTCCAGAACCAATCGCACGCACCCACAATATTATTGCGTTTCGAAAAGAAGGCGATTCACTCGAAGTGGCAATGCTCGACGTCGAGGATCTCGCTTCAATTGACTCGGTACGCAAAAAGACAGGACTCAAAATACTGTCGCGATTGACCGATACTGAGAGTATTAAATACGCACTTCTTCAATATCAGAAGTCACTCAAGGATGAATTCGGGGACATCATCTCATCTGAAGCGGGAAAAATTCACGTTGTTTCGAACAATAAAGATATCTCGGGCGACGAGCTCAAGAAAATGGCCGAGGATTTGCCGATTGTGCGCATCGTCGACACACTCTTGCGGCACGCTATCGTTCAAAGCGCTTCTGATATACATATTGAGCCCATGGAGACCGAAGTATTGGTCCGTTATCGCATTGATGGAATCCTGCATGACGCGATGACGTTGCCGAGATCTGCCGCCGCAGGTATTGTCGCGCGCATCAAAGTGCTCTCCAACTTGAAACTCGATGAGAAACGTCTGCCGCAAGATGGTCGTTTTAAGATGGAAACGGAGGCCGATAAAGTTTCTTTCCGCGTCTCGATTCTCCCTACATTCTTCGGCGAAAAGACCGTCATGCGTCTCCTTCGCGAAACCGGCGAGGGATTCACCCTCGAGGCTCTCGGACTTCATGGCGAGAATATGGAGCGCGTCCATCACGCACTGAAGCAAACAACTGGCATCATCCTCATCTCGGGACCGACGGGCTCTGGAAAAACCACGACACTCTATACGATGCTCGACATTCTGAACCGACCAGATGTGAACATCTCAACGGTCGAAGACCCTATCGAATATCAGATGAAACGTGTTAACCAGACACAAGTAAATCCGCAAATAGGATTTACCTTTGCGAATGGACTCCGATCGCTCGTACGCCAGGACCCGGATATCATCATGGTCGGCGAAATCCGCGACAGTGAAACGGCGTCTCTCGCAATCAATGCTGCCCTGACCGGCCATCTCGTGCTTTCAACCATTCACACGAACAGTGCTGCAGGCGCCATTCCTCGCCTCATTGATATGGGTATCGAGCCATTCCTACTCGTTTCGACAATTCGCGTCATCGTAGGTCAGCGTCTCGTACGCAGATTCTGCGATAAAAAGGAGCAGTATTCGTTGGACAAAGCCACACGTACGAAAATCGCGAAAGAAGAAGAGTTTGATATTGCATTCAAAGCGATTCAGGACGAGAAGCTGGTGAAAAGTGGTTCCTCCATAGATGACATACCATTCTATCGACCCGTAGCATCGAGCGAATGTGAGGATGGTTACAAGGGTCGCGTCGGCATACACGAAGTACTTGCAGTCTCACCCACTATCCGCGATATAATTCTTCGCTCCAGTACAAGCGACGCTATCGAGACACAAGCAAAAAAAGAGGGGATGCTCACGATGTTTGAGGACGGACTCTATAAAGCAGCCCGCGGTATTACGAGTATTGAGGAGGTGCTACGAGCGGTAAGCGAGTAATTATGAGGTACCGAGTCACCGTACGGAAAGAGGGTGCACCAGACCAAACACGCGTCATTGAGGCGCCTTCGCGATTCGCGGTATATGACCAAGTACAAAAAGAGGGAGGTATGGTCACTGAACTTCAAGAAGGTAAGGACACTCTCAGGATTCCCGCATGGCTCAACATAAGCTTCGGTACGGGAGTTAAACGTTCTCAAATTATTAGGACGGCGAAAAATCTTTCTGCAATGCTCAGCGCCGGTCTCTCTATTTCGCGCGCACTCTCAGTTATCGAACGACAATCAAACAATAAAAGCCTCAAAACTGTTGTTACGGGTCTCTCCGAGTCAGTTAAAAAAGGGTCCTCGTTCCACGAATCCCTTACTGCATATCCAAAAGTTTTCCCGGAAATATTCGTCGCCATGGCGCGCGCGGGAGAAGAGTCTGGCTCCTTGGCCGATTCTCTTGCGGTAGTAGCTCTCCAAATGGAGCGTTCTGAAGAACTCATACGCAAAATTAGAGGCGCTATGATTTATCCGATTATCGTTATTACTGCTGTCGTCATTGTCGGTATTCTGATGCTCATCTACGTCGTGCCGACATTAACCAGCACCTTTACCCAACTCGGGGTACAAATACCTCTCGCTACACGCATTATCGTTGCTCTGTCGAACTTTATGGTGGATCATATCCTGGTCGTACTTACAGCACTCATGCTATTTGTGATGGGTGGTATCCTCTTTATACGATCAAGATTTGGAAGTAGGGTGGTGCTCGCATGCGCGCTTCATCTACCGGTTATTGGTGAGCTCGTACGCGAAACATATACCGCGCGCGCATCTCGCACCCTCTCTTCGCTTCTTTCTGCTGGGGTACCGGTACTTGAAGCACTTTCCATCACTAAAGAGGTGGTGCACGCAGAAGTATTTGCAAAAGTGGTCCAAGAAGCAGAAGAGCATGTCAAAAAGGGCGAACTCCTTTCCACGTCATTCTCCGAGAACGCAAAACTCTATCCTATTTTGATGAGCGACATGCTCGCCGTAGGGGAAGAGACCGGTAAAGTCGCTGAAATGCTGAAGCAAATCGCAGAGTTTTATGAACAGAATGTTGCTGAAAAGACAAAAGATCTCTCGACCATTATTGAGCCGGTCCTCATGCTCATTATTGGTGTGTTCGTCGGCATTTTCGCGGTCTCTATGATTGCTCCGATTTATTCACTTTCATCGGTCATTTAGCATGAAAAATTCACGAGGATTTTCTCTCATTGAAGTCATTGTTGTCATTTTCATTATGGCCGTCATGTTGATGATGCTGCAAGCAGCAATACATAGTGGGGTACTTGTCAGAATTTCAAAGAGTCAGAGCATCGCACTTTCAATCGCGCGAAATAAACTTGAAAGTTTGCGTGGTGGCGGTTACGCATCCCTCCCATCGAGCGGCACGTTTGCAGACAGTCTCGTAAGCGCGCTCCCTGCAGCGGCCACAACAACACTCACCGTAAGTACCTACAACGCAAAGACAAAGCAGGTCTCTGTAAGCATTATATGGCGAGACTCAGGTTCGACGGCATCGAGCACTGTCTCACTCTCAACATATATTACCGAGACCGGCGGACTCCCATGATGCCCATATCTAAAATTACGTTGCGCGGTTTTACCATGATCGAGACGTTGATTGTGGCCGCTCTCGGCGTCAGTATGCTTATAATTCTTACTATATTAATCTTTAATTTCAACAAAACCTCAACCTACCAACAGGCACTAATAGCCTCATCCGGTTCGGCGAGCACCCTTATGCGCAGCATAGGATCACTCGTACTTCCCGCCAGTGCCGTGCTCCAAGCACATACGTTCTCAAGTGCGACGTATACATCTACTTCAACTGCACTTGTTCTTGAGATACCCTCTATCGATAATTCCGGAAATGTTATCGCAAATACCTACGACTACGCAGTATTCTATGCTTCAAGTACAAAAGCGTACCGCCTCCTTGAGGCAAATGTCTTGAGTAGCCGCGTTTCTGAGACTAAACTTTTGAGTTCAACTATAAACACACTGATCTTCACCTACAACAACACGGATTTCACTCAAGTGCACACCATTACGGTCGATGTGCGGACACAAACATATGCGAAAGAAGACGTTCTGTCTGACCATCGTCGTGAACAATTCCGATTACGTAATTTCTAACAAACCTTCTTATGTACCAGACCCATCACTCACGTATTCGCAGTCAAGGATATATACTTGTCCTTGCTCTCGTTTTCCTTGGTATTTTTTTTACAGCGTCTGCCGCCTACTTGAATTCATCAATGAGTTTTACCCGAAGCGCCAGGTATGATGTTACGAACGCACAAGCCCTCGCTATCGCTGAAGGTGCCCTTGATGTTGCAGTCTATCAATTGAATCTAGACTCCTCCTACGGCGGACAAGCAAATACCCCCCTTGGTAGTGGTGTATTTACCGTTACTGTTTCGAATATTAACTCCGTTACCAGACGTGTTACCGCAACAGGATATGTCCCAAACAGTGCAAGCCCTGTAGCAACAAAAACTATTCAAACTATCATTAGCACCAATAATGACGTCATCTCATTCCACTTTGGGATACAGTCAGGAGATGGGGGATTTACCCTTGATAATACTTCATCAATTTCGGGCAACGTGTACTCCAGTGGGCCCATCATCGGGAGTAACCAAAATTACATATATGGCGATGTCATCTCTACAGGAGCAAGCGGACTCGTGTACGGCATTCACGCAACCAGTTCGGCATACGCCCACACTATCGGAAATGCTTCCAGAAGCACTGTTATTGATAAGAATGCCTATTACGCCACAACTAGGGTAAACACTACCGTGGGCGGGACCTCGTACCCAAACAGTCCCGACCAGGCCACAACATCGCTACCGATTTCGGATGCTCAAATCGGTGAGTGGGAAACCCTTGCAGCCGCGGGAGGAACAGCTACCTGCACTAGCGGCTCATACAATATTTCGTCCGGCAACGTGAGTCTCGGGCCGGTAAAAATCCCTTGTGATCTGAACATCAGCAACACCGCTGTCGTAACATTAAACGGGCATATATGGATCACGGGAAATATCATTATTCAAAACTCTGCTATCGTAAAAATGGCTCCGTCCTTGGGGACCGAGAACGTGGTGATTATAGCCGACAACCCTTCAGACAGAATCAACAGCAGCAAAATATCTGTAAAAAACACCGCATCATTCCAAAATTCAGGAACGGCTGGCTCATTCGTTTTTCTAATTTCTCAGAATAATAGCGCCGAGAATGGGGGATCGATAGATGCAATCGAGTTGACCAATAGTGCTTCGGCTATGATTGCGTACGCGGCACATGGGCTTATCCCCCTGGAGAATACCGTTTCCTTAAAAGAGGTCACTGCGTATAAAATCCATTTGAAAAATTCAGCCAATGTAAAATACGATACTGGTCTTGCAAACGTTGTATTTGATTCTGGCCCTGGTGCTAGCTGGGGTTTTGTTCCGGGTGAGTACGTCATTACTAGGTAAGTGCGTGGCCCCGACCTCTATAATTTGACTGGTTATTTACGAGCAATGGATCCTTCCAAGGACTGATATACTCTTCACATGCTTATTGTTGCAAATTGGAAGGCATACGTTGAGGATTTGAAAAAAGCAAGGAACCTTCTTGCGGTGAGTAAGAGGCTCGCGCGGACAACCGAGGTCGATATTGTGCTTGCACCGCCCTCACCATTCCTCGGGACACTTGTAATAAATAATAAATCAAAAGTTGCCTTCTCCGCGCAAGATATCTCACACACGACCGGAGGTGCGAAAACAGGCGAGGCAACTGCGCAGTCCTATGTAGCTGTAGGAGCGACGTATGCCATCATCGGCCATTCGGAACGACGTGCGCTCGGCGACACCAATATGATTGTTGCCGAGAAAATCGCGCATGCACTTGCTCACGGACTCATACCCATCCTCTGTGTTGGCGAACGCGAACGCGATGGTGAAGGTCGCTACCTTAGCTATGTACGCGAAGAACTTACCACCGCAATTGAATCACTCACACCCAAAGAACGTACGGGAGTTATCATCGCTTATGAGCCTTTGTGGGCAATCGGAAAAACAGCTGCTGACGCTATCCAATCTACCGACCTTGCAGAGATGGTGCTGTATATCCGAAAAGTCCTTGCGCAGCTCCTGCCCGGAAAAAGTTCGAGGCGTTCTATTGTGCTCTATGGTGGTTCGGTCGAACCGAGCAACATTCGCTCGCTCGCAGGGAGCTCAGGTGTCGATGGATTTCTCATTGGGCATGCATCGGTTGATCCGATCGCATTCTCACTTCTTGTAAAGCAACTTATATAAACCTATGCGCACCGTACGCGACATTCAAGTATTCGAAAATATTCCTATTCTCGTACGCACCGCGATGAATGTGCCTATTGAAAACGGGAAAGTTATAAACGATTACCGCCTGCGCCGAGCATTGCCAACCATCAAATTCCTTTCTGAGCGTGGAGCAAAAATAATTCTCATCAGTCATATGGGGGAGAAGGGAACTGAAACGCTCGAGCCGGTCGCGCGAGCACTCGGAGAACTCATGCCTGGTGTCTCGTTCTTCGGTGAGACCATCGGGGATCGTGCGCGTGAAGCCATACGAAAACTCGCTCCAGGAAAAGTTCTCGTTCTCGAAAATCTGCGACGGAACCCTGGAGAGATTGCGAACGACCGAGCATTCTCCAAAGAGCTTGCCGCACTCGCTGACGTCTTTGTAGAGGATTCTTTCGATACTTGCCACCGTCCACATGCCTCGATAATTGGTGTTCCCGAGCTCATGCCAAGTTATGCCGGACTGCTCCTCGATGAGGAAGTGCGTGAACTTTCACAAGCGCTTACACCGAAACATCCTGCGCTTGCGGTCATTGGCGGAGCAAAGTTTAGTACAAAAGAGGCAGTGCTTACGACACTACTCAAAACATATGATCATGTATTTGTCGGTGGAGCGCTAGCGAATGATTTTCTTAAAGCCTCCGGACGGGAAGTGGGGAAGTCGCTCGTCTCAGAAGCAGACGGGGATGGCATTAAGAAAATCCTTGCCAATCCAAAACTTGTATTACCGATAGATTCTCTCGTCATCCCATTTACTTCAGTCGGTACCGCAGATTCCCGAAAGCAAGCACGCATCGCCAATATTGAGCAGATACGACCCGATGAAGTTATTCTTGACCATGGTCCAGGTACCTCTGCACTTCTTTCGAATCTGGCGCAGAGTGCGGAAAGCATTCTCTGGAACGGTCCTTTGGGAAATTATGAAAAAAACTTTACTGATGCGACTGATGCATTCGCACGAGCAGTGGCTGATTCAGGCGCCCATTCAATCGTTGGTGGTGGTGATACTATCGCCTCGATAGAAAATCTCGGTCTCTTATCACGCTTCTCTTTTGTTTCTACTGGTGGCGGATCAATGCTCGACTTCCTCGTGACCGGAACTCTTCCTGGTGTTGAAGCACTTGATGCATGAGATATCGGGGAGTGCTCTACAATATCTCCCCTTAGTTCACTCACCTCCCCAACACCCTCCGCACACTCGCAATAACCGACGCATCAGCATTGAAGGACAGCAGTACTGAGAGGATGGCATCTGCTTGTGCAGGAGTGAGGGTAGAGCTTGAGGAAGAGGTGGTGAGGGTACTCCCATTCAGTCTGGCAAGAGTCTTGGGGCCAGCAACACCATAGCCGGTGGAGGATTCAGTACCGGAGCAGACGATACCCTCTGAGCATTGGTACTTCTGTACCGCAGCTCTGGTAAGGGGTCCGAAGAAGCCGGTGTCGTTTGTCGGGGGGAGATGTCCCTTTTGGATAAGGAGGGTCTGGAGGGTTTTCACATCATCTCCTTTCGTGCCTCGGTAGAGGGGGCGATGGACGGATGAGGGGGTAGATGAAGGAGTGATGCTGTCTAGAGTTGTGGGGGTTGGAGTAGGCTGTGGTGTTGGATCGGGTGTCTGCGTAGATGCCGTGGCATTAGCGATGGTTATGATAGCTCCTGACGAGGTCGTCTGGTTTCCTGTGGCATCACGAGCTGTGGCAGTGAGGGTATGAGGTCCGTCAGTGGTTAGAGCCGTGTCCCATACCATGCGGTATGGACTCACGGTGACTTCACCTCCTAGGGGGACACCATCAAGAAGGAACTGGACTCCGGTGACTCCCGTATTGCTAGAGGCAGTTGCTTCGAGGGAGACTGAGCCTCCGATAGTGAAGCCTGAGGTAGGAGAGATGAGGGAGACTGAGGGAGGGGTGGAGGAGGGGGTGGGGGTTGGAGATGATGAGGGGGTGGGGGTGGATGAAGGAATGGGAGTGGGAGTTTGAGACGAGGTAAATTCAATTGCACCTCGATCCCAGATGCCGTCAGATCCTCGTACTGTACCGAACATATCCACGTTAAATGGGGAGGGAAGTGACTGCCCACTCGCAGTTGCAGCACTCAGATAGAAATTGTAGTCGGTAAAATCCACGAACGGATTGCTAGCCGAAACACTGGTCCCACTAGGCTCCAATTGGGTACCTCCAGAGTTGATGAAGTGATTGTAATCATGTGTAGCAAATTTTGCAAAATCAGGGGGGTGACTGTTATACCAAAAATTGTTATACG
>CAYXYP010000009.1:0-34236 GCA_964469405.1 uncultured Candidatus Saccharibacteria bacterium
TACGCCTACCCCTACGCCTACTCCGACACCTACTCCGACGTCTCCAACGCCGGTTCCCACACCAACTCCCACTCCGCCACCACCGGCAGGAACGCCCGCTATCGGCATTTCCGTACCCGCGGGCACTAGTCTGCCAGCAACAGGCAATACCAATATTGTCATGACATTCACTAGCGGCACTCCTGCAAACGTAGTCCTCGCCCGCGGAGCAGAAACTCAGTGGGCACACTGGCCGACTGGTGCTCTTTCTCAATATTTTACACAAACCGCTACGGGATTAATCTTTGATTTCTGTCTCTCCTGCGTATCGCAAGGGCCTCTTACTCTTGGAGTCACCGGGACTTACTCTGGGGGACAGACTGCGAACGCCAACACTACTATCACCATCGGTTCATCGGCAGTGACTCCCACACCAATCCCTTCCACAAAATTTTTCATCAATAACCGAGTCCAAATTATCGCAACTCTCAATGTCCGTGCCACCGCCGCAACAAATGGCATACTTCTTGGCTCTCAATCTACAAATATACTCGGCACCGTCAACAGTGGTCCAGTGAACTCTGGAGGTTTCAACTGGTGGAACATCAACTACGACACTGGTGTTGATGGTTGGTCAGTCGAAGATTTCCTCGTGAAAGTGACACCAACGCCTACACCTATTGTTACGGCTACTCCTACTCCGACAGGAACCCCTACGCCAACTGTCACCCCCTCTCCAACCCCAACAGCAACTGTCACCCCTTCACCAACTCCCACACAAGCCCCAGTCGTAACGGCAACTCCGACTTCCATCGTCACTCCAATCCCCACATCAACCCAAATCCCTACACCGACTGCAACACCATCATCACAAAGTAGTGGCAATGGAGGTTGGATCATCCCCGTACCGACACAAGTCTCTTCGTCGGGCCCATTTGGCAAATCCTTCCATCTCGGTACCAAAGGCGATGACGTAAAGAGCATCCAGACCTTCCTCGTTCAGAAAGGATACCTTGCTCCTACCAACAATACCGGCTTCTTCGGACCTCTCACAAAAGAAGCAGTGAAGAAATTCCAGTGTGAGCAGGGTATTGTCTGCAGCGGTACGGAAGACTCAACGGGTCATGGTGCTATCGGCCCCGCAACTCTCGCGCGTCTCCAGATACTCGGAGGAAACATTGTGACGTCTCCATCTGCCACAACCGTCTCCGCACCAAATCCCCAGATATCCTCCATCGGCTCCTCGTACACCCGCTTCCTCTCAAGGGGCATACGAGGAGATGATGTGGCGACTCTGCAATCCTTCCTTATCGGGGAAGGACATCTCTCTCCGGGCAACAATACCGGCTTCTTCGGAACTCTCACAAAAGAAGCAGTGAAGAAATTCCAGTGTGAGCAGGGTATTGTCTGCAGCGGTACGGAAGATTCAACCGGATACGGATCCGTTGGACCGAAGACGCGTGCGATATTGGAGTTGTTGGAACGTTAAACAATACGTGAGCAATGGAGGCGTTTTGTAAACGTGGTATCGTTGACGTCAACGATGTCGATTGACTCTGTACTGCCACTCATTCAGAACTACGGTTACTGGATACTTTTCCCTCTAGCCTTCTTTGAAGGCCCGATCGTCGCATTCGTAGCTGGAACTTTTGTCGCGCTTGGCTACTTCAATATTTATCCCGCATACATAGTCATGCTTCTGGGGGATTTAATACCTGACGTGGCCTATTACTTGTTGGGGCGCTACGGTGAGCAGAAAACGCTCATTAACCGCTACGCGTCAATAATAGGAATTAAGGAGGAGCATTTCGATGCGATACGTAGACTCTGGCAGAAACATCCTGGGAAAACGATGTTTTTCAGTAAACTTGCGTATGGATTGTCGACACCTTTCCTCGTCTCAGCAGGACTCGTCGGTATGTCCCTCCAACGTTTTTTACGGTATGCATTCCCGATTACTGTAATCCAATATGCGATCCTCCTGACGCTCGGATATTACTTTGGCGCTTCCTTCAAATTTGTCTCAAGCACGGTAGAGATTATCCAAATTGGAATCGGTGGAGTCATCGTGATAGCTATAGCGTATTATTTCCTGACACGGTATATGCGCAAGAAGCTTTTGAAAGAAGAAGCGGAAGAGGAGTTATCAATCTGATATGCGCATAGCGCTCTGCAGTGACCAATATCTGCCGCTCCTCTCCGGCCTCGTCGACTCTATAGACATACTAGCATCTGAACTGCGTAAAAGAGGCCACAGCGTGCGTATATACGCACCAGACCTTCCAGGAGCGCAGACAGATCCCTCTGTTTGCCGATTCCCCTCATGGACGCTCCCGGGGTCAGGGGATGCAATGGTTATCGCTTTACCGTTTGGCGCTTTCAAAGATATGCGCACATTCGATCCAGACATTATTCATACGCATCTCGCGGGCGTTACAGGACTTTTTGCCCTCTATGCCTCCGTTCGCCTCTCCGTCCCACTTGTTGGTACCGACCATACTCTCCCGGCTGATTACCTGCACTATGCGAAATTAAATTTTCCACCGTTTCCATATCTCATACGAAAGTTCTCTGCTTGGTATTACAATCGTTGTGTTTTCGTAACTACGCCCGGGATAAGTGTCCTCCAGGAACTCCATAACTATGGAATGATAAGACCATCAAAAATTATTTCAAACCCTCTCCCGACACAACTATTCCGTCCACTTGTAGAGAAAAATGCACTCAAGAAAAAACTCGGGGTAGGGAATCACGCCATCCTTATATTCGGGCGAATTGCAAAGGAGAAAAATCTCGATTTTGCACTGGATGTATTTACTGAGGTGAGAAAGAGGAGCGACGTCGAGCTGGTATTCATTGGGGACGGACCCTATCGGAATCATCTTGGAAAAAAGATTCATGAACAGGGTCTTCAGTCGAGGGTACGCTTTCTCGGAATATTGAGAGGGGAGCTACTTGTAGAAGCAATCAATTCCTGCGATGTCTGTCTTATTACGAGCACATCTGAAACACAGTCACTCACAACGCTCCAATCGCTCGCATGCGGTCTTCCTGTGGTGGCTGCTAACGAGGGCGGCCCAGCTGAATATGTGCGGCATGGAGAAACAGGCTACCTTGTTGAGCCAACGAATATAGGGGTATTTGCGGAGCACCTCACAAGACTTTTTAATGGGCCAGACATAATGATTAACATGGGACGAATTGCCCGTGAAAGTACGTTACGCTATTCTCCAGAACATATTGCCGTTGAATTTGAAACGATCTATGAAAATCATCGATCGATAACATAAAGACTATTCTTCAAAAAAGGTTTGTGTCGAGGTTTCTTTTTATGTATCATCCCTATATATCTCATGCGAATTAGTTTCGTCATTCCGGCGTATAACGAGGAACAGCGTTTGCCCCAGTGCCTGGCGGCGGTTGAGCGGGAGCTCGCACGTACTCCTTGTGACGGTGAAGTTATCGTCGTTAATAACGCAAGTACTGATCGCACGGGTGAAATAGCGCGTAGCTATTCATGGGTGCACGTGGTCGATGAGCCACACAAGGGTATTGTGCGAGCTCGTCATGCAGGATTGGTGGCGTCCACAGGCGAACTCATAGCGAATATCGATTCCGATACGATGTTGCCGGAAGGGTGGATTACCACAGTGCTTGCCGAATTTGAGAAAGATGAACATCTTGCGGCCTTAAGCGGACCCTTTATATATTATGATCTTTCGGTGTTTCAGCGCGCACTCGCGAGCATTTTTTACTTTTTTGGTTATCTCTCGCATTTAGTGAGTCACTATATTTTTCATGCTGGCGCAATGCTCCAGGGTGGTAATTTCATCGTGCGCAGAACATATCTCGAACAGGCTGGAGGCTTCGATACTTCTATTGAATTTTATGGTGAGGATACTGATGTGGCTCGGCGTATTAGTAAAGTAGGGAAGGTCAAGTGGACATTCAAGCTCCCTATGTATGCTTCCGGCCGTCGACTCGCAAATGACGGCATCGTTATTACGGGCCTACGATACGCGATAAATTATATCTACGTCCTCGTTCGTGGTAAACCGATAACGGTTGCGTATACCGACATCCGCGAGAAGGTGTAGAAATCTTTCCCAATCTACTGCTTTTTGATCCAGAGATAGATATCTTCGAGGGCCTTCACACCGTCGCCTGCAGCAATGTTGTTCTGGTGGTAGAGCTCATCGGTACAGTCACCTGCGGCCCATACACCCTCGAGACTCGTGTGTTGGTTGCGTGGGTCAGTCTTTATACGCTTTACCTCGTCTAGCTTTACCAGCCCCTCGGCAAATCCTGTGTTCGGAATGACGCCCGCTTCAACGAAAATCCCTGAGACGGCAAGGTCCTTCGTCTCAGCAGAATTTTTATCTGTGTATTTCAAACCGGTTACGAATTGTTCACCCATGACCTCAATTGTTTCGGCATGCCGAATAATCCGCATGTTCGGGTAGGAACTCGCTTTTTCAACGGTGACGGGATCGGCTTTAAATTCCTGATGTCGATGGATGAGTGTAACGGACTTCGCGTATGCGAGGAGTTGTAATGCTGTTTCGAAACCAGCGTTACCACCTCCTATGACTGCGACATCCATTCCGCCAAAAAGAGGCCCGTCACAGGATGCGCAATACGTAACACCTTTATTCTCGAACTTGTCGGCGCCTTTCACGGAGAGTTTTCGACGGCCGGCACCCGAAGCGATGAGGACTGCTTTTGCGGTGAACTCTTTCCCCGCCTTTGTTGTTGCGGTGAAGCCTCCGCCGCTGGTTTTCGAAAGTGATACAACGCGTTCGCCGAGGGCGAGCGTCACGAAATTGCCCTTTACAGTATTGAGATGTTCTCTGAATGATTTTGCAAGATTGCTGCCGCTTATTTTCGGTGTTCCAATCCAATTCTCAATTCCCTCCGATACGGTAGATTGACCACCGATTTCTTCTGTGATGAGAACCGTATTCAAATGCTTACGGGCGGCGTAGATCCCTGCAGCTATACCAGAAGGCCCCCCGCCAATGATTATGAGATCATGCATAACTTCTATTCTATCATTTGATACTACCAAACGAGTGAGTGGAAAAGAAATTCATATTTCATTTTCTCAAACGAGCGGCGGGAACAAAAAAAGATTGGCTTCGCGGAATTACTTTTTGTGTCGACGCAAGAATTCTGGAATGGCACCCCACGCGTCGTCATCTTCCGGAGCGGGCGGTGTCTCTTCCCGTTTTTGAGGTGTTGCTGTTACGATAGGTTCCTCCCTCCGGATATTCTTCCCGGAATCGGTGTGAACAGACTCGTCTTTTTCTTTTTTAATTTCCGGGACTTCGCGCTTCAAAATTTCATGATAGATTCGGCCTCGCTCTTCTTCGTGGCGTTCGGTAGGTACCGCGAAGAGGGATCGTTCCTTTCCGGCTGGTGTAGCGTGTGATGGGTTTTCTGGGAATCCGGTTGCGATGACAATAATACGAATCTGGCCTTTCTTCAGCTTTTCGTCTCGCATGATGCCAAAGATGACCTTTGCATTCTTATCGACGGATTCATTGATGACTTTTGCCGCCTCTTGGACTTCCATGATGCCAAGATCATCAGAACCGGCAACGACGAATAGGATTCCTTTCGCGCCAGAGATTGAAACGTCGAGCAGTGGGGAATTGACTGCTCGTGTGGCCGCCTCCTTGGCGCGTTCATCTCCCTCGGCAATGCCGATACCCATGAGTGCAGGACCGGCTCCCTCCATGATGGCTTTGATATCATTGAAATCGGTGTTTATCTCACCTGGCATCGTAATGATGTCGGAAACGCCTTCGACAGCCTGGCGCAATATTTCATCACACATGGCAAAAGCGCTTTTTGCAGATGTATCCTTGTCGACGATGGCAAGTAGTTTATCGTTTGGAATAACGATGAATGCATCAACCTCTTTCTTAAGTTCAGCGAGACCACGTTCTGCGATATCTCTGCGCTGCGCTCCTTCAAAAGAAAAAGGTTTTGTTACGACCGCAATAACGAGTGCTCCGATTTCCTTCGCTATTTTTGCGACTATTCCTGCGGCACCAGTACCAGTACCTCCGCCCATACCGCAAGTGATAAACACCATGTCGCTTCCAGAGAGTGCCTCCTGTATTTCTTGGCGTGTCTCCTCGGCTGCACGCTTACCGAGCTCGGGGTTCATTCCGGTACCGAGTCCACGCGTGAGATTTTTACCGATATGAATCTTACGTTTCGCGAGGGAACCATGGAGATCTTGTGCGTCGGAATTAACGGCGATAAATTCGACGCCGCGAACTTTCGAGGCGATCATGTGGTTGATCGCATTTTTACCCGAACCGCCTACACCGACCACGCGAATTCGCGCAAATGTTTCGACCTCGGGCTCAACTCGTTTTGACATATCAGGGTGTAGTTTCAGTATGATAGCAGAATCTAGCCATATGCAAATATTGACAATATATAGATACAACTTGCGGTTCACCCTCAAGTGAGTGAAGGAAGAATATAATTCTCTTTTTGTTCTTCCAGGTGATCACGAACAAGAAAACTTATGGCAAAAATTGTCGCAGAAATTTTCCGAAAGAAGCGTGGAGACTTTTCTTCGGTGCATTGGTATCGCCCGTGAGCCCCCAGAGTGCAAGACCATAGGCGACTGCCCATGTCGCATCGCGAATCTTCGTTTCGGAAGAGAGACGAAATTCTGCGAGGCGCGCGGGAAGCTTCAAAGATCCTTTCGCAATATCGCTGATGGAACCGACTCCTGCACCACCACCCGAGATGATAATGCCAGCAGGCAAAGGGCCGCGGCGACCGAGCGACTTGAGATGTTTATCGATAAGCGCGAACATCATGTTGAGGCGGCTTGAAATAAGATCGTTTACTTTCTTGCGCGGATACATTTGTCCCGAGAGCCTGCCAAGTTTGAGGTGTTCGGCCTCCTCAAGTGAGATGCGGAAACCGAGCGCAATGTCGTCCGTGATATGACTCGAGCCTATCGGGAATACCTTTACTGAAATAGGGATGCCCTCATCGTAGACAATAATCGAAACTGTTTCCGCACCGATATTTGCAAGTACGCATCCTTTCATCTTCTGGTCACCTTCAAGGAGTACGTAGGAGCCTGCAAGTGGGGAAGCCATCTGGTCAATTATTTCGATGTCCGCATCCTCGACCGCTTTGGTGAGAGCGTCTTCATGTTGAGTGAGGCAGGTGATGAAAAGGTAGTCAACTTCGATACGGATGCCTTTCATGCCGAGAGGATCGCCAAGTACCTTGTTACCATCGACACGGTACTCGAGCGGGATGCTGTGAAGTACATGCCGATTTAGGAAACCGGGTGCTGCCGTCTCGCGTGCCGCTTTCCCCGCCTTTTCAAGATCGAGAGCTGTTACTTCTTGGTCGGCACGAGAGATGATAGCGAATCCGGTTGCTCGGGACTCGTCAAGTGAGATACCGCCAACAGCAAGAAATCCTGCGTGTAATGGGACATGGGTAACCGCCTCTACTTGCCGCTTCGCTTCGCGGATGCTTGCGGAGACCTCCTCCGTATTGACTATGTAGCCGTGTCGCAGTCCCTTTGATTCGGCAAGACCTGTACCCAGAATACGCACTTGCCGAGCGCCTCCGCGCTTATCCAAGAGCTCTTCAATAACGACCATTTTTACTTGGTACGTGCCAATATCAATGCCGGTCGCTATGCGTCGTTTCATTTAGATTCGAGCGCACGCGTTTCTTGGCAAATTTCGCCAAAAGATTTCGTTCGCATTCTTCCATCCTATCACCATGCCCCCATCCTTTTATATGCAGTGCTCCGTGGATAAAAAGATAGAGAACAAAGGTTTGTTCGTCCATATTGTACGAAGCGGCCTGTTTTTTGGCTTCGCTCAAGCAAATAATAATTTCGCCACTCTGATCGCCGAGGGCATAGGAAAGGACATTTGGCGTATACGTCTTGCCCCGCATGCGTTCGTTCAGTGCGCGGGCTCTTACGGGGCTCACGAAGGCGAGGGAGATGTCCCAGTCAGGAAGTATAGTCTTTGCAATCAGTGCATACGCAAAACGCGGCACATTTTTGCGCCGCGTCAGGTTTTTAATGGAGACACTCGGCATTCGTCTAATGTTTGCCGCCCTTTCCGCGTGCGTTTCTCTTTGCTGCCGGATCGATTTTACCAAGCTTCACGAGCTCGTTGTATGTCTCACGTCGGACCTTGGAAATAAGCGCGCGTTTGTGACCAACGTTCTTAGATTTAATCCGTAAAAAGTAGCGATTATTGCGTACTTCACGCACGAGACCAAGACCCTGCGCTCGGCGGGTAAAACGTCGAATAAGCGCAGTAGAACTCTCGTTCTTTCCGCGCTTTACTTCAACTCGTGTACCGGCTGTCATGATGCAAAGACTTTAGCACACCGAGGCTGTCATTGTCTACTAAAATCGGCCAGAATGCCCACCTGATTAGCGACGAGAATGCGCGGCAGAATTCATGCGACTGCCTTCAAACATTTGATGAGGCCGGCGAGAGGAAGAATGGTTTCCTCATGAGTTTGTCTATTGCGTAGGATGGCAGAACCTTCCAATGCCTCTTTGCGTCCCATGATAAGAAGATAGGGGCTTTCGCGGCGCTCGGCGAGATATAATTGCTCGGTTAATGATTCAATACCTATATTCTGCGTTAGAGAAATACGCGCTTTTCGGAATTCCTCGGCGAGGCGAAGGGAAAGTCGCTTTGCTTCATCTCCGATATGCACAAACGAAAAACGCATACGCGGGGATGTAATCTTTTTTACCACTGAACCAGTACTTGCTATTTGGAGTACGGCTCCTGTTGCGTTGAATGGTGTCGGGAAGAAATGTCGGGTGAAATCACCATAATGTGAACCCCATGCTATTTGTCGTCCACCGGCAACGAGCTCAAAACAAGTATCATTCCAGACATTGCCGCGGCTGATGAGATTGCGCGCAAGTTCGTAGGGCGTCTCGGTCATTTCAAGGTATTCAAGCAGATCTTCGAAACGTTTGCGGCTAGCGTCTGAGAGGTGTTCGGTTGGTGCAGGCATATCTTCTGCGCACTCGCGTGCAATGGCGAGCTCGGCAGCAAGGAAGGTATCCTGTTTAGCGCACGTAATGCATTCTTCAGGAAGTACGCCCGCGCGCTTCTTAAAGAAATTTCCAAGTTCTTTCGCGTAGCGTGCCCGGGTCTCCTTGTCTCCCATAGAATTGATGCGAACAACAGGCTCCTCATGGAAAAGGTCTCGGGAAAGCGCGAGAAGCGCGCGAATAATGACCGCATCTGCAAGTGCATGGTCCGTACCGAGTGCATGCATTTGGATAATAGCTTTTTTTGGCGTCGGACGACCAGGAGTAATGTTTGTATGCCAGACGAACAATGGTTGTCGTGGTGAGGGCGTGAACTCGACGCGTTGACATCGTTTCAGAAAGCTTGAAATCGTTTCCGCAACGGTGTCGTCTCCAAGGTGAGAGAGAGCGTCTGGGTACTCAGTACTATTTTTTGGGGCCTTCCCGCGCGAAAGGGCAGTGAGAGTTGAAAGTGGTGTGAATCCATAATACTGACCGACCGCGTGCGCCTTGCTTAACAGTTCTTCCGCCGGAATGGAGTCGCGCATCATGATGCTGTTAGAGTTGTTGTGCTTGAGACGGTCTCATATGTCGTTGATCCTGGGAAGAATCCGCTCTGTGAGACCGGCAGGAGCCGCAAGTCAACGCGACCGACAATATCCTTTCTCGGAAGAGGGCCCCAGATCCTTGAATCTGAGCTATTGGGACGATTATCTCCCATGACAAAATACTCTTCCGAGTTGAGCGACACATTTTTTGTGTACGTTGCATCTTCGTTGACGATATAGGGCTCGGGAAGCGCAATATTTTTTCCATCTACGGTTGTGATGGTGATAACTCCGTGGTTGATAGAGACTGTTTCGTTTGGAAGGCCGATAATTCGCTTGATATAAAAGACGGAAGGGTTTCCTGGGTAGCGGAATACGATGACATCACCACGCGCGGGCGCATAGAAGCGATACAAAAGCTCGTCGACGATGAGATAGTCGAGATTTTTGAATGTTGGATGCATTGATGCGCCATCCACTACGAAAGGAGAAATTATAAAAACACGAATTGGGATGACGACGACGATGATGAGGAACGCGAGCGTGAAAAGATCCTTCAGAAGACCTTTTCCGGTATCTTTCATACGCGTATTGTACGCTTCGTTTTCCCGCGCGCAAGTTTTATGTTGGGTATGTTACGATTCTCGCATGACCGTTGTTATTGTAGGCCTTGGGAATCCAGGGAAGGAGTATGAAAAGACGCGGCACAATGCCGGAAGAAGCGCTGTGGAGCTTGCAGCATCGCTCGAAGGCTTTGGTGATTTTGTTTTTAATAAAACAGCGAACGCACTTGTGAGCAAGGGTAGTATTTCTGGAGAGAACACGGTACTTGTATTGCCTGAGACGATGATGAATCTCTCGGGGAAGGCGGTCAGTGGGTTTGTAAAGAGTCCGAAGGCGGCTAAGAGTCTTGTCGTCATTCATGATGACCTCGATTTGCCTCTCGGCACGATCAAAATGGTATTTGGACGCGGTAGCGGAGGCCACAAGGGTGTCGAGAGCATCATGCGCTCCATCAAAACAAAAGATTTTGCGAGAATTCGCATTGGTATATCAGGAGTAGGGAAGAAGAATCAGGCAAAGAAAGTTTCCGGGGAAGAGAAAGTCATCAAGCTCGTCATTGGGAAGTGGAAACCCGCCGAAGAGACGATCGTGAAAAAAGTTTTGAAGAAAGTCGCTGAGACAGTGCATCTCTTTGCAACTGAAGGTATCGAATCCGCAACCATGTTCGCAAATACTCGTTAAAAGATAAAGTAATTATTTCACGTATGGAAGGAATGCCAAAACAAAATATAGAAAAAGAAACAGAAGGTGAAAAAATAAGAGCTCTAGCGAAAGAGCTTATCGAAAGCAATGAAGTGTTTCCTTTTTCTGGTCTGGATTCAGGCGCGTATGCAAAAATAAAAGCCGATGAAGAAGAATCCCCGGGCTACGCGACTCCCATAGATGAGTTAATAAAGAGATTCGAAGATGAGGGGATGAAAGTCGTCTTCGGGAAAAACCCCGAGAGCGGGAATGTTTTCATCTTGCCGTTGCAGAGCGATGATATTGAGAATGACAGTCTTTTCCCCAAGCATCTGCAAATCAGCGAAGGGATGAATGAGAAGCTCAAAGAATTGATTTCGTTAAGCAAGGGGTAGATAAGAAAACATCGCGCGGCGCCGGAGGCGCCGCGTATTTTCTTTCGCTCCTCAGCGAAGTGCGAGTGTGATTTTGGAGGCTCTCGGAGGCGAAGCACCATGGCAATTTTGGCGCCGGATGGGTCTGCGCCGAAATTTGCGAGCCGAGAGAGAGCACGACCTCTCGGAGGAGAGGCCGATGCGTACTCCAAAATTACACTCGCCGAAGCTCCTACTTCTTCTTTCCCGCGTAAGCGAAGCTTTCATCCGCAGCGCTCGAGTAAAATAAGAGAACTTTCTTTTATTTTACTCCTCGCTTGCCGCTGTAGGTGAGCGTCATCCGCTGATCCTTTGGTTCGAAGAGCGCGATGGTAAACGGATAGGTCTTTCCAAGTTCCAATGTCTCGCGGAGTTCTGCTGGTGTTGCGAACTCGCCAACGTGTACAAGTCCCGCGACGCCTTCTTCGATGGAGGCGAGCGCACCGTGCTTGTTGTATTTGATAACGACACCCGGTACCTTCGCACCTTTCGCGTATCGCTCAGCTGCGGTGTGCCACGGATTCTCTTTAAGTGCCTTGATAGAGAGGGAGACTTTACCTTCTTTTATCTCGATAATCTTAACCGTTACTCGGTCACCGACATTGAAGAGGGCGTGTGGATCTTCAACAAGTCCCCAGTCAAGCTCGCTGATGTGTACAAGACCTTCGAGTCCTGGCTCAAGCTTCACGAAGACGCCGAAGTCGACAATACCCGTCACTTCGCCTGAAGCGGTATCGCCAACTTGGTATTTGTCGATAAGCGACGCTTTCTCCTCGGCCTCATTTGTCGTGCGTTCCGAGAAAATAAGCTTGCCCTCCTTCGCGTCGGCAGTGATGATGCGCACCGAAAGTGGGTGCCCAATAAGCCGCATAAGTTCGCCGAGGATCTTTTCCTTATCGCCTTCTGGTACGCGAGGATAGTGATCTTTGGAAAGTTGTGAAGCAGGGAGGAATCCGGCGATACCCTGCCAAGAAAGAATGAGACCTCCTTTGTTTGCTTCTTCGACGATGAGCGAGTATGGCGTCTGAGAAACAATAGCCTGTTCAGCCTCGCCCCAAATGGCTGCTTGCCGCGCCTCTTTGAGAGAAAGCTCGATGTAACCTTCGCGACCGGCAGGGTCGACAACTTTTGCACTTATAATATCGCCCTGATTTGCTTTACGGAGCACATCTGCGGCATTCAAGTATTCACGACCGTAAATGAGGCCGGTGCCGAATGGAGGAAGATCAATATAGACGCGACCTCGGCTTATAGCGATAATGGCGCCCTCGACGAGGTCGCCTGCGGCGGGCGGCATCGGAATGGCGTCAACTAAGGTCGTCATCGGATGACCTTCTGTTAAATGGATGGTTGCAATAGGAACTGCAGCCTTTTTTTCATCGGACATACTATAATAAAGCGGTGTGGATTTTCGCGAAGGGTACTGATTCCTTGCGGAATCCAGGGTTAACACCTCGCTAGTTCTCCAGCACTCAACGGGAATACTATAGCAAATATAGTCAAAAAATGCTAGGATATAGGCAATGGTTATTACGCATCACGGCGGACAGTGTTTCAAAATAACTCTCGGCGATCTTACTGTCGTTTTCGACCCTATTGCTAAGGGCGGGACGCTATCCCCAGTTCGCTTTGGAGCGGACATCGCACTTATCTCACGTAATCATCCGGACATGAATGGTGCCGACGAAGTCACGTATGGGGAGAAAGTGCCTTTCGTTATTAACGGGCCTGGCGAATACGAGCGACAAGGTGTGATTGTCCAAGGATTTCTTTCGCGTAGCGCCTACGGCCTTCCGAAGGGACAGACCGAGGCAGTCAATACTATGTATATGCTTGAACTTGAAGATATGACGTTGGTTCATCTCGGCGCTCTTTCCGACAAGGAACTATCAAAAGAGGCACGAGAGAGTATTGATGAAATAGACGTTCTTTTTGTACCGGTCGGGGGTGATGGCGTGTTATCGCCTGCTGCGGCACACGAACTTGTCGTATCGCTCGAACCGAAGATTATCGTCCCGATGCATTGGAGTGGAATAGGGGAACCGAAGTCACTCGAAGCATTTCTGAAGGCATCGGGGAACAACGGTGAGAAAGCAGATAAGCTTACGTTGAAAAAGAAGGACCTTGTTGGTAAGGATGGGAGTATACTAGTGATAACACCATAACTTGCATATGAAAAATATTTTTGAGCATATTGAACACGCAAAAAGAAAGCCGCATCATGTACGTAAGCAGATCGCCTTTGGCGCTGCCGGGGGTGCTACCGCACTCATAGCTCTTGCGTGGTTCGTACAATCCATAAGTTCAGGCGCCTTCGCTATCAAAGGAGCTTCGTTTGCGGAGAGCACCGGACAGCAGTCGGTACTAGTGACTGGTGCCGAAAATCGAAATCAGAATGTCGCAGGGGCTGCAGCAGCGTTTCAGGGTCCATCGGGATCAGCGCACATTGAAGTTGTCGACGTTGCTTCTTCGACACAAAAAATGAAACAGGTCGAGCAGACGATCTTACCTTTTTAAGTATTTAAATTAAATCATCATGGCTCGTGGGAAAGGGGAGAAAGAGAATAGTGCAGCGGTACCAGTAGTGGCAAACGTCATTAGTCAGCCGATCGTCGCAGAAATGCGCACGTCGTATCTCGATTACGCCATGTCGGTCATTACGGCGAGAGCTTTGCCCGACGTACGTGACGGATTGAAGCCTGTGCATCGTCGCATTCTCTACGCGATGAAGGACATGGGACTTGTACCGGGATCAAGGTTTCGTAAGAGTGCCACGGTGGTTGGCGAAGTGCTCGGTAAGTACCATCCGCACGGCGATGTCGCCGTCTATGATTCGATGGCGAAGATGGCGCAGGAATTCTCATATCGCTATCCGCTTGTACTGGGTCAAGGTAACTTCGGTTCCATTGACGGCGACTCTCCTGCAGCCATGCGGTACACCGAAGCGAAAATGTCGCGGGTTGCCGAGGCACTTCTCACCGATCTCGATAAAGAGACCGTCGCATGGAATCAAAATTATGACGCAACGCGCGAGGAGCCGCGAGTACTTCCTGCTGCGCTACCGAACTTGCTTTTGAATGGCACGCTTGGAATCGCAGTCGGTATGGCGACTAATATTCCCCCGCACAATCTTCGCGAAGTCGTCGCTGCAACCGTGCATCTTATTGAGAATCCTGAGGCGACGACCGAGGATCTCCTCCAATTTGTAAAAGGTCCTGATTTCCCGCTCGGTGGCGTCGCATTTAGTCAGACAGATATTCGACACGCCTATAGCACGGGTAAGGGGCCAGTCGTCGTGCGTGGCGAAGCAGAAATCATTGATGATGGGAAAAAAGATACCCGCATCATCATTACCTCCATTCCGTATCGTGTGAACAAAAGCGAGCTCATCACACGTATCGCGGATTTGGTACAGGAGAAAAAACTTGAGGGTATTCGCGATCTGCGTGACGAATCCACCTCAGATATCCGAGTTGTGGTCGAGTTGAAGGGTACCGCACATCCGCAAGCAGTTCTTAATGCACTTTATAAACATACTGATCTTGAGAGTACTTTTCACTACAACATGCTCGCACTTGTCGATGGTGTTCCGGAGATGCTCTCTCTTTCGGGGATACTCGGACATTTCGTCAAACATCGCCAGGAAGTAGTGAAGCTCCGCACTGAATTCGACCTGCGACAGGCCGAAGCACGCGAGCATATTCTCCTCGGACTCTCGAAGGCGCTCGATCATATCGATGAAGTTATCGCGATCATCAAGAAGGCAGCAGATGTGCCAACGGCAAGCACGGCGCTCCAGAAGAAGTTCGGTTTCTCGGTTCTTCAGGCGGCGGCCATTCTCGAAATGCGTTTGTCGAAACTCGCAGGTCTTGAGCGTAAAAAAATCGAGGATGAACTTACTGAGGTTCAGGCTCTGATTAAGAAATTGAAAGAAATTCTTTCATCGGCTAAGAAAATCCTCGCGGTGGTTAAGTCGGAACTCGAAGAATTGGCATCGAAATACGGTGATGATCGTCGTACGAAGGTGACGCGAGGTGGCGTGCAGAGTATCTCTGTGGAAGACCTTGTGCCAGATGAGGAATCGATGCTCCTTCTTACGCAGGGCGGATACGTGAAGCGCACGAATCCGAGTGAGTACAAAGTACAGAAGCGTGGCGGTGTCGGTGTCGTCGATATCGCAACGAAGGAGGAGGATATCGTGACGCACTTCCTCGTCGCTTCTGCGCACAGCGATCTTCTTTTCTTCACTGATTTCGGGAAAGCATATCAGCTTAAAATGTATGAGATTCCGGAGGGCAGGCGCGCGACGAAAGGCAAGAGCATTATGAATTTTATCCAGCTCTCAGCTGAGGAGTCGGTCACGAGCGTACTTGCTATCCCGAAGGGTGCCGCACTTGATGCCACGTCAGTGGTCTTCGTCACGGAGGCGGGTGTAGTGAAGCGCGTTGCTGCGCGTTCTTTTGCCGATGTGCGTCGTTCCGGTATCATCGCGATTAATTTGAAGAAGGGCGACCGGCTCGTCTCGGCGCATCATGCTGCGGAGGGAGATACGGTGTCTATTGTGACGGCAAAGGGTCAAAGCATTCGTTTCGAGGCTGAGGATGTGCGTGAGATGGGCCGCACCGCTGGCGGTGTGCGCGGCATGAGCGTACGGAAAGGCGACCGTGTCGTTTCCGCAGAAGTCGTCTCCGAACTCGAAGAGAAGGATGCTTCGCTCCTCGTGATCATGAGCAAGGGTTACGGCAAACGCACGAAGATTTCTGAATACAAAGTTCAGGGTCGCGGCGGCTCAGGTATCAAGACTGCGGAAGTGACACCGAAGACCGGTGAGATCATCGGCGCGAGAATCGTTTCTGGCAACCTTGAAGACGAAGAGCTTGTCGTCGTCTCAAAAAAAGGTCAGGTAATTCGCACATCAGTATCCTCTATTTCGTTGCTCTCCCGTGCCACTCAGGGAGTCCGTATTATGAAAATGAGGGAAGGCGACAGTATCGCTTCTATGGTGGCGCTATGATCTGTCAGTTGCCAATACAATCGAAGATATTGAGCGAAAAAATCTAGGCCGTTGATGGCAAGGTCATACGCGTATGAGTATATTAAAAGACCACATCGAGTATCTTAAAAATAATCCGGAAGGGTATTGGTTTAAGAGAAAGCTCTATGGATGGGGTTGGACTCCAGCGACCTGGCAAGGCTGGCTCGTTCTCGCTGTCTTCATTGCACTTATTACGCTGAATACTTTTCGGATTGATTCTAATTCTCATTCGGTAAGCGATACTCTCATTAATGTTGTCCCTCAGACAATCATATTTGTCGTTCTCCTTATATGGGTATGTTTTAAAACGGGGGAAAAACCTCGCTGGCAGTGGGGTCTCCATGATGGAGAAGAAACAAAGAGTTAGGTCCGTGCCTCATTTTGTCTATGTCCTCGAATGCGCGGATACGTCGCTCTATGTCGGGTGCACCAATAATCTCGAGAAGAGAATACATGAGCACAATACTTCAAAACAGGGTGCACACTACACCAAAATTCGTCGGCCGGTTACTCTCAAGTATTCGGAAAAGTTTTCAAACCTGAAAGATGCTCGAGCTCGCGAAGCTGCTCTGAAGAGGTTGTCGCGCTGGAAGAAGCTAGTGCTTATCGGTAAATGAAAAGGCCACCGTGGAGGTGGCCTTTGTGAGATGTTGGTCGGGCTGTTATGTGCCGGTCCCAATAGGAGTTCCATTGGGGTTAGGTTCCTCTTCGCATCCGGGGCAGTAGGGAACAGTCTCGTAACAACTTTTTTCACTACCGGGAATAGAAAATAGTGTATGTTTAATCGGATGCGCGACTTGGGCTTGGAGCACAGCGACTCCACATTTCAGGCACTCCAAATTATTTCGATCGCCGGTTTTTGCAATATAGATTTGGTCGGGGTTGTCTTTTTTGCGCAGATAAAACGAGCTATGTTCATCCTGAGGAAATGTGCGCTCGAGTACATGGTCGTCGTAGTGATTTTCATAAATCTGATACCAATAAACTTGAACAAGTTCTTTCAGCAAAATGGAATCTGCTGTCTTTACGATGTTCTCCACGAGTAGCTCCTCCTTGGTTGATGTAACGAACTATCAGTCGCGAAGAGTACTACATAATTCGAAGATCATCAATTATCTATTTTAGATACGACCGCACCCCTCTCGGTTGCAGTCTCGCTTGTCTAAGACGAATAGGGCTTTCCTCGTCCGTCGGGTAGAATGTTTTTGCTATGTCTATGATGATACGAGGGGCCTTTGCAGGAGCTATCGCGCTCGTACTCGTCTGGGCCCTTGGGTATTCGCATTTTTTCTCAACAGAATATCGTTCGGCGGCGGCCGATTTGGCGGATCGTTTCATTCCGTTACCGCAGTTGGATACAGCCGACTACGATGCGCGGCTTCTCGCGCTTGCGCACATACGTACATCCACTCTTGCCACGACAACTGCGACCACGACTGCACCGCGACTTTGGCCAGTCAAGACGGTGTATCCGAACGCAGGTGCAATTCTACCGTTTAAGCGCATCGTTGCGTACTACGGGAACTTCTATTCTAAAGGGATGGGTGTACTTGGTGAATACTCGACTGATGAGATGCTTGCTATGCTCGCTAGTACCACAGCGCAGTGGACCACTGCGGATCCTACGACACCTGCGGTTCCGGCTATTCATTACATTGTCGCTGTCGCACAGGACAGGGCAGGGAAGGACGGGAAATATGTTCTCCGAATGCCAGATGATCAGATCGAGCACGCGCTTGATCTCGCGGACCGAATGCATGGGCTCGTGTTTCTTGATGTGCAGGTGGGACTGAGCTCGCTCGAGTATGAGCTCCCAATGCTTGAAAAATATCTGAAAATGCCCCAGGTCCATCTTGGCATCGATCCGGAATTCTCGATGAAATATGGTAATCGTCCAGGTACAGTCATCGGCACATACGACGCAACCGACATAAATTATGCGGCGAAGTATCTTGCGGGTCTTGTGCAGAGTAATCATCTGCCGCCCAAAATACTCGTCGTGCATCGCTTTACGCAAGATATGGTGACAAATTATAAAAAAATACTTCCTTTACCGGAAGTCGAAATAATCATGGACATGGATGGATGGGGATCGCAGGATAAAAAGAAAGGAACGTATAATAGAGTCATTGCTCCAGAGCCAGTGCAGTTTACGGGCATCAAGCTTTTCTATAAGAACGATATTAAACCGCCTTCCACGGGTCTCCTTACGACCGATGAAGTGCTGGGACTTACCCCTGCGCCTATCTATATTCAGTATCAGTAATTCCAGAGTGAGACGGCAAGATCTACTCGCGAACCCAAGAAGGAAACGCCCTCAGCAATAAGTCGGTTTCGTTTCGCAGAAATGCCGTTGAAAGCGTAGCCCGTCAAGGCACCAGTGGAGCCCACGACGCGGTGACAAGGGATGCTTTCCGGGTCCTTGTTGTGCGCCATAAGCTGTCCTACGGCACGAGCTGCTCGCGCCGATCCTGCAAGCCGTGCTATCTGACCGTAAGTAGCGACTTTACCTTTTGGAATCTGGGCCGTTGCTCTATAGACACGAATGCCAAATGACGTCATGCAGCACTCCCCAACCCTATTGGAGTTAGAGGGGGATATGAACAGCAAGGTGCCCGACGAGTGGGAGCTCCTCCTCTTTACCTTTTACTGCGTTTACGATGCCGATGATGGAGAGTATCAAGATCCCTAGGTTAATAAGCCATGAGAGCATCATGAGCGGATAGAACATGGAAGTGAGTATCATGAGCGCTATCTCAATACCAAACAAAACAGCACCCTGCCGTATATGGAATTTAACGAAAGAGTCTTCTTTGGCGGTAAGGTAGGAAATAATAATCAGTGGGCCAAGATAACTGAACACAGCCATAAGTACGTTCTTCTGGCTCGTCTGTGGCGAACTGATTTGTGGTTGCGACGGCTCTTCTACTGGCCTCTCTGTAATGAGTGTGTCCATAGTGAAATGGGTTGGTTAATGAAGTGGGTCTCGCCCCCTCCTATGGCAGAAAGTATACCATCCTTGTGGGTATGGATACTCAGCCGGTGTCTAATTACTGCTTCAGTGCAGTATCAATTGCTTTGGTAAGGGAAGGAATCGACACCATTTTCTGCTCTACTCCGTTAAGGAAAATAGTCGGCGTATGGTTGAGACGGAGTTCACTGGCATTTTTTGAATCTAGGTCGATGAGCGACGCATAGATGTGGTTATTTAATGCAGCGTCGAATGTGGCAAGGTCGAGTTGAAGGGATTTAGCATAAGTATCAAACGAAGTCCGAGGGTTCGCACTCTTTACCCATTCATCCTGATGTTCATATAAGAGGGCATACATCCCCCAATACTGACCTTGGGCTCCTGCGGCCTCGGCAGCTTCTGCTGCAGGGCGAGCATTCGGATGTTGCGGGAGAGGGAAGTTACGAAAAACGAAGTTAAATTCGGGATTCTTACCATAGATAGCGATGATCTGTTTAAGAACTGGTTCCACCGAGGCGCACGCCGGGCATTCAAAATCGCCCCACTCGACCATTGTCACCTTCGCTGTCGTGGTACCAGTCATAGCGCTGTAGGGTGCAACCATCTGATCCTTGGTAAAGGCTTGTACCGCATTTTCTGTTCGCGGGGAGAGCCAAAAGAATAGTCCAAATCCTAAAATGACCACAATGAAGATTCCTCCGAGTGCGATAAGTTGGTCAGATAATTTCATGAGTGAAGCGACGATTAATAATTATAAGTGCACCGATTGTTATAAATGCGCCAAGCGATGCGGTGATGAGATTGAGGCCCAGTAATGAAGGGAGATGCTGCGTGCACGGGACGCTCACCGCGCACGGCGCGAGCGCCTCGGAGAGAATACCATAATAGAGAAGTGTCTGGTAGAACGCTACAAGACTGCCGAGGATTGAGAAAGGGAGTACATACGCGAAGAGACCACGGTCTCCACGCCAGATTCCGATCGGGATGATGAACACGAGCGAGTACATGAATATTCGTTGCCACCAGCACAACACACAAGGCTCGTACCCAAGATATTGCGCGTAAAGACTCCCGAACATCGCGATGAGTGCGATGGTAAACGCGAGAAGTGGCGCGATAGCAGACAGTTTTCGAATCATAGACTCAGATATGGACAGTTTAGCACGTCATACATGTTGCTTGCCGGGCTTGTGTAGAGATGTAGAAGCGGTTGGTTTTTGAGTTATAATTCTCAAATGAATATTGAGGACCGCATGGTGCGTAAGATCGATCAGGATAGGAGCCGTAACCGGCTAGAACTTTCTCCAACGATGGCCCTTGCGTATGAAAAGGCAAACGGCGTTCTCTCTAACCCAGACTATGCTATACGCGAAGCCGACTTTATCCCCGTCTATGGTCCGGAAATCGTAGCGGCAGATACAGCATTCGCGAATCGTCTCAAAAGTGAGTTTGATGTCCGTGATACGCCTGAAGAAAAGAAACTGAAGCAGATAGCAGACATCTTCGAGGCAATTGTTCTCATAGAATCCGAGTCAAGTGAATGGTTTGGAAATGCACGAACCCTCAAGACGTCCCCTTTCGATGATTATATAAACAAAGTAGACATGATAGCTGAATGGTTTACGCCAGAGGATGGTTCGCGCCTTCTCGCACTTGCGGTCGATGTGACCTTCGGCACCAAAAATATTCAAAGAAAGCTAGAAGCCATCAAAATGGAGATAGACAGCGGCAAACTTGGATCCATTAAGTATTTTAAAGATGAGCGTGGAGATTTTATAGGGACAAGAAACAATGTCCCGCGAACGGTTATCGGCGTAAGTGAATCGCTAGTCGAAGAACTTGCAGGTCTCTGGGTGGCTAAGAACAATAAAGCTCTTGGCGAGCACCCTATCCAACGTTTGTTCTTGGATGAGATAGAGACACAACTAAATGCTATGTACGACTACGCTCTGAAACAAGGGAAGTCTGATGTGGCTCTTGCATATAAACAGGTGCTCGGGGTAGTTCGACCCATTCGCGAAAGCAAGCTCCCATTTCGATCGAGAGAGATCGCTCGGGATACCGTGGCCACAGAAATTGTACTCGATACGGAGAAGTTATTTCATCCATAAGATGATCGATTCTGCACAACGTGAAAATTCCTAAAAGAAAAGGAGTTGTTACTGTGATGGTAACAACTCCTTCTTCGAATTAACCAATAGTACTGACAGGGCAGCCTCAAGCATTACCGCACACATCTTCATTGAGGCGTTCGATCTCCCACAAGACGTCCTCATCCCATTCCTGGAAATTTCGATACCATGCGCCACGTAAACTTCGCCAACAGTTCACATGGAAGTCGCAGTTACCAGCTATGCAGTGATCATTTCGAGTGGGAATGACTCCATTGCAAGGACGGTAATCGCAAATGACACTAGTCACTGTTCTCATCATTGCCTCCTTCCCCCTTTATTGCTTTGGACTGCAATTCTGTCAGGGATGAACGACGTTTCGAGCAACAGAGGCTCCATCGGGAGCGGATCGCGTTCTACACTGATGTTTATACCGCAGGTACATATTCGCACATCAAGCGAGCTCCCTTGAAAGAAATTCCGGAATAATTTGTACGGTTTGAGTTCTGAAAATCTTTCTTCCGAGAATGTTCGCGTGCACACGACACACTGCTTGAACATAATGGTCCTCCTTTGAAGCGAAATAACAAAGAACCCTTTTCTGTTTATATACCTTTACATGGAGTATGTCTATTCTTACAATTAACAGTGATTGTTTCGATTTCCAGCTAATTCTCGTATCATCAATGCCCCTATTATAGTAGGATGAAGAGCATTGTATGGACCATCTCATATGGATTGGATCCTTGTGGGTTGTAATGGCCGCTATTGGTGCGCTAGGGCTTCCAATTTCCCAATTTGTTTTTAGTGCGTCATCCGACCGCGGGTATTCTTTTTCAAAAATCCTCAGTTTGTTTGCTGTTGGGTATCTTACATTCTTAATTGCAACGCTTGGTCTCGCGCCACTTGCGTTTCCAGCTATCGCAACAGCTCTGCTCGCATGGGCGGCAATTAACGCTTTTGTGTTTTGGCGAACGCGTGCCCACAGATTGCCCCTTCCTCGTTTTTCGCAGATTCTTACCACCGAACTCGTTTTCTTATCCGTATGTACCGCGATTGTAATTATTAAGGCTTTTCACCCTGAGATTTACCAGATTGAGCGGTTTATGGATTTCGGCTTCATTGAAACTCTTCGCAACAGCACCGGCCTACCGCTCACCGATCTCTGGCTCGCCGGCGAGACGCTCAATTACTACTACATGAGTCATTTCATTGGCTTCGTCATTTTGACGCTCGCCGGCATACCTTCCGTACCAGGATTTTTTATTCTCATCGGGTGTATCGCGGGTACTCTTGCTGCGGCTATCGCCCGGCTTGCTATTGATGTCGCTGTATATATCACAGGCGGGAAGGAAGTGTTGTCTCGTACGACAAAATTTCTAGTTGCCGGAGGCAGTGTTTTCGTCGCAGTTTTTTCCGGAAGTTGGTACATGATTCCTTGGATCGTCCAGCGTATCGGGTTTCTGTTCGGCGTGGGTCAGATGCCCGACTTCTTTTACCCGGAGCCGACCCGTGCCATCGTCGGGACGATAACGGAAATGCCAATATTTAGTTTCCTGGTCGCAGACATTCATGCGCACGTTTGGGGCATGCTTACGGCTCTCTTGGTGCTTTCCATTGCGTTTTCAATGTGGCGCGATACAACGGTGAAATTAAATGCGACAAATCGCTACCTTTGGGCGTTGGCATTCGCGCTCGGTATGTCCTACATGGTGAATTCATGGGATGCGGTTACCCTCGGAGTGCTCGCAGTATTTTTTGTGGTCGCAAAATATCGGCACGACTCGAGGACACACATCATTATCGCGACGGCATTACTTGCGGCTACAGCATATATCGTCGCTCTTCCATGGAGTGTGACGAATCATCTGCCAATCCAGGGGGTCGGATTAGTGCACTCCCTCTCCTCATTGTTGCCTTGGCTTTCGTTCTGGGGATCGATTGCGACCATCGTAGCGGTCTTTATATTCCGTTATGCCTGGGCATATAAAAAATTGCGCGCACAGGCCGATGCGCTGCTATTCGTCGGCATTATCTTTGGTACGGCTCTTCTTTTCCTCACAATTATTGAGGTTGTCTTCATGAAAGACATTCTGATTAGTGGAGAATGGTATCGCGCAAATACCGTCTTCAAAGTATCAACGCAGGTCTGGATTTGGGTCGCTGCATGTGCCGGTCCGGTATATCTGTGGCTGTATCGCTCGCTCGAGAGTCGTATTGCGCGAATTGCAACCACTATTTCCCTCGTCGTGTATCTTGGAATCGGTGCCGTATACCCCGTGATCGCTATAGAACAGGCGTTCGTTGGTAGTCACACGTTCATCGGTATTGATCACGGTCTTGATTGGTGGAAAAATAAGTATCCAAATGATTTTGCAGCCTACGAGTACCTCAAAGGCGTTCGAGATGAGTTACCTCAAAGCCAAAGAATAAAACATATTGTTGAGGGGGAGGGAGAAAGTTACACTGACGCATCTCGATTTTCGGTTTTCCTCGGTTGGCCGACCATCGTAGGCTGGCCGGTCCATGAATGGACGTGGCGTGGGAGCTACGACGTCGTTGGTAAACGACGGGAAGAAGTACGGGGAATTTATACTGGAATAGATCGAGAACAAACTCGAGGACTTCTCAAGAATTATGGGATCGATTATATAATTCTTGGAGCTGTGGAACGCGATCGCTACGGCAGTGCCATTCAAGAGAAAAAGTTGCGCGCTCTCGGCACCGTTGTTTTTGAACAGGGGACTACGGTTGTCATCAAGGTTCGTTAGTACTACAGCGTCTTAATATTCTCTGAACTTTGAATGACGAAACTCTCCTTTGCGACACGCGACTCACTCCAGCGGCTTGCCGCTCTGTCCTCGGCGCTGAGTTTTTTGGCTGGCTTCGCAAGTAGTATAGCCAAAAAACACCAATCTCAGCGCCTCCGGACGGTCGCACATTAAAGTTTCGTAATTCAAAGTCTAGAAAGAGAATTTCTCATAGTGAATATGTGCGCTATCAAACCCAAGTTCTTTGAGATGCTGCACCATGACTTTCATCATTACTGGTGGACCGCATAAGAATACTTCTCGATCATAGAAATCTGGAGCAAGTCGTACAATTTTTTCTTTATCAATAAATCCGGATTCATATCCAGCACTTGGGGTGCTTACTATGTTGTGGACGACTATGGTGGGCGAGTATTCATGCATCGCATCAAACTCTTGTTTAAAGGCTATGTCTTGTACGGTCTTGTTGCCGCACAATAGGATTGCGTCTTTCCTTTCTAAGGTCAGAGTTTCGAGCATCGCTCGAATGGGAGTAATACCGATGCCGCCAGCAATAAAGAGAAACTTTTCTCGTTTTGCGGTGCCCCGTATAAAAAGTCCCATTGGACCATCAATAATCACATGGGTTCCGGGTTTAAGGGTGACAATTTTTTTTGTGTAGTCTCCGAGTGCCTTGATGGTTACTCGGATATACGTACCGTTAAAGGCTGCTGAGAACGAAAATGGGTGTGTGTACCACATGTCTTTTCGTAAAAAGGTGAGGTTGATGTATTGTCCCGCGTCAAATATAAACCGCTCCATGTGGTGTCCAGATATGTAGACTGACCAGGTGTCATACGTCTCCTGGACTACCTTTTCGATGACAAAGCGGTGGTATACGAATCGGAATAGGGGTCGTAGGAAACGATATGAGAGCGCAAGACCGAATACGCCGAAGTTGAGAATATACCAGTAATAGAGCGGCCATCCTGTACGCAAGTCGCCGGTACCGAGTTGGTGATTGAGAGCCAGTCCGATAGCAAGGTAGGTGAGAAGATGGGTAAAATACCATGTCTCATAACGCAATTTTCTCCGCACAATCGCTATAGAAATGAAGATGACGAATATGAAAAGAGTCAGCGCAAAGAAAGATAAGAAGACGCCATTTTTATTGGCAAGGAAATCACCAAATTGTGAGAGATACGATACATTGTACGACTGCGCATATCCGGCAATGAGAAGTAATGGATGAGTGAGCAAAAACGTCAATATCGAATAGCCTATGAAACGGTGAACGGTATTCAATTTATCAAATCCAAACAGATGTTCGATCGGGCGGATCCTGCCAATCAAAACTAATTGAACGAGAATGAAGTATTCGCCGAGTAACCCAGTAATTCTTCCCAGTGCAATAAGAAGATTCCCGTCGCCCGGGTTCATGATGTAGAAGTTTGAGTTGGTCCACCATAGTGCAAAAATTCCAATGATGTTTCCAAAAAAAACTAAATACACAAAGGACTTTTTTAGGGTTGTCGAAGACGGTTTTGTAAAGTGAAATTCCATACAGAGGCTATTTGTTTATCAAGAAATCTGTAATAGTCTGCCACGGCGTGCGATGTTCTAAGTTGACCGCAACAATGTTCCTATCGACTCCCACCGCTTCGAAATAAAGGACGAGGCCAGATGCTCCCGAGGGAACCTCAAACCCAACCTCTTCTCGAAGGGTGTCGTGGGGCAGTAGAGGGCCGGACAACTGACTCCCTTCGCTTGGTACTGCGACGACAGGATAGACGTTGCCGGATAGATCTTTCACATAGAACGAGAGAAGAGGGATAAAATCGAACGGTTTCTCCGCTTCGTTTTTTAAGACGACAGTAGGCACAAGGAATTCGTATCCTGACCGCGGAGTGAGTGGACCCACTCCTTGAGAGTCGCGGCGTAATTTTTCAACAACGAGTGAAATATTTCCAGCATGTATCACATCCCCGAGTGCATAGTGAGCAGAGAGGTTCATTTCCCGTTCCAATTTTCCATGTGTCTCGGCGTACCAGGTGACTCCAACCGCAAAAAAAATAAAGAACAGAAATACCACCGGAGAAATCCTCGGTTTGAGCAGCAGATGTTTTATTTTTACTATAGGAAGCATAGGGATTATTACTGGAATGGACCGATGTAATACGCTTGGAGAACACTGTTAATCGCTGAATTTGAGTGACGGTGTCCACCTGCATTGCCAATGAAGGCATCGTAAATATCTCCTCCACAGTATGACACGATCACATCTCCTCCCGGATGATTATTACCATTCGCTACGTAGGCCGAGATGTTATACGTCTTGTTATAGGGACTTCTCAAATAGACCCAACAATTAGCTCTTGTGTTATGAGGAGCTATTTGGCTTGCTGTGCATGCACCGCCGCTACCGCACCCAGAGGGAGGTGGAGTTGGGGTCGGAGTAGGAGTAGGAGTTGGGGTCGGTGTTGGCGTAGGAGTTGGTGTTGGTGTAGGAGTAGGTGTAGGAGTTGGAGTCGGTGTTCCGGTTGGTACGGAAGTAGGAGTAGGAGTTGGAGTAGGTGCAGGTGTTCCGCTTGGTACGGGAGTCGCTGTTGGCACAGGAGTAGAAGTCGCCGCCGCTCCAGGAGTCACAGTATTGCAATAGATTGAAGTCCATATACCGTTGGATCCCTTCGCTTGATAGCACACAAAGCTTGTGCCTCTGGGCCAGGTAATAGAATGTCGGCCGTTGACGAGTGTCACGGGCAAGTTCGACACAATGTCGGTCGAATATCGTACTGCAGATGGGATACCGGTTAGGGTCACCGTAGCGCCGGTTGTATTTGTCACAACACCCGTTACCTCCGATGATTTATTTGACGCTGGACTCGAAACAGGTTTTGGAGTCGGAGATACGGTCGGCTTGGCAGTAGGTTTTGGTGTGGTACTAGGACTCCCACTTGGAGAAGAACCTGCTTTCCCTAAGCTTACATTTACAGATTTGTTCCCCGCATTGTCATACGCGACTACGGAATACGTGTGGGTAGCCGTTGAGGAAAAGGGAACATCGATATAATAAGAGGTATAGATGGTAGTTCCAATTTCAATGCCGTCACTGAAAATCCTGTATCCAGCGACGCTCGTGTTATCGCGTGAACCTGCCCATTTGAGACTCATTCGATTACTAGTTACAGCTGCGGTTACAAGATTTGTCGGTTTGGTAGGAGCTTCCGTATCCGTTACAGTTACGGGTGTCGATGGATCATTTTGCATACCTGGCGGTACGTATGTTTCTTTAACATACACTCCCCATCCCATGAAGAGGATCATAACGAACGCGGCGCTAAGAAATATCTTCATAGTAAAGTAGTATCGCTTTGCCAGTTAGTTTATCAGAATCGTTCCAGGTAGCCCACTAAAGTTTTCCCATATGGCAGGTGCAAGAGGGGGGCTATGCCCCTATTGTTTGTAGTCACATTAGTCGTCATGGTCGTCATCAGTCTCTGGCCGGGCCGGTTTCGGACTCGGCGTTGGAGTTGGAGTTGGGGTCGATATTGGTGTAGGTGTTGGAGTCAGAGTGGGCGTAGGAGTTGGTGTATGTGTTCCCGTTGGTACGGCAGTCGGTGTTGGAATTTGGGTTGATGTTGGAATCGGCGTTGGAGTTGGAGTTGGAGATGGTGTTGGGGTCAGAGTGGGCGTAGGAGTGGCGGATATAATTGTGGGAGTAGTAGGGGAGGGAGATGTCACAACTTCGCGCGGTTTAGTAACGAATATTAATGGATATGAATGAGGAGAGGTGTTGTTGGCCGTATCGTACGCAGCAACACTAAACTTGTATACGGTATTCGGAGGGGGTTTGGTGTGGGTATAGGTATGATTCTGGGTAGTGCCAACTTCGATCTCATTCAGAAAAATGCGATACCCGGATACTTTTACATTGTCTTCTGACCCAGTCCACTTTAGGACTAGTTTGGCATCACCTGCCGTCGCTACTGATAGCGCTGTTGGTGTACTCGGCGGCTCATTATCCAGCGATTGAAGTGCAGTAGAAGATGCTTCCATTGGAGTACTCAGAGGTTCGCTATCCAGGGGCGTCGTAGAAGATACTTCTGTGGGTATGGGGGATGGCATTGAAGCGATGACGGTTGCTGGCTGTCGGGAGTCGTCCGTCTTGGCATTTCCCGTGGTTTTGAGCATGCCATACACACTCGCTCCCGCTCCCGTAAGGATAATCGTTACAAATGCCATACTAATAAAGAGTCTCATGAGGGATAGTATAAGTCACACCTCGAGAGGTATTGGTAGATGGTAACGAACGTATGGGGAAATTCGCACGTTGGTGAATCCTTATACATAATGTGCCAACACTAGAGACGGCGTGAGACTAGATTTCTTACATACGCGAAAGCAATTGCACATACTATGGCGAAATTACGAAAATTCCCACGACAGGGTACTTGCTTTTAATGATATCTCCTCCGAAGATATGAAGATCTTTCGAGGCGTCTTTGCCGGCAATATTGTGGTAGGTGCCGCCCGGAACATAAAAAGATTTGCCAAAGGTAACGTCGTACACATAACCGTCTAGTGCAATATAAATAGGAAGGCTACTCGTTTCCCCATTGTATTTGGCGAGAGTGGCAACTGTGTATTTCGGGAGATTATCAGGTACGACGGGGGGCCTTGAAACATGGAAGAACAGAAAATAATACGCGAGTGCTGCGAGAAGCAGCGTGGCTACGCTGTAGAGGATGATTCGGTACCAGTTACGCATTGTAGGAGTGGATTTTTATCTTAACCTACAGTCGGCAAAAACATGGCCCCAAGAGCGATAAATAGACTCAGAGAAAACGCTCGAGTGACAAATACCATTGGAAATTTTTCTATCATGCCCTGGCCCATTTTCACGAATAAGAGCCCCTCTATTCCGATAATAGGAATAAAATAAAGACTAAACTTACTACAGAATTCTAGCGCAGAAAGTGATTGATGAGATTCGATAACTAAAAGGCATCCCGATACGATTTGCAGCACGAGCATCAAGGCAATTTGCTGTGCTAACGGCCGGTAGGTATCCGCACAATTTCTGAGTACAGCCATGATGCTCTGAACGAGGACTACGCCCGTAAAACCCGCTCCAACTAGATGGACGAATAGAAGCAGGGTATGCACAACGGTAAGAGAATTCATACCCCCATTGTACATGATGAATTTGCATAGAAAAAGGAATAAAAAATCGCCGCCACGCGTAACGTGGCGGCGGAATGATCTTAGCTAGACCTTGAAGGGTTTGAAGCTGAAAGCAAGGCCCGGCTTTGAAGGGCATAGTTCGGTGACTTCTCCCGCAGAAATTCTGATGTGTCGAAACCCTTTCTCCATTGCTTGAGAAAGAATAGATACATCGTACGTATAAGGAATGAGTACTAACGTTGGCTTGATGCGCTCGCAGTCTCGAGCGTGCTCCGCCTGACTTTGAGGATTGGTTGTCCTGTATTCTGGAGAGGTATCCCTTAAGACTTCAAACAGTGCGTGCATCTCACCGGGAACAAGTTGCGATGGTAGTTGGCGTACTAGCATGATTGTAATCATCCCGTCCCTCCTCGATTGTATGGTTATTGATACCAACCAAAGTGCTCTGTTGCCACCATAGATATATGTAGGACCTTTGTCAAGAGCTTACATAATTTCATTTACGCCACGACTTTGAGACGAGAAGGGAGCCAGTCCATCACTTTTTTCCGGTGCTGGTCGAGCGACCATGAGCCGTTACTCTTAAAGAGTGTACTGTGCGCTTTCTGGAACTCTCGTAAGAGCGCCAGAGACGCGCGGGGAAACTCCAATGGCAGGACATTGTTATAGGATTTTAGGAAGTTTGGAAGAGACAGTTGCTCTTCGCTTCGCGCGCGGTCCACGTCAGGTGTTTTCATTATGGTTGATAGTACCACAAACTATCTACTAAATCAAGTCTTGCGTTGGCGCAGTATAGAGGAGACTCCTATCGTGTAAGAGATTTCATCAATCGCCGTCTATGGATACGTGCAAGCCAAAGGAGTTTGGATTAAACAATAAAGAATTCATCATGAAAAAAATTACAACAGTAGCTGTATCTATCGCAGGAGTAACGGCAATCTTTAATCTCGGTATCGGCAATGCTTTTGCGGCATCCTATACCATGGCACAGATTGCCCCTCATAATACGGCTACCGATTGCTGGGAAGTCATTAACGGTAATGTGTATAATTTGACGGATTTCCTGTCGCAACATTCCGGAGGTTCGTCGGTTATTGCAGCACAGTGCGGTAAGGATGCAACGGCAGCCTTTAACAGTGGCCCTCACTCGGGTTCAACCATAAATGCGCTAAGTGGGTATCTCCTTGGAAACATAACTACGGTAGTGGTAACGCCATCTGTGACACCTACTCCTACATCAACTCCAACTCCAACTCCAACTCCAGTATTGACACCTACACCAACACCTACACCTACATCAACAGTGGTAAGAATGCATGGCGAGGGCGCTGAACACAGTAAGACAAAGAAGCACAACAAAGAGGTCAAGCACAGCAAAATCTCAAGACCGACAGCAATTGTTGCGCATGTCAAAAATCAGGACGAAGGGAAGGACGACTAGGTAATATTTCTAGCGTCTTTAAAAACAAAAGCGCCCACGTGGGCGCTTTTGTTTTTAATTTAAACCAATTTTGTTGCAGTATCGTAGTAGAATTTTTCTGAGATAATTTTATTATCTTTCCAATGTTGCACCGAGACCTGTTTTTTGTTTATTCTTCCGTAATCCTTGTGTTCGACATCGAGTTGATACTCAAGAACTGAATAATTTTCTCCTATCGCAACTCCTAATATAACGATTGAATTTATTTTGGTGAGACCGTTAACAAAAACTTCTTCAGCTTTTCTATTTTCATCTCTACCAACTCTTGGTGCGGCCTCGTTTTCCTGCATCGATACCTCGTCACTGTAGTATGTATCAAATGCCTCCAATAGCTTTCCTTCCCCGATCATTTTTGCAAAATTATTCACATTTTCGGTCAGATTGGTATTCATAATTTGTAATTTACGTTGTAATGGGAGAACGGAGTTTAACACTGTTAAGATTTGTTCAATTGGGGATAACAACAATGTTTGCATGTTAATGCATTTCGCGGGGTATACTGCGCGCGAGATGAAACGATTTGTAGTATTGGATAAGAAAATGGGGGAGACACCTCTCGCGGCTATAGGGGCGTGGAAAATTGAGCATCTAGAATATGCGGATACAGCAGCGTGTTACGCAGGCCGTTTGGATCCAATGGCATCTGGGAAATTATTGGTGCTCCTGGGCGATGAATGCAAACAACAACGTGCCTATACGGGCCTAGATAAGGAATATGAAATCGAGGTCTTATTGGATATAGGGAGCGATACAGGGGATGTTCTTGGAGTAGCGGAGTATTCGTCTCAAAAAGCTGATGTAGGTGCACAAATTCATAGAGATGTCCTTCGCTCCGAGCAGGGCGCGTACATGCGCGCATACCCCGCGTTTTCCTCAAAGACAGTGAACGGTAAACCTCTTTTCCTCCATGCTCTTGAAGGGACTCTTTCACATATACAAGTGCCGGAACACATCGAGCGCATATACCGTATTCAACATCAGAGTTCGTATACAATTCCTGCCCAAGAGCTTGAAGCTCGGGTATCGAAATTCCTCGAACTTGTCCCTCGTACCATCGAGCCGTCAAAACGTCTTGGGGAGGATTTTCGTGTGGATGCTATCCGCGCGCACTGGAATTCGCTTTTCAAAATGATGCCGGAAAGAGATTTTACGGTGCTTCGCTTGAAAGTAGTTTGCGCGTCTGGGGTTTACATGCGCTCACTCGCGGGCCGCATTGGCGTGTCTCTTCACACCAAGGCCTTGGCGCTGTCGATCAAACGGACGAAGATAGGGAAATATATTTCGGTGTGGAACGGGGTAGGATTTTGGATACAAACGTATTAAAGATTTCTCGTCCTAACAAAATTCAAACTGATCTTTTAAAAAAGAAAGCCACCCCAAGATTTTACGCGAGGGGTGGCAATTTTCTTCGATCATACGAGCAAAATGACTTATCCCACTAGATGATCGTTTGGCAATTCACGATCGATGATAGTCAAGAATTCATCGAGCTCTCCAGTAGGAACTCCAATTTTTTCGGCCACACGGTCAAGCACACCATCATGTCTCGCGATGAAAGGAGACAGGGGAGTTCTCTCACTGTCGTCGAGATTATAACGGTGAACTAATTCTAATATTTCGACCTTGCGCTCTCGGCTCATCATGACTGACGCCTCCTTTGTTTTTGCCGTTTGATGGCATGGGAATATATGTCTGGTAAAAAATATACCATACTATTTAATATTTGCAATTGACCCCACCGAACCCTAATTAGTTGAGATTGCGATGGTTATTGTCGTCTGTTTGTTATCAGTATTTAGCACCTGCACGCTGAACTCCATAGTCCCTTTTGTTGCAGAGATGACGGTCATTGTACCTACGTTTGCGGTCTGCTCAATTTTCCAGCCATTAGCACCAAGCTCACTTTTGTAGAAATCAACAACTTTCTGGGCACTATCTGAAGTTGTCAAAGTTATCATCGAACCATTCTGGCCGGTTTGTTGGTTGGATGATACCGAATATTGTATCTGGCCATTACTGTATTTTGGAGCGTCTCCAGGCCAATTATCAGGGTAACTTTTTGCACCAACAGTTACGCTCCCATCATTGCTTGAATACGTAGCGGAGCCATCCATATTTCTATCGACGTCAATTCCCGTCGGTACTCCCACGCCTCCTTTCATAAAAAACCACCCAACACCTACTAATATAATAACAGCGATGATTGCGGGCACTGTCTTTTTTGAAGTATTCGGTGTTGCGATTATATTCTGTTCGTCCATAGTAATTTTATTTAATGTTATTACATTAATGAACCTTCGCATCTATTATACTCTATATCTATAAACGCTAGGATGCAGTGACGCGTACGCTAGTCGAATAGAGAGATGAGGTAGGTATCAATGGCGCGCTGGTCCATGGTGTAGAAATACGTACCCGAAGTATGAAGATCGGTCGCGAGCTTCACCCCGACGAATCGCCAATGCCACGGTTCAAATATATAACTACCATTGTCCTTGGGGTATGAGAGGACGAAACCGTAGCGATACGCGTTCTCGGTTACCCACTTGTAGGCAGGCGTTGTATCAAATCCTGGGAGTCCACCGCCTGTACCAGTCGTGATGAAGTCTATGGTGGTACCGAGCTGGTGCTCTGAATAGCCCTGATCCGCAGAGAATTGGTTCGCGGTACCCGCACCATAGATGACCGTGTACTGTCCTTTGAGTGCCTTTTGACTAGCAAACGAACGGTATACCGAATCGGTATACAGTGTGACGCCATCTGCTTTCGCTTGATCAAGCATTTTTTGTAAATAAGGGAGGACTTCCGGAATAATTTGCAGCTGTTTTTTTTCGGAATATACATATGTGGCAGGAATTTCGACGAGTCGTGCGGGTGTATACGTATCGCTGAGGAAAAAGACCTTGGAATATTTCGCAAGAAGCTCCGGGTCGATCTTGCTCAACTTCTGCAGATTTGTCACGGTCCCCGTAATCGAACCGACCTCGTTTTTGACTCCGCCCAATTGCGCCTGAATGTTTTGCTTTTCTTGCTGGAGTGCATTTCCAAGCGAGGTAGTCGCCTCCGCAAGATTGTTCTGCAGGAGTGCCGTCGTTGATGCGAGTTGCGCATCAAGCGCTGCGACTCGCCCTGAGAGACTAGTGAGGCGCGTGTATCCGTACCACGA
Source organism: uncultured Candidatus Saccharibacteria bacterium (assembly GCA_964469405.1). Classification (GTDB taxonomy): domain Bacteria; phylum Patescibacteriota; class Minisyncoccia; order Phycocordibacterales; family Phycocordibacteraceae; genus C7867-001. The sequence continues at coordinate 33,950 of CAYXYP010000009.1, forward strand.
GATGGTACTTATAAAAACGATGACCAAGATAAAGCCTGCAATCAAAAGCCATTGGCTTCGCGGCATATTCCACATCGGTACCAACCTTTTATCCTTCGACGACATGCTTCTAGTATACCCTGGTCGAGATATTTTTTGCATTTTCCATTACCGTTAGGGAGAGGATGTCCATGCCTATTTCGGTACTAATTTCTTCGAAAATGTTTTTCGCAGCATAGTTGTTTGTGCTCAGTTTTATTCCCACATAAATACCCCGTGGCGTGAGCCCGAGGGATGGAGTGAGTTCC
>CAYXYP010000010.1:0-30630 GCA_964469405.1 uncultured Candidatus Saccharibacteria bacterium
GTGCCACATTAGCTCTCGAAAAAAGTTCGTGCAAAGGATACAATTAGATCACAAATTTAAATCACTTCCTCTCGAGAAGGTACGTTGAGTTTTCAGTTTCGACCACAAAACCTTTCTCTCCCTTACGCATAGCCTGCACAGAACTTGTATGGCGCCCGGCACCAAGAAGTATTGGCTTCCCGAGAATAATTTCTTGTGTCAGAACACCTTCGATCTTTTCCTCGCCACTAGCCATTGGCTGCTGGTCAGCAAATTGAGAAATCTTTGTGAGGACAACAAGGTCTCCGACTTTAGGCATTAGCGATGCTTCATCACTTTCTTTTTTCTCGATAAGCAAAGCTGCGACCTTTTCTCGCAGTCCGCCCGTCCTCGTTATACTCTTAAGACGAGATTGTCCCTCGCGCACGTGGCGAATACTATCCTCGAGATCTTCTGACGAATATCTTGTTCCGTCGGATCCCCATAACCCACCCAGAGCGCGGAGAGCTTCGAACAATTCATCGAATCCTTTCGCTTTCTCAATGCCAGGAATAGATTCAGAATGTTCAGATTCTTGCCCACGAGATGGGGAAGGATTTTCTAGTGACATGCGTTTTATGTTAACACACTAGACTTTATATGCAGCCACGCATTATATATAGATTGCGGCGTAGACAGTCGTATTTTTCATGATAGTGTGAGCTCGGAGGTGAAATTATGGCTGTGAGCATTTTGTTCATTATCGGGGAAGTAGCGTACATCATTTGGATCTATCAACTAAGTAAGGAGGGTACGAGACAACTTGCGGTCACCAACGCAATGTGTGACGCGGGCGAGGAATTTTGGAATTGGCGAGATCGTAATCAGGGAGTCTACATCGGCCTCTCTCCGAAGGGACGAAAGCTCCTAGTGCAATATTTGGACATATACGACGAGTTCCTCAGAATGCGCAACTCTACCAACCGAAGCCATTACGAGTATCTCGAAAGTCTCCTCAACGACTTCCCTCCTAAGGAACCTCACGGCATGCCGCCCGGCGTTCCCAAGAAGCCCTGCGATAACATCAAGGGGCTTTTTCTTTAGTAAAATACTCTGTGATAATCTGACTATAAATTATGACCTCGTCTGAATTACATAAATAAATATGTATAAAATCGCACTATTGTCGAAAGAAACCGTAGCTGATGGGACGATGCTTTTTCATTTTAAAAAACCCGCCGAGTTCAAGTATCAAGCTGGACAATCACTTGATATGACGCTTGTCGAACCGAAAGAAACCGATGCAGAGGGGAATACTCGTGCCTTCTCTATCGCCTCTTCCCCTCAGGAAGATTTCCTTGCCATAGCGACTCGCATGCGAGATACGGCATTTAAAAGAACCTTGCACGATATGGTTCCGAATACGGAAGTCGCGATACAAGGTCCTTTCGGTTCATTTTTCCTTCATGAAAACACAAAACGTCCCGCAGTATTTCTCTCGGGCGGAATAGGTATTACGCCCTTTCGCGCGATAATAAAAGACACTACAGAACGTTTGTTACCTCATACGTTGTTACTTTTCTATTCCAACAGACGGCCAGAAGATGCAGCCTTTCTAGAAGAGTTGCAGAATTTGCAAAAGCGGAATCCGAATTTCACTTTGGTCGCCACTATGACGGATATGGAAAAGTCTGCTCGTAGCTGGAATGGGGAGCGCGGATATATTGATCAAGCTATGCTTAGGAAATACATTCCTGAAAATTCGGAACCGATCTACTATCTTGCGGGCCCAGCGACTATGGTTGCAGCAATGCGCGCACTACTGAGCAAACATGAAATAAGTGGCGACGATATTCGTTTTGAAGAATTCACTGGGTACTAATCCTATTCTTGATTTATAGAACTTTCTGGGTCATAATGCGAAGTGCAAAAGAGGCCAGTGGTGGCCTCTTTTGCACTTTTCTATCGATTTGAAGGAGAGGCGGCAACGATGATATAGTTCCCCCTACGCGCGGTTAGCTCAGCTGGTTAGAGCGTCTCATTGACGTTGAGAAGGCCGGGGATTCGAATTCCTCACCGCGCACAAAAGCCAGAGTTCAGCAAAATCGCCTATTGGGCGATTTTGTGCTATAATATTATCTAATGCGACCAAAACGACACAATCCATACGAAGCTCGGCGAGTGCCGGAACGGAGCAAATCATCTCCTGCGGGCAAAATTTATGTCTATGGTAAACACGCGCTCATGGAAGCTCTCCGAAATACGCCTCGGATTATCCGCAAAGTTTTTCTAGCGCCTGATCTTCGCGATGCAGAGCTGCACACACTGCTTGAGAAGCACAAAATTCCAACTGCTCTACTCGCACCCGGCAAAGGTAAGGAGATGGTTGGGAAAGAAACAGCTCATCAAGGGGTCATATTTACTATGGACCCTTCTGCCCTTCTCATCTCATTCGATGAATTCTTAGGGACGCTCGACATAGGGAAAAATCCGGGCATTGCGGTACTCGGCGAGGTACAGGATCCGCACAATGTTGGCGCAATTATCCGCTCAGCCGCCGCATTCGGACTCTCGGGCGTGCTCATCCCTGAACACAATCAAGCAGGCGTCACCGGCGCGGTCGTGAAGAGTTCCGCTGGTATGACATTCCGCATCCCACTCGTAACAATCGGAAACGTAAACAACACTCTCAAAATTCTCAAAGAGAAAGGTTTTTGGATTTATGGACTCGCGATGAATGGGACAACATCTCTCGGGACCGACACTTTTGATGCACCAAGTGCGTTTGTCGTTGGAAATGAAAACGCTGGCATACGAGAAAAGACGCTCGAAGCGTGCGACGTTACACTCTCGATTCCTATACATGAACGAACAGAATCTCTCAACGCAGCAGTCTCTGCAGCGGTCGTTTTCTACGAGTGGTCAAAAAAGCACCCGGAAGCACTATGATAAAAAAATTAACCTGCGATCAACACCTCGTCTCCCTCCCTTGGAGCGACTATGAGCTTCTTGATTCGGGAGAAAACATGAAGTTGGAACGTTTCGGCGACATTGTCGTCGCACGACCAGAGACGCAAGCACTGTGGCAAAAAATGCGTCCGGAACTCTGGGAGACGGCGCACGCCGAATTTGCATTCCACGAAAAAAAGGGTTTGTGGGACATGAAAAAGTCGGTACCGGAGTCATGGGGACTTTCGTGGAACACTGCACGGTTCCTCGTACGACTTACGGGATTTAAACACACGGGAGTATTCCCCGAACAAGCACCGAATTGGCAGTGGCTTGATACCCATGTCCGGGACGTCGTACGTCCTACATCAGATGTAGGACGTACGACGTCCTACATTCCACAAGTTCTTAATCTCTTCGGTTATACCGGTATTGCATCTCTCGTTGCGGCACAAGCCGGTGCATTCGTCACCCATGTCGATGCATCGAAACAATCGCTCGATTGGGCGCACGAAAACGCGCGACTCTCGACTATCCCCGAGGATGCTATTCGCTGGGTACTGGACGATGTGCTTGCTTTCGTAAAGCGAGAAGTGCGGCGTGGTGCGAAATATGACGGCATCATCCTCGACCCTCCGGCGTTCGGTCGCGGTGCAAAAGGTGAAGTCTGGAAGATTGAGGAAGATTTCTCTCAATTGCTTCCGGCTCTTAAGGAGCTCCTGTCGGGGAAGCCCGGTTCCTTCTTCCTGGTAAACGGCTACGCTGCAGGATATGCACCACGGTCCTTTGCTCAAGCGATTGAGAGCATATTCGGAGAGACAAATGGCGAATGTGGAGAACTGTATATACAAGAATCTACTTCAGAGCGCGTCATTCCTGCTGGCATCTATGTGCGCTTTGTACGATAGGCGGTACACTGAGAGACAATGCACACCCACCATAAAGACGTAGTGATTTTGTACCACGGCGGTTGTCCCGACGGATTCGGTGGGGCCTACGCTGCATGGAAAAAATTTGGTGATACAGCGGAATACATACCGGTCAAACATGGACGACCAGCCCCTGAAAATCTTGCGGGAAGGAAACTTTATTTTGTAGATTTTTGTTACCCGAAAGAAATAATGGCTCCACTCGTCTCCGAAGCAGCATCCGTGACCGTGCTTGACCACCATCTTGGCAACAGAGATGTCGTCGAGAGCATGCCTGAGTATGTGTTTGATGAGAAACGCTCTGGAGCGACAATTGCATGGAGTTATTTTCATCCCGACACAATCGTTCCAATGCTTCTTCGTTATGTCGAGGATGGCGATTTATACGTTTTTAAACTCCCGGATTCGCGCGCAGCAATCGCATATCTGTATGCACAACCGTTCCATTTCGATGTCTGGGACGCACTATCTTTGAGACTTGCAGACGACGCAGAACATGCAGCATTGATTGCACACGGCAAAGTATACGCAGAACATTTTGCGATACTCGTTGAGCAAATCGCCAACAAAGCGACACTCGTATTATTTGAAGGATTCGAATGTTATCTCGCAACCGCCGCTGATATGTTCGCGTCGGATGTGGGAAATCGACTTGCGCATACCAAACCTCCGCTCGGCATCATTGTAAATTTTCATGGAGACGTCTTGAACGTATCACTGCGGAGCGATACGAGTGTCGACGTGTCGGCTCTTGCACGAAAGTATGGCGGCAACGGACACCCTCGAGCATCTGCATTCCGACTCACATGGGGCGACCCGCTCCCATGGACTGTTATTAAGGAAGTCAGATCGAAAACGATTGTCTCCTAGCCCATTATGAGTGGTAGTAAACAGACTGATGTTAACGCCAGGATCCTCCCGAGGGGAGGTGGCGCGAATGCCGCTAATAAAGGCCGCATTCGAATCCTCGGCATCGAAACGTCGTGCGACGAGACCGCGATAGCGATACTCGAATGTGAGGGCGATGAACAGACTGCACAATTCCACATACTCGGGAATGCGCTTCTCTCTCAGATTGAGATACACAGAGAGTACGGAGGTGTCTTCCCTGCCCTGGCGAAGCGCGAGCACGCAAAGAATCTTGTGCCAATTCTCGAAGCGACACTTGAGGAGGCGGAACTACTACACGAAGATGCCCAAGTAATTCCTGACGACCTGCGCGCCAAAATTGCTGAAATGTTGGCGCGTGAGCCCGGCCTCACTGAAACATTTTTTGAATTCATTTCGCAATGTGAGCCACCCGAGATAGATGCTATTGCAGTGACTGCTGGTCCCGGACTTGAGCCGGCACTCTGGGTCGGTATTAATTTCGCAAAAGCCCTTGCGCTCGTCTGGAACAAACCACTTATTGCAGTCAACCATATGGAGGGACATGTCATAGCGGCTCTTGCTAGCCGCTATGACGTCGCGCCCGGAACGGGCGAGCACGACGCGAAGACCGCTTTGGCTAGCGGCAATCATGTCACCTCCCCTCGGGAGGATCACGACCAGAGGACGGCTTTGGCTAGCGGCAATCATGTCGCCCTTGCTAGCGGCGTCACAGATATGCTTGAAATTAAAGACGTGCGATTGCCGATACTTGCGCTTCTTATATCTGGAGGGCACACGGAGCTCGTCCTGATGAGAAAATGGCTTGAGTATGAACTCATCGGAGAGACCCGCGATGATGCTGTGGGTGAAGCTTTTGATAAAGTCGCGCGCATGCTCGGCCTCCCCTACCCAGGAGGACCCGAAATCTCACGTCTCGCTGAGCTCGTACGTTCAGCCCCGCCCTCAATACCAACTACCACGTATTCACTGCCACGACCCATGCTGCATGACGCAACGTGCGATTTTTCATTTGCGGGATTAAAAACGGCCGTTCTGTACCTTCTGAAGAAATACCCGGAGGTAAATGACCGCGAGAAACAGCATATTGCGCATGAATTTGAAGATGCCGTCACTGACGTACTCTGGAAAAAAACTTCGCGTGCACTCGAAGAAACAGGAGCACAAACTCTCGTCATCGGCGGTGGTGTCTCAGCAAATACTCACATCCGCCGCACCTTCACTGTAAAAATAAAAGAAGAGCATCCCGAAGTTGCGCTTCGCATCCCTTCTAACACTCTTACCACTGATAACGCTATTATGATTGCACTCTCTGGCTTCTATCGCGCGCACCGCAAAGAGTTCGTAACCGATATAGTCGCTGCCGGCAATCTTCCCCTCGCATAAAATGACATATTTGCTATATTTTTAGTCAATGCCCGAGAAATTTCTAAAGCCATACGACTCAACCGCAACTGAGTCACGCATCTATGCCGAATGGGAGAAAAGTGGTCTCTTTGATCCGGATGAGTGTGTAAAACAGGGCGTCACGAAAGCGGATGCGCCAGCATATTCCGTCGTACTCCCACCACCGAACGTCACTGGACGACTTCATATGGGCCATGCGCTTATGCTTGCGATTGAAGACATATTTATTCGATACAAGCGAATGCGTGGTTTCCGTACACTCTGGGTACCTGGCACCGACCATGCCGCTATTGCAACACAGTCGGTCGTCGAGAAACAAATCAAAAAGGACGAGGGGAAGAATCGTCATGACATCGGACGGGAAGAATTATTGAAACGGATCGAGGTATTTGCCGCAGCAAGCCATGACACAATCGTGAACCAAGTGAAGACCATGGGCGCTTCGCTTGACTGGTCGCGCGAAGCTTTCACGCTCGACGAATCGCGTAGTCGTGCCGTGCGCGCTGTTTTCAAACAAATGTACCAGGCTGGCCTCATCTATCGCGGCCTGCGTATCGTCAACTGGGACCCAAAAGGTCAGACCACCATTTCTGATGACGAAATTGTCTACGAGGAACGCTCGACCAAACTCTATACTTTTCGCTATTCAAAAGAGTTCCCTATTCCTATCGCAACCACACGTCCCGAAACTAAAGTAGGTGACGTCGGAGTTGCCGTACACCCAGATGATGCGCGTTACAGCGCATATATTGGCAAAGAATATGACGTAGTTTTTTGCGATGCTCCAATCCATATAAAAATCGTTGCCGATAAAGATGTCGATCCGACTTTCGGCACGGGCGCAGTTGGTCTTACCCCTGCACATAGCCAGATTGACTGGGACATTGCCGACCGACATGAACTCTCGCATGAAGTAATCGTTATAAATGAATACGCAAAAATGACAGTCGCAGGGCGTCTTGAAGGGAAAAAGACAACTGAAGCGCGTGACACGGTCGTCGAGTGGCTACGGAGTGAAGGGTTACTTGAAAAAGAGGAGACCACCACCCAAAATATCGCGACTGCCGAGCGCACAAGCGGCATCATCGAGCCGTTACCGAAATTGCAGTGGTTCATTGAAGTGAACAAGGTGGTTCCTGGCCGTGGAAAGACTTTAAAGGAACTTATGCTCGAACCGATACGCTCCGGGGCTATTAAAATCATCCCCGAATATTTTGAGAAGACATACTTCCACTGGATTGAAAACCTGCACGACTGGTGTATCAGCAGACAGATCTGGTATGGCCACCGAGTGCCCGTCTGGTATAAAGGTGAGGATATTGTAGTTGGTGTTGAACCGAAAGAGGATGGGTGGATACAAGATGAGGATTCTCTCGATACATGGTTCTCTTCAGGCCTCTGGACCTTCTCGACCCTCGGTTGGCCTGATCAGACGAAAGACTTCGAGACCTATCATCCAACTGATCTGCTCGAAACTGGATACGACATCCTCTTCCCTTGGATCGCACGCATGATACTGATGACCGAGTTCACTCTTGCTGCTATCCCTTTTAAAACAGTGTACCTCCATGGCCTTGTCCGCGACGCACAGGGACGCAAAATGTCGAAATCTCTCGGCAACAACCTTGACCCTCTTGATATCGCCGCAAAGTTTGGTGCGGACGCGGCACGTATGGCGCTCGTCGTTGGAAACACTCCGGGGACCGACATGCGTATCAGTGAAGATAAAGTGAAAGGCTATAAACATTTCTCAAACAAACTCTGGAACATCGCGCGGTTCATACTAGAGAACGCGAGTGAGCAGATACAAGAGAGTAAAACTTGGCCAAGCGGCCCGGAGCGTTCTCTTTTATCTGCTCACGAGCGTGAGCTCCTTTCAGAATGCGATGCTCTCACGCAAGAAGTCACTCTGGACATCGAAGAATTTCGTATATATCTTGCGGCTGAGAAAATATACCACTACGCATGGCATGAACTTGCGGACAAGATTCTCGAAGAGTCCAAGCCTCTGTTGGCAGGGACTGACGTTCACGCTCGCAATTCACGCTCGCGACTCCTCGTAACGCTTCTCGATCGAACGCTCAAACTTCTACATCCCTTCATGCCGTTTGTCACTGAAGAAATCTGGAAATCGATGCCGACCAAAGATGCGAAATTCTTGATGGTTGCAACATGGCCATCTTAAGTGCGGTAGAATGAACAGGTGACTTCTACAACACTTGGCTACGCGATTCTCGGTGGACTCGTACCTTCTTTCATTTGGCTTTATTTTCTCCTAAAAGAGGATGCCCGCTGTCCCGAGCCACGCAAAATTATTGCTCTCGCTTTCATTGCGGGCATGATAGCAGTACCGTTTGCACTTCCGCTCGAACAATACACAAAGATGCATCTGATTGGCACGCTGCCGCTCTTCACTGCGTGGGCACTCATTGAGGAACTCCTTAAATACATCATGGCGGCGACATGTATCCTCTGGCGCCATGCGGTCGACGAAACACCTGATTACGTAATCTATATGATTACGGTAGCGCTCGGTTTCGCCGCGGCAGAAAACATGCTATTCCTCTTTACTCCGCTTTCGGATGGGCAAGTTGTTGCTAGTTTCTTTACTGGCAATGTACGCTTCCTTGGCTCCACACTTCTCCATGTTATCGCTTCAGCGGCAATCGGTTTTGCGTTTGCCTTTTCGAAAGACTACCGACCGTGGGCACGTGTAATTGCATCGACCTGCGGACTTATCCTCGCTGTTGCATTGCATACTGCCTTCAACATGCTTATCATGGGTAAAGGCACTTCAATAGAGCTTGCTGCGTTCTTCCTCGTGTGGATGGTCGCAGTCATATTTTTCGCAGCGTTCGAAGTGCTTAAATATTTTCGGTATCGTAATCTCCCTAACAACACCTGCTAACTATGAACATGAAGCGCTCGTTCTTTGAACGTCTTTCCGGCAGTTCCTCTACTGAGGGTTCTTTTGATTCTTTTGATGAGGAGTCACCAATTACCTCGACACCCGCTCGCAAGGACTCACATGACCATGGGAATACGTCCGGCTCAAATCCACTACCCCTCAATGACGATCTTCCCTCGAGCGAAGGGCAGCTGCCTGTCGATGTGCATCAGACTGCGAGTGATATCATCATCCGCGCTTTTGTCGCTGGAGTGCGCCCAGATGAGCTTAATATTTCTATACGCCGCGATATGGTTGAGATTGGAGGTTCGCGTTCAGAGCGTGAGCAGATTGCAGGTCCTGATTACTTCACCCGAGAACTCTTCTGGGGCTCATTTTCGCGCACAATACTCCTCCCTCAAGAAATTGACGTTGAGGCCTCCTCTGCTAGTGCAAAGGACGGTCTATTAACTATCATCCTCCCCCGTCTTAACAAAACAAAGCAAACGAAACTACGTGTGAAAGCTGGATAGAAAATTGACTTTGTTTGTGCATGTAGTACTGTAGAAGATAGAAGTAAGTACATCCCAACAAGGAGGAGGCGTACGTGAAGAAGACGTGGATGCTGCAATTAATCTTAGTGGTGGTGAGTATAATAGCGTCCGCTATTATACCCTTCTATGCAGAAGCAGAATCGTCGGAAGTGTCGCCAGAAAGTCACCTTGAGCTACGCGGATCGTACACACAGATTTGTGGCGTATGTGCATTTAAGAACGAGCGTCCCGATACTACCCACAAGGTTGGGGTTCAAATGTATGGGGATTATCTCCCTATGGGCTGGGGGACACGACTTGGCACGCTACGCATCGGTCCGTACGGAAGTCTCTCATGGATAGGTGAGGTTGAAAAAATTGCAGCTGGGCTTGCGATGACATTTCGTCCTGAAGGCGCGTCTTGGGAAATTTTCACCCAGACTGGCGCGCGGTATACAACAGACGAAATGCGATACCAATTGCAAGGACAAGCTAAATCTCAAGGACAAGCTGCATTCAATCTTGCATTCGGCGCACGATTTTATGTTGGGAATCAGTGGTACCTTTCGGTCGTTGGAGAGCACGACTCTACCGGAAAAAACATAGGCATTCACATCTTCCCCAATGGAGACAACCTAGGCGTTGACTCTCTGATGGTAGGGTTCGGTAAAATGTTCTCCTTCTAGCACAACCCCTGCAAAGGTTCATACCTTGCAGGGGTTGTTTTCTTTTCTAAACGATAACGTTTACTGGTACGACCTCAGGTAGTGGGCCATTAATATTAGACTGTCTGCAAATCTTCAGGAGAAATATCGATGTACTGCAACAGCATTGCAGTGCGATCGAGTGCGCCAACAATGAGTTCGAGGTCATAGTTGAGAAGTTCAGGCACCTGTTCCTTAATGACACGCCAACTCACTCGAGCCATTTCACGAGCCTTCTCTGCCGTTACTTCGGCGTCAACGCCATAGTGTCGATATGGGGCACAGACAAGTAGCACCGTCCCATCTTCTTTTGGAGCTCTGCCTTCCTTAAGATTCGAGAGTACGATTTTTGCAGCTGTAACAACCTCGCTTGACCAATCAACGGAAAAGGGACCGACGATGAGGGCCTTGTTGATGACATGCAGCCAATCGAATCCGCGGCCAACCGCAATAACCTGCTCGGAATGATTCAACTCATTCGGCGGACGATTTGACGCGATTATTTTTTGTACGTGTCGCTAATTCCCGATAGCAAAAGGCATAAGATCGTTGAAAATTACCTCGGGCATCTCCGGATACATGCCACGCATTTCTGCACGCAGTTTTTCAACCGACCATGCAAGCGTATCGGCGATATTAATGACTACACCGAGAATATGGCCATGGAAGACAAATGATTCTCGATCAGTCTCAATACCCATATGCAGAATATGCTCAACTTTATGGAGCGATCCGTAAACGCGATTATAGTCTTCGACCAACTTCGCCGTATATGCGCGAGCCGCCTTAGTATCGTAATTAAAACCGGTACATCCACGAAGCGTATCCCCGTCAGAGTAATGATACGTAACAATGACGAGCCCTCCCGGACAGGAAGTTTTTTCCATCGCCCGCAACGTATAGTCATAGAAATTCCTGACGTAGGGCGCGTAGTTCGGGCTACCGATTTTAAATCTACCGCCCATACTTCTGAAAGGTGAGAGATTCCGAGCGGGATCTCGCCATCCGTCATCGCGGGCACGTTTACACGTCCATCCATGCACGTATCCACCTTCACCAGAGTGGATGCATTGCGGTATAGAGATTCCTCCGCGCCACTTCATCTGGCGAACGAAATATCTCACTTTGCTGACGATTATGATTTCTAAGGAAAATATTTACTTTATTCATGAATGCATTCGGTTTCAGGGATTATCCACGGCGCAAGTAACGCTCGCGCGCGACGATAGAAGTTCTTATTAGTAGCTTTTTAAATGCCGCGCACTGTCGTGCGTACGAATTTTCTCGAGCGCCTTGGCTTCGATCTGACGGATGCGTTCGCGGGTAACGCCGAACTCCCTCCCCACTTCTTCAAGGGTGTGGTAAATGCCATCCATGAGACCGTGGCGCATTTCAAGAATTTTGCGCTCTTTCGGTGAGAGGTCGCTCAAAATAGTGCGCACCTGTTCCGTAAGAATACGCTCGGAAGATTCTTGCATTGGTGAAGGAATTTTGTCATCGGGAATAAAATCACCCAAGGTTGATTTCTCGTCATCATCCGAGCCAATTGGGTTCTCGAGCGATAGTGTGTCCTGATTTATTTTCTCTATCTGATATATCTTCTCCGGCTCGACACCCATTTCAACCGCAATCTCCTCCTCGTGCGGATCACGCCCAAGAACTTGAGCGAGACGACGCGAGACCTGCTTATACTTTGCTATGGTTTCTACCATGTGTACTGGTATGCGAATAGTGCGCGATTGATCGGCGAGAGCTCGCGTAATCGCTTGACGGATCCACCACGTTGCATAGGTAGAGAACTTGAAACCTTTCTTCCAATCGAACTTATCCACCGCACGGAAAAGACCAAGATTCCCCTCTTGAATGAGATCGAGAAGAGTGAGGTCGGGGCTACGTCCGACGTATTTCTTCGCTATGGAAACCACGAGACGCAGGTTGCTACGTGCGAGAATATTGCGCGCTTCCGCGTCGCTCTTCTCGATGCGCTGAGCAAGCTCACGTTCTTCAGCGGCGGTCAGGAGCGGATATTGCCCAATTTCGCGCAAGTATATCTGGATGGAGTCATACCCGGTTGAGTGACGATCTTTGATATTGCGTGTTGCGAGATATTCATCAGCAGCTTCTTCGAGCATCCCTCCCTCAAGTACGTCGACGCCTGCCGTAGCGAATCGTTCATATAACGACTCGAGAAAACTGACGTCGTCTTCAATATGAGGAAATGATTTTAGAATTTCGCTATACGTAACGTACCCGCGATCCTTGCCCTTCTCAATGAGCTGTTCCGCGGTAAGTACTTTCTGCGAATCTGCCTTCGCTTTTGAAGACCGCACTACCGTGCGCAATATTTTCTTCGTACGCGCGGATCCTCCACGACCTGATGGCGCTGTTTTTTTTGCAGAAGCGGTGCGTTTACTCGCCGGCTTTGTTACCTTCCTGCTCACTGGTGAGATTTTCTTCGTACTTTTTTTCTTTTTGGTAGAGGTCGCCATACTTGGTAAAATAAAATGAATTAGTGATCGAATGCGGCTAGGCGCGCGGCGAGTTTTGTGCACATCGTTTGTGCACCCTCAATTGCAGCAGCGTCACCCGAACCCTCGGCTCTACGTAAATTTCTGACTGTTTCTTGATACGCCTCGCGGATCACCGCTTCTTCAAAGGCGTGAAGAAGCTCGTCTGCCGCCTCTTCTCCGGGATCTACACCGAACGTCTGTTCTGCATAGAACAGAGCCGGTTCCGGTAGAATGACCAGCGGCAGATCTAGAGCTTCAGTAATTCGACAATACTCCGATTTGACGCGCTCTGCAAGCACTGTAGAGGGATAGGCGTGGAGAACGGCAAGAAGTTGTTCCGATCGAATTTCTCGAGGCGAACGAAGTGTCGCCGAAGGAGGTACCTGACGCGGGACTCCATTTTCAACGAGTGGTTGTTTCGGCAAGCGCTTCAGTGACTCTCGGACGGCTTCGCTTGAAAGACCGAGAACCCGAGCGGCTGCCTGTACGAAATGATCGCGTTCCATTGGACTTGGTATCGCAGCAATCAAAGGGAGCACGACCCCTTCGGCTGCGCGCAAGAGTCGATGAGGATTACTCTCCTGCTGCGCAAGCTCCCCGAGAAAGAATTCGACAATTGGTTTTGCAGCAAGAACGCGTTTAGAAAATTCTTGCGGATCTTCGCTAATGAGATCGGCTGGATCCTTACCTGCAGGAAGCTGAGCCGCCTTCACCCGCAATCCCGTCTGGAGGGCTATTGCGGCCGACCTCGCCGTCGCTTTAAGTCCGGCTGGGTCAGCATCGAGGACGAGCATGAGGTTCTCGCTGAAGCGCTTCATGAGACCGAGATGCCGCGAGGTCAAGGCCGTACCCGAAAGCGCAACCGCATTTGTAAAACCTGCCTGGTGTGCAAGAAGCACATCTATCTGCCCCTCGACAAGCATGGTGAAGCCGCGCGTACGTATCGCATCTTTCGCCAGGTCCATACCGAAGAGAATCTCAGATTTGTGGTACAAGTCTGTTTCTGGACTGTTGAGATATTTTGCAGACGATGCCGCATCGTGCCCGACGGGGCCCGTCACAGACAGGGTACGACCAGTAAATGCAACAACACGCCCAGTAGCGTCGTGTATTGGGAACATGAGCCGATTGCGGAAACGGTCATAATACGTACCCGGTTTCCCATCTGCCTCCTTGATAAGCCCTGCCGCAAGAAGTTCTTCTATCGTAAATCCTTCAACGGTCAATGCTTCAAGAAGTGAACGCCACAAATCCGGAGCGTACCCAAGACGCCATGCAAAAATACTTTCTGCTGAGAGACCCCGCTTCTTCGCATATGCTTCAGCTTCGGTACCAGCGAGACGTGCGGCATAGAACTGCTCCGCGCGGACCATCGCGGCACGAATTCTTTCTTGTTTCGATGCTTTTTCTTTGCCCACCCCGCCGCTCGCATATTCAATTGTAACTCCCGCCTTCTCAGCAAGAATTTTCAGTGCACCTTTGAAATCTACCCCCTCAACCTTCTCGATAAATGAGAAGGCATCCCCGCCAAGCCCACAACCAAAACAGTGCCAGCTTCCACGATCGGGCGAAACGTGGAAACTAGGAGTCTTCTCTTTGTGGAACGGACAAAGTCCACGCAAGGACTTCCCCGCTCTCGTGAGCTTCACGTACGGAGCTATAACCTCCTGGATACCCAGTCGCTCCTTAACTTCTTGGACCGTATCCGTTGCCATGTCCTCGATTCTACCGCGTTCTGAATAATTTTGACATGAATTCTTATGAATGGTAGCTTGCACCTAGTTGAATAAACTCGGCAAACAATAAGGAGGACTTATGTCTTGGATAAATAAGTTTCCGATAAATTTGCCGATGGTAGCGAAAGCGGTCCGTTTGGCAATGCTTCCTGTTCTTTGCGGCTGGCTTGTCTGGCAGTTTCTTGAGCTCGGCAACATTCGACCGTTGTTTGCAGTAGTCGCTGCGATTATGATTGCGGGATTCGTGGGAAGATACTTTTATAAGCGAGACTTCCAAACCCCGCCATAGCAAAACAGCAAAGCGGCGCAGAACCCTGCGCCGCTTCACTTTTTATATTTTCCCCAAATTTAGAGTGCGCGCGGAGTGCGTGGAGCGAAACTCGTCGTACGGGTTGAAGATGATGCGGGTGCCGACGCAGCACGATCAGACTGGAGCTTCGTGATCTGCGCGTGCTTTTGACTTCCCGCGAAACCCGTACCCGCCGGAATGAGGCGGCCAAGAATCACGTTCTCCTTGAGTCCACGAAGGCGGTCCACACTGCCCCGGAGCGACGCATTGATGAGAATTTTGGTCGTCTGCTCGAAAGACGCTGCTGAGAGGAATGACCGGCGAGAGAGTGCGCTCTCTTTGATACCGAGCACCGTCTCGCGCGCCTGTGGCACAATCTTGTTCTCGGCATTCATCTCTGCAACTGCTTTAATGAATTCCCAATCCTCGACAACATCGCCGACTGAATATTCCGTGTCGCCTGCTTCAGTAATCTTCACGCGCGAGAACATCTGCTTCACGACGACCTCAAGGTGCTTGCGAGAAACGGGCGCGCCCTGAAGTTCATAGATTTTCGATGCTTCGGTAATGATATATTCCTGCACCATCGCACGGCCCGCATATTCGAAGAGTTCATCAAGATCAGCGGACCCGTCGGTGAGAATCTGACCTTTTACAACTGTATCACCCTCCTTCACCAAGGGAACACGAGGGTACGGTGCGAGATACTCGTATGACGAACCATCCTTTTTCCCTTGTCCTGCCATAGGCGCGACGACGATAACTTTCTCACGGCCTTCGTCTTTTATTTCCGAGATAAGCCCATCGGACTTCGAAATAACTGCCGGATTTTTCGGTGAACGCTTCTCGAAGACTTCCTCAACGCGTGGGAGACCACTCGTTATGTCACCGCCGACCGACGCTACGCCGCCGGCATGGAAGGTACGCATCGTAAGCTGTGTTCCTGGCTCGCCGATAGCCTGTGCCGCAACCGTGCCGACCGCTTCGCCCATATCGACGATATCTTGTGTTGTAAGATCCATACCATAGCAAATCTGGCAGATGCCATACCGTGTCTCGCACGACATCGGTGAGCGTGATACAACCGTAGTGACTGAAGAAGAAGCATCGAGAGTCCTAGCGTCCTCAACGGAGAGGTAGTGATCCTTCTTGAACAACACCGTTCCATCGTGATCCTTTACATCTTCGGCAAGCACGCGGCCACGGAGTGCTTCGGCATAATTAGTCTGAATGCCTGAGGCACTTATACGATTAATCTTCACTCCTCGCGTCGTACCACAATCCTTCTCGGTCACAATAGAGTCCTGTGCAACATCGAAGAGGCGGCGAGTAAGGTAGCCGGCTTTGGCAGTACCGAGCGCCGTGTCGGTAAGACCCTTACGCGCACCGTGCGTCGACATAAAGTATTCGATCGGATTCAACCCCTCGATCATCGAGGAAATAATTGGAACTTCGATGGTTACGCCGGCAGTATTCTGAATGAGACCTTTCATACCTGCCATCTGAGTCAGGTTACCAAGCGTACCACGAGCGCCAGAACGCACCATGTCCGCAACCGAGCCCATCGGATTGAGCTCGAGTGCGATTTGCTCCTCAACTGCCTGTTTCGTGCCCTGCCAAATCTCAATAGCCATACGACGCTTCTCCTCTGCGGCGAGAAGTCCATTGCGGTAATCATTTTCAATCTTGGCGACCTTCGCGACCGCTTCACCGATAATGCGCGTTTTCTGCACTGGCACGGAGACGTCATTGATAGCCCACGAGATACCTGAACGCGTCGCGTAGTCGAAACCAAAGCGCTTCACTTTATTCACAATATTTGGGACAGCATCGAGCCCATACCGTGCTATGCAGTCAGTGACAATTCGTGCGAGCACTTTCTTCGTGATGGTCTCATTGACAAACGGGTAGTCAGCGGGCAACACGGTGTTGAAGAGGAGTCGGCCGACAGTCGTTTCAAACGGATGTCCGTCAAACGCCGAATATTTCTCCTTATCCTCCACTGGCAGCACGTTAATTTTCGCGCGCAAATCAATAGCATCGTATTCGGACGCCAGAATCGCTGCATTTGGCGAAGCAAAGTACTCATTCTCGCCCTTCACCTTTTCAACTGCCTTCGTGAGCCAATACACACCGAGAATAATATCGAGCGGCTTACCCGTGAGCACAATCATTTCGCCCGAACCTGGCTTCAAGATATTTTTGTTGGCGCTCATGATGTTAGCCGCCTCCCATTGTGCTTCCTCTGAAAGTGGTACGTGTACTGCCATCTGGTCTCCGTCGAAGTCCGCATTGAAGGCGTTACAGACGAGTGGATGCAGTTGAATAGCATCGCCTTCAATAAGACGCGGGCGGAATGCTTGGATACCCTGACGGTGCAAGGTTGGCGCACGGTTGAGAAGTACGTATTTCCCTTTGATGGCCTTTTCGAGAAGTTCCCACACCTCCGCAACACCATCTTCAATGAGACGGCCAGCACCGCGAATATTGAACGCGAGCTCGCGTTCAAGAAGTCCTGCGATGACAAACGGCCGGAAGAGCTCAAGCGCCATATGTTTCGGAAGACCGCATTCATCGAGTTCGAGATCAGGACCAACCACGATAACCGAACGGCCGGAATAATCGACGCGTTTGCCGAGCAAGTTCTGGCGGAAATAACCTTGTTTTCCTTTAAGATAATCAGCGAGAGACTTAAGTGGTCGACGCTGCGCGAGCGTCATGGCACCAGCAGCAGCACCGCTTTTCTTAATGGAGTTATCAAGAAGTGCATCGACTGCCTCCTGGAGAATACGCTTTTCATTGCGGAGAATAACTTCCGGTGCGTGAATATCGATAAGTTTCTTGAGACGGTTATTGCGGTTGATAACACGACGATAGAGATCGTTCACGTCAGAAGTCGCATGGCGACCGCCTTCAAGTGCAACCATTGGACGAAGTGCGGGAGGAATGACAGGAATGCGAGTAAGGAAGAGCCATTCAGGGCGCGTACCTGAAGCAATGAGCCCGGCAATAAGCGAAAGACGCTTCGCCAGTTTCTCGCGTTCAGCAGCACCAGCGGTTTCGTACTTCGCCGCAAGTTTCTTTTCAAGATCCTTCAGATTGAGTTTACAGAAAATATCATAGATGGCCTCGGCACCGATACGTGCTTCGAAGAGACCTCCGTACTTTACTGAGAAACGATGGTACTCGAGCTCGTCGAGGACTTTGCCAATCACGACACCGTCAATTTCTGCTTTTGTGAGCGTCATTTTTTCCTTAAGTGCATCGCGTTCCTTGTCGCTACCGAGTGATTTGTATTTTGACTTATATTCGCTCTCAAGCTCGGTGAGAAGACGTTTCTTCTCTTCTTCTACAATCTTGGTGATGATGTAGCCGGCAAAGTAGACGACCTTTTCGATATCTCCTGCCGAAGAACCGAGGAGGAGTGCCATACGAGACGGCACGCTGCGCAAAAACCAGATGTGTGCGACTGGTGTGCAGAGCTCAATGTGACCCATGCGCTCTCGGCGCACGATTGAACGCGTAATCTCAACACCACATTTATCGCACACGATACCCTTGTAACGAATCCCTTTGTATTTGCCACAGTAACACTCGTAGTCTTTCTCTGGACCAAAGATTTTTTCGTCGAAGAGTCCGTGCTTTTCGCTTCTTTGGGTGCGGTAGTTGATGGTCTCAGGCTTGGTTACTTCGCCAGAGGACCACGCAAGTATGCGTTCCGGTGAGGCAAGCGTGAGGCGTAATCCGTTCCAGGTATCGCGGGGAGGAAGTCTGCGGGGAGTGAATGCCATAAAGGTTGCGGGGAAAATTAATAAAGTTACGCCTCTGGTTCCGGCGGCAGATTCAAAGGTTCGATATCGAGCGCAAGACCTCGGATCTGGTTGGTAAGAACAGCGAAGGATGCGGGAGTTCCGGTGTGACTGATTGCCTCACCTTTCACAATCGCGTCGAATGCTGCTGAGCGGCCCTGAATATCATCTGACTTGATGGTAAGAATTTCACGCAGTGTATAGGCGGCACCATAACCGAGAAGTGCCCACACTTCCATTTCACCAAAACGTTGCCCGCCATTCTGCGCCTTACCTCCGAGCGGCTGCTGCGTGATGAGGCTGTAGGGACCAATGGAGCGCATGTGAATCTTGTCTTCCACCATGTGATGCAGCTTGAGGATGTACATATAGCCAACCGCGATCGTCTGTGCGAACGCATCGCCCGTGCGACCATCATAGAGTTGCATCTTACCGTCGGAAGAAAATCCTGCAGCCGCGAGCTCGCCGCGAATTTCGTCTGGCGTCGCTCCCGAGAATGGAGGGACGACTGCTTGATAGCCAAGAGTGTGCGCCGCAAGTCCAAGATGCATTTCAAGAATCTGCCCAAGGTTCATACGAGATGGCACACCGAGCGGTGTGAGGATAAGGTCGATTGGATTCCCGTCTTTGTCATACGGCATATCAGCGACCGGAAGGACGCGACTGATGACACCTTTGTTACCGTGTCGCCCCGAGAGCTTGTCGCCGACACTAACGTTTCGTACTTGTGCGACGGTGACAACAATCTTTTTGAAGATACCGCTTTCGAGATGATCGCCCTTCTCTCTCGAGAACACCCGAACACCGATGACGCGACCTTTCTTACCACCCTCCATACGAAGCGAGGTGTCTTTCACGTCCTTGGCCTTATCACCGAAAATACTTCGCAAAAGACGTTCTTCCGGAGTGAGTTGCGTCTCCCCTTTTGGAGTCACCTTTCCGACAAGAATATCGCCGGGACGTACTTCCGCGCCGATGCGGATAATACCCTCTTCATCGAGATTCTTTAATCGCATTTCACCGACATTCGGAATATCATGTGTCGTCGTCTCGGGACCGAGCTTCGTATCTCGCACTACGCAGTCAAAGTCCTCGATATGAACAGTTGTGAACTTGGCCTCCTGAACCAAGCGCTCGGAGATAATGATAGCGTCCTCATAATTAGCACCATTCCAACTCATGAACGCGACGCGCACGTTCTGACCCAAAGCGAGTTGGCCCTGATCCGTCGAGGAGTTGTCCGCGAGGACATCACCTTTCTTCACTTTGTCGCCGAGGACAACCGACGGCCGATGCATAAATGCGGAGTTCTGGTTGGTCTGAGTAAGTCCCTGGAGGCGGTACTCTTTCGAGGCACCCTCCGAATTTTTGAGAGTAATTTTACGCGCGTCGACGTGCACCACTTCTCCGGCTTCACGCGCAAGAACGAGACGTCCAGTATTCTTGGCAGCATGACCCTCAATACCGGTAGCAACAAGCGGAACCTCGGGAATAAGAACTGGGGTCGCCTGTTTCTGCATGTTTGAACCCATCAATGCTCGGTTTGCGTCGTCATGATCAACGAACGGAATCATAGCGGTCGCGATGGAGAACATTTGGAACGTTGAAGCATCCATGAGAGTGACCTCATCGCGCGGAACAATGATTGGATCACCCTTGTGCCGAGCTTCGACAGAGTCGACAGAGATACGGCCGTTCTCGTCGAGTTTAGTGGCTCCATGTGCCACTACCTCGAGCTCTTCATCGAGTGCATTCATGTACACAACCTCGCGAGTCACTTTACCGTTCTTCACGCGGACATACGGCGTTTCGATGACACCGAAATCATTTGTCCGTGCATGAATAGCCATGTGCAAAATCAGGCCGATGTTCTGACCTTCCGGCGTGTGAATCGGGCAGAGGCGTCCGTAGTGGGAGGGATGTACGTCGCGCACCTCGAAACCTGCGCGTTCGCGCGTGAGTCCCCCGGGACCAAGTGCTGAGAGCGTGCGCATGTTCTCAAGCTCCGCAAGAATGTTCTGCTGATCCATGAACTGCGAAAGCTGGTTAGCGGTGAAGAATTCATGTACCGCTGCATGGAATGGGCGCGGATTCACGAGCGCCATAGGAAGCGTAGTTTCAGTCGGCGTCGTCGACATACGATCCTGAATATTGCGCTTCATACGGCTCATGCCGACGCGCATGCGCGCCTGCAAAAGTTCGCCGACGAAACGTACACGACGAAAACCAAGATGGTCAATATCGTCAGAATGAGCAGACGGATCAGCATTCAGCTTCGTAATCTCCGAAATAATATTCACGAAATCCGAGAGCGTAAGCGTACGCTTCTCGAGCAATTTTTCCGTCACCGGGAGACCGAACCGTGCATTCAGACGGTGTCGGCCGACTTTCCCAAGATCATAGCGTTCACTCGAGAAAAGTGATTGCACAAAATTCTTTGCGTTCTCTGGCGTCGCGAGATCTCCGTCGCGCATGCGGCGATGAATCTCGATATACGATTCTTCGACTGACTTAGCCTCGTCATGTGCAAGTGTGGCTTGTATCGCAGCTTTTGCGAGGGGATTCTTGGCAAAATGCTTTAAGGTCGCTTCACCCACACCTCCACCGAAAACCGTAAGGAGTTCTGTGATCGGGAATTTACGTTTGCGGTCAATCTTCACGAAGATGGCTCCATCGGCCTCAGAATCAAACTCAATCCATACACCCCGCAAAGGAATAATCTTTGCGCCAAAGTATGGCTTGCCGCGAATAAGATCAGAAACGAAAAATGCACCGAATGACCTGGCAAGTTGTGGCACGATGGCACGCTCGACACCCGACACAATAAAAGACCCATGTGGGGTCATGATCGGCATATCCGTAAGGAAAAGCTCCTGTGACTTTTCCGAACCAAGAGTTTTGTTGGTAAGTTTTACGGAAACTCGTACCGAAGCCTCATACGTACGCATATTTTCACGCGCAAATTCTTCATCATACTTAGGTTCGCCGATTTCAAAACTTTCGAACTCAAGCTCAAACTTCTTCCCCGAATAATCGGTGACTGGGGAAAATTCCTTAAAAAGTTCCTTCAGACCATCGCTGAGGAGCCAATCGAACGAGCCTCGTTGATGTCCGACAAGGTCCGGAAATGGTACCTGGGGCGCCCGATACGCACCGAAAGTCTTCTGAACGATTTTCTTTTGCATGAATCGTGGCGTGAGGTTTAATAAGCTTTACTTGTAAGCTTGTCCCTGCGCTTGCCTCGGACGAATCAAGTCAAAATTTGTTCGTCGCTCGGCTCGCTTGGCAGTAAGCTGACTACACTTCTCTATATAAATGCGAACGCACGGAAATAAATCCGCTTGCGCTTTTGCGTTTATTCGGTTCCTGTATGAATCTCTGCCCGCCCTCCGTTACCCATCCGTATCTAAGAGCTTTAATGTATCAGTCCGTCCCTATTTGCGCAAGGGGTCTGGGGATAAAAAATCCCGCCTTGAGGGGCGGGATTAAACAGTGGTTGGGAGGACACTGTAATGCACGTCAAAAACAAAGTGGTTTCGTCCTCCCAACCAAACTGTAAAGAACTTTGATGAGACACCAGCATAATCGTTTCAATAAAGAAACATCCGCCTGATCGTCTCGCTCGTTTTGCAGACCCCAGACACTTTTGTCTGAGGTCTGCAAGGGAGGAGCGAAGCAATAATCTTGTCGTCTAAATTAATAGACAGACTTGAAACGCTTCGCCCCACAAAGAACATTGATGTTCGGGAAACCGGCGGGGACAGTACGGTGGACGTTCATTTAGAAACATGCAATTTCACGTCCCCGCCGATACCGAAACGGCGTGCGCCGTTTTCTTCAGCGGCTCATCTGCCTGACCCTGCGCTTCGCGTTCAATCCGACGCCACGTACGATACAGATCTTCGGCGAATTTCGTCACCGTCCTCCATATCGCTCGCTTGTGGATATGCCCGGCAGTAAAACGGAGCTTCCCATTCGGACCAATCAGCGGCTCAGGGTATTTCGCTCGGAACGTCGCCTTAACCTCAAGAAGTTTCTTGCCCCACAGAGTGTGCGGCCGCCGATTGAATTGATCTCCCAAGAGGAAGAACGCTTGCCGCGAGGTCGGA
Source organism: uncultured Candidatus Saccharibacteria bacterium (assembly GCA_964469405.1). GTDB lineage: Bacteria > Patescibacteriota > Minisyncoccia > Phycocordibacterales > Phycocordibacteraceae > C7867-001. The sequence goes on from CAYXYP010000010.1 coordinate 22,709, forward strand.
TTCCAATCGGAAACCTGTCCGCGACGATGGCGTGGCATCACCGAATCTCCATCTGTGCGCACAGTGCCAGGAGGCATCTTCTTGAAATTGCTTCCGAGCACATGCACGCCACAGAACGCTTTGAACTTCTCTTTTGTCGGGAAACGGCGAATGTCGCCGACCGATGCAATAATTCTCGCCGCAAGCGCGTGTCCGCATCCCTCAATCGGCTCGAACACCTCTCGGTACACCCGAAGCGGAGTAACGACTGCTTTAAGTTTCCTGTCACATTCGTGTTCTTCCCTTTGGTTTGATTTGAGAATAACGCTATTGGCCGCCGCCGATTTGTACACATCCTCAATCTTGCCTTCGGGATACTTCCCTTCATCTGAGAGGAAAATTCCGCCGACAAGACGCTGACGTAGACGCTGGGCGGTTGCTTTTCGCGCATCCTGTGCGGATTGCCGCGCCTGTAACGCTGATGCAACCCTGATCTGATCGCGATCACGTGGACCACAGAGTTGAAAAAGAGAAGGTGACTTTTCGAACAGATTGATGAGGAGCTTAGGGTCATCTTCTTTCTTTCCCCCGATAAAATCGCGCTCATTCTTCAATTTGCCCGGTTCGATGCGAAACACTTCCGCATGAATTTCCTCGCCATGACGCGACAATGCGTACGCAAACCGATCACCGGAACCACCGAGCGTCATGAGGACAACATCATGTGTTCGGAATCCTTCATAGGATTCCGGCACAAGCGTCCGTCCCGTCGGCTTGCCCTTTTTCTCTTCGACAATGACGTGCCGAGCGAATATATCGCCCGTCGATTCACCATCTCCAAGCGAGCGCCAACGGGTTACGAATCTGCCAAGCAGGAAATCGAGTTCATCGGTTTCTGTCTCGAGCTTGTAATGTTTGAGCCCTTCACCACTGCTCACGGTAACGCGTGTCGGCCTTTCCTCAATCTTTCTACCTTCGTCGTCGCCTTCAGAACCTGCAAGATCTTTCCATCGATGCCTAATACCGATGATTCGGCGCATGATAACTCCTTTCTGTAGGTTGATATTCGTCCGCTCCGTCGAAATAGTGGGTTACGGACATTTCAAGGTACATTGCGTCACCGAAGCGACCGTGAGGGACAGGTACTATGATGTCAAAAAAATAATGACATCCTCAGTTTCGTCCCTCTTGCGAAGCTCGTTTCAAAAACAAGCGCCGTAAGAGAGCGGCGAGACAGGGGGATGTCCGTTTCAATTAAGAAGCAATGAACAAGACGTCTCGCCGCAAAGAATTGGTTGGGAGCACATGACCTTTCTCGTCGGAGACATCAGCGGATTCGTCCTCCCAATCGCCGATGAAACTAACTCTTATTTCTCCACTTGTCAATGTTGGCGTGATGCCCCGTTTGGAGAACTTTAGGAACCCGATAGTTTTTCTTTTTATGCACAATGGTTTCGGGACGAGTATAGACCGCACTCGAGGCGATACGACGTTCCTCGACCGATGCATCTTTCCCGAGGACTCCCGGAATCCGACGCGTAACCGCATCAACAATGGCAAGTGCCGGAACCTCCCCACCGGTATACACCGCTTCGCCGACTGCAAAGTCTTTGACTGTCGCGAGCGTCTTAAGTATTTTCTTCGCACGCTCATCAATACCTTCGTATCGACCACAAACGAGCACGACATCGTCATACTTCGTGAGTGCATCAGCGTCTTTATTGGTAAATTGCTTACTGCTCGGCGAAAACCATATGATGATTTTCTTCCCTTTTTTATTCTTCAGAGCTTTCTCAACAGCCTTCACTATCGGAAGAGCAGTGACCACCATCCCGGGACCGCCGCCGTAGGGGCGCTCATCTACTTTGCCCCACTTATTGTCTACGAAATCACGGGGATTCTGATACTGTACGAAAATTTTCTTCTCCTTCCGCGCACGACCAATGATCGACGCTGAGAGATACGCGTCGCATGCATCCTGAAAAAGTGTGACGAGATGAAATTTCATAGGAGCGAGGAGATCGGGTTTTAGATAGTGGAACACAAGGCTCTGCGTTTTGTGAGGGTATCGCTTAGTGCCAAAACGCACTCACAAAACGCAGAGCCTCTTGCTTAAAGTTCTTCAACAACCTGTTCAACCGTTTTTGATTCCTGTCCTTCGGTAGGAATCGGTAATCGTTTCCCGCCCACTGGTTCGTTGATTTTAAGATTGACTCGGGCGTTCCCTTTCATACCGACAACGCGCAAGAGAATTCGCAAAGCCTCAGCAGTTTTCCCGCTCTTACCAATAATCTTTCCCATATCCTCGGGATGGACAGTGAGCGTAAGCAGTACGCCCATTTGGTCTATCGTGCGAGTGGTCTCGACCGACTCTGGATGGCCAGCGAGTGCCTTTACCGAATATTCGAGAAATGCCTGATCTGGTTCCATAAAGGGTATGTTAGCACCGCCAATGGCGGGCGATTATGCGGCAGGCGACGCTTCGTCGGGCAGAGCTGCTGTCTCAGCAGCTGCTGACATGTTTACTTCAACTGCAGAGACTTCTGCAACTACGGATGCCTCCTCGGCTGGCATCGCTTCGGCAATGACTTCCGCCTCGGTTGGAGCCGCCGCAGCCGCCTTGTCCGCTTTAGCCGCCGCAGCCGCTTCAGCGGCTGCTACTGCCTCAGCTGCGATCGCTGCCTCATTCTTCTGAGGAGTCTTCTTCGGAAGTGCATTTACCTTCTTCCCCTTTATAACGCCCTTATTGATAAGGAGGTTATGGATGGAGTCAGTCGGTTGAGCACCTTTAGATATCCATTCCTTTACACGCACTTCGTCGAGGGTGAGCGCCTTGCTGCGAGGATTGTATGTGCCGAGCTGTTCGACAATATTTCCAGCCTTTGCTGCGCGCTCCTTCTCCAAAATCACAATGCGAAACGCCGGATCATTGGTCCGGCCGATGCGCTGAAATCTGATCATCAACATGAAGGCGACTATAGCAGAAGCTCACTAATATTGCTAGAGTACAAGAAATGTCAGCGGATGCTCTCTTGGAAGGCCCGATAACAATGACTCGAAAAGGTTTCGGTTTTTTTACTGTTCCTTTGGCGGTGCCCCCGGTCGGGAGCCCCCCAATGGAAAACAAGGAGGATTTGCTTATCCCACCAGAATGGACAAATCACGCGCTCTCAGGTGATATTGTAAAAGTCGCCTTAGCGGGCGTCTATCGCGACCCTTCGGGGAGAATGCCCGCACGTGAGTCAGGTAAAGTAGTCGAGATTGTCTCGCGCGCTCGTGAGACTTTCGTCGGATCTTTTGTGGAAGAAGGTGGGAAAACTCTCCTTGTTTCTGATTACAAGAAAATGCATGTGCCAATTGAGGTACGCGATACTAAGGGTGCAGAGTTCGGCTTCAAGGTACTTGTCCGCATCAAGGGATGGGAGGAAGGCTCTCTGCACCCGTGGGGCGTCGTTGAGGACATCATCGGCAAGGTGGGCGTACACGAGACGGAAATGCGTGCTCTAGCGCTTGGGCAAGGATTCTCAAGCGAGTTCCCTCCCGGTGTCGTTACCGATGCGGGTCAACTCGAGAAAAACGACGCGACAATACTCGCGGAAGAGGCGGCGATACGAGTCGCCAAAGGAGGCCCGCGTGCGGACTTTAGGAAAGTTAGCACGTGCACCATCGATCCATTCGACGCAAAGGACTTCGATGACGCCCTCTCGGTACGCAAACTCGACGATGGGATGATAGAGGTCGGCGTCCATATCGCTGATGTCTCATTCTTCGTGAAGCCCGGCACATCCCTCGACACCGAGGCAATCGCACGCGCGACGAGTGTTTACCTTGTCGACCGAACTATCCCGATGCTCCCCGAAGTCCTCTCAAATAATCTCTGCTCTCTCAAGCCGGACGAGGATCGTCTTGCGGTTTCTGCCGTCTTTACGCTCGATCAAGATGCGAATATCAAAGACACATGGTTCGGCGAAACCGTCATCCATTCCGACAAACGCTTCACCTATGAAAATGCCCAGGAGGTACTCGACGCCGGCACAGGCGTGATGCACGAAGAACTCTCGCTCTTGCTTGACCTCTCGAAGAAGATCCGTGTTCGTCGACAAGCTAAGGGCGCCATCGAATTTGATACCGCCGAAGTTAAAGTTGAGCTCAATGCCGAAGGCAAACCGATCGCTATCCGCCTGAAAGAACGAAAAGCGACTAATCTTCTTATCGAAGACTTCATGCTACTTGCAAACGAAGCGGTGGCTAAGCACCTTTCGAAGCTCACGAAGAACGGCGGTCCGCACTTTTACTCACTCTACCGCATCCACGACGCACCAGATACCGACCGTATCGAGAACCTCGCAAATCTCTTGCGCATCATGGGCTACCATTTGAAAACATCAGGTGCTGGGAACGTCACCGGCGCAGAATTAAACAAGCTTCTCGAATCGGTGAAAGGAAAACCGGAGGAATATCTGGTGAAAACAGCGGCACTACGCTCCATGAGCAAAGCAGTTTACTCGACGCGCAATATAGGCCACTTCGGTCTCGCATTCGATTTCTACACTCACTTCACTTCCCCGATACGCCGCTACCCCGACCTCATCATCCACCGACTCGTGAAAGCACACGCGGGCGGCGACCCAATTACTACACAGGAGATGCAGGCATTCGACAAACTTGCCCTCCACTCTTCTGAACGAGAAGTTGCGGCTGCGAGCGCTGAACGCGATTCAATCAAGATGAAGCAGGTGGAATTCCTCTCTGACCGAATTGGTGAGGTGTTCGATGCCGTCATATCAGGAGTCACTGAACGCGGTCTCTATGTCGAGGAGCAAACGACACACACCGATGGCATGATCCGCATCAAAGACGTGGGTGATGATTATTTTGAATATGATGAAAAGCACTACCAGCTCCTCGGACGCCGCACGCGTAAGAGCTATCGTCTCGGTGACCCGATCAAAGTAAAGCTCATGGCCGCCCGTCTCGCTGAGAAAGAACTTGATTTCGTACCCGTAGTATAAATATGTGGCAAGATTACATTCTTACCTTAGTCAGTGTCTTCTTTTGCATCACACTTATTCCTATGCTTCTCGCTAAAGAGAAGCCTCCTCTCGCATCAAGTATTCCAACCGGGCTCGCGCTCCTCGTCTCTGCGGGAATCTTCATGACCTTACATCTCTGGCTTACGACTATCTTTCAAACTATCGTTGGCGTTCAATGGCTGATTCTCGCATACCAAAAATGGCATCGGTCTCGAGATATCGTGCCAGTAGCGTAAAAAACGCAGCAAGGTGAAGACCTTGCTGCGAAGTATTTTATTTAGTGTGTATCGGATATATTTCCGACCGCTATAAGCGATTCTTCAGCGCAGATAGCCCAGGGGGGATTCGATTTAACTAAATCTCCCTTCACAACTTGATATGCTCGACCCCAATAGTACCAACCCTTTGGACATGAATCATTCATTCTCATCCATCGGTATTTTGTGATCCGAACATATCTCGACTCGCGCTTATCGAACACCATCTCCCCAGACTCAAACTTTGGAAATGGACGAGAGGAATGTAGTCGACGAGAAACATATTCCAAAAAAGACATTTTGAACCTCCTTTTTGTTTGTCTTTGGATACTGTCTTGGGCAATTTATACAATGATGGATTCTATTTCGCAACCGCGACGGCCTCGTCGAATTTGACCGAAAGGAGTTTGGAAACACCGTCCCCGCCCATGGTGACGCCGTAGAGCGTATTCGCACGACTCATCGACTCTCGGTTGTGCGTGATAACGATGAGCTGCGACTTCTTCGAGAGATTCTCAATCATATCGCCATAGCGACGACTGTTTGCTTCGTCGAGCGCAGCATCAGTCTCGTCAAGTATGAGGAACGGCGGAGGGTTTACCTGACTCATCGCGAATATAAGCGCGATAGACGTGAGCGCGCGTTCACCTCCAGAAAGTTGCATCAGGGAGCGCACTTTTTTCTTCGGGAGATTAACCACAATTTCGATACCGAGCCGTTCTTTTTCTTCCGGCTCATCAGAAAATTCTCCGCCCTCTTCGAACTCATTTCTCTCAGACTCATCTGGCTCTTCGACCGTAAGTCGTGCCCCGCCGCCACCAAACATGAGCGCAAAGTATTCGCTAAACGATGCATTGACCTTGGCAAGCCCTTCGGAGAAATGCTTTGCGAGTTCCGTATCCAAATCCGCGATGAGCGCACGCAAACTCGCAGAGGACTTCGCGAGATCATTGAGCTCAGTGGCGAGAAATGTTTCGCGTTCAGAAACTTCCCTGTGTTCCTGCCGGATATCTTCGCCCGTACCACCAGCTTCTTCAAGACGGATCTTCGTGCGTTCGAGTGAACGCTTACGCGCCTCCTGTACGTGACGCTCCTCGGCGGGCATGTGCGCTAGAGGCGCGTAGGACGCGGCCGCAATGCCCCCAAGTACAAGCACTTCCCCTTTATCACGCTCAAGCGCTTGAGAAAGAAGCGTAAGTTCGTATTCGCGGGCGCTATTTTTGGCGACAACTCCTTCCTCATGCGCTTTCGCCTGAGCAAGGTCGAGAATACGACGATTTAGATCCCGACCCGTTTCGTCATACGCGGTCAGAGCCTCACGACCCCTAGCAAGCGCGGATTTCATCTGCTCCAACTCTAGAGACAGTTCGGCATCCTTCGCGAGGAGTTCCGTTCGTTCATTCTGAAACACATACGCAGCACTCTCTTCGTCGGCGAGGATATCATCGGTTGGCGCAACAAACCGATTCACAAACGCGGTCACCGCTTTGCGTATTGCGGAGAGCGCCGCAGAAATCGCATCCGGTGTTGTCGCCTCCGCTGCTTGTTTTTCAATTTCTCTCGCAAGCTCAATGAGATCTTCGCGCGGTATCTTCGTATACGGTTCGCGAGCAACTCGTGCGCTTCGCTCAGTGGCAACAGAGAGAGATCCCTCAACGCGACCGAGACTGCGCGCGAGAATTCCTCGTTCATGACTAATGCGTTCGACTTCTCGCTCCGCCTTACGGACGATATCGAGACGTTTCGCACCCTCGACATCTGAAATCGCACGCTCTTCTATAGCTCTGAGTTCATGAGTAACGATAGCAAGCCTCTCTGTCGCGTCTCGATTCTCTCCAACAATTTTTACTTTTTCTTGTGCCACATACGCATCCTCAATCGCAAAATACGTCTGTGCAAGACCGATAAGTTCGGTACGCAGGGAATCAGCGCGTTCAAGTTTCTTCACTTGACTCTCTAGGAAACGCAGGTGCGGCGTTAATTCCCTTCGGAGAGAATTGACCTGATCGATATTCTCTTCAGTCTTCGCGAGTTTTTTCTCCGCCTCTGTCTTCTTGAACTCGTAGATTTTGAGCCCGAGAGCATCCTCAAGCATCGCTCGACGATCGCGAGGAGACGCGACCAATATCCTGTCTGCTTCCCCTTGTGAAATGATGTGATGACCTGTCTCACCAATGTTCGCGCCTGCTAGAAGTTCCTCAATATCGCGAAGTCGGACGTGCGAACCGTTGATGAAATATTCGCTCGTACCGTCACGCAGGACCGCACGTTCGATAGCAACCTCATCGAAATCAATCTTGAACGGACGCTGTCCACTCTTCGGCCTATTATCGAACACGATAGCGACTGCCGCACGGTTTGCACGTGGCGCCGAATGAGAGCCATTGAAAATAAGATCCTCTGCGCGCTTCCCCCGCATACTCTTCATCGACTGCTCTCCAAGCGCGAAACGAAATGCCTCAGCAACGTTGCTCTTCCCCGAACCATTTGGGCCGACAATAGCTGTCGTGGAACTCAAAAAGTCCAAAATTGTCTTCTTGGCGAACGACTTAAATCCGACGACCTCTAATCGCTTCAACATTACTTATCATTGTAGCAAAGTAAACGACCACCGGCCTCAGGGCCGGTGGCTTTGTGTCTGCCCGCTAGACGC
>CAYXYP010000011.1:0-28901 GCA_964469405.1 uncultured Candidatus Saccharibacteria bacterium
GGAACTCACTCCATCCCTCGGGCTCACGCCACGGGGTATTTATGTGGGAATAAAAACCGCCTGCCGTTAACGGGGCAGGCGGTTTCGCCGGGACAACCAGCGTGCGTCACAATGAGACGCGATATCAACTGGAGGTGCCGACAGGAATTTCTTTCTTGACAAACATACTGAAATTGATGCTCCAAGTTCCTGGAATGTTCAGTAGTGGTGGCTTATTTTTTCGCAGAGACTTTTCCCCTGAAGCTTTTTTCATTAAAACGTCTTTGACGCGTTCAATGAGCATTGCTTCAACAAGGTCCGGGACAAGATCTCCCCATTCCTGAGACACACCATCGGGAGGATCAATTCCGTACCTTTCACACTGCTTTTCTGTGCAGACTTCGTCTGCAGCGAGAATAAGCAACAGCATTATCTTGTCTCTCTGGCAATCTGTCAAAATGACCAGTGGAATATGTTCGGTAATATCACCCATAATCGAGAGACGCATCTTAAGATTTTCCTTCCAACCCTTTGGAGGAGGGTTTTCTGTTAGAAATTTCCCGATTTTTTCTTCTAGTGTCAACATGACGAACCTCCTTACTTGGTGAAAGTTTCCGTACAAGTCCGTGGGACATTCTAGCACTTATACTTTGTATAATCGAGCTTGTATGGTGAATATAAAAAAACACAAAACCCCGCACGTGCGGGGTTTTGTGTAAGCTGTTGAGCTTTGTTTAGACCATCTTGACGTCGATTGTCACCCCGGAAGGGAGATTGAGGTTCGTGAGGGCCTCAATAACCTTTGGCGAGGGATTCAAAATATCGATGAGGCGTTTGTGGATACGCATTTCGAACTGCTCTCGCGCATCCTTATGAACGAAGGTCGAGCGATTGATCGTCCAGCGCTTGATCTCGGTCGGGAGCGGAACAGGACCCACAATCGTCGCATCGAAACGCGCCGCGGTATCCATTATCTGCTTAACCGAAAGATCGAGAATTTTGTGCTCATAGGCGCGAATACGAATACGGAGTTTGTGCTCTACCGGAGCAACTGTTGCTGCCACCTTCTTAGAGGCACGCTTCGGAGCGCTTTTCCCGCCAGAGGCGACTGAACCTTTAGCAGATGCTTTTGGCTTCGTTACCGTTTCTGTTTCTGTTGCCATATGAGTATCAGTTAGAAATCAACGCTTATGCAGTGATTTTAGTCACGACGCCTGCGCCGACTGTCTTACCTCCTTCGCGAATTGCGAAGCGCTGCTGTTCCTCAAGCGCAACCGGTGCGACGAGCTTTACCATGAAGGTAACCGTATCGCCTGGCATGACCATTTCTTTACCCTCCGCAAGAGTCACCTCACCCGTTACGTCCGTCGTGCGGATGTAGAACTGCGGCTTGTAACCAGAGAAGAAAGGTGTGTGACGACCTCCTTCATCCTTAGAGAGGATGTAAACCTCAGCGTTGAAGTCTGTGTGTGGCGTAACCGATCCACTCTTTGCAAGGACCTGACCGCGGTGCACATCTTCCTTTTTCGTACCGCGGAGAAGAATGCCGGCATTGTCGCCTGCCATACCCTCAGCGAGCTGCTTGTTGAACATTTCGATGCCAGTAACGGTCGTCTTCGCTGTTGGCTTGATGCCGACGATCTCGACTTCCTCACCGACTTTCACGACACCGCGCTCGATACGGCCAGTGACGACAGTGCCACGACCTTCGATCGAGAAGATGTCTTCAATCGGCATAAGAAACGGCTTAGAGACTTCGCGCTCTGGCTGGTCGAAGTATGTGTCCATCGTGTCGACGAGGCTCTTGACCTTCTGCGCCCATTCGTCGGTCACTGCCTTTGATTCGAGTGCCTTGAGACCCGAACCGCGAATAATCGGCGTATTTACGCCATCGTAGCCCTGCTTCGTGAGAAGCTCGCGAATCTCCTCTTCGACAAGGTCGATGAGATCAGCTTCAGCTACCATATCTACCTTGTTGAGGAAGATGATGAGTTTTTTGAGGCCCACCTGCTTTGCAAGCAGGATGTGCTCACGAGTCTGGGGCATCACGCCGTCAGTTGCGGCGACCACGAGAACTGCACCGTCCATTTGGGCGGCACCGGTAATCATGTTCTTGATGTAGTCAGCGTGTCCTGGCGCATCGATGTGCGCGTAGTGACGATTCGGTGTCTCGTACTCCGAGTGGTGGAGCGCGATAGTAATACCGCGAGCCTTCTCTTCTGGGGCACTGTCGATTTTATCGACACCCTCCACGCGTGCGCTATACCCATCGCCCTTCAACATGTCGAGGACATGGAGAATACTTGCGGTGAGTGTTGTCTTGCCGTGGTCAACGTGGCCAATAGTGCCTACGTTCATGTGCGGCTTGCTGCGATTAAATTCTGCCATAATCGAATAAATTATCTGTTAAGTCACGAATAAAGAGGATTCTTACGAACCTCTTGCTGTCATCGCTCGCTCAGAAAAATAACGAGGACGTTACTTTTCACCCGCTCGCTCGACAGTAAATCCGACGTGAGTCGGAACAAACTCAGAAGCTTGCCGACTCACAAAAGCAGACAAGCCAAAGAGCGACGCCAAGATGCGTTACCTATGAATGTACCCGAGCCGTCATAAAAGCGCAAGACGTTGTACACGACGAGTTCAAACCTATATTATTCCTAGCCGTAATGGGCAAATTTAATGAACCTGTAAGGCATGCACATAGCTAGATTCTCCGTATGTTGGATAGTAAAATATACCCTGATTAAAGGCCCATGCATTAGCTTGTATTTGTTCATTAATTGGGAAAGACCGAAGCAGAATACCTTTTTCAGAATCAAATGCTTTTATTTCACCTTTAAAACATTGCCCGGCACATTCATCGATATATGTATCGCCTAACACATAGAGCACCCCGCTTTCTTCGCCTAATATGTGAACCCTACTCTTCCCCATGGAATAGGACCATTGAACATTTTCAGGTTTGTCCGAAGTAACGACCACTTCATAGCCTTTCAAAGCGCTGTTGTATCTTGAAAAAAATAATTGGGTACCATCTGGGCTTATTGTCAGAGGATCATCACTTTCTGATTGATAAAAATTAGACGACCAGAGCTTTGTTCCATTTGAAGAAAATTTATAAAGAGTTTTATTTATCTTGGCAGGCTCTTTGTCTGTGTGTTCCCAGACAATATTTTCCACTACATATACTGAATTCCCAGAACATCGCAACCCATAGACACTACGTTTCTCTGCCCCAATAGAAAAGACTTCTGATAAACGGCCCGAACCCGGGTTAAATAACGATATCTTTTTCTGATTATCTAAACAGAGCGATCCGTTATCCAGTGTACCGAAGAGCGTCGAAAAGGAGGCGTCTGATCCGAGTGAAAATGATTTCAATTTTTTCCCCGAATTCTCATCGAAGAGATAGATGGTGCCACTATCTCCACTTACGTATATGTTAGAACCCTCCACTATCGAGGAACGGAGGAAGTCAGGCGCGGATTGGGACTTATTTGACGTATACTCCCATTTTTTCACTCCAGTATCTTTGTCGAGAGCAGCTATTTTATAAGGTTCTGTGAGAATCAAGTTTGTAGCAGTCTCAGTAAATTTTGCCAGAAAATGCTCCTCCAGAGTATTCCAGCGTTGAACGCCCGTTTTTAAATCAATAGCAGAGATAGCGCTTCCAAATAGGAAAAGGTTTTCTTTGCCGACAAGCACTGAGTCTAAATCTTCTGAAATATTCAAAATGGTTTTACCTGGGATTGGGCAACTTTCCTTTACGCACACGCTAGCATTTGGATTGCCGTTCACTTCATAAAGAATCGCTGTATATCCGTTCGGCTGTTCTATCAATTGAAAATCGGAGACTTGTCCACTGACCGCTTGGAAAACCCATAGGTCCCCTTGATTCATTGAGCCGTTTGCTTTTATGTACCCGCCCTCGACTAATAAAGTCGAGATGGCTAAAACAATTATAAGAAGCGCTGGTACCGCCAGTACCGCAAACACTACCCAACCGGTCTTTGATTTGTTCGGGTCCTTTTCAATGACAACCGTACCAGCAATCTTATCGTGGAGTCCCTGCTTCTTCCCTGTCCAAGCGACCATTAGATAGCCGATCAAGAGAACAAGCGACGAAAGGATTTTCCCGATAATTTCTCGCATAAATACTCTCCCAAAGCCTATTTTTTCTCCATTGGAGCCTTGTATGAGTAAACCGACAGCCATCTTCCCAAGCGTTGCTTGGTATTTTGTAACCATGAAAAGAATATAGCCCCAGACAGCAATCATTGCGAAAATAGATACGTAGATTGTGCCTCCAAGGACTCGAGACATGATGCCTAGAGGTAGTCCCACTAAAAGAGCATCAACGAACCAAGCTGCAACTCGTACCCAAAAGCCTGCATATTTTACTGTCTGAACGATTGGTACTGAAATATTTTGCGGTCGCGGTACTTGAGGTACTGATGGAATATTTGTGCCTGCTGCTGAATCGACGACTGCGATAGCGGCATTAATATCTTCCACTTTCCAACCAGCAGTAAGCAACTGTTGTATGAGAGTGGTCTTATCTACTCCGCTAGCAAACTGAGTACGAATATGAGCAATCAACTGTTCGTTAGGCATTAAGAAGTCAGATTACGAGTATATGTGCAAGAGTAACACAAACGGCCGCCCTCTCGGACGGCCGTTGTTGAGAGTCAATTATATTAATTATTTTCTTGAAGCGATGATGTCGTCTGCTACGTTCTTCGGCACGGTGTCGTAGTGATCGAATTCCATAGTCATACTTCCGCGGCCCTCGGTCATTGAACGGAGCGTCGTCGTGTAGCCGAACATTTCGGAGAGTGGCACTTTGGCATTTACCACTTTATTCATACCGCGTTCTTCCATACCCTCGATTTGCGCGCGCTTTTAGGACATCCGATGTCCTAACTTTCACTGCCAGCCGAGGACAGCGGAAATGTCGCATCAACATAGGCGCGAATAATCTTTTCAGCTTCAGGAGCTTCTGTTGTCGCCGTTGTCCAGACACGAGGGATTTCGAGACTGAAGTAGTCGTGAGCTGCCCAGTCGCGCATGCCTGCCATCTTCTTCCACGGCACATCAATCTCCGTGCGAGTCTCATCGGATACTTTCTTTGCCATTTGACCGATTACTTCAAGCTGCATAATGACAGCACTTTGCGTTTTTCTGTCTTTCAGAAAGAATTGTTCATCGATCCCAGTCGTAAACTCACGCAACATGCCGAACGCATCAAGCATAAGCCGTAGGTACGCAGAGTCATTCTTCATAAAGCGGTTGTAAATCACGATATATCGACTCGCGGAAATAAGGGATGACATTGCCTTCCGAAACAACATCCACCTCCCGATTTAGACTTTCAGCAAGGTCCTGATGTAGACCAATGAAATCCCATAGCGACGCGTTGTCCGGACATGCTACAAGAAAATCCACATCGCTGTCGGGACGTGCTTCACCGCGAGCGTACGAGCCGAAGATGCGTGCGCGTTTTACTCCGTATTTTTTAAATACTGGTCGCGCTTTTTCTGAGATTTCTTCAAGCGTTGGGTTCATATGTAGATTATACCACAAAACACACGCGGTCGGGCTTCGCCCGACCGCGTGTGTTTTTCTTCTAAAAACTATTTCCGGCTTGCGATGATGTCGTCTGCTACGTTCTTCGGCACGGTGTCGTAGTGATCGAATTCCATAGTCATACTTCCGCGGCCCTCGGTCATTGAACGGAGCGTCGTCGTGTAGCCGAACATTTCGGAGAGTGGCACTTTGGCATTTACCACTTTATTCATACCGCGTTCTTCCATACCCTCGATTTGCGCGCGCTTACCCGAGAGGTTGCCGGTGATGTCGCCCATGAACTTATCCGGCACGACGACTTCAATGCGCATGACCGGCTCGAGGATAACTGGCTTAGCCCTTTGCGCCGCATCCTTAAAGGCCATCGATGCGGCAATCTTAAACGCGATTTCTGAAGAATCCACATCGTGGTAGGAGCCGTCATAGAGGTCGACCGAGATGTCGACCATCGGGAAGCCGGCGAGAAATCCGCGTGCCATCGCTTCGCGCATACCCTTCTCAACCGCCGGGATAAATTCATGTGGAATCGCACCGCCTTTAATATTATTGATGAATTCGAAATGATCTTCGCGTGTGACGTTCTTGGAGATTTTCGCGCCTTCCACAACCGGTTCCATCTTCTTCATCTTAATTTTCACGTGACCGTACTGGCCGCGACCACCTGTCTGCTTGATGTATTTACCTTCGGCCTCGGAAGAGCCGAGAATAGTCTCGCGATACGCCACTTGTGGCTTCCCCACATCTGCAACAACGTTGAATTCGCGCTTCATACGGTCGACGAGGATTTCGAGGTGCAGTTCACCCATGCCGGAGATGATAGTCTCGCCTGTCTCTTCATCGGTCTTAATGCGGAACGTCGGATCTTCGTCTGCGAGCTTGCGCAGCGCAACACCCATTTTCTCTTGATCGGCCTTGGTCTTCGGTTCGATGCGAAGCGAAACCACCGGTTCTGGGAACTTGATCTCTTCAAGCACAATAGGACTCTCTTCATCGCAGAGCGTATGTGATGTCTTCGTATCTTTGAGGCCCACGGCAGCCGCGATTTCACCGGTAAATACTTTCTCTACTTCTTCGCGCTTATTCGCTTGCAAACGCACGATGCGACCGACGCGCTCTTTAGAGCCTGTGGTCGAATTATAAACGTAGGAACCGGCAGTGAGTGTGCCTGAATAGACGCGGAAGAAGGTCAGAGCACCGACGAAAGGATCGGTCTGAAGTTTGAAAGCGAGCGCGCAAAATGGCTCCTCATCTGAAGCATGGCGCTCAATGGGTTCGCCAGTCTTCGGGTTCTTGCCGGTCGTAGGTGGAAGATCGAGCGGTGATGGCAAATAGTCGACGACAGCATCGAGTACAAGCTGCACACCTTTATTCTTGAGCGCGCTTCCGCAATAAACTGGGAATATCTCATTCCCGATGACCGCTTTGCGTAAAATTGCTTTCAATTCATCCAAGCTTGGCTCCTTCCCTTCGAGGTAGGCACCCATTGCTGCATCATCCTGCTCGACAATGCGTTCAATAAGAGCAGCGCGATATTTTTTCGCATCCTCAATAAGGGCCGCAGGGACTTCACCCTCAATTACTTCCTGACCCATGTTCCCCGAGAAGCTGTACGACTTCATCGAAAGAAGATCCACCATTCCTTCGTGTGCTGACTCTTCACCGATAGGGATCTGCATACGGATAGCTTTTGGCGAAAGTCTATCGAGAATAGAAGCGTAGGAACGTTCAAAAGAGGCTCCGGTACGATCGAGCTTGTTGATGAAACAGACACGCGGCACTTGTGCTTCGTCGGCATAGCGCCAATTGGTCTCGGACTGAGGTTCAACGCCGGAAACGCCGTCGAAGACAACGATGGCGCCGTCAAGTACGCGCATTGAACGCTTCACTTCTGCAGTGAAATCGATGTGGCCTGGCGTATCAATGACATTGAAACGATACTTTTTGGCAGGATCCACTTTGTCTTTCTCGTTCGTTTTCACCCAGAAACAGGTGATTGCGGCAGAGGTGATGGTGATGCCACGTTCGCGCTCCTGCTCCATCCAGTCGGTCGTCGTATCGCCCTCATGCACCTCGCCAATCTTGTGTTGGGAACCCGTGTAGAAAAGGACGCGTTCAGACGTGGTCGTCTTCCCTGCGTCGATATGTGCGATGATGCCGAAGTTACGAACTTTCACCAATGGATAATCGCGATTCATAAATTATGATAAAAAATAAAAGCGCCTCCCGCAGCGGGACTCCCGAAGGGGAGTAGCGTTACGTAGAGAATAGCCGAAACACGAGAAAAAGGAAAGCTTGGTTCTGCGACTTACTACCAAGCGAGTGAGATGAAAATTAGATGAAAATGAAATTCTCATCTCATTTTCTCGAGCGAGCGCAGACGACGCTTCGTCGCACCCGAAGGGGTGTCGTAAGCCGTTCCGACGGCTTACCACGCGAAGTGAGCAAAAGCCTTGTTGGCGTCAGCCATACGATGCATCTCGTCCTTCTTCTTGATAGCGTCGCCCTCGTTCTTGGCAGCGAGGAGAAATTCTGCAGCAAGCTTCTCAGCCATCGGCTTGCCCTTCTTCGCACGAGCGGCATTGATAAGCCAACGGAATGAGAGCGCGAGACGGCGACTCTGTGGTACTTCACGTGGCACCTGATAGTTTGCGCCACCGACGCGGCGAGAGCGGACTTCCATCAAAGGAGAGACGTTGCGAAGCGCCGCTTCGAAAGTTTCGAGAGGGTTCGCGCCATCCTTTTCTATCGCCGCGAGTGCATCGTAGACGACCGCACGCGCAGTATCCTTCTTGCCGTCCCACATGACCGCATTGATAAAACGAGTGAGCGTCTCCGACCCGTACTTGAGGTCGGCACGCCAGACACGCTTCTTTTTAAGAGGGCGACGCATAACTATTTAGCGGAAGGGCGTTTCGCGCCGTAACGCGAGCGAGAACGACGACGCTTCTCGAGACCACTCGTGTCGAGCTTTCCGCGTACGACAGTGTATTGAACGCCGATGTCCTTCACACGGCCGCCACGAAGCAACACGACCGAGTGCTCTTGGAGGTTGTGTCCCTCTCCCGGAATATAGGCGGTTACCTCCATGCCGTTCGTGAGGCGCACGCGAGCGATTTTGCGAATAGCGGAGTTCGGCTTCCTCGGAGTCTTGGTGGTCACCTTCGTACAGACACCACGCTTGAAAGGCGAAGAGTAGTAGGTCGGGCGATTTTTGAGTGCATTAAAACCACGCGCAAGGGCGGGTACGGTCGTTTTGCGTGACCGATCCTTGCGGCCTCTCTTGGAGAGTTGATTGATTGTTGCCATGTGAGATAAAAGAAGACCCGAGGTGGGTCAGGTGCAATATAAAGGAATAACGCGTGGAATGCAACTCTATAGCGGCTATATTTTCTTACTGGAGTCGGCCAGAACGCCCCGTCCGCTTTGCGGCGGGGATGAATGGCCGAAATTAAATATGCGCGGCGGAGGCCGCATCTTTGTCCAGAAAAACACCCGGGCGGTCGTGCGCCAATGCCTCGTCAGCTCTGCTGCGGGGATGGTGACACGACCTGTTTTACTTCTCATCGAACGGCTCGCGATACGGGTCAGCGGAGTAGTGTCTCGCAGGTCCTGCATTCGGAGGTAATGGTGCGTCTTGTAACGATATGGTTCCCGTTGCTGAGGAAGGACGATTAGGAGTAAGCGGTTTCTGTGGAACGCTGGCGGGAATCTGAGTAATTGGCGCTGCGCCTAACGCTTCACCGCCCTGTCGAGAGCCTCCAAAAGCATTCGGCTGAACTTTGGGAGGCAGAATGAATGATGGTCGATCGGCAGGGGGAATTGGTTTTGACTGAAATGTCGAAACATTTGGTTTTTCTTTATGGGCGATAAATACATTTTGTGTTGAGGGAACAATATGATTGATTCCTTGCTGGGGTCGCGTAGCAAAAGACATCGCGGATGATTGCATCTTGGGAACGACAGGTGCGGGAATAGTAGGTCCTGGTTGAAATACTGGGGTGAAGATTTTAACTTTTGGAACGAGAGGAGGCATGGCAGGCGGCAAAATCGAAGATGTTGGAGCCTTATTAAATTCGATGTGCGGTTCCTCATGATCTTCGAGTAATTTTGCATTATCTTTCGGCTTCGGAGCTGCAATCATGGGAGAATGCACTGGTGGCACACTAGAGACAGACGGACGTACGGGCTGTATCGAGTGGGAAATATTTCCATGGAGAGATACTGTCGCAGGAAATATCGCTTGAGTTGCTGGTCGCGATATCATATTTTTCACGCGAGGATGCACCAGTACTGATGTTGATGAATCTGGTGCGGTCGTCACTCCGCCCTTCATCCCTTCTTGTAACGGCATGAAAATTTGTGTATTTATGTCCTGCGAAATACCTTCGATTGTCTTTTTGTCGAGCTTCGCCTCTTCAGCGAGCGATTGAGTAAATTCGTCTGGGTTCTCAATACCCATAAGCAGCAACATTATTTCTCGCTCAAGAATACCTCCCTGGTCAATGCGAAGAGCGTATTTAGTTATCAAACTTTTCGCGACCGAAGTGTACGTACCTTGTGAAAGATAGGTGCGTATGGCCGGCGGCAAAGTTCGCATCACTTCTCTGACGCTTTTCTCGAGAGTGAGTTCTGAGTGGTCTTGGTTCATAGGTGCATCGATTAGTGTGCTTTCTCTACTGGCTTTTCCTCAGGTTTTTCCTTCTTTTGCTCCTTTCCCTTCTCTTCCTCCTTTGGTTCTTCAAGAAGTTCTTTAATTTTCTTCAATTTATCCTCCTTCTTCAAGGCTTCCTTGATAATCTTTCTCCCTGCAATCGATCCGCCAGAGCCAAACACAAGAGTATTTAACAAGGATCCCTTAAGACTCCCCGCGTAAGCTACTTGAGCTGCTTTCTTTTCTTTCGAAATACTACCGACCACCTCGTTCTCATTTTTTATATTTTTGTTAAGGTTTTCCTCTGCGGCATTGAGCGACTTTTTCGCTGTCTCATGAGTCTCTTTAATTGTCTTGAGATCTAGACGCGCAGAAGTAAGTTTCTGCTCGGTCGCCTGATCTCTCCTGTCTCTCTCCGGACCAATAATGGTGGACTTTGCATTGTTCTTTTTTTCTTCCTCAAAACTTTTAACTATATTTTCTTGCTCCTTAATCTTCTTTTCAAAGTCTGCGCCTCCACTTGAGGTGAATTTAGCTTTTTCATCTGAGACGACTTTCTCCGCTTCTGAACGTGTTTTCATCACCTGTACTACCTCGTTTGACTTCCTTTCATCAATGGCATCGCCTACAGATTTAACATAGTCCTGATGGGCTTTGACTGATTTGTCTTGTTCGCCACGATACCCACCCTTCTGCGCTTCACCGGCATTAATACCACTCGAGCCAAAATTCTTCAGCGCACCCGTGCCCCGCACATCGAAACTCGCTTTTGCGCCATAATTAAGCGCCCCACCAACCGTACGACCGACCAATGGATTGCGGAGAGCATAGCCACTCGAACTGAATCTCTTGGACGCGGCATTGAGCCCCAACCCGGCAGAATAACGCATCCCTGCTGCAGTGAGACCGAAGGACAGCTTTCCTGCGGTTTTCATCGCCCACTCTCCGCCCATCGCGCCTAATTTTTTTGAGAAGTACGTGACCGCAAGAAGGAGGCCCATCGCGACCAGGAAAGAGAGCAGCACCCCTGCAAACCCGGTGAGGTTTGCGTTCTCTATAAACCCGGTCCACGACCCAGCCGTTGTCTTGCCAAATCCTGTGAGAAATTGCGCGTCAGTGATGATAGCGAGAGCTATATAGAGCAAGAGAAGTAGGATTGGCGCAGTGAGAGTCTGTTGCACCAGCATGTCCCACCACCATTTCGAAGTACTCTTTAACTGCGGTACCGCCCACCCCGCAAAGCCTATCGGAGATATGATGATGAGGAAAAGAAGCGTGACGAAACGCGCGATGAGTATGAATGCGAGTGAGAACATCACGAATGCTGTCGTAATGAAAATTAAGATACCCATGAAGCCCACGAGCATGGGGTTGCTGCCTTTGAATATGTCGGTATTGGTCCTCGCATTACCGTAAATAGTCTGCAGACCTAACTGGGACATTATTTTGTTTGAAACACCTTCATTTTCAATCTGACTCATAAAAGTCGTATTCCCCGTATACGACGATGATGGCAAAGTACCTCCTTTGATCTGCGTATAGAACTGCGTAGCAAATAAATTGCCCGTATCAATCAGGGCCTCGGTCGCGAAGAGTGAGAAGTTCATAAACACAGCGGAGACGAGCAGCATCGGGAGGAATTTCTTGCCACCGCCGTACCAATCCACGTTCAATATGGTCGTAATACCGACAGCGAGAAAACCGAATATGAGCAAGATGTTGCCGATATCACGCAGGATGCGCCACGTGACACCGACGGCACTGAGATTTTGCACATAATTCCCCATCGTAACAACGGTGTAATACACTGCGTAGTCGAGGGTGAGCATCGCGACGCCGAGTAGCCACGCGAAGAGGCTCATGATCATGCTCATGACGCCATTCATACCGGCGGCCATTTCTTTATTTGCGAAAGAAGTTGGGATTTTTTCTGAAACACCATCTGAAACAGGAGCAGCAATGACAGAATCGACAGCGGTAGGCGCAGAACCTGCATTTAAAAGCGGTGCCGCAACAGGCGGAGTAAAAAATGGAGCTTGCGACGGAACGAGAGCTTGTGCATACGCGACGGGGGCGTGCACACTTGATGCGCTTATGACGAGTGCGAGAGCGATGAAGAAACCATTTAGGAAATGTCGCATAATTAAAGACTGAGCCTGGATACAGGAGCAGTACAGACTGGACGCAACGCCAAAGCATTTGCGCTGATGAGATTCAGCCGCTCGACAAGGTTAATCCCAGAAACATTAAGCGAGCCAGGAGGACTTGCTGTCACAGTCGTTTCTGGAGGTATTCGCACATCAGCTTGCGCAATGACAACATCCTCGGAAGAAGGCGGCATTTTCTGAAGAGCCTCAAGGTCGGCTGAATACAGTGCGACATTCCCTTCCTCCCCTGAGTTAAGCTCAGTCTGTACTTTCTGCACCATTGCGCGAGCAGTCAAGATTGTCGTAGAAGCAATATCTGTTCTGGAGACGGTTGGAGTGATTTGTGTTTCGAGTGCAATCTGCGCAGCAATTATTTGAGCAGTACTAGCGCTTATAAAATTATTCAGACTCGTAAGGTCTGTTGGGTTACCACTCGCCAAGGTACTTGATGCAATTTGTTGCTGGGCAACACAGTAAGTAATAAGTGACCTAA
This sequence comes from uncultured Candidatus Saccharibacteria bacterium, assembly GCA_964469405.1. Taxonomy (GTDB): domain Bacteria; phylum Patescibacteriota; class Minisyncoccia; order Phycocordibacterales; family Phycocordibacteraceae; genus C7867-001. The sequence continues at coordinate 12,860 of CAYXYP010000011.1, forward strand.
CATTCGTTAATGCTGTATTCCCCGCATTACGAATGGTATTTATAGCCGGTTCAAATTTCGCAATACGATCGAGCATATCAGAGCCAGCAAACGCTAATTTAGCTGTATCTTTAAATACGTCGGAATTGGTAGAACCCAAGTTACCGGAAGAATTCGCATATTGTTGAAGTCCGGACCTCGTCTGCCCTGCACTTGGAGTGTCGACACCAAGCAGACCACCTGAGCCGGGACCGCCAAGAATTTGTGATGCGAATTGTACAGTCTTCAACACTTCTCCTATGTTCGATAAAATCTTATTGATTTGAGGACCGACATTACCCATACGAACGACATTGTCTTGTTGCCCACCGAGAGCTTTATTAAGGCCTGCGACAATGACCGAGCCAGGCGTCTTGATGGTACCCGTGGTTCCGTCCGCATTTGTACACGGATCTCCAGGACTAACGCCGAGAGCAGTGTTACCGGCATTCGCTGCCTTGGCACGATTAAAGGCGTCGGCCTTTGCAGTGGCAGCGGCATCAGTGGCAAGTTGCACGGCTCCAGACTCATTTCCGGCGGCAATAGCGGCATTATATGCCTGATCGTAAGCGTCGTTAGCGGCCTGATCGACCGCAGCGGCATTCGCTCCGGAAAGAGCGCCTGTCGACATTGACCCGAGGAACCCATCACTACTGCCACACCACGATACGAAGCCGCCGCCGTGAGCCAAGTCCGCGAGACGCGCGCCCGTAGCGCCTCCCGCTCCCGAGCCAATAAGAGCGGCAAGCTGACCCTGTGCACCCGGATAAAGCATATAGGGATTATTTTGATTTTGGGTCGTAAGCGCGAACCATGCTCCCACGCCACCAAAAGCCCAGTTCCCGTTGAGATACCCCGTAATATTCGGAGATGTTCGACGGAGCGTGTCCATATTTTGAGCCCAAAACCCCGCGAGGCTCGTTTTATTTAAATATTCTTTACTGAGAGCAGATATGATCGAGCCGGCATAGGGTGACTGTGAACTGCGTATGTACTGATCAAAATACGAGAGAGTATGCGAGTCTGACACCGTTTGCAGAGAAGTCTGTATATCTGCAACAAATTGTGGGACACCCGTGCCATTAGCCTTGCCAATCACGAATGCTATCGTGCCGGCGGTCATCGCTTTCAATAGATTTCCAGATAGGACAAAGGCGAGCGGCTGAAGAACATATGCGTTGATTTGAAGCGCGATAAGCGCAGCTTGCTGAGTAAATGACGAGACGGCTGAAAGAGATGTTTGAATAGCAGTAATCGTGTTCTGCGCCGTGTTGGCGACGTCCGCAACAGGTATCGCATGTGCACGCTCGGGTGCAATGAAAAATGTTGAAGGCCCTATAAGTACGATCATGAGGAGTGTGGCGACTGTGGAAGTAATGGGCCGAGGAATCATGGTTTTTTGTTGGCTTGCTGAATCGCCATAGTGTCCGATACAAGATTCACAAATGAGGCTCCTGGAATGCCTTGAGATAGAGAAATACCTGCCGTTGCGTATATGGTGCCAATGTGTATAAACGCGTTGCCGAGTGCAAGTACTGCCGCAGGATACTGCTTTAAGGCAAGAACGGTTGTCAGAGGATCGTCATTCACATGCGAGAAGTCAGCGGTGATTTCACTTATTCGCATCATTGCATTGATAATTGCGAGATCGTCTACGACAAGCTCTACAGGGACTGAAATAGCTGCGAGCCCAGAGGCTGAATCTCTATACATTTTCGAGATTGAGGATATGTATGGAAATGCGGTCGTGTCATTGTTCTCAACTGCGTCTTTCAGATACAACAGTTCGCTCTTTGTTGAGTTAGTTCCTTTACTCATAAGCACTGCTTCTGCATTCACTGCAAATGCCTTGAGAGCATCTGCGCCAAAGCCCGAAACTGTGATATCTTTTGCCGATTTGAAATCGGGTGCGGTATCTAACGCCGTTCCAAGCGAATCCAACGCTTGACTGGCAACATCGTCCATTTCGCTTTCAGACAGATCTGCGCCGCCGCTCGCCTGCTTTGCTTTGACGAAGAGCGTAAAGAAAGTCTTTGCGAAAGCAACCGTGAGCGTCCCTTCTGCGGGAGCGGGAGGCAGGCCGTCTGAAACATTTGAAGATGATGGGGGGGCTGGAATATCAGCAACCGATATCGGTACAATGAGACCATGGGCGACCGCCTCGCCATCGGTCATGCCGAGCTTAAGAGTATCGACGGCATGAGGATTGGTACCATAGAGCACTTCCTCCCAATCAGAGAGACCGTCGCCGTCCGAATCTTTCTTCGCAATGGCTTGCAGAAGCGCAGACTCAGTTGATGCCTGCACGCGCGACGGAGACTCGACACCGCGCGCAATCATATACACGCCAGCGACAAGAACTATCGAGAAAAGAGTTGCTATGAGTGTACGCAAATTCCCTAGAATTCTTTCCTTCATAGAATTGCTTTTAAGTATAGCAGTCTCAGTGAGAAAAGAAGTGGCTGTATGTATATAAAAGTGTATTACTACCAAGCAAGCGAGAAAAGAATGGGATTCCTACTACCAAACGAGCGAGAGAAATAATGAGATTCTTATTTCATTGTTTCTGAGTGAGAGCAGGAGGCAAGTTTTACGTATGTCATTCTTTAGAGCGAGTACAGGTAGTAAGACCGGCTTTGCGGGCTTACGTGCGTATAAGGTCGAGCCACGCCGAAAGCGACAAATCTTCGGCACGTGATTTTTCAGGAAGACTGGTGTTCGCGAGACCGAATTCGGCAAGATTCTTCCGTACAAATTTGCGTTTGTGGGCAAATCCGGCTCGAACAAGCGCGAAAAACCGTGATTCTCGTTCACGTGTCGAAAAATTCTTCCGCGAAATGTCACGCACCGTGAGCACTGCGGAATCTACCTTGGGTGCAGGTACGAATGCTCCGCGAGGAACGACGAACTCGCGTTTCGGCGTGCCATACGCCTTTACCGAGAGGGACAAAACGCTCTCCTTCTTTGATAGAGCGATACGCTCGGCAACTTCCTTCTGCACAAGGAGCGTCATCGTGCTCGGCTGATTATCTGCTTCGAGAAACATACGAAATATTTCCCCGGTAAGGTAATACGGGATGTTCGCGACAAGCGCATAACCCTTTGGGAGCGACGAGATATCGAATGTACGGATGTCGCCATGAGTCAGTTCTAGTCGATGTTCCGCAATTTCAGATGCAAAAGTAGTTTGTAACTTTATAAAAAGTTCATAATCCGCCTCAAGCGCGATTACCTTCCTGGAAAGCTTCAAGAGTTCTCGTGTGAGCATCCCCGTTCCTGGCCCTATTTCAAAAACAACCGTTTCCGACGAGAGCTTCGCGGCTAGAGCAATGCGCTCCGCAATGCGTGCATGCATCAAGAAATTTTGCCCAAGAGATTTCTTTGCATGAGTCATTTTATGTCGGAGTGTCGCGAGGCCACTATACCATTCGTAACTCTATAGAGAGTCTAGTCCGACATTTATTGGTATGATGCCATCATGTCTCGTGACTTTCCTGTGTACTATGCGACCTTTGCGAGCAGTCTCGCAATTATGGCACTTGAGGTCATTGGTTTGGGAATACTTGCTCCTTATTTTGGCACGGCACTTCTCATAAGCACCAACCTTATAGGAGTTATCTTGATAAGTTTGGCGATCGGATATCGCTTGGGCGGAACATGGGCAGACACTCGTCCACCGAAACATCTCGAGGGAATCTTAACGGGTGAACGCGGAATTGCGAATATGCTCTGTATAAGCGCGCTCTGGGTAGGTCTCGTGTTCCCCTGGAGAGGAGCCATTGGAAGCGCTATAGGCTGGGTAATTTCTACAAACTCATTGGGATCTTTTTTCACGGCAGCGGTACTTTTTGGATTTCCATGCGTCGTACTAGGTATGGTGTTGCCTCACCTTATAAAAATTCATGTGCGCGGAGTCTTGATATCGGGGAAATCAAGCGGTGTCCTGTACGGACTCTCTGCGGTCGGGAGTATTTTCGGAACATTTCTGATAGGTTTTTTTATTCTTCCTCGCTTCCAATATGGAGTGGCCCTCGTATGTATCGTGACAATATTAATAATCGGAGCGATGTTGTTGAAAATGCGCCCGCAATATGGCATAAGCGCGATAATTCTCTCTTGCATACTACTGCTCGGATTTACCCCACCGGATTTCGTCGTTTCAAAAAACCCTATTTTTTCTGACGGAAGAATCAAAAGCGACATGCATGAGTGGAAAAAACTTGAAGATAAAACAAGTATCTTTAGCCGTCTACAGGTATATGAGGGTACCGAACTAACATCAAAGAAACCGCTCCGATTTATGCTCGTCAACGGCGAAATTCATTCGGCCTCGTACCTTGATAGCAATGAGTTGGTATTTGCGTATGCACATTATAACCGCCTCGGAGGACATTTTAATCCCGCAGCAAAACGCGCACTGCTCGTTGGTGGAGGAGCATACTCGTATGCAAACTATTTCCTCACCGATACGCCGCTATACGACACTGAGAAGGTCTGGGAACTTGCAGGGAACATGTACCACAATAGTAAGACCATTACGCTTCCGATTTTATTTTCATACGATCCCGCGAAGAGAGAGGAGGAGCGAACACTCGTATACAAATCAAAGAGCGAACCAGTAGGCCGACAAATGGAGGGCTCGCTCAATCATCTTGAAGCGAACAATCAAATACCCGGAGACCACGTCGTAGTACAAGAGGCGGATATTTTAGATACGGGATTTCAAGACCCTAAAGGCTATGTGCATGTCCATGAAACAAAAAGTGATGGGACGCCGGGTCGAGTCATCAGCGCCGATATACCGCTCAAAGAATACCTGCAACGTCCTCGCGCAATCATCGGGAAAAGTGCGCTCATTACTGGGAAAAATAAAGACGTCACTGTCCCTCTCGATCGCCCAGTACAAGAAGGCGACGTGTTATATCCGATGCTACACCGCGATAACGGCAACGGTCATTTTGACGAATTTCTGCTCGATGGCTATGAGCAAACTGAGGCGCTTGATGTCGTAGAAATAGATCCGCGAACAACGGCGATTGCAGAAAAATATTTTCATTTAAATCGTCAGGACCCCCGACTACGGATTTTCCATGAGGATGGACGAACGTACTTAAATCACTCAAAAGACACGTATGACATCATCTATTTGGATGCATTTCGTAGTTTCTACGGTGTGCCATTTCAACTTGCGACTATTGAAGCGACAAAAAAACTTTTTGCCATGTTAAACGATAATGGCGTTATTGTTGCAAACGTCCCTGCAGCTTTGACGGGAGACTACAGCAAATTTTTCCAGGCGGAATTAAAGACATATCAAGCAGTGTTCCCCGAGGTACGAGCCTATGCTGTTTCCTCTCCATATAATCTTACAGGCGTTCAGAATATTATTCTGGTGGCATTTAAAAACAAAGAGACGATTCGTACCTCACCGAGCGACGACAAAGAAATTAACGAGCAATTGACCCACCAATGGTTTGGGGAAATTGACCCTGCTACCCCGATTTTGAGTGACGACTTTGCTCCCACCGACTACTACGCGAGCACCTTTGTTAATTTGCACTCGTTTTAGGAACAAAACGTACCCATGCCAAGGGAAAGGAAAGGGAGATGGATATACCAAGCAGGAAAATACTCGCACCCAGACCATAGAGAACATGGGGGATGGTGAAAAGCGGCACGAGAATATAGCTTGTGCCGAAAACTCCGACAACGCTGCCGATGGTCGCAAGTGAATACAAATCACCATGCACTTGCCCGATCGTGTCAAGGTTTTTCACAAATACCCGGATGCTGTAGGTAATAAGAGCACTGAGGAACACGACGGGTATAAAAAGTAAAAGCATTGAGCCGATAAGTGCGCCAACACCGTAAGAAACATACAGCGCAACCAGGCTCATGACACTACGCAATGTTGGGATGAGGATAATAAATAAACTCGCACCAGCCGCAAGCCACAAAAATATCTCCTTTTTTTGCATGCGGTCTGCAAGCACACCTCCGCCGTAATACCCTACCGCGCTCCCGAGGAGCGGAACACCGATGATCGCAGCCCATACTGGCGCTGTCGTGCCCACAAAAGGCGCTAGAATCCGAATTCCCAAAATCTCAAGAGAGAGTATCGCAAACCCTGAAATAAAAAGGAGAATTTTTATGATTGTTATTTGTTCGGAAAACGCCATGGGAGCGATTATACATCAATGATCGCTTCAATAAAAAATATCGTGATCTTCAATCTCATCAAGGAGCACGAGCGAATTGTCGATGTCGGCAAGAAATGAGGAAGGTTCCGCAGCAGTATCAGTGCCGTAGATTTTTCGAACGCGAGCAAGCGTGAGGAACAATCGCTCCTTTGCACGTGTTATCGCGACATAGAAAAGTCTTCGTTCTTCTTCCTCATCGCGATCTTTTTCTCCGCCCATACCCTGATGCGGAAACAGTCCTTCCTCCATACCGCCGACGAAAACCGTGCCGAACTCGAGACCCTTCGCCGCGTGGACAGTCATGAGTGTGACGCCCGTCTTCTCGCCCTGATCCAACTCATCTTGATCACCCGCAAGCGCGGATTCGGCGAGAAATTCCGCAATACTTTCTTTGCCGACAACCTGATCATGCCGCGTGGCCACCGAAGCGAGCTCCTCGACGTTCTCGAAACGTTCACGATCTTCCGCACTCCCCTCTTCGAAAAGAGCTCGCCGCATGCCACTCTTCTCGATAACGAGACGTACGAAAGCAGACGAGGTCAGAAAGGATGCTGCTTGTGAGAGTTCGTTAATGACGAGCTCAAATTGTTCAACTTTCGCGAGTTCACCGGCACGCAGAATCGAGCGCTGTCCTGCCGCGAGCTTCCCGAGAGTCACTTTCCCGATCCCGCGCGGCGGCGCCGCCGCCGCGCGCAATTTATCAACCTCGCGCGACGGCTCCATCGCAAGACGTATCCATGCGAGGGCGTCCTTCACCTCCTTACGTGCAAAGAAATGCGTACCAAGTAGTTTGTAGGGTATCCCGGCGTGCAATAGTCCTTCCTCGAGCGCCCTCGACTGGAAATTGGTCCGGAAGAGTATCGCGACCTCTTCAGGTTTCGTTCCGTTTTTCATTAGTTCACGTATTTTGAGAGCAATCCAGCGTGCTTCATCCTCGGCGCTCCGTGCCATATGGACGACGATAGGCTCCCCCGCCACACGCTCGGTAGTTGAGTATCTTTCCTTGCGATTCTTATTCTTTTCAATAACCGCGTTCGCAGCATCCACCAGATTCTTCGTCGAACGATAATTGCGTTCAAGAATAATAGTCTGCGCATTCGGATATTTCTTTTCAAAATTTAAAATATTCTCCATTTTCGCACCACGCCATCCGTAAATTGACTGGTCTCCGTCCCCGACAACAAAAAGATTCTTGTGTTTTTCTGCAAGAAGACCGGCAAGTCGCTCCTGCAACTCATTCGTATCCTGGTATTCGTCAATATGAACATAGCGCCAGCGATCCTGTGCGAGCGCACGAACATCAGCGTGTTCTTCAAGCATACGCACCGGAAGTGCGATGAGATCATCGAAGTCGAGAGCCTTCTCTGCCGCAAGAGTCTTCTCATAACGAAGCCATGCTTCCGCGGCGATGCGCGCACCGAAGCCGCTCCGTGCGTGCTTTTCATAGAATTCCGCGGCACGCATGCCTTCGCCTTTTGCGCGCGAGATGCGACCCAAGACCGCTCGAGGAGACAGTTCTTTCGTTTCAACATCAAGCGCTTTGAGCGCTACCGCAATAGCTTTTTCCGAATCATCGCGATCGTAGACGCTGAAGAAACGTGGTATCCCGATCACCTTCCCATAACTCTCCAGGAGCTCTCGACCAAGACCGTGGAAAGTAGCGATGAAAGGAACAACATTTTCGTCACCGAGCATTGTGCGGACTCGTGCGCGCATCTCGCGAGCCGCTTTATTGGTGAAGGTGACCGCGAGAATTTGCTCCGCTCTGACTCCTTCGCGGACAAGGTGGTAGATACGCGTCGTGAGTACGCGCGTTTTCCCGCTTCCGGCACCAGCGAGTACCGACAGCGGGCCGTCCAATGCTAGTACCGCCCGCTTCTGTGCTTCATTTAAGCCTTCTAGATAGTTCACTCTTCGAATATAGCGCACAAATCGCTCTCCCCAGGTATCAGACTGGGTGGTTGACTCTCAATCCTGCTCAGCTATACTCTTTATATCGACTGATACGGATGTATTCAAGAAATGGCTTATGTACTTGGTATATGAGCCATTTTTGTATGAGCAGACCCACCACGTTCCCCTTGTTTACCTATGGAATTACATAAAAAACTTCCCGCTTCGCTGCCGAAAGACACGAAACCGGATACATACAGAATTCTCGAACAATGCACGCTACTCGTCGCTGGGTTCGTGATTATCATGTTCGCTACCGCCTCCATGCCAAACCGCGCACACGCATTTTGGTCATTTTTTATAAATGTAGACGCAGCGGCAAATACACCTGTCCCTGACTCAACAACTCCTGTACTCGCGGCCGCCACGAATATCGACCCCAACCCGAACAAAGGTCTTAACGATCGTCAGATACATAGCGGTAACGCACTCATCGCCCAAGGCGGACCTTCTGGCACGATAACTGATATTGCAAACACCCCGCCGCCCGACCGCATCTCGGTCTACGTGGTACGCCCGGGTGACACACTATCGGAGATCGCTGGTATGTTTGGCGTTTCTGTAAATACGATTATTTGGGCAAACAACCTGAAAAATATCCGCGATGTGCACCCGAACGATATTCTTGTCATCCTTCCTGTTTCCGGTATCGAACGCACCGTGGTCAAAGGCGACACTCTAAAATCGCTCGCGAAGAAATATGGCGCTGATGCGGGAGAAATCGCACAATATAATGGTCTTGACCCAGCCGAAAATCTTGCGCTTGGCTCAGTCATCATCATCCCTGGAGGAGAGATCGCTACACCCGCACCAAGTGTAAGACCATCGTCTGGAGTTCTTCGTGAACCCTATCTCGGTGGAAGTGGTTCCGAGCAACTTGGTTTCTACAGCAATCCCATACCAGGTGGCCTCATTACTCAAGGTCTTCATGGATGGAATGGTATCGATATCGGTAGCGCGCGCGGTACACCGATTCGTGCGGCAGCAGATGGTACAGCCATCGTGGCGCGTAGCAGTGGCTGGAATGGCGGTTACGGAAACTATATCGTTATCGTACACAGCAATGGTACACAAACGCTCTACTCGCACTTGAGGAACCTCATCATCTCTCCTGGTCAATTCATCGCATCAGGTCAAATCATTGGATACGTTGGTTCGACTGGCCACTCGACGGGGCCACACCTCCACTTCGAAGTCCGTGGCGCGGCAAATCCTTTCCGTAACTGTTTCGCTGGTACCATCTGCGCACCACAGTAGCATTTCCACACTGATGTTCTATAAAAAGAATCGCCAGCTCCTTCGAGGAGCTGGCGATTTCGTTACCTGATAGCTCTATTGCTTGAATTTAATTGGTCCGGCGCCGAGCTGAGCGTCGAATTGCCTTTGATACGTCTGCCAGAATGTTTTCGCTTCTAACTCAGTAATCACATGATCATGATCTTGATCAGTTTTTACGTATAGTTGATATACCGACGTTTCAATTTCCTTTTCACTCCCCCCTTTCGAGATCATTTTTTGAGACCTTTCGATATTTTCCATGATCTCTTCGGCTTTCCCTTGCCGTTCGAAGTGAAAGACCCCGTCGAAGAACTCTTTCGTATCGGAGATCAGTAGTGCGGACGGGGGTGCAGGCTTTGAATCAACCGTGGTGCATCCTGCTATGAGAAACACGAAAAGCAACGCCGAAACCAACTTCGCAACACGTTTTCCCATAACTAACCTCCTCTAATTAAAGATGAAAGAGATGTTGATTTGAACTGTTTCTGAAATACTTATACCAATAATTTACTCAAAAGTCAAAATACTCTGTATCATTCAAACCCGAATAATCCGCGCGGACGATATTGCAAAGCTTCGTGAACGAACGCCGGAGTGACTAAGTTAGAGCCAGCGAGGTCGGCGATAGTGCGAGCAACACGCATAGTGCGATGATAACTCCTTGGCGAGAGATGCAGCCGCGTAGCAGCATTAGTAAGAGCTTCTTTCGCTGCAGCACTGAACCCGCTCTTCTCATCAAGCTCACGACCTGTAAGAACAGCGTTTGTTGCGCCCTTTTTACCAGTGCGCACCTCTGCCCGTGTACGTGCAGCGACAACGCGCGCTCGCACAAACTTGGAGGATTCACTGTTGGCAAGATGTGCGAGCGTGTCGTGTGGAACAAGCGGCACTTCGATCCAGAGATCGAGACGGTCAACGATAGGTCGCGAAATGCGCCGTGATTGCTTCGCTGCAGCGCGCATCATCACACGAGAGTCGTCAGAGAGAGTGTTCGCAGGATTCATCGCTGCGACGATCATACAGTCCGCCGGGAACGTGACGCTTGCGCGCGCTCGCGAGACAGTGACGATGCGATCTTCGAGCGGCTGCCGCAGAGCTTCAAGTGCTCGCGAATCAAACTCGGGAAATTCATCTAGGAAAAGAACGCCTTTATGCGCGAGTGTCACTTCGCCCGCTTTAGGGAACGCGCCTCCGCCCACAATTGCCACATGCGAAATCGAGTGATGCGGAGCACGAAATGGCGGCCAATACATCGCCTCACCTTCCTTCAGAAGACCAGCGGTCGAGTGTATCGCGGTTACCTCAAGCACATCGTCGTCCGTGAGAGGAGGAAGGATTCCTGCGAGTGCTCGAGCAAGCATCGTCTTACCTGTGCCAGGCGGACCATAAAAGACGATGTTGTGGCGCCCTGCGGCAGCGATCTCAAGAGCACGTTTCGCACTCTCCTGCCCCTTTACGTCGGAAAGATCGAGGGCGGGAGGCGCGGTGAGCATTCGTCGATCACGAACGAGACGCGGTAACGGCTTCACCCCTTTCAAATGTTGTAAAAGCTCTGCGAGAGACTTTGGTCCATAAATTGTTATTCCCTCCGTAAGAAGAGCTTCGCGAGAGTTCCCTGGTGGAACGAATATCGTTTTGACCCCGTATCGTTTGGCCGCAAGCACCTGAGAGAGGACGCCGCGCACACTACGCACCGTCCCATCAAGTGCGAGCTCGCCGATGAATAACATCTCTTCGGCGCATGGCGCGAGGTCGCCGGCAGCAATGAGATACGCAATAGCTAGTGCGAGATCATAATGTGAACCTTCTTTTTTTAAATCAGCGGGCGAGAGAGAAAGAACTATCCGCTTATTCTGTTGCTTGGGTGGCTTAAAACCTGAGTGGCGAACAGCGGCACTGACTCTATCGCGAGCCTCTTCGACCGCTTTGTCAGCCAGACCGACGATTGAGAAAGAGTGAAGTCCGCGAGTCAGATCGGCTTCGACGATGATCATCTCGGCGCCTGATCCAACGGGCTGAGCAGCGAGAGTTTTCGCATACCCGAGTTTCGGGAGTGCACGTTCTTTCGGAGAGAGTATAGAAGAATTCTTCGGCTGGCGACCACTCGTCTCCCGCTTCGAAACATCCGGAGAGATTTTTGGGTGGCCCGATGCGAGAATTACAGGAGATGTGTGAGATGGAGGTTTTGATTTCGGTACGAACATTTTTACTGGAATCGGCCAGAACGCCCCGTCCACTGACGGCGGGGATGAGTGGCCGAAATTAAATATGCGCGGCGGAGGCCGCATCTTTGTCCAGCAAAGAACCCTGGTCCCCGCACGTAAGGGGCTCCTAAATGCCCCGCCCCTTGGGCGGGGTTCTTTACTGGAGATGCTTTATGCATGTCGTCGCGGCCGGATCGGCTCCGAGTCGTGCTTCTTCTATCGCTTCGCCACAAACTTCGCATTTTCCGTAGGTTTTCTTTTCGATTCTCTCCAATGCATTGAGGACCGTATCGTATCGTGCCTCGAGATCCGCAAGTATAGCGGTGTTGCTCTCACGACTCATAACGATATCGGCTTGATCAGCAAGGTCTGCCTCGACACCCGTCTCCGACGGCATGGGTTCCCAATCGCCCGGTACCCGAGAATTCTTACGGCCGACACTCCCCATCTCGTTCTCTAGCTTCTCCTTATCTTCTTCAAGTCTTTTCTTAAACTGTTCAGTTTTCATGCAAGGATGATAGCAGATTATTGATGCCAAGCGAGCACACCTAGTTTTAGGGATTTATTGCGCCCGCGAATTTGCAAGCCGCTGAAGTATTTCACCAAATGCCGCGGGGTCGCGCGCAATAACGAGCGTTTTTTGATTCCAATAGCCATACAGCATGACACTTCGTCCGGAAGCATCGCGGTATACGCGTACATCGTGATTGGCAATGACCTCATCAACAAATTTAATTGGCTCACTTGAAATAGTCGGGATCGGAATGATTGTCGGTTTAGCTGTAACTTTTTTTGTTGAAGTCGCAAGAGGTATAGCAGAAACTGGTGACGGATACGGGAAGAAGATCTGTTTGAAATCTAGTGTCATTTTAGGTTCCCACAACAGCATGCCAGAGAAGGTTTCGCTGTAGGTGGCAACAGAAAGTATAAAAAACGGACTCTGGTTGCCACCTGCATTCACAATACCCGCCATACTGCCCACTACGTTCGTGTTGCGCAATAGAATATTGGGCGCCGGTAATCGGAGCGCGGTGAAAACACTGTCGGGGGTGGTGGTCGCAGCCTCGATGTAGACGAGTCGAACGGCACCAGATGAAATTGCTCGAGCAGACGACAGAGTAATCGCCTGAGCAAGGCCCAAACCCGTACCAGATAGTTGCTCCCGCTCATCGACGAATATCACCGATGATACGGACGGTGCGAAAATGACCGCCTGTATCTTGGCCAGATACTGAGTGTTCGCAACGTACGCACTGATTCCGGCTAACATAAGCAATGTAACTCCTCCAGCAATATAGAAGACGCCGCTACGTGAAGGTTTTTCCGTTTCAATTTTAGGAGCTCCTGTTATTGAGTCTTGTTCAGCCGCTAGTACGGTTGTCATCGTCGAATGAGTGTCTTTCATTCGCTGAGCGAAATCATCCGAATACGTCTCTAGAGACGACGGCGATGGAGGCACTTCTACTATTGCCGGAGGCGGTTCCACTACTGGCGGCTTAGGTGGTGGAGGCGGTGGTGGTGGAGGTGGTGGTGCTGGCGGCGTGGGTGGAGGTGGTGGTGCTCGGGTAAATGTTGGCGCTGTAATCGGCGTCTCAGTTATGGTAACTACTGGATCTGGTTTCGGCTCCGGAATTGGTTTCGGTTTTTCAATTGGTTTTGGGACCGGCTCTGGCGGTGGTAGGGGCGCTTCAGGCACGGCCATCGTTATATAATCCTCAGTCGTAGACTCATCTCGTGACACAAGTGGTACGAGATCAGGGATCTTCCCCTCTTTCACCGTCTTTGTATCGCCCTCAAATGTACGGATATATTTCTTCGGAAGATTTGTATCTGTAAATCTTTTGGGTATGATCGCGTCTTTATCCATTCATGCTTAATAATAACGCATCCAAAGGGGTGTGAAGTGAGTTATCCGCGGGAAGTGATAGTGAATTTGCGCGGATCGTCACACATATCAGTAAAAGCGTGCGCCGCTTCCTTAAGTTTGCTTGAAGAAGATTTTCCAAACGAGATTACCTCTACTTGGCATCCCTCATTCATGTCGAGATATTGTATGAGCGGGACGAAGTCGCCGTCGCCCGTAACAAGGACAACCGTATCGAGCTTCGGTGCGAGCTTGACCGCGTCGATTGCTAGACCTACGTCCCAGTCAGCCTTTTTTGCGCCATCGGCGAAGATTTGTAAATCCTTAACTTTCGTCTCGATGCCCATTTTAGTAAGAGCTTCGAAGAAATTCTTTTCCTCGCCACTCTCTGTCGAGATGACGTACGCGATTGCGCGCACGAGGATACGGCCTCCGACGGCTTCTTCAAGGATTTTGCCGAAGTTAACGCGTGCTTTGTAGAGATGTTTTGCGCTGTGATAGAGATTCTGTGTATCGATGAATACTCCTATACGTTGTGCTGGATGTTTGATAACTGCCATAAGTAGGCTTGCTTCCGACGCTCGCTCGGGAAAGAGAAATCAGAATCTCTCTTTCACCTCGCTCGCTAAGAAGTAAAAATAAATGCTTATATAAAACGAAATAATAAAATGTGGTGCTCGCTCGTCGATAGACGAACGGAACTACTTCTCCATGATACCACCTAACGCTGCGCGAAAACCACAAGATGCAAGGCACGGGAAAGCGATTTCTGGAGGCGTACTTTGTGGTACGACGGAAGAAATCGCTGGGACCCGTAACGCAGCAGATTGCGTTTTTGGCCAGCGTTACTACCAAGCGAGCCGAGTGACGAACAAGTTTCTTACTTGATTCGTCCGAAGCAAGCGTAGGGAGCAAGCTGGTAATCCAGCTTATTTCTTCAAACCGAGTTTCTTGATAAGCGCGTTGTAATGACGCTTGTTGTTTACCTCAAGATAGCGGAGATGATTGCGACGATTAGCGACCATCTGGAGAAGACCACGACGAGAATGAAAATCCTTTGGGTTCTTCTTCAAATGCTTCGCAAGCTGGTCGATCTGCCCAGAAAGAAGCGCGACCTGTACATCTGGCGAGCCAGTGTCTGTGTCGTGTCGAGCGGTATTTTTGATAACCGCTGCCTTTTTCTTAGTAGTAAGCATGGAATCTCCACCCTACCACGCCTTGCCTAATTTTGCAAGTTACGTGTAATCACGAAAATCGTCCCCTAGCTTAGGAAATGAGGCGGGGGCTGCGCAATATGTAGGTGGTGTCGCACATTTTTTATGCATTTTGCCTCATTAGCTCGGGTATAGCGCAAAACGTCATATTGTGCGACGCATGATGTTACACTTTATATATGAACGCTGAAGCGGCGAAGAGGCAGTTCCTCGAATATATCGAGATCGAACGTGGTCGTGCGGTCAAGACTATCGAGAATTACGATCACTATCTCACTCGATACTTCACCCAGATGCAAGTTACGGAGGTGAGCGATATCAGCGAACAGAGTGTTCGTGAGTTTCGTCTCTGGCTCAATCGGCAGCCGGGTACGGCTGCCGATTCTATGAAACGCCGCACCCAGAACTACTACATGATCGCGCTGCGCGCATTCCTCAAGTTTCTCCGTAAACGTGACATCTCTGCCATTTCTCCAGAGAAAATCGAGCTCGCGAAGCTCCCCGAGCGAGAACTCGACCTCATCACTCCCACTGAGCTCTCGCGTCTCATGGAAGCTGCGAGGGGGGCCGAGGAGAAAGACATCCGCAATATCGCGATACTTGAGCTTCTTTTCTCCACCGGACTGCGTGTTTCCGAGCTTTGTGCGCTTAATAACGACCTCGACCTCACCCAAGACTCCTTTTCAGTACGAGGCAAAGGTGAGAAAGTCAGGGTTGTCTTCCTCTCCTCCACTGCCAAAAGTGCCGTTGCTGCATATCTGAAAGCACGCAAAGACATGGCGGAAGCACTTTTTGTGAACGTCCCGCGTGGCAAAGCGATTCCTGCGCGGCTCACACCACGCTCCGTCGAAAGAATCCTCAAGAGTTGCGCTCTAAAGGCCGGTATCACGAAGAAAGTCACCCCGCACATACTCCGCCACGTCTTTGCGACGGACCTTCTCAACAACGGCGCCGATATACGCTCTGTCCAGCAGCTCCTCGGTCATGCATCCATCAACACCACCCAGATCTATACACACATCACTGACTCGCACCTACGCGAAATTCATAAAAAATATCACAGCAAGGACCGCGCATGAATCGCTATTCGCCAAATAGTTCCGAGTGCGTACCAACATTAAGAATGGTAACGAGATGCAACATATCGTCTTTCTCATACTGTACGAGGAGATCGAATCCGAGATGGCACTCTCGAGATCCTGCAAGATCCCCTTGAAGGACATGGTCTTTGAAGTTGGCGGGTATTCTTTTACAAAAAATGAAGAACCCTGGGCTCACGCCACAGGGTATCTGATTTAGTCAAACAGCGGA
>CAYXYP010000012.1:0-25609 GCA_964469405.1 uncultured Candidatus Saccharibacteria bacterium
GCAAAGAAGCGCCGATACGAAGCGAATTGTTGGATTCGCAACTTTCGGCGCTTCTCGGCGAATACGCGATGCCGAGCGAGTGGATATCGCCGTTGTCTGCCCTCTTGGATATCGAGGCCGCCAATGCCTCTAAAACGGCGGCAGGAGCTGTTCACGGTCTGCGGGACAAGGCAGAGGACATTTCGCGTACGCTTGCGCGTCTCACCGACCTCTATGTCGCCGAGGATTTGGAGCGCGAAGAATACTTGTCCCGCCGCCGAGCTCTTATGAGCGAGCGCCGGACTCTAGAGGAGCAAATCGTCCGCCTTGAACGAGCCCCCGCCGCTTGGGTTGAACCTGTCAGAGAATGGATTTCGGACGCTTCGCGTCTTGATGAAATCGCCCATTCTGAAAACTACCCCTCCAAAAAATCCTCCCTCCAAAAAATTTTCGGATTGAACCTCTCCCTTCACGCGCGCGAAGCGCGCGGAAATGCGCATTCCCCCTATGCGGCGCTCCGCGCCGCGAAATTCTCTGACGGCGGAATACCTTTGAGTTTGATTCTGGAGCCGGAGATCGGATTTGAACCGATGACCTGCTCATTACAAGTGAGCTGCTCTACCAACTGAGCTACTCCGGCAAATGAGGAACCGTATGACTACTGTCCTTAGTTATACTTTCTGAACGCAACCTGAGCAAGCTTTGCTTATTGTATATCAGGAATTTCGGGTTGTGTCGCCTTAAGATGATCTTTAAAATCGGAAAGGCTTTTAACGTACCCTCTCGTACTCTCACGTGGCATAGCATCAACCGTATGACGCATACGAAGATGCCGGACGGCACGTGTGAGAAGGCGTTCGGCTGCGCGCACCACGAGGAGCGATATATGCACGGTATCATGCCCGAGACGAGCCGTGATGCGATGCGTCTCATCAAGAAGGAACGCACCAAAATCAACATGTGCCAGAATGAACTCAATGCGTCCGACATTCTGATCCAAACGCGTACGAATACCTGCGAAAATGCGCGTACCCCGTTGGGTCTCATAACCGGAGAGAGCGAAGAACCCGACTAGGAGCGTCAGCGTCGCAAGAATAAATAAGAGACTCTCCATAGAGACTAGTGGGTGGAGAGGCGCACGAAACGACTTATCTCAATACGCTCACCAAATTTTTGTGTCGCGGTATTCAAGAGATCACGTACGGTTTTACTCTCGTCTTTAATGAAAGGCTGCTCGAGGAAGACCTGGTCTCGGAAATAACTCGCCAGTTTCCCTTCGAGGATTTTTGCCCGCATATCGACCGGCTTGTCAGCAACTTCTTTCTCAAATACGGCCGTCGCGGTTTGCTTCGCTCCATCGGGAATTTCTTCGGAAGTTGTGTACGCCGGATTTGTTGCGGCGACGTGCATCGCGAGCTCTCGAGCGAGCGTTGCAAACTCAGGATTCTTTGCGACGAAATCGGTCTCACAAGATAGGAGTACCATCGCGCCGATGACTCCATCGTGCATATAGCTCCCAATCGCACCGGCAGCAAGCGATCGATCTGCCTTTTTAAGAGCCGATGCGGCCGAGTGTTTCTTGAGAATGACGGCGGCCTTATCGAGGTCACCCCCTGCTTCCTCAAGCGCCTTCTTGCATTGCATGACGGATACGCCGGTCATTTCGCGCAATTCTTTGATATTTTCAGTGGTTATTTCCATAGGTATTGAAAGATAATAGCATGCGATGGGAAGCCGGCCGACTGGGAAAAGAGGGTTGGACTTGGCCTAGCAGCCCAGAGCGCACTCTTTTCCCAGTCGGCCGGCGAAAGCATTTTAAAACAAACTCCTACCAAGCGCGAGCGATGGTAAGCTTTGCCTGCAAAGCTTACGCCGCCTGACCCTTCTTGAACGCTCCGGCGAGTTCGGCGAGGATAAGGCGCACAGTCTCACGCGACGTATCGTTCGCAACAATTGGGTATGCTGCCTCGCGCAGATTACAATCGGAACTCATAATAGCGATGATGGGGATACCGGCATCGTTCGCCTCTTTTACTGCGTGTTTCTCGTGTTTCGTGTCGACGACTAGAAGGACATCCGGCCGCTTCGTAAGCGTCGTGATACCGTCGAGGCGCTCTTCGAGACGTTTCTTTTCGCGGCCAATGTATACGAGCTCAAGCTTCGTGTGTTGCTTGGCGAGCGTACCGGCTGCACCCTTTTCAGAAAGTTCTGCGAGACGCGCAATACGCTTTTTAATTTCATTCCAGTTGGAGATAGTGCCGCCAAGCCAGCGCGCAGCGACAAAGGGAGCGGAGATATCTTGCGCCGCCTTCTTCACGAGTGCCGCAATCTCGACTTTCCCACCTACAAAAAGAACCGTCTTCCCTTCTTTTGCGAGTGCGACCATGACGGCCTTGGCAGCTTCGAGCTGTTCAGATGTCTTTACTAAGTCAATAATCTCCTGTCGCCCTTTGGTGCCGACCAGAAACGGCTTCATTGAGGGATGTCTCCGGCTCTTGACCTGCGCAAAATGCGCCCCTGAATCGAAAAGGCGCTTGAATTCTGTCGTGTCGCTTCCTGTCGTCATTTCTAGCCACTCTACCCGAACAATGGCCATCATGCAAGACTGCCTAATAAATTTAGTACGCCATCTATTAAACCAACCGTAGCGAAGCACGGATCTAGAATTCTTGGAAGGAAGACACGAGATTCACAATCTGTGTATCAGATGCTGCACCCGCACCAGCATTATTCGTGCACGAAATAACGTAGGTAGTCTGGCCAGTGATGATATCGGGGGTAGAACTAGCCACTGTACGAGAAGTATTAGCAATGAGGGGACTTCCAAATGCAAGAATCCCATTTTTCGTGATGGTGCAGTCTTTTACATTTTTCGCGTCCCAAGAAATGGTCGTCGCACCATTGCCTGAACTATCCTTCACCACGCGGCTCGGTATGGCATTGATTGAGACTTTTGGAACACGGACCGTTATGGTTTCAATATTCGAGTTAGTCGTTCCTCCAGGACCGGTGCAACTAACTTGATAGCTTGAAGTTGTGGGTGGAGTGACCAAAACATTACCAGAGGTGGGACTATTAGCAGGGATCCAACTTCCTGCTCCCGAGGCACTACAAGATGTTGCATTTGTAGAACTCCATGTCAGTTTTGAGGATTCGCCCTGGTCGATGATAAGAGGATTCGCAGAGAGTGAGACTGCGCTAGGAGTTATATCAATGACCGTCGTGACACCACTCGTTGTATTCGAACATCCCCAAACTATATTAATGAGACAAGTGGTGCCATCTATGAGAAATAATGTCCCTAATCCAAGAGTAATAGAACTAAAGATCGCCGTAACTAGGATGGGAACTAAGAATTCTGCCTGCGCGGGACGCGGGAAAGAAAAAGAGGTAATCAATATGATAGGAACGACAAGAAAAATAGCTATGCTTTTTGAGAAATTTGAATGTTGTATTTTTTCTCGCATATGCATTAGTGTAACACGCCAAAATTAGTCAGCAGGAACGAAAATAATAACGCTCCAATAAAGGGGATAATTATCTTTGGTTCCAGGTATTTACCCGATAGAAGATGCCTCGTCAAGAAAAGAAAGAGTAAAATACCCACAACCATAAATACCCCAGTAAGCAATGCTGTTGCACGAGACATCATGTCGGTGATAAAAAACAATACCGTCAAAAATCCTGTAAGAGTCAGGGTGCTTAAGAACGAGCTCATGAGCCATTTTCGGCAAAACATAAAACCATACCCGATAATACTATTGATTAGTAAGTAGCAAAGAAAGAGTATCGTCTCGAGTGACGAAATGGCGCCGCCATTGAGAGAACGCAGAAGAATCCCGAGGGCAGTATATATGCCAATCCCGTAAAAAATAATGCCGAGTAGTGCATACACTCCGTATATGAAACGAGAGTATCCTGGAGTATGCCGCACATGATGAAGCGCACTCATATCATCAGGCCCGGTAGTAATATTTTCTTTATAAAAGAATGACATATCCACAGGCATATTCACACTATACGATTATCTATAGCATGTGATGCTACCATTTACCATATGAATTCTGTTGAAAACGCTCCCGACAATCAAGGTACACGAGGCAGAATGATACTTATTTTATTCGCTGGCATGATGATAGGTTTACTTATAAGTGCGGGGGCTGTGTTTTTCTTTTTCAAAGATGCAATATTTTTTATGACTCCTTCGATGGTAACCGCGGGTTCTCTTTCATATCCAAATCCTAGTAATCAGAAAGTACCTGATCTGAACTTGAAAGAAAATATTCTTCTTCCAAAAAAATTAGTCGGGGAAGATTATTACCTGCTCATTAACAAAATCGCTGACGAATTGAAACAAGTAGGGACAAATAACGTTTCAACACTAGTTCCTTTGATGGAAGCCATTAAGCAAAAAAGCATCGCGCGAGATTTTAGTGGTTTTTTTGACCTCATAACCCAAGCAAAAATCGAAATCAAAAAAAATAATGAGTCGCTAGCAATGACGCGCACGGATATAGCTACCCTAAGGAAAATCAACGACGAGACGATTAAAGACACTGATATACACAAGCAGACGACTGTATTGCTTGATGCAAGTGATGTTTTTGTGCAAGCATTCACCAACTACTTTGCAATACTGAATGAGACTCTTTCCGGGTCAGTTCCGACACAGAGTCTCCTCAATAAGCTTTCTTCACAAGTAACTACTCTTGGAGATGCTGGTTCATCTGTACAGAAAGAATTGACAGCCCTACTTACACTCATGGGTGAAAAAAATAAGACGGGTACTCCCTAAGACTAACGATTTTCTTCTTCTATTTTCTTTTTCTTTTCTACAAAAAACCACGCCAGTGCCATAAAAAATAGTGCGATGAAGTTCGGATAGAGAAGAAACGAACCGAATAGTATTAGGAAAAGCCCATGATACATTGGATGTGTAACGTAGCGATACAGACCGGTGCTAACTGGTGATTCGCATTTAGCAAAGACAACTTCTGCAACCGTAAGTGCGCGCAGTTCCCAGCGCGAAAGTATCATGACTATCGCACCGAGGATCGATAAGAATATTCCGATGATGTATACAATTTTGTGCACTAGCAATAAATCATAGAGCGGATTACGTCCAGTGAAATATCCTGTGAGGCTTCCAATTTCGCTAAATGTCGACCAATAGAAAAATGTTGTAGATATACAAACGGCCGTGCTGTACCACACGAGATGATGTTGTAGTGGCAATATTCGCTTTGCATTTTGCCCGAGAAAAATAAATAAGACCCAGACAATAGCCCACAAACTCATAAGAAATATAACTGGGGTATCGGTTATGTGTGTCGGAACCATGTCGAGTACAGACTATCATGAGCGACACAGACATTTTTTGATATACTCGGAACATGATTTTATGGGAGAATAATGAGGCTCTAAACAGAGAGATTGCGAGGATACATACCAGCCCGCATGCTGATTTTTATAAGAAAAAATTTTCTTTTGCGTCAATCCCTACTCAGGCGACGATCACTGACTTCCCTTTTCTTTCTCGTGCGGAATTAGTGAATACGCCGCCCGATAAACGCCTCTATGTACCGCCAGAAGAAGTGGCATTCGTCGGCTTTACCTCCGGTACAACGAGCGGTAAACCTCTTGTTTCATACTTCTCTCCTGTCGCCCATTATTTTTTTGAGCCGTCACTCGGAATTCCGATAACGCGAGCGCTCATTACCTACCCTCCTCTCAATAAAAACTTTTCTGCGAGCTTCATCCAACAGTGCCGACAAGCAGAAAGAAAGATAACGCCAGTGTTTGCGGATTATCAAAATCTTCCCAATAGTGCCGTTATCGCACGTGAGACTCGTGTAGATGCAATCTATGCAACTCCGACCATCGCAGGAAATCTCGGAGAGTACATTGGGAAATTTTACGAACCGCGGGACATAAAGCTTCTAGCTCTTTCTTCCGAAACTCTGACCCCGACAAAAAGAAACCTTTTGACACAACTCTATCCGAATGCCGTCATAGCAAACCTGTACGCATCTTCTGAAATCGGTCAATTTATTCTCTACCCATGTACCCATATTCTGGGACAAAATGGGCCGGCATTTCATTTTTTACACCACGCTCTCATCGCGCTTGAACTCGTAGACGGAGAACTTGTGGTTACCTATGCCTTGAATAAGGCCTTTCCGCTTATTCGTTACCGAACGGGAGATTTCTTCGAGATAGCGCGTACATCCTGTGATTGCGGTCTCCCGGGAGCAACGCTGCGCTGGTCTGGAAGAGAACAGGTCGATAAAGTAAGAATACATGGATTTGAAATACGATCAGAAGATATAGAGGAACTCTTTGTTTCAATGAATGGGATCGCCGGGGATGACTACCAGATTCATCTAAACTACGCCATGCATGATTCAAAAAAAATCCGTATTGATGTTGAGTTAAAAAACGAAAAACACACCATGACTCAATACGATAGTATCTCGGCGATGATCAAAAATGAACTCTTGAGACGCTGGATGCTCGCCCCTGGAATTTCTGTAGCACATGCAATAGAAAAAGGAGTTATCAGCGATATTCATGTGTCATTTGTACAAGCGTTCTCACTTGCGACAGAAAAGACGAGACGACTAATAAACCATTGTACCGAGTATGCCTAAATCTATTTTGAGATACGAGCGATTCCCTTACGCTCTCCCTATCATATCGGCACTCCTCTTAGTTATCACTCTGCCGCCCTTTAACCTGTGGCCGCTTATTCTTGTCGCTCTTGTACCAATGTACTTCTTTATATACCGAGAAAAAGATACCTTTAAAATTTTTAGCGGGGTTCTATTTTTTGGATTTATTTTTTCGGGCTACTTGTCGTATATTACGCTCTTCAGTTTTACCTGGATTCCGGAGGCACATCTTTTTTCAACGACGGTTAAAGTATTCGCCATTCCCTTAGTTTTTTTTATAAGTGCCGCTACCGCTTTTGGAATTTGCTTGCTCAAGACTGAGAAGGAAGGGTTGGTGCCATTGGAACGAGTTATTCTTTTCGGCATCTTCGCTGTGGTTGAATGGGCCATTGGAAATGTGTTTATTGGCTTTAATTATGGATCTCTCGCCTACGCAGCGAGCCATATCTCGGCCTTGCGTTTTATGGCAAGCATTGGGGGTACGTTTCTCGTCACGTTTATGGTAGTTTTTGGAAATGCAGCGATTGCAGAGGCGCTACGATTCATATTCCAGACAAATAAACGAGATGTCCTCCTCCTCATTCCTCTAGGTATCTTCGGTGCGGTTATGGGCGCATCGTTCGCCTATCAATATACGTATCCAGTCGATTCCACAGTAACATCATCTATTTCTATAGCGGTTATTCAAGATACTACCCGCAAAGAGAGCGAGGCTTTCGGTACGATTGTACATGGATCATTCCAATTCCCATTGCTTGAAAACCGCATACAAGAGGCTGTCTTATTACATCCGGACGTAATTATTTACCCATTTTCGCCATGGATTGGCGCCATAGGAAATTCATTAGACAACCATGGATTCACTAAAGACGTCATTGGGATGGATTTTACTATTTTTCGAAAATGGCTCAAAGCGCACGTCCCACCCCAGACAACCTTGGTAACGTGGGATACCCATTTTGCAGGCGGAGAATATTGGAACGAGATAAACTTTTGGAAAAACGGAGCGCTGATTGCTTCATATAGAAAGATAAAGCTTTTCCCTTTTATGGATTACACTCCGCAGTGGGCTCAAAAACTTGGCATGTACAGCACCCCGTATGACGGCACTGCTGGGACCAGTTCTTCTCCAGTCAACATCGGTAAGGCCACTATTGGGAATTTAGTGTGTTCCGAGATTAGTCGTCCCACATCTGCACGAGAAAATGGAAAAACTGCCGATGTCGTATTTGCAATCGGTTCAGAAGCGATGTTTGCTAACTCATTCCCTAACGAATTTAATCTCCTAAATGCTCAGTTACGCGCGACGGAATCAGGGCGAATGATCATCCGCGCAAATAAGTTTGGACCATCCGCTCTCATCGACAGTTATGGAAACATAGTTAAAGAAATTCCCTATAACCAGTCTGGAATCCTTTTTGTTAACGTCCCCACAGGGAAACTGCGCGGAACAACCCTCTATAGCACCATCACCGAATATCCATTTCTTATCTTGTTGGTAGGCTACGTACTATTCCTTTGGTTTCTTGGATTCCTTTGGACGAGGAAAATAAAGAGGCCGTGGTTCTTTTGGTTCCTTCGACTACGGAGATCGGAGGAACCTCCCAAGATATAGAACATACGATCTCCAGACCGGAGATCGTATGTTCTACTAGCTCGCAGATGGAAAATTTAAAGAATCGAATTGCACCCACTAAAATGAGGTGTGCCCAGAGTATCTTCAGAAACAGTGCATGAACTCTTCATACTAACGCGCATGCTTGAGCCATCGGCAATTCCCTTTTGAAGAGCGGAATTTATATTTTGCCAAGCCCACGTAAAAAATATGGCTCCCCCGGCAGCGACCGCGACTACAAGGGCACTGGTTCCATTGATGCTTTTATTCATATAGGGTTCAGTATAGAGCGAGGGGGATTGTACGCAAGTTATAGCTGTTGATATCTCTGAGCAGCATCTTTCTTCATCTCACCAGAGAGCCTGGCAATATCTCCATAGAGAAGCGAGTAATCTTTTTTGAAAGAAGGGAAAACTTTTCGCATGACCTCATATGTATGTCTCGTTCCTTCACCTAACTCTTTCTTAATATCAAGATAATCAACAGCTTGGAGTATCGCGGCAAATAAAATAGCTTGTATTTGATACGTATTTTCAATAACTCTGCTCGCTATGAGCGCGGCATTGGCCCCCATACTTACAATGTCTTGATTGTCATTGTTAGTTGGAATCGTGTGAATACTCATTGGCGTAGAAAGCACTTGATTTTCAGCGGCTGTGGACGTAGCAACGAATTGCAATCCCTGTAGACCCAGATCCAACCCTGGTGTGCCTAGAGTAACAAACGGCGGCACGATGCCATTCAGGCGCGGGTTACACAGAAAATTAATTTGTCTTTCTAACAATAACGATAATTTTGTTAGAGCGATTTTTAATTTATCCATCTCAAGCGCGATATAGTCACCATGGAAGTTACCTGAATGGAAGATGCCATCTCGCGGTGATATGACAGGATTATCGGTCACCGAATTTATTTCGGTTTCTATTATTATTTTTGCAGAAGTAAGCGTATCCAATACAGGACCTATAATCTGTGGGGTACACCGTAAAGAGTATATTTCTTGGACAATATTTCCTATCGGAGACGTGTCTTCATTGCGAGCTTCGGGCAACATACGATATGTCTTGTGTTGGATGCGTTTAGAGCCTGCAAGAAGAGCCCTCATTATTTGCGCCACTTTAGTCTGTCCTTTATGCGGACGCATTTGCGAAATAAATGGATGTATACTTTCGATGTTTGCTCCGGCTATTTCCAAAAGGAGCGCCGAAGAAGTGACAGAGAGATCAGCCAGTTGCTGCCCCTCGATAAGATTAATAGCGGAAATAGCGGTCATTGCCGATGTGCCGTTTATAAGAGCGAGACCGTCTCTACCGCTGAGTGGAACGGGTTTTAAATGATGTTTTTTGAGCGCCACTGATGTTTTTACTCGTCGACCTTCCATGAAGACCTCTCCTTCTCCAATTAGCGCCAGGGCAATGTGTGCAAGTTGAACCAAGTCCCCACTCGCTCCGACGGATCCATGTTCAAAAACAACCGGCACAATTCCCTTCTCGATAAGATTTTTAAGTCCGAGCAGAATTTCGGGCGAAACTCCGGAAAAACCCTGCGCGAGCGTATGGAGCCGCAAAAGCATCATGACTCGAACGAAATGCTGCCCTAATGGAACGCCCTGTCCGACAGCATGACTCCGAACCAGATTGTATTGAAGATCACGCTGCTTAACAGGATGTATGTACGTCCGAGCCATGGGACCGAAACCAGTATTTACGCCATAAATTATTTCCTCTGAAGAAACCGTGTCGAGGTATTTTTTACTTACGATAACCTTTTTAAGGACCTTTTTGCTAATTTCGATTGAAAGATACCCATCCAAAAATAAGGCGATATCTGTAAGAGTTAAACGACCCCCGACTGAGATTTTCTTTTTAGAAGAGACACGGGAAGCCATAAAGATTAATTCTGAACGTGATCCCAATACTACCTTGAGAAACATTATTTGGAAACTTTCTAATGACAGACTCCTTACGAAGAAATGGCAGCATCATTGGATCCAATAAGAAAAAGCTCGACTGAGACAATACCTTCAGGCCGCCCCCGAGACAACGAGTACGAAATATTCTTTTTCATTTCCCGAACGTGATAGCACTGATTTAGAATTCTTGGAAGGAGGGCGCGAGATTCACAACCTGTGTAGCGGACGCTGTCCCACTACCGGAATTGTTACTACAAGTAATAACATAGGTAGTTTGACCGGTGATGGTATCGAGGGTAGAACTAGCCACAACACGAGAAACATCGGCAATAATCGGACTCCCGAATGAAGGAGCTCCATTTTTCGTAATAGTGCAATCTTTTACATTCGTCGCGTTCCAAGATATGTTCGTTGCGCCATCCTTCACTACGCGACTCGGCGTGGCATTAATTGAGACGTTTGGAGCACGAACTGTCACAGTCGCTATAGCTGGAGAGGAAGTACCAGTCGGTCCAGTACAGGTGATTGAATACAACGAGGTGGCAGACGGAGTGACCAAGACTCCAATGGAATTTGATGTGGCATTGCCCGTCGAGAAGCCGCCAGACGAGGTACAAGATGTCGCATTCGTAGAGCTCCAGGTGAGTTTTGAGGATTCGCCCTGGTCGATGACGAGAGGATCAGCGGAAAGAAAAGCCTTGGCGGACAGAAGAGTAGGCATGTGACGACTATAGAGAGTTCCTGGATAAAAACGAGCCCCGGTCGCACCGCCAGGACCGTCATACGCAGATCCTGTAAGCCCCGCCATCATTTTTACGCTGCCAAGCCCCGCGGAAAACGCATAATAATTACCGTTATTATACGCGAGGAGATTAAACGAATCCGCTGTTACTTGAGGCGAACTCGTTGCAAGTTTTGCACAATACATCGTTCCGAGTTGTGAATGATCCCAGTTGTCTGATGAGACACCAAAACTACTAAATCCTTTGACATATTCATCCGGCCTACAGATTCCGCCGCCCGTAGGGTACAAGGATATTCTGGTACCCATGACGTCGGTAGTCATCCCAAAACTCTCCGCACAATAGACTTCCCTCATCACAAGATGGGAATAATCATTACGAGCGTTTTGTCCCGTAGCAGCACCGAATCCATAGACAAACGTTCCCGAAGGACAGAGGAAGGTTCCCGTTATGGGTGGCCGCGGTCCATTCGAAGTAACGGGGCCAATAACAGTTCGGATAAAAACATTCCCAGTACCCGAAACAATAAGTGTCCCCGTATATGGCGGCATCTGAATTACATTAGTAACAACCGCGGGAATCCTGCCGCGGCCGCATGTGCCATTCCACAGCGTATAACCAATGGGACAAGTCGGGACAGCTGGGTAAGTTGTATCACTTACAGTGACGGTGTAGTTACCGCGGACAATTCCACCACGCCCTTGCCTACAAGAACCATTCCACAGGACACTTGGGGGAGGAC
Organism: uncultured Candidatus Saccharibacteria bacterium; assembly: GCA_964469405.1. Lineage (GTDB taxonomy): Bacteria > Patescibacteriota > Minisyncoccia > Phycocordibacterales > Phycocordibacteraceae > C7867-001. The sequence goes on from CAYXYP010000012.1 coordinate 11,663, forward strand.
AGTTTAGAACAGCATTGTAGGTTGTACCACCGATGGTAACGACATACGTACCTGTCACATACCCCCCTCTATAGGCATTGGACACGCATGATGCTACTCCCCATAATCTACTGCCGAAAGGACACGTGAGAACAAGTGGGATGCTTGCTCCTACAGAAACAGAGGTGTATTCCGCCTGATTCACAAACAATCTATTGAACTCGGGTACCATAAGAGAATGTTGTGGGGCAGGCGAAAATGAATAGGTGGTATCTCCAGGGAAGAGGACGGGGAGGGTGAATGTTTGTAAATTGGTTCCAGAAACAGACACATTGAATGTTTCCGACCATGGACCTGGTCCCGTTATTGGAGCTGCTGCTATTGTGCTTGGGAAGACGAAAAACACGAATATTCCAAAAGCAAAAACTGAAAATGGATAATATCGTGAGGGCATTTTCAAATGCTTAGTTAGGGCTTTGACCGAACCACCCGTGCTATCGTGCTCGCTGTAATTTCTCCGTTTGTAAACATATTTCCTCCGGTAAGAAATACCAGTACGCGATCTCCGCTTTCAAGATCGTCCAGAGTTGCGGTTTTTTCAGCTGTGTAGGTTATGGGGTAGGAAATTTTTTGGTTCGGGTTTTTCTCTAAAGCGCTATCAAATTCCGCCAATAGCCGGTTGACCTCTGATTGCGGTTTTAATGTTCGTTCTACGAATTTTGTCGCTGAATTAATCTTAACCTGGACTGCGGTAACGCCGACTCGTACCATCATAGAATCCTTCCCGATCGGAAAAATCTCTCCTTCTATCGGGAATTCAGCATTTGGATACGGGTTCACTGCTTGTTCTGATGGAGAAGGAGAAGATGCATTTTGCACGGTACCGCTATTCTCAGGACCTGGGGTCACGCCTACTTGCTTGGAATAAACCGCGGGAAGGTACTGCGTACCGAAACTCGCCAGAAGTACAACGACAAGAAGCGCGACGGTCTCTTTTTTTGTAAAATAATCAGGGCTCATATAATTTTTTATTACTCCCTCACATGATACATCCTCGGGGACTGAGCCTGGTGGCAAGGAGTGGATAGTGTGACACTCCGATAAATGCGGAAAATAAAAAAACCCACCTAGTCACGACACTGCACCGTAACTAGGTGGGATTAATCGCGCATTTAGCGCGCTATACGCCACTTCGTAAACAAATCTGAAATTCGCATCAGAATCGTAATGAAGCTCGTTCGACGCATCCAAGGCGGTGATACCCGTTTCATTGCAAAACCTCCTTTGAAAATTTTAAAAACCTCTGTGTCTTTTATAACATGTTATTTACAATTTAACAACAGATCATTCTCCCTAACACGAAATGTTAGGGAGAATGATCTTCGTCTTTAATCACCCGCCAAGCTGATTGATATCCTGCTGGAATCTTGCGGCGAATTTCATCACTCCGTCACCATAGAACGCATAGGCGGGGTTATTCGCGTGCGTCCATCCCGCAAAATAACGCTGCGCAGCAAGCCGCTCGGCTTTTGGGGTCTGCAAAGATGCGCCATTGTCTGCCATGAGCATCGCGGTCGCCATGATAGCAACCTGCGCATTCCAAGGATTGGAAGGCCCTGTAGCCCCAAGAAGCTTGCGCACACGATCTGTATTTGCATCATACTGCCATGGACCCTGCCAGAAGGATTTATCTGCACCTGAAGGAGGTGAACAGGTGTTCGTACTTACGTTTACAAATCCGCCATAGCAAACCCATGTCGATGGGATGAACTGCCCGGGACCCATCGCACCGCCCCATCCGTACCACGGCTTTTTTGAGACGAGCATCTTGTTAGGGTCAAGGCCGAGCGTCTGAGTGATATACGCGAAGACGGGCTGATCGCGAAGTGGCGCCATATCCACACGCCATGAGCCAGTACCGAGATTTTGACCGAGATTCGTCTCCTGCTTCAGCACAGCAAGCGTGACCGCTGCGCGCGTACCAGTTGCCTTCTCGGCCGCCTGTGCATACGCGAGCGCCGTGCCAAAGGGTATCGCGGCACTATCTCGCAAAGAGAAGAGCTCGGAACGAATCTGACCTGCCGTTTTCTGGTTTGTTGTAATGAGTTTCTGATAATTCGCTTCGATTCCTTTAGTTTGTGTAAGCAACTGTTGTTTTTCCTTCTGTTGTATTTGAACCTGCTGCTTCGCAAGCTGAGCCACCGTGCGTAACTGTTCCTGCTCCGCAAGACGTTCTTGAAGCGCTTCCTTTTCCGCTTCGGTTGAGGAACTCGTCTGTTCAATCTCACCAAATGACTTGATAAGAGCGCTCTTTATCGAGACGAAAACGTCGAGGTCACTAAAAAACTCAGAGACATTCTGCGCACCGAGCGCGACACTGACGACTGAGTAACCATCAAGCATTTGGGTCTGCCGCAAAATCTGCGCCAGCGACTCCTTCTCCGCAGAAAGTTGTGCCGAGAGTTCAGCAAGCGTCTGGTTATGAGCACCAATATTGTTATTTAATTTCGTTATCGCGAGACTAATCGCCTGAATTTGGAGTTGGGTTTTCTTTATTTCTGCATTTAAAGCATTTATTTGCGTCTGAAACGTCTGATGCTGATTCTGCGCGACATCGAGTACTTGCTGCTGTGCAGCAATCTCACTCTCGAGTGTATCGAGCTGACTCTGAAGTTCTTGCTGGCGACTCGGTACGGCCGAAGATGCGCTTTGAGCTAGCGCGAGAGACGGTGTAACAATACATACGCACCCGAGGACAAAAAATAAAGAGCGTCGCATTGTCTGTTCATTTTACTACCAAGCGAGCCGAGCGGCAAAGCGTGTCCGCACGCATTTGTCCGAGGCAAGCGCAGGGAGCAAGCACCGCTTACTACCAAGCGAGCCGAGCGGCAAAGCGTGTCCGCACGCATTTGTCCGAGACAAGCGCAGGGAGCAAAGCCGTCCACGGCTTTACCACGCCACGAGGAGTCTTAGGCGTTCTTGCTTCCCTTCGTCGATCCTGATGCAGGAGCTGCTGCCTCATCTTCTGTCTCTTCCTTACCTTTTTTCTCAACCTCAATCGAACCGATGTCTGCAGGCTCAGCAACCTCTTCTTTTTCTTCCACAACCTCTTGCGCAAGTGCAACAACTTCTTCGGACTCAACAGCCAACTCAATCCCTTCAGGAAGTACGATGTCTTTTGCGTGGATTCGGTCGTTAATCGCTGCAAGCACGGAGAGGTCAACGGTAATATCGTGCGGAAGATTCATCGGATCTGCCTTCACTTCGAGTTCGTACAGCACCTTCACGAGATTCGCACCCGCCTTCACTGCTGGGGATTCACCAATAAAAACAAGCGGGATGGCGACCTGGACCTTTTTGCCCTTGGTTACTGCATAAAAATCGACATGGCGCGGTTGATTCGTAAGTGGGTCGAGATCAACTTCATGAATGAGAGTTGGGAGCGGTTCACCAAGACCCGCAAGCGAAACAATCGTGGCCTCACCCGCTTCGCGCAGAACCTTATCAAAAGCGCGGGCCGGTACCGTAATGGGCGTTGATGCCTGATGTGCGCCGTAAACGACCGCAGGAATGAAGCCCTGACGACGAAGAACCGGCGCCGAAGCGCTCTTTTTGTCGCGTTTCTCTACAGAAAGCGTAAGCATGATGACTTGAATATACGGGAAAGCCTGAAGAAATGCAATTCCTCGTACACAAAGTATACATTTAAACCCATGTAGGACGTACTACGTCCTACATGGGTTATACTATTGTATATGGAGCTGTACCATGTAATTAACAAAGGAGTTGACGGACGCAATATATTTCTAGACACCCGAGATTATGCGCGATTTGTGCATGACCTCTACGAATTCAACGATGCCGCTCCAGCACTCGAATTTAATCATGCCAATTCTCGTAACTCGAATGTAGGACGTACTACGTCCTACATTCGTAAGCAATTAGTTGATATACACGGATGGGAACTTATGAAGAACCACTATCATCTCTTAATTTCCGAGCGGGTCGAGGGTGGTTTAACTCTTTTCCTGCGCAAGCTAAGCGGCTACGCGAGATATTTTAATGAGCGACATAAACGTCGAGGCACTCTGTACCAGGGACGTACTAAGAAAATCCTTATCGAACGTCAAGAGCATTTCCTTTATATACTTCACTATGTTCATTTAAATTCACTTGATTACTTCCCAGGTGCGAAAGAGTGGCGACAGCGCGATAAAGGTACTATCCCTGAAATCTCTAAAGTACTCGAATACCTTCAGAACTATCGGTGGAGTAGTTATCCCGATTACTGCAATCTGTCGAACTTCCCTTCAATACTTACTAAAACACTTTTTGAACAATCCCTCGGTGCAGACTATCTTTCTTCTCTTAAGGAATATCTTACGGAGAGGGTTGTGGAAGAAATAGATCCAAAATCGCTTGAGTATTAGGCTCACACTTATGTAGGACGTAGTACGTCCTACATTGATTAGCCGAGAGCGGCGGAGACTTTGGCGAGGCGCGCTAGATATGCCGCTCGGGCAGCGGGAACATTCTCTTCCTTTCCTTTCCAGAGTGAGAGAGCCTCTTCCTGGAGAGCTCGGGCATAGGAAAACGTGAGTGGCCACGGAGCATGAACTTCCTTCGCCCGACGAGCGATCGCGGCAAGATTCTCAGTCGCTTGTTCCGTCGTCTGTCCGCCCGAGAGAAAAACTATACCTGCTACCTGCCGCGGGACACTTTGCATAAGTGCGGCAAGAGTGTCTTCTGCAACTTCTTCTGGCGTATCTATCTTCCCGCTCTCCTTTCCCGAGAGTGCCATGGAGGTCTTCAAAATAACACTTGCGAAATCAACCGAGTGTTCTTCAAGCACCGAAAAAAGAGTACCGAGCACCTCCTCAATGACGGCACGAGATCGCACGCGACTGTGCTTCCCTTCGAAAAGTACTTCGGGCTCAACAATCGGTACAAGACCCGCCGACTGCACTTCCTTCGCATAACTTGCGAGACGTTTTGCATTCTCATGAATCGCTGCCGCAGTCGGCAGCTGATCACCATCGATGCGAATAGCCGCACGCCATTTGGTAAAGACAGCGCCTTGTTTCTTATATTCTGCGAGTCTCTCAGGAAGATCGAGAAGACCTTGTGTGATGAGTTCGTGCGGACTCGTGCTAATAGGTTCGGTTCCGAGATCGACTTTTACCCCTGGCAGAATGCCACGAGACGCAAGCGATGCAGGAAATAGTATATTGTCGTTGCCCTTTTCGAGTAATGTCTCGGAAAAAAATATAATCCCCGAGAGGTATTTTTCAGAGCCTTCTGCGCCAGTAAATAGATCCCGATACTGCCGACGCATTTCCGCACTTGTTGGAATACCGTAGGAAGCGAGACGCTCGGTCGCAGTGTGCACGCTCTCATCAGCTGCAAGAATCCCTTTACCTGAAGCGAAGAGTGAACGCGCGATTGAAACAAGATCAGTCATGCTTCTATCATATCACGTAGGCAAAGCGCGGTAGACAATATCCAAAACATCTGGAGTGCGACGCCCTCGAAGGGATGCTACACTAATGTTCATATGGATTTTATTGCAATTGGAGACACTGCCGTTGACGAATTTATTAAACTAGACCAAGCACGGATTAATTGCGACATCAATAACCAGAATTGCACCATTTCGATGAAATGGGGTGACAAGATTCCTTTTGAATTCTCCGTTCTCGTGCCTGGGGTGGGAAACGCAGCCAACGCAGCGGTGGCCGCCGCACGTCTTGGACTCTCTTCCGGATTCATTTCAAACGTCGGCAAAGATCGCTACGGCGAAGAAACTCTCGCATCTTTCACACGAGAAGGCGTCGACACGAAATATATTGCTATAAACGACGGGATGCCAACGAATCACCACTATGTGCTCTGGTATGAAGCGGAGCGTACTATTCTCATTCACCATGAGGCGTATCCCTATATCATTCCGAAAGAATTTATGCCGCCGAAATGGATATACCTTTCATCCGCTGGCGAACATTCGGAAGCATTTCATGGGGAACTCGCGGTTTGGCTTCAGGCACACCCAGAGACAAAGCTCGCGTTCCAGCCGGGCACATTTCAAATGTCTATGGGCAAAGAGAAGCTTGCGAAACTCTACGCTGCCACAGAGCTCGTCGCTTGCAATAAAGAAGAGGCCGAGAGAATTCTCGAGGTCGGAGATACGGATATCAAGGAGCTTCTCGAAAAAATGCGTGCACTTGGTCCAAAAATAGTACTCATCACGGATGGTCCGAACGGTGCATACTCGTTTGATGGCACCGAAATGCTTAAGATCGGCATGTATCCGGACCCGAAACCGCCCGTTGACCGCACTGGAGCTGGAGACGCATCGACCTCCACTATCGTGGTCGCGATTGCACTCGGCAAACCATTACGAGAGGCACTCCTCTGGGGGCCAATCAATTCGATGTCGGTCGTACAAGAAATTGGGGCACAAAAAGGCCTCCTCACGCGCGAGTCGCTCGAAACATTCCTTAAAAATGCACCTGCAGATTATCGAGTTGAATCTTTTTAATTGATATTTGGTTTCCCTACCTTCAACTCCATCGTTTATACCTTTATAGATACGAGCGCACGAGCGGCTTCTTCTATATGAATAGCGTCGAGTCCGTAATGCTTAAGAAGCTGATCAGGCTCGCCTGACTGACCAAAGGTATCCATCACACCCAAGAGTCGCATGGGTACCGGATGATGCTGCGAAAGGAACTCCGCAATAACACTTCCAAAACCACCTGCAGCTTGATGTTCTTCGACGGTAACGACGCAGCCAGCACTCTGTACAGCATCGAGAATCGCTTTCTCATCAAGTGGCTTTACGGTAGGAACATGGAGCACGATGGACTCGATACCACTCTCGGAAAGTGCTCGCGCCGCGATGAGCGCCGAGTAGCTCAACGAGCCAGTTGAGAGGATCGCGACTTTGGGTGCATTTGATTCCCAAAGGGTAATTGCTTTCCCAATTTGAAAGGGCGTTTCGCTTGTCGTGAAAACGGGAGTCGCCGTACGGCCAAAACGGATATACACTGGACCGTCCGTCGTCGCGGCCGCAACAACCGCTTTCCGCGCTTCTTCCGCGTCTCCCGGCACGATCACCGTCATGCCCGGCAGCATGCGCATCAGACCAATATCTTCAAGCATCTGGTGCGTCGCGCCATCAGGGCCGACCGAGACACCCGCGTGCATTCCACATATTTTCACCGACACATGATTGAGTGCGATGGTCGTACGAATTTGTTCGTAATTACGGCCCGGATTGAAGGCCGCGTAGCTTGCCATGAACGGAATCTTTCCTGCATTCGCCATACCAGCTGCCACTGCGGCCATATTTTGTTCGGCAACACCCATTTCAACAAAACGATCGGGAAATTCTTTTTGAAACCACTCAGCCCGCGTACTCTCCGCAAGATCGGCACAAAGAACGACGATGCGCGGATCATTCTTGCCTGCCTCGATGGTGCCTTTGCCGAAGCCATCGCGTGTCGAAGCTTTTTCGATATCGTCCGCGAAAATCGAAGCCGAAAGTTTTAAGTCACTATTAAGCATATTCGTGGGGAACTTTACCATTCATTGTGCGAATTTCCTTAAGGAATCGCTTCCCTTCTTCTGGGGTCGGCGGTTTGCCGTGCCAACGATAATCGAATTCGATTTCAGGCACACCTTTCCCCGGAATAGTATGCGCTATGATGAGCGTCGGCTTCTCGACAATCGTCTTTGCCTCATCGACAGCTTCGATAAACTGCCGCATGTTGTGACCATCTACTTCGAGCACGTGCCAATTAAACGCACGGTACTTGTCCGCAACCGGCTCAAGCGGCATCACGTCTTCGGTCATCCCGTCGATCTGAATATTATTGCGATCCATAACCGCGGTGAGATTATGAAGTTTGTACTTCCCTGCGAACATCACCGCCTCCCAGATGTTCCCTTCTTCCTGTTCACCATCGCTCATGAGGCAATACACCCGCTGCTTTTTATCATCCATTTTCAGTGCATACGCTATACCAGAAGCTTGCGAGAGACCTTCGCCAAGCGGACCTGAGGTAGTTTCGAGTCCGGGCAAACGCAATCGCTCAGGATGCCCCTGAAGCCGACTCCCGAATTTTCGGAGCGTGAGGCATTCTTCTACAGGGAAATAGCCGGCATGTGCCATTGCCGCGTAACGCACTGGACAAATGTGGCCGTTGGAAAGTATGAGTCTGTCTCTCTCTTCCCATCCTGGATTGTCCGAACGATGGTTGAGAATATTAAAATAAAATGCAGCGAATATATCCGCCATGCCAAGCGGGCCAGCCGTGTGACCAGACTTCGCCTCGACAAGCATCTGAATTATCGTTTCGCGAATTGCTTCGGCTTTTGTTTCAAGCGCACGTACCTGTTCATCAGAGAGTGACATCCTTTGTATTATACCCCAAAAGAACTTTGAAGCGCTTCAAATTCTGCAAAAGCTGCCGCCGCATCTCTGGCACGCAATATACCAGAGCCCACGACGAGACTGGAAACACCGAGCGCAAGAAGTTGCTCCGCACTCTCAACTGAGACACCCCCGTCCACTTGTATCGGAACTTCCGAGTGTTGAGTGTGGAATGCGCGAATCTTCTCGAGAACACGCCGATCGAAGGATTGCCCCTGCTTGCCGATAGATGCAATGCCCATAAACTGCACATACTGTACTTCTCCTAGACAAGATTCTAGGAGGGAGAGGTCACTCGCGATATTGACCGCAAGCCCGAAGGAGATCACATCCCCATACCGACTTCGAGAGTCTCTGACGAGACGCGGCAAGTCGATTGAACTTTCGACATGAAATGTAAGACGAGTGGCACCAAGTTTGAGCCACGCATCCGCCGCTTGTTCCGCATCGAAACACATAAGATCAATCTCATACGCAATATGATCAAGTGCCGGCAACATATAGTTCTTCTCTACCAAAGTGTGCAAGTTTTCTTCGAGAGCATTATAAGGCCAGGACGCTGGCGATGCGAAACGCCCGTCGACCACATCGATCTGTATTCGAGAGACATTTGGAATCCGCGCAAGGAGCGCGACATTCTTCTCGAAATCTTCACGCGAAGATGGGAGTACGGCTGGAGCAACAAGACCCATACATCAGTACTTTGCGAGACGTCGCAGGTGCCGTTTCGATCCGGAAAATTCAGTTTCAAGAAAAATCCTCACTGCTTCGCGGGCTTCGTCCACCGAAACGAAGCGCGCGCCGAGGGAGAGTACGTTCGCATCATTGTGCTCTCGTGTACGCCGCACGATCTCATATTTGTCTGGAGATGCGGCGCTCGGCGCCGGATTCGCGAATTCTTCCGCACTAGCGGAAGAATTCGCCGAATCCGGCATGATTGCCGTGGATGCGGCAATCACGTAAAAAACAGCAGCGCGGATAGCAGGAACGCGATTTGCACACATAGCTTCTCCTTGTCCGCTTCCGCCGATGACGATGCCGCGAGTGTTCGGCTCACTCGCAACACGTTTTGCAAGCGGAGTTATGAAGTCTGGATAATCATCTTCTGGGTCGTTTGTAACAGCGCCCATGTCGACGACGTCGTACCCGAGCGTGTGGACGTGCTCGACAAGCGCATGTTTAAGCTCGAATCCTGCGTGATCAGATGCGATAAATATTTTAGGCATTGTTGGCATTTGCGGCTGCGATGCAATGGCGAACGAGTGATTCCGTGTATCCCATTTCGTTATCGTACCAAGCCAACACTTTCACCAAAGTTCCGTCGACTACACGAGTCATGCCGAGATCTGCAATAGAAGCGCATGGTTGGCCGACAATGTCGCTCGATACGAGCTCTTCATCTGTCGTTGTGAAAATACCCTCCCAGCGTTGATTCGCGCCGGCAGTCCGGAGTATTTCATTTACCTCTTCCTTAGTTGTCGGACGCTTTGCGATAAACGTGATGTCCGCAATCGATCCGGCCGGTACTGGTACGCGAAGCGAAATGCCATCGAATTTTCCTTTCAATGGTTCGTATGCTTGTCCGACGGCTATTGCAGCGCCCGTCGAGGTCGGTACAATATTTTGCGCGGCAGCTCTTCCTTCTTTCATATCTTTCTTTGATGGACTGTCGACGAGCGATTGGCTCGCCGTATATGCATGAGTTGTCGAAAGCACTGCTTTCTCGATACCGATAGCTTGATCAAGAATAGTGATGACTGGGCTCACGGAGTTCGTCGTGCAGGATGCATTCGAAGTTATCTGGCACGTCTGCAGACGGTCTTCATTCAGACCCATAAGCACGGTCGCACCGAGAGCAGACTCCCCTTTCACTGGCGCAGTAATGACGACACGCCGCGCTCCAGCTGTGATATGTGCCTGTGCCTTCTCATAATCAGTAAAAAATCCTGTTGACTCAATAACAACATCGATGGCCAACTCTTTCCACGGCAACTGTGTCGGATCCTTTTCCGAAACAAATTTCACTTCTTTACCGTCGATATAAAGAGCGTTGTCCTTTGCTTCAACAGTAAATGGCGCCCGGCCATACACCGTGTCGTATTTGAGAAGATACGCGAGATTCTCGAGCGAGCCGAGATCATTCACTGCGACAATCTCAATACCGCGACCGTGCGAAAGACGTGCAAATGCTCGACCGATGCGACCAAAACCATTGATAGCGACGCGAATAGCCATAGGGAGAAATTAAGAGTAGTGAAGTAAAAGTAGCGGAACACCGAAATTATACACTAGCCTGAGAGACCCGCTGTACTCCTTTCCATATACCTTATATAGATGGAGTGGAGGTCGCCGTGCCCGAAGCAGCGGCAGCAACGGTTACGACGCGAGAGACAGAGGCGACATTCCCTGCTGCATCAGTCGCAGAATACGTCAGTGTGTAGAGTCCAGCAGTTAGAGTATCGACTGTGCCCGCAGTATTTACGACCACCGTACTGTCCACATTGTCAGTAGCAGTCGCACCCGAGTCGATAAATATGCCGCCCACCACTATCTGTACGGATGCTGCCCCAGAAAGCGTCACCACCGGAGGAGTCGTGTCGGAAGACCCGCCGACAGTGGAGCTCGCGGCGCCGACATTCACCGCCCCCTCAGAACTGCCGACGATGACTGAACGCATTCTGGTCGACGAGTTCCCTGCCTTGTCGGTCGCCGAGTACGTGATGATGTGGTTCGTTTGGATGGAGGTATCAATACTTGATGCGTCCGCTACTTGCTGTACGCCATCGACGTAGGTGATGTACGACGTTGAACCATCTACAGCATCGATGCTATTCACACCTGGTTCCACAAACGGAGCGCCAATGGACATATACATTGGGTTATCGCCGATGAGCGTAATGACAGGCGCTACGGTGTCTGGACCATTTGATTGCATCACGCTGGGCACAGTATTTGGAGTCGAAGTTGCAATTTGACCTTCCGTCTGCACGAGGAAGTAATCGAAGGAGACGTCGGCAACCTGCGGTGCAGACAGAACGACGCGGAAGGAGCCGGTTGCCTTGTCGCTCACCCACCAACTGCCATTAATCTGCGAATTGAACGTGACGAAGATTTTGGTCGATGGGACCACGAGAGAATTATTGATCTGCGCAACGGTGTTGCCGGTAAGTATCTGCACGCTCCCTGCGCTGCTGGTGCCGTCTGCGTCTTTGCTTGCGACTAGCTGGCGGAAGACGAGAGTATTGAACTGCGCAATACCCTTCTGGATAAGCACGCCAAAACCTTCAAACGCGCTCGCGAGCGAGGTCGTAGAAATTATCGGCGTACCGGAAGACGTTGATACCGCGCCGCTCTCGAGCGCAATGACACGCTCTTCAAGTGCAGTCACGCGCATATGTTCCGCGTCGACCTTCGCGGCAAGCGCCTGCACGCCCACGAGTGTAAAGGTCGCAAGCTTGTAGAGATCGATCCCGTTGCCATCAGGCGAAAGTATCTCCGGTGCGATTGTTTGCACATCTTCCGTGATGAGCCCAAGACGGAGCGGGCCAGACTGGTCCTCAATCTTGTAGTGATACGTTGCGACCTTCAGATTCACGAGCTGATTAAACCTATCTTCGGTTGAGCTTGCTGTCGCATACGCGATATCCGCCTTTGCGTTTCTCGTCGATGTGTTCACAAATCCGGTGGCGCCGATATCGCCCGCGACCGTGAGTATATGATTTGGAGTCGTCGTTCCGATGCCGACATAGCCATTATCACCAACTGAGATTGTGGTCGAGCCAAATTGATTCTGCAGATTTAAAGTCTGTATTGGATCATTCGCATCACCTTCGACGAATCGGAAGCCGTTACTGAAGACCAGGTCGCCGACATACGAAACTGCCGCGCGCAAAGTTCCTTTCACATGCAAATTATTCGAAATAGTAGAAGTTCCCGTGTTAACGAAGTTAATATAATTAGTCGTATCGCCAAGTGAGAGCAGTGAGCCAGGAGTGGTTGAGCCGATGCCGATGTTTCCATTATTCAATATCGTTAGAGCAGATGGAGTGGACGTAGCATACGCGTCCGTAGTTGTTCCGACATAGAGATTCCCGCCCATACTTGAGAAGAGCCAGTGTTTTAAATTAGCGCCCGCACCTGAATCAGTGAGGACGAGATTCTTCCCGGTAGTGGTAGCAATTTGGAGAGAAGCAAATGACGTGCTTGTGCCGATGCCGATATATCCGTTCTTATCTATAGTGAGAATTCTTCCCGTCTGGGTCATTCCTGAGATCTGGAGTATGTCGGCAGTTTGCCCACTTGCAATTGTGGTGATTTGCAGAGGTATCGCGGCACTATTATTTGTCGATGAGAGTGTCGTACCGCTATTAACATTGACGGCGCCAAAGAGAGCGGAGAGACCACTGGTTAGAACTCCATTTTCTGAAATAGATAATAAATTCACCCCAGCAGACGTCAAAGTCTGGAATGCCAACGAAGCGCCGGAGCTCGAAGTATTCTGCACGGTAAGTTGTGCACTTGAGTTTGTAGTACCCACACTAAGTCCACCCGAAATGGTCGAGGTAGCCGTAGTCGATGTGGCAATGAAGTTTTGACCGACAATAGATCCTGCAACAGAGAGTTTGGCGTACGGCGAAGTAGTGCCGATGCCGACGTTCCCTGCATTGTCCACAATGAACTTCGTCGCAGTGGATGAACCGATCACAAATGCTGGGCCCGTGATGCCGTTTGGATTGATGGAGAGTTGTGCCCAAGGAGAGGTGGTGCCGATACCCAAATACCCGTTCTCACTAAGACGCATCCATTCGGTAAGAGAGCCGGTGGTGTTCTTAGTTGAGAACGCAAGGACACTCGTCGGCGACGAGGTAGAGACACCGGTGAGTATGGAAGCTATGCGAGCGGTAGATGTAGCGGTTGTGGTGGCCGTGCCGCAACCAAAGGAACAGAAGGTTGAAGCGTTGAAGAGAATGCCGGTGCCAATGCCCGAAGCAGAGGAAGAGGTGGCGAAGTGAGACAGAGAGAATACATCCGAGACTCCGGCGGCTGCGGCGTCGATGGTAAGGGCGGAGAGGGCTGGAGGTACGGGAGAATTGCCCCATGCAAGAGTGGTTGAAGCGAGTGGAGTGGTGGTGCCCATGCGCATAAAGGTGCCTCCTTGGTTAGCATAGATGCCACCTTGTACTCCGAGTCCACCAGCGAAGTATGCCCCTTGGCCGAATTGGGCGAAGGCGTCAACGGAGAGGTTGCCGACTTTGGCAGTTCCCACTGCGAGATTGCTAATGGTGGAGCCACCAATGTCGATGACGGCGAGGGAGTCGTGGGCAAAGTTCGCCACATAGGCATAGTTGCCGGAGACGAAGACGGAGATGGCGGCGTCAAGCGTGGTGCCGGGGGTGGTGCCGAGTTCTTCGGAGAGGAAGACTGGGTCGGCGGGGTTAGAGATGTCGATGACGGCGAGGGAGTCGCGGGTATTGTTCGCCACATAGGCATAGTTGCCGGAGACGAAGACGGAGATGGCGGCGTCAAGCGTGGTG
>CAYXYP010000012.1:25709-28184 GCA_964469405.1 uncultured Candidatus Saccharibacteria bacterium
AGGAAGACTGGGTCGGCGGGGTTAGAGATGTCGATGACGGCGAGGGAGTCGCGGGCAAAGTTCGCCACATAGGCATAGTTGCCGGAGACGAAGACGTTTCGGGCGCCGCTAAGCGTGGTGCCGGGTGTGGTACCGAGTTCTTCAGAGAGGAAGACCGGGTCGAGGGGGTTAGAAATGTCGATGACGGCGAGGGAGGCGCGGTTAGCGTTCGTCACATAGGCGTAGTTGCCGGAGACGAAGACGGAGCTGGCGCCGTCAAGCGTGGTGCCGGGAGTGGTGCCGAGCTCTTCGGAGAGGAAGACCGGGTCGGCGGGATTAGAGATGTCGATGACGGCGAGGGAGTCGCGGGCATTGTTCGCCACATACGCGTAGTTGCCGGAGACGAAGACGTTTTGGGCGCCGTTAAGCGTGGTGCCGGGAGTGGTGCCGAGTTCTTCGGAGATGAACTGTGGGTCAATAGCACGGCCTTTGACATCAAGTACTCCTCTGCCGGAGACCGAGAGATAGGCTCCGCCGATGAGCGGTGTTGAGGATGCGATGGCAAAGAGAGGCGAGGTAGAGGCTTGTCCACTTGTGCCTGAGATCGAAAGTTTTGAGTAGGGCGAAGTGGTGCCGATGCCCACAAAGCCACTGTTCAACACTGAGAGCAGTGTCGTTGACGCAGAGTTAGCAATTTCAAGTGCACGAGTAGTTCCGAGTGTATCCCCTCCCCAGATGGTGAGTTTGGCGTATGGAGAAGAGGTACCGACACCGAGTTGGCCGGTCAGTGGTGTGTTGCCGATGACGGTGGAGGTGGTGGTGGCAGGAAGGTTGGCGAAGAGGAAGTTGCCGACGTTCAACATGTTGTTTGTGCCAGTCGATGGGAACTTGATGTTGTATCCCATGCCGATGTTGTTCCCGCCGGTGGTGATGGCATTGCCTCCGGAGTTTTCATCATGACCGAGGAAGATGTTGTCATAGCCGGTGGTGACGTTATATCCGGCTGTATACCCGATGCCGATGTTGTATTTGCCGGTGGTGTTTAAGAGAGATCCGAGACCATATGCGGTGTTGTTGCTACCAATGATGTTGGTGGAGAGGGCAAAATAGCCAGTGGCGGTGTTGCCGGCGCCGGTGGTGTTGGCGGAGAGGGCTAAGTAACCAGTGGCGGTGTTGTTGGCACCAGAGGTGTTGGCGGAGAGGGCGAAGGAGCCATTGGCGGTGTTGCTAGAGCCGCTGGTGTTGTTGAGGAGTGATTCGAAGCCCGTGGCGGTGTTGCTAGAGCCGTTGGTGTTGTTGAGGAGGGAGGCACGGCCATACGCGGTGTTGGTGCCACCGGTGGTGTTGTTGAGGAGGGATTGATAGCCGACGGCGGTATTGGAGGCACCATCAGTGTCAGAGGAAAGTGCTTGGTAGCCAAGAGCAGTGTTGAAGTCGCCGTTGGTGTTACTCACTCCTGCACTGACACCAATAAAAGTATTAAGCAACGTCGAAGTCCCTGCACGGAGTTCAAACGATACGTTGCCGAGTGGATCACGCAGTGTGATGACTGCAGAAGATGTGGCGGAGCCTGTGATGTCGAGGCGAGATGCGAGAGTCCCTGATCGTCCGATGCCGACGTTACCTGCGTTGTCCACGATGAACTTCGTGGCAGTGGATGAACCGATGACAAATGCAGGGCCAATGATGCCGTTTGGGTTGATGGAGAGTTGAGCCCATGGAGAGGTGGTGCCGATACCCAGATACCCGTTCTCACTAAGACGCATCCATTCGGTGAGAGAACCTGTGGTGTTCTTGGTCGAGAACGCAAGGACGCTCGTCGGTGACGAGGTAGAGACACCGGTGAGTATGGAAGAGATGCGAGCAGTAGAGGTAGCAGTCGTGGTGGCTGTGCCGCAACTGGCAAGGGAGCAGAAGGTTGAAGCGTTGAAGAGAATGCCGGTGCCAATGCCCGAAGCAGAGGAAGAGGTGGCAAAATGGGAAAGAGAGAATACATCCGAGATACCGGCGGCGGCGGCGTCGATGGTAAGGGCGGAGAGGGCTGAAGGTACGGGAGTATTTCCCCATGCCAGGGTCGTTGAGGCGAGCGGAGTGGTGGTGCCCATGCGGGTAAAGGTGCCTCCTTGGTTCCCAAAGATGCCGCCCTGTACTCCGAGTCCTCCGCCGAAGTATGCTCCTTGGGCGAATTGAGCGAAGGCGTCAACGGAGAGATTGCCGACTTTGGCAGTTCCAACTGCGAGATTGCTGATGGTCGTGCCGCCAATGTCGATGACTGCGAGGGAGTCGCGGTTAAGGTTCGCCACATAGGCATAGTTGCCGGAGACGAAGACGGAGGTGGCGCCGTCAAGCGTAGTGCCGGGGGTGGTGCCCTGCTCTTCAGAGAGGAAGACCGGGTCGGCGGGGTTAGAGATGTCGATGACTGCGAGGGAGTCGCGGTTAAGGTTCGCCACATAGGCATAGTTGCCGGAGACGAAGACGGAGGTGGCGCCGTCAAGC
>CAYXYP010000013.1:0-28139 GCA_964469405.1 uncultured Candidatus Saccharibacteria bacterium
GTGCGCCTACCTGGATTCGAACCAGGGACCGTCTCCTTAAGAGGGAGCTGCTCTACCAACTGAGCTATAGGCGCGAAGTGAGGAAACAAGAATGCGTCTCGGATTCTTGTTCTCCGAGCGAGCGTCTATATCGAATCCGAGAAGATATAGGCGCAATGAAGAAAATATAGCAGAATATAGTATGCTTTGGAAGACGCTGGGGTGGCGAAATTGGTAGACGCACGAGCCTTAGGAGCTCGCGGGGTAACCCATGGAGGTTCGAGTCCTCTCTCCAGCACCGACTTGACTTTTCTATAGTTTTCTGTATCATCCACCTCAGAAAACGGCCCATTTTGTCACCCATATTAGAAAGGAGATTCGCAATGTCAACCATAGGGAAAATACTACTCTCCCCTCTCTATTTCTTCATGCAGTGGCTTGCAGAGGAGGACATCCTTTTCACGACATGCACGGAAGGAACGATAAAAATCGTCGTGAAGAGCGGTTCCTTCGACCACCCCATTATGAGCTTCGCCGGGTATCATCTCAATGATCCGAGAGCGGCAAACTACTACAAGAAGGAATTTAAGGGTGTTGAAAGAACAGTGCTACTTCCCGACTGGCAAGTCCTCTATCATGGAGTAGGAAACAAGCGGGGATTTGAGAATACGGGCGACGATTATTACGATGATCGTTATCAACTTCTTAAGAATCTTGGACTCTACTGGGTCGGGTGGCCATGGTCACATAGTGTCTATGTCTACGCGTTTGAGTGGAACGAAACAGTTACCCAGAAAGATACGGGGGAAGAAAAAATACTCCCTCGTGCCGAACCGGCTGACTTCGTATATGTGAAGGATTTCGTCTACGCCATCAAAACATCTGGAGCAGAGACAAGAGATCGTCTTCCGGTCGATATACTCATGTTGGTGACCGTTGCGGTACGTAACCCTTATCGTGCATTATTCTCCGGCGAAGACTGGTTACAGCGTGTCACTGCCGAGATTAATCGGTACGTCCGTACTTTCGTCGGTAGTCATTACTACCAGAACCTTATTTCTCCCGAACAAAGTAGCGCAACCGAAGACGACGAGAATAAAGAAACGGACGCCGATAAAATAAAGAAATACTGGAAGCAGTTCTCAAATCCAATCATTACCCTAAACGAGCTGCTGCCGGATGATGATAAAGACACAAGCCCGCGCGGTCTAAAGGATCGATACGGTATAGAGATACGCGGTGTCGCCCTGCAAACCATGGATCTCTCCGGATCACCTGAAGCAAAAAAGAAGCACCAAGAAGCAACGCTGAAGAGATACGTAGCCCAGCAGGAAGCCGAAGCAATCAAACTTACTGCCGAGGCAAACGGAGAGGCTATCAGAATAAAAGGTGCGAAGGAAGCTGAGGCACTTACTGCACGACTTGAAGTTATAAAAAAGTATGAGGAGGCGGGGATGACACTTGCTGGATATGATGCTATCCGTGAATCCTCGCAGGGTTCCGGTAATACAATCATATGGGCAACCAATCCTCTCGCTCCGCTGACTGATATGTTGAAACCTAAAACGAAAGTTGAGGGGAAATCATGAACATGTTTTTGTGGATTGTCGCAGGGATCGGAGCTGGAATTGTTATCTTCCTGGTAGGCGGTTTGCTCCTGTTGATTAACTTTCGACGCAATACTCCTCACTCGGATAAAAAGGCCGGGGAGCGCGCACGAATTGCAAAGAGAGTAAAAGATATCAATCACCCCTCTACAGATGAGGCCAAAGAAAGTAGCGATGGAAAAAAACTTGAATGGCTAAAAGAAAAATTTGATCTGCGCAAAGAAATGTTCTGGACCGTACTAATCATCCTCGCCGGAGTAGCAGCACTCATCTATCGGGGATTCGATACAGAGCTCGACTTAACTGACGCGGGAAAATTGAGCCGAGAATATTGGCTTCAAATCCTCATCGTCTATGGTATCGGCGCCAGTCTTATCTGGCTCCATGCAAAAGAAAGCGAAGGGAAGACACTTCAAAAAGCGCTGGCGGGAGGAGTAATCACACTCCTCGTCGTTCTCCCATGGTACGAATGGATGCAAAGCCGATCTGTTACGACACAGCACGCTAGCGTGTACTCGGATATTCCACTTGCGAGCGCGCCACAATCATCGTGGCCACAGCTGATCATAGCGGCAGGTGGAGAATCTGAACTCATTCCCGTGCCACCTCAAATGCGCCCGGTGCTGTTCGGAGAAGATTTCCGTGTTCATTGCGTATATCGAGATGGTCGCGAAATAGATTTTGGGAAAGGAGAGGATCCGTGCCCAAGCGGCGATATGCCATTCGTTTACGCAACGAACGAGGCCATGGGGACGAATATAGTCCTCTATGCCTATGCGCCGATGTGAAGTTCTTTGTTCTTTAACCAAAAAGGCCGCACGACCATGTCGTGCGGCCTTTTTTTTATTACGTCCCTTTTATCGTGCCACGAATATTTGGAAGATTGAACGTGCCGAGCGCAAGATTGATAAGACCATACGCCCCAAAGATAATTACAAGCCCGATAAGACCCCACATAATAGTCTGCTTCCCTTCGGTGCGTTCAGTTTCATCACCCGCACCTTTGACGAACTTAAACACGCCCCAGAGAAACACAACGAATGCGCCGGCCGAAAGAAGCAGAATTATCGGATTGACAATCTCTGTGATGACCTTCGCAAGAAACGCGCTTAAAACAGACATCTGTTATCTAATACCAGTTGCCCCCGGAAGGGTCGTTTGAGATGAGTTGCCGAAACTGACTGAGCCCGTAAGAATATTCACGAGACCCCACACTGAGACCATGACAAAGAACCCGATGAGACCCCAAAGCATGAGATTCTTCCCTTTCTCTTTTACCTCCTCTGAATTAGCGCCGAGAATAAAGGTACTAAATGCGCCCCAGACGAACACGATGAACGCAACGGCGAAAAGAACTGGGACCACGACGTTGTTGATTGTATTGATGATGAAACTACCGACGTCTGAAATGTTGCTGATGGGAGCGGCCGAAGAAATTAGTGGTATGGCAAGCGCAGCGATAATTCCTGAAGTGAGTGCAAAAGCTTTTTTCATAATGTAGATAAGCGATTAATAGGTTAATTGTAACGCTCTAAGAGGCAGAGTCAACTGCGCTTGCCCGCCTCATGTGGATAGAAATACGACATGGTCCGTTGCAAATTACTTACCATTAGATTGTCGGTGAAGGTGGAGCACCGGTACCTGGGAAGAGGCCGAGGGTTATACCGACAACGGCTACCAGTCCCCAGACAGACACGATGACGACGAAACCAATGATACCCCAGAGGACAAATTGTTTCCCTTTCTCACGCTCGCTTTCATTTTCCGCACCGAGGATGAAGTACCTGTAGACTCCCCAGAGAAATGTAATGAGCGCTAGGGCAATTAAGGTTGGGATGAGAAGAAAATTGATGATATACGTGATGCTGTTGGCATATTGTCGTAGCGCGGTTAAATCCATATATTTTATATTATGTAGTAATTTAAAATTATCTTGGCGGTAGAGGTGGTGCTCCCATAAACGGCGAATACGATGATGGACCGCGCGGGGCGAATGAGGCGAGACCGAACGTATTCACCACAACATTTACGAGTCCCCATACCGACACCATGACCGCAAACGCGATAAGACCCCATAGGATAATTTTATGACCATTCTTGATTGCTTCCTCGTCGCCCGCAGAGAAAATATAGGCCTTAGCAATGCCATACAGAAACACAATGAACGCAACCGCGAAGAGGAGCGGTACCAACACAGTATTAATAATGTAGAGAACTTTAGCCGCGACGCCCCCAATACCATACATCCCGCCGCCGATACCAAACATAGCGCCAGGCACAACAGAAACTCCGCCGGAGAAAAATTGAGATGATTGTGAACTAACTCCTGGTATCGTCTGGGTGAACGTTTGCTGCGTTTGTTGCGCGTATGAGAGAGTGGGTACAAGAAGAAGGGCGAACACCAGAGCGATGCGGATGGTTGATCTCATATACAGGAAGTATTGCATATTATTTTGCAGTAGGTGCGATGCCGAGCGTGGACAACAATATATTCACTAATCCCCAGACCGAGAAAAGTATCACCATCCCCAGAATACCCCAGAAAATGAACTGGCGGCCCTCCTCCCTCTTCCCTTCATCATCACCATGAAGAAAGAAAAAATTCACGACGCCCCAGATGAACGTGGCAAAAGCGAGCGCCATAATAACAGGTACAATAATAGTATTGAGAACTCCAATGATGCCATTCGAGCCACTGCCGACAAAATCCTTGAAAGTCATATTAATTGCCAGTAGAAAGCGCCTGAACAGTTGACTGAATTCCCACCGAAATCGCTTTAGCGCCAAGAAGAATTAAAGCGCCAATAACAGTCCAAAGAAGAGCATTCCGTGCCTCGGAGATCTTCCCTGGCTCGCCTTGCGCAATGACGAAGAGATACCCAACGTATACGAGCATCAAGATAACTGCGATGGCGCCAATCTGCACAATGAAGTCAAGGATTTTATTGAGGAATTCCATTAGACAAGTTCCGTTTGGCGTACAGTTGCCCGAATTGAGAGGATTAATAAGAGTTACGTTGCTACCAGTATTTCCTCCCGGTTGAATCAGTGTACCACCGGTATTTCCGCTCGGGGATAATAAGGTGCCACTTTGAGCATTTACAAAGAACGGGACACTGAAGGATGCTACGAAAATTAAAGTTAGGGTGGCAAAGAAGCGCATAATTATTGTTGGAGAAGCGAGCTCAATGAGCGCTCAGTATCGGTAAGCGCAGTATCAATCATTGAACGACCACTTATCACATTCCCAATCATACCCGAGAAAATGTGGTCGGTATCGGCCGATGATGGGGACAGCCATCCTCTGCTATAGAGCGCTTCGGGGTACGAAACCGAAGCTACAGGATCATCGGAAGGCGCCTTTGCGAGCTCATTTAATGTTGCCGGCGCGAGACCTGTCGCTGCCGCTGCAGTAGCTTGTTCGGCCGAGCCAGCAAGGAGAATAGCAGTTTGATATGCGCCCGCCGAGTTCTTCGCTCCGTGCGGGATCATGAACGCATATAAGAGGCCGTAGACACTCTTTTGGCTTGTGACTGCGCTCTGTGGCACTGGTGTCACGTTGAAATTGAGATTTGGATTTGCCGATTGCAGATACCGCGCTTCTGAAACGTACCCGAGATACAGCGCAAGGTCGCCAGAAAGAAACATCTGAGTGGAATTTGGCAACGAGCTATTCCAGGTATAGGAAATCTTCGAAGGATCAGCAAATTGTGTATAGAAGCCAAGTACTGCCGAACCGTGTGGTGAGTTACTTGTTGAACCTTGACCGAGATCGGCCGAGAGAACGCCGTTCGTCGAATATGAAGATATCGGAATGTTCTGTTGCAGAAATATGGTGGAGAGTATCCCACGTGCATTACGGACATTGTCATACGTGCCGAGTGCAATAAGACTTCGTGTTACCTGCCTCGCTGGAGTAAGAACCGCGACACTTGGCACAAGACCGGTCAATCCCTCCCATGTCGCAGGTGGTCGCGCGATACCACTATTGGAAAGAGTAGAACGATTTGAGAAAAGTACGAGAGGGTCAACAAGAAACGGTACGCCGTAGTAACCAGTCCCGCCTGGTGCTGTAAAAATTCTTCCCTCATCCAGGAACGTACTCGTAAAGGAGTTCACCGGAAGCACCGAAAGCGGTATCGGCGTGATAAATTTCGTGAGCACGAAGAGCTCCTCCTGTGAGGCAAGGATGAGGTCAGGCGCAGCGCCCGTCGCTATTGCTATAGCAACATCGGAAGCTAAGGTCGCCGGATTTTTCTGCACATACGAAACCGTCTTGAGAGCCTCATTATCCTTTGCTGCGGCAGTGAGCGTATCTTGCATCCCCGTCTTCGGTAGGGTGCCCCATATGACGACAGTACCAATTGAATCCGCAGGACCTTTACTCGAATATGTCGCAAATACAAAAAGGCCGACGAGGGCACTGAAGCCGAATACCCCGAGAACAATGGTTTTGAAGAGAGATAATTTTTTCATGGTGAGTTAAAGACAATTCCGTAATGATGCGGCCCTGCGCGAAATGACTTCACTTTATGGAAACCGCCACTAATAAAAAAGTTCTCGGCATCGTGTTCGGATATGACTTTACCCAGCATTGGTCCCATACCACCATAGCTACCCGCCCAATCAACGATCATGAGTTTCCCGTCTGGCTTTAAAACGCGCTTTATCTCCTCAAGAAGTCCGAGACGATTCTCGACTTGAAAGAGCGTATTGGCAAGAATAACGGCATCAAGTGACGCATCGCGCAAATGCGTACCACCAGCCTTCTCAATGTCTCCCCAGATGGTATCGATGGTGCCCTGATGATGAATCTTGGTATTGAGCTTCAGATGTTTAAGCACTTCCTCTTGCACATCAATCGCATACACTCTACCGTTATGCCCCACCACGGCAGCTGCCGCTCGCGAATAATGGCCAGAGCCAGCGCCAAAGTCACCGACCTTCATACCTTCCTGTAAACCCAACTGCAACACATTTTCATGTGGGATGCTAAATGAAACACTCATATCTAATAACCTACCATGTGCGACCCGCAACGGGCTGCACAATCAACATGTCGAATGTTGTACTGTATAATCTATCCATGTTAAACGGATTTCGTTACGCATTTAGAGGCCTCACAGTGGCATGGATGAAAGGGAAGCATTTCAAAATAGAAGTACTCTCTGCACTTATCGTTCTCGTAGGTGGATTATTTCTTCAGCTTTCTACGATGGATTTCATGGTACTAATTTTGGTTATTAGTTCTGTTCTCGCTACCGAAACATTTAACACAGCGTTGGAGGAACTGTGTGATAAATTCGAACCGTCACATGACCCGCATATTGCAAAGATTAAGGATTTGTCCGCAGCAGCAGTCCTTGTAACTTCCCTGGGAGCAGCTGGTGTCGGAATCATTATCTTTGCTCCTCATATATGGTAAATCGTGAATCCCGGACTCCTTCGGCGCTATGGGCATCCGTTTGGATTGTGTTATTTCTACTTTTTGCTTTTCTAACGGCAGCAGTAGCAATGCCCTACAACTTAGTTGTTACTGCTGATCAGTGGTTCGAAAATCTGCTTTTGAGTGTTCGCACTCCCCTACTCATACACATATTTGACGGAATAACGTTCCTTGGAAATACGCTTTTTGTCGTAGGAATAGCAGGGGTGGTGGGAGCATTTTTACTATATTCAAAAGTCTACAAAGCATACGCGATAGGGCTCGCAGGTACCCTTATCATGGCAGCTACTACAGGTTACGCGATGAAAATAATGGTGGCGCGTGCGCGTCCAAGTGGACTTATCCCATCCATGATTGAGACTTCGTTCTCATTCCCCAGCGGACATGCTACGGCAGCGATGGCTCTCTACGGTTTTATGGCATATCTCCTGTGCACGCTATTTCCCGCAAAAAAACCACTGATACTTTCTGCGGCCATACTAATTGTAGGAGGTATCGGATTTAGTCGGTTGTACTTGGGAGTGCATTTCCCGAGCGACATAATCGCTGGCTACCTTCTCGGCAGCCTTTGTCTTCTTATAGGAATTCAGATTGTAAACAGATTACGAGACAAGGAGGCAGCCGCTCCACAAGAAGCACTCTTACACTAAAGTGTTAGCATACTCTTACGTCTTATGAACGTCATCGTATATACGAAAACTAGATGTCCGTGGACACCCGACGTTACCGCGTATTTAAAATCCCGCGGTATCCCTTTTGAAGAAAGAGATGTAATTAAAAATCCAGAATACCGAAAGGAGATAGAAGAGAAAAGCGGCCAAAGTAAGAGTCCCACTCTTGATATCGACGGAGTTATTGTTCCTGACGCCGGTGTGGAAGAAGTGGCGGCGGCTCTGGCTAATTTGACAGATGCTCGTAAGTAACATATTGTATATTTTGGATAGAAACTGACTTGGTGTTCGGTAGTTATAAAGAGGAAGTCTCTGTCTGTAACACCCAAAAAGAAAGGAGTACCCTGTGTTCAGGAAACATTGCGAATGTGGGGGTAAAATATTGTTTGCGAGTACAAAAAAGAGGAAGCTTAGTTCCTCAGATGGTAAACATAATCTTTGTGGTAGATGCTACCGGGCGCACGGAAATTCCATTCGAAGACATTAAGTAACTAGAGTAGCAATACTTCTAACCAATGAGCTCGCTCCCCTCCGGGAGTGAGCTCATTTTTTTATACCGACCGTATGCAATCTACTAGTGAGACAGTGTGAGCTTATAA
This sequence comes from uncultured Candidatus Saccharibacteria bacterium, assembly GCA_964469405.1. Lineage (GTDB taxonomy): Bacteria > Patescibacteriota > Minisyncoccia > Phycocordibacterales > Phycocordibacteraceae > C7867-001. Next base: position 8,303 of record CAYXYP010000013.1, read on the forward strand.
TCACGAGGGAAGAAATGCTGAGCCATTTTGAATATGCCATACGCCATGAACGGAGCCGCGAATACATCAATTGAATAGTGAATATGCGCAAACAGGACCGCAACAGCAAAAATGAACGACAATGACAGGAGTACCACACGAATGGGAAAATCCTTCCAAAAGATCAAGGCTATAAGAAATGGCATCCCTGTATGCCCTGAAAAGAAGAACCCTGTCTGAAGATTGAGGTAGAAATAAATACCATCAAAGAATCCGAGACTTGGGCCCACCGCATCAGGATAAATACCCACGTGCGTGAGCGAAATGAAAACCGCTCGGACCGCGATGAAGAGCGCTAACGTCTTGAGTGTAAAGAGGAGATATCGCGGTCTCCGGAAAATAATAAACAGTGTGACGAAAACGAGACTGAACAACGCACCCTCAATGATGAGAAAATTCAAATTGATAACCGGAATATTATCAAGAAGAATGTCCCCTACGTGTGTCGAGGTCGGCCGTAATGAATACTCGATTTCATAAGCATTCGCGAAGTGCTCAAGAATATAGGAGACACCGAGAAGGGAGAGCGCTGTGACAAATGAATATATTTGTTCAACCTTGAACAAATCACGAAAAGAAAATGGATCTTGTAATTGTGTATTCATGTGAGCAGCCAATATGAGAAAGTGTATCAGACGATGGGGTTATACCCGAGACATATTGACAGCAAACCACAGGTCTGCTATGTTGTACACATCAACCAGAGCTGGATCCAGAGAAGTGGGATCGAGCTTCTATCTTCGGCTACTGATTTGATATCTTAGACACATAATCTATCTCTACAGTATGCAAGAAGGAATAGTCATCAAGAAGAACGAGAAAGGCTTCGGCTTCATCAAACGCGATGGCCAGGCAAAGGATCTTTTCTTCCATTCCAACGAGCTCAAGAACATTTCGTTCGATGAGCTCCAGGAAGGAGACAAGGTCTCGTTTGAGGTCGGCGACAGCCCAAAAGGCCCAAACGCCCTCAACGTCAGCAAGATTTAAGCAATTAAATCGAGCAAAAAACGTCCCGCTTTTTAGCGGGACGTTTTTTGCTATTACATGCACGTAATGGTTTTAATGTAGCTTTACACAACGACAACCGTACGGCTTTATGTGTTCATTAAAATACTCTTCTCCGTAATCGTAGACGAATTCCTCTCCTACTTTTATATTCTTGGTCGCATCTACATAGATGCGACCTCGCTCTATCTCCGGTTCACAATTAGGGCGGCAAGAATGATTGATATATCGTGCCGTATTTGCTCGTGCTACTCCATCGATCGTTCTGCGATTATTGACTTCGAAAAGATATTTGCTACGACTTGTATACGCTTCAGCATTTGATATCGTCCGGCCGACGTATTCGATGATGCGTTCCCCTTTTTTGAATGAACGCATAGCAAAAAGTCCGAGCCCAGCGCTCGACCTCCCTACCCGAAGTCCTTCGGGATAATTAGATTTCTTTGCATTCATAACGTTATACTTGTATATCATGCCTTTCGATTTCATACCAAATGAGGGAAGGGACCTCGACACCGTCGCGGGAGGCGTCCGATATCTGCGCCTCCCGGTGAAGACACGGCTCATCGAACAGGGAGATGATCTCTTCAAACTTATTGCAGAGTACGCTGCGCCACACCTGGTGCTAGGCGATCTTCTTTTCATAAGCGAGAAGGTGGTATGTGTTACACAAGGACGCATGGTACTTATCAAGGACGTAACGACATCCGAGCTCGCACGATTCCTCTCAACCAAGGTTCGCAATCACGTAGGGACTCCAGAGTTCCGTGGACTTGGACACGGTACTGCGCCAGCGATGCAGCTACTCATCGAGGAAGCCGGCCACCCGCGCGTCCTCTTTGCCGCAGCGGTAGCAGCACTTACACGCCCGCTCGGAATTAAGGGCGCATTCTATTATCTGGTCGGCAAACAGGCAAAATCCATCGACTGTCCCATGTCCTGGACACTTGAACCGTATACGCAATACGCGAAGAAGGCGCCGCTCCGACCAAACGAAGTAGCCCGTAAAATCCGCGACACGTTCGGTGCCGAAACCGTCATCGTTGACGCCAATTACCGAGGCGCCTTCTCGCTCGGGAAATCGACTTCGAGCATTTCTGAAAAATTTATTCAGAAACTCCTACACGACAATCCAGCTGGCCAAGATAGCGAAATGACCCCTTTTTTTATTATCCGCAGAGCATCCATCACCTAAGTTCGTGGATCGGATTCTAACCACTCGATAAGTTTGCCGGCTTTGATTTCCATCGCATCTGCTTTGCGTACGTAACGCCAGTTCCCTTTTGGTACAAGTTGATAGTGCGGCAAAACACTGAGTGCGTCGGCGACATTCCATAACTCTTTTTCTGCCGTAATCCACTCAGTTCCGAAACGCCGCAAATCAAGAGGTTTTGAATAGCATTCGAGCGTCTTCTCCCCGGTCGCATTGAAAAACCATTCATGGAAATAGGACAGAGCGAGCTCGCGAGGCGTCCGATAAATTGGGTCGCGGAACCGGATCGTGGAGTGATTCGTCTTGCTGATAGCTCCCCAGTAACCCCCACGTTTGTAGAGCGCGACCACGTGGTCCACATCTCCTTTCCCCAACTTAGCTGAAATATTCATGATCAGAGGCGGCTCCCCATGTATCCAGAGTGCGACAGCGGTAAGCATCGCGCCTTCGATGCAATGTGCCTTCTTCTCGTGCAATACACGCCTCGGGGACATATGCGTATCTCCCTTCTTTTCCCAATTCATCGGGAGAGAGTCGAGAAAGTCCTGAATCTTGATTGGGGTGGTAAGGCGCGCAAGCACTTTATATTCGTCTGGAGTCAGACCGGACTCTGTGCGCGTAAGACGATTCATATACGAAGGATACCCCATAAAACAACCTGCCCCGCCAAAGCGGGGCAGGTTGTTTTATGTATGACGGGTTTACGAAACCCCTCAACAGCAATTACTTGAGAGCCATTCGGCTGTCTACGCCTCTTACAAGTTTCGCAAGCTCGACTTGCGTCTTTGGTATGTGATTTATAGCCACGTGTCCAACAACACGAATGGTGACGCCTGTGCAGATACCAAGTATCATGCCGGCATTTTTCGTACCACGATTCTTGAGAGTGAAATTTGATTCGGTACTGAAGAGAACGTCGATGCGGTCGGTATATCGAGCATTCATGCTGTCCGCAATGACGCGGTAACCGATGATTGGTGCAACGATATCGTATCCGCAAGTCTTCTTCGAAGCATTCGTACCGTCAATCTCAATGATCGTACCGAAAGGAAGCATCGAAGCCAGGTCTTGCGAACGTGCGGCAACAACCTCCGGGTTCGAGTATGCACCAGAAGCGGTCTCGAATGGGTCGCTATCTGTCTGCTCTGGTACGGCATTATAGGCAGTAAGAGTTACCGCATAGCCAGGCAAAGTCGATGAATAGCCAGTAGATACGCGCATTATTGGCGCATCTGCATGAGCAGGTGCCACCGTCGTACCGCCAGACAAAAGGAAAAAGCCCATAAGGGCTCCTAATAGGGTCATTGAATTGGGTTTTACCGAACTAGCTAATAACTACCTCTTCATTCCAGATACTAGCACATTGACAATATATTGTCAATAGGGTCTGCTAATTCGTGCTACCATATTAAAACTTACGATTCATGCGCTATTTTGATGTCTCGATTCTCATACGCCCGGGTGCAATCGCCCTGTTGCTTGTAGGAGCGTTGCTGAGTGCTTATTCTAGTCTATACCTTATCGCAATCGGCATTGGTATCCTTCAAATAATCATTGCCGCTTTTCATAAAATCCGTACGGGTAACTGGTCACTTGATTACATCGCTTTCCTTGCAATGGCGCTCGCTGTTCTCACTCACGAGTATCTCGCGGGTGCCGTCATCGCTCTGATGTACACCGGCGGCGAGGCACTCGAGACGTATGCATCACGCCGCGCCGAAGCATCTCTTGCAGCCCTCCTTTCCAGAATCCCAAAGACCGCACTTGTGAAGGATGCGGCAGGGAAACTTGAGGAGGTGCTGCTCGCACTTGTCCCAAATGGAGCGATTATCATCGTGCGAGGAGGCGAATTGGTCCCGCTTGATGGTTTGCTTGCTTCATCGAGGGCAGTGCTCAATTTAGCGAATCTTACTGGAGAACCCTTACCCGAAACAGCCAATGAAGGCGCGGTCGTGAAGAGTGGGAGTGTGAACGCAGGCGAGGCTTTTGAACTCGTCGTCTCCGGAACACTTGCGACCTCAACATATGCGAAAATTATTGACCTGGCGAAAAATGCAGAAAATGATCAAGCACCTTTCATACGCCTCACTACTGCCGCTAATCTACCTTTTACCCTGCTCACACTCTGCATTTCTGGCGGTACCTACCTCTTGACGGGTGACCTCACTCGCGTGCTTGCGGTACTGGTCATCGCAACTCCTTGTCCACTCATTATTGCTGCGCCCATCGCCTTTATCGGCGGCCTCTCGCGAGCGGCAGGCAGAAACATCATCGTGAAGACACCGACCGCACTTGAAACAATTGCACGCGTCACAACTATTTTTTTTGACAAAACAGGCACCCTAACCCTTGGAGAGCCTCAGCTCACAAGCATCACCCTTATGAATAAAAGAGCGACTGAGATTCAAGCACTTTCGTTCGCCTCCGCACTTGAATTCCACTCCATTCATCCGTTGGCGCGAGCTATCATTTCAGCCGCTAAGAAACGTAATTTCACTCCTGCCCCCGCGTCTGATGTGAAAGAAATCCTCGGTAGTGGAATCGATGGTAGAGTCAATGACCACGAGATCTCTCTCAGGCAGGCCCCGGCGATGCATCATCACGAAGGTGGCATTTCACTCCTTTTGACCGAAGATGGGAATGACTTCGCCACATTCCACTTCGCTGATGTACTTAAAAATGACGTAAAGAAGTTTTTGACTGATCTTAAAAACACCGGGTTTAGGGTTTCTATACTTACCGGCGACCGAAAGGAGAACGCCGAAGCGATATTTGCAGGACTCGAAATCGATATTCACGCCGATTGTACTCCCGAAGAAAAATACCGAATTGTAGACGAAGCAAAAGCAAGAAGTGAAACGGTCGCGATGGTAGGCGACGGCCTCAACGACGCTCCAGCGCTCGCAAGAGCCGATGTTGGCATCGTCTTCTCTGGCACCGAAAATAGCGCCTCGATCGAGGCGGCAGACGTGGCCATTCTGGGACACGATGTTGCCTCCATACATGAACTCTTTGCTCTTTCGAAACGTTCCGTACGCATTGCGAGCGAGAGTGTATACGCTGGCATAAGTCTCTCAACCGTCGGTATGCTTTCCGCCGCCTTCGGCTTTATCGCGCCGATTCAAGGAGCAGTTCTTCAGGAGGGTATCGACGTGGCGGTCATCGTAAACGCACTTCGTTCTGCCTTTAAGCCGCGCGGTTAACGTATGAAAAAGAGAATCCCGACTGCGCATGGCGCAGTCGGGATTGTTTTAGATTAGATTGATACTGGAAAGCCTTGCCCCGTATCGAGCTCAGCGCTCATGAGTGCACTGTACGGAGCCGCGCCATCGGGACAAAGGAATCCCACGCATTTCCCACGAAGCTTTTCGACCTCTCTCTTATTCAGTAATTCAATATATTTCATGAGACCTCCATAGGCCAGACCCGACGATGGTCCTGGCTGAGGCTCCACTGCACTCGAAAGCTCTCGAGTGCAGATGAAAGCTTTTTTGCGAGACACTGTGACAACAAAATCCACGGAAGTCTCCCACGGAAGAGTGACGACTTCATTCATTCTCGCTCTGTCACGTGTGCCTGGCACTCGCTCACCAGACTGAGGCTGAACACCGAGTATCCTCGTCCCTGAATATTCCCTGTGAAAGAACTTCCCTACACCAGCGAGAGTACCGCCCGAACCCATAGCAATAGCGACGATGGCGATATTTTCAACAAGCGCTCGCTTCACTTCGGGCCCAGTAAACTTTTCATGAGCGCGCAGATTGCCCATATGACTATACTGATCGAGCAGGACATGACCAGATTGCTCCTCGACGATTCTTCTTGCCCTATCCTCAACACTCTTGCCGCCGCCAACCCCAATGACATCTACCGACGAAAGCGCGTAGAGGATATCCTTCTTACTAGAAGGTACATCCACGGACAACACCACTTTTACCTCCTGGAAACCGAAGGCTGGAGCAAGTCTGGCGACCGCATGAGCTGTATTGCCGCTCGAAGGGACCACGATAGTGTGCTTTCCTTCATAGAGACCTTTACTGAAGTCTTCAAGCATCATCTGTACCGTCGGTACCGTCTTGATGTGCGGGAAGCGTTTCAAGACTACTGCTCCAATCCTAATTTCACTTTCGTAGAAAGGATTTAATTCCTTAGGTAACCATCGCACTTCGAGAAACTCTTTTCCTTCTGGATTTAAGGCTTGGAAAATAGGATTTGAGTAGATATCTTCAAGCGTGATGCCCATAGAGCCCCTCCTTATCAGCGGTTAATCAAGAAAAAGCATCATTTCGTTTTAAAAAGATCTTCCGATCGGAAGCATACGCCCAAGGAGTACTTGTGCAACTATGCATATTTCGGAAACGTGCCGAGCCGATAGGTTGAGAAAAGAGGGTAAAGACTTGGCCTTAGTGGCCCGGAACGCACTCTTTTCTCAACCTATCGGCGAAAAACCTAGACAGACTTCGGACGCAAACCTTTCTTGACCTCAGTAATCTTATTTTTTTCGTCCATGAAAATGACTGTTGGACTCATCTCAGCGGCCTCCTTCGGGTCCACCCATGCCTCACCAAGAATAATGACTTTATCTCCTTTCTGAAAATGACGGGCGGGTGGGCCATTAAGAACAATTTCGCCCTTCCCCTTCTCGCCCTTTACGATATAGGTGCGCCAAAGGATAGCATTGCTGACATTCGTAATCTGCACCATTTGTCCCGGCATGAGACCAGAAGCTTCAAGGAGCACCTCATCAATCGTGATTGAACCGACGTAATTAAGATCAGCATCGGTGACGGTTGCCCGATGCAGTTTCGCTATGCAAACATTTACTAACATGTGCTGAGTATACCACGTTAAAATGCGTTGCGTGAATGGTAGTATGAAGGAGTTATCTTTACTATGGATTTTACTTTCTGGGTAAACATTATCGCTCTGCTCTTTTCTTTCTTCGTTATCGGAGCGCTTCTTGGTGCTGCTTTCTCGAGGCCAATACGAGAAAAACTCGTCAAGATTCTACACCTAGAACATTTAAAAAACCTCTTACTTAAAAGATCCCAAAAAAATCCGATTCTTAGACCAGGAAGCAGTCCTTGGACTGCTGAAGCAGTCTTGAATCCGGCAGCTACCGTACTCGACGGCCGCACGCACCTTCTCTATCGCGCTATAGGCATGGACGGTATTTCCCGACTTGGTTATGCAAGCAGTCAGGACGGTGTGGTATTCGATAAACGATCACACACTCCTGCCTATGTCGCAAGAAATCCACGCAATCTCGCTATGCACCTGCGACGATATTCTCCCGTCATGTATCCTTCCGGTGGCAGCTGGGGCGGTTGCGAAGATCCGCGCATGGTTGTCATAGAGGGGCGCGTGTATGTCACATTCAATATGTTTGACGGTTGGGATTTTATCCGCGTCGCCGCCATCTCGATTTCGAAAGATGATTTCGTGGCAGAACGATTTGGAAAATGGGAAGGGCCACACATTTTATCGAGACCAAATGAGATTCAGAAAAATTGGGTGCTCTTCCCAGAGAAGATAGGTGGCAAGTTCGCAATCCTCCATAGTATTGCACCAAAAATTGAGGTTGCGTACCGCGACTCAATTGAAACCATCGGGACTGAAGAACCTCTCATTCAGAGCTGGGTTGGGGCACGCAATAACCTTCCCGAACGGAAAAATACATGGGATAGCTTCATCCGAAGTGCCGGACCTCCACCTATAAAAACTTCTCGAGGATGGCTTCTTTTCTATCATGCTATCGATAAACGAGAACCGGGTCGTTACCAAATTGGTGCAATGCTGCTCGATCTTGTTGAGCCAACACGAGAATTGTACCGTTCTGTAGCTCCCGTTCTATCACCCAATGAACAGTACGAAAATGATGGAAAGCCAGGCATTGTCTACGCGTGCGGTGCCGTTGTTCGAAATAAAATACTCTACATATACTATGGCGGTGCAGATAAGATTATCGCCGTAGCAACAACGCCACTTGAATCATTTATCGACGCACTAATTGCAGGCAACCAACCTACACTCGTGGAAATACCTCCCGAGAAAATGCCCTAACTAACTTATTTTATGTTCATCATCCGCAGAGAACCACATAACCCTATTCTTTCGCCACAACGCGAGCATCCCTGGGAAGCTCTTGCGACATTCAACCCTTCAGTCGTCCGTACGAAAGACGGCGCGCACCTCTTCTATCGCGCACTCGGGAACTCAGACGCCCTCCAGACATCAATGGCAGGACTTTCAACTATTGGTTCCTCTTTCTCTGAGGACGGCACCCACTTTCATTCACGACGACAGGTCGTTGTGCCACAAGAACAATGGGACATGTTCGGCTGCGAGGATCCGCGCGCAACTTTCTTTGAGGGTCGCTGGTACTGCTTCTATACTGCTCTCGGTGGTTGGCCTTTCGGCCCCGACAATATAAAAGTTGCCGTTGCTATCGGTGATACACCCGACAATTTTACCGAGCGGCACCTGATTACACCGTTCAACGCAAAAGCCGCAACTCTGTTTCCGGAACGTATCAATGGCGAGATCATACTGCTACTTACCGCCCATACCGACTGGACCGCGGAAAATCCACGACCGACGATTGCGCTCGCTCGCGCAAAAAAAATAGAGGACTTTTTTGACCCAACATACTGGCATCGCTGGCATGAACATCTTAGCGACCATGCCCTCCCTGAACTGCGCCGAGACGATGGCGACCACATCGAGGTCGGCGCTTCACCGCTGAAAACTGCGTCCGGATGGCTTCTTATCTACTCTTATATCCAGGATTACTATGATGAGCCTGCACGTATCTTTTCGATCGAAGCAGCGCTTCTCGAGCTCGATAATCCTCAGAAGCTTATTTCGCGAACTGAATCATTTCTTGTACCGCAGGAAATCTACGAAGAATACGGCCTCGTCCCGCACATCGTCTTCCCCACGAGCGCAACCCTTGCTAACCATGACCAGCTTGAAATTTGGTACGGCGCGGCCGATACCGTCTGCGCTAAAGCGAGTGTGAAGTTACCCGACCTCCTTCGTGCACTCGACCCAAAACAACCTGCCCGCACATTCATTCGCGCAACGCAGAATCCAATTCTCACACCGAGAGGTGCCGGCTTCGAAAGCCGTCTGGTATTCAATGCCGCCAGTGTTGATTTACATGGCTCGGTCTATATTCTGTATCGTGCAATGGACGCAATGAACACCTCGACCATTGGGCTCGCTATTTCAAAAGATGGCGTTACTATTGATGAGCGATTGCCCGAACCGATTTATGTACCACGCGAGGATTTTGAAACAAAACTAGGGAGCCCCACTGGGAATTCCGGCTGCGAAGATCCGCGTATCGTGTGTATCGATAACACACTCCACATGACCTACACCGCATACGACGGCGTGCATGCACCCTCCGGCGCGATTTCATCGATAAGCGTTGACGATTTCCTTGCGCGACGATTCGATCGTTGGAGCAAGCCATTCATTCTGACGCCCGAGAATGTGGATGACAAGGACCTTGCATTGCTTCCTGAAAAGATCAATGGGAACTACTTGCTCTATCACCGCATCAATAACCAAATTTGCGCCGATCTATTACCTGATCTAGTTTCGGGTAAACGAGTGAGCCGCTGCATCGAAATCATGGCTGCGCGGCACGGCATGTGGGACGGGGTAAAGATTGGTATCGCAGGGCCACCAATACGAGTCGGTGACAATTGGCTCATGATCTACCATGGTGTTTCGCGCCACGGAAGGTACCGTCTTGGTGCTGCTCTCTTTGATCCATCTGGTACGTCGGTCCTCGCACGTGCTGCTGACCCTATTTTCGAACCACTCGAAAGCTATGAAATTGAAGGGGAGGTTCCGAATGTCGTCTTCTCGTGCGGGGCGGTTGTTCGCGGAGATTCTCTTTTCCTGTATTATGGCGGAGCTGATCGGGTCATCGGGGTTGCGGTGGCTTCGCTCTCTCATATTCTTAAGGCACTCTTATAATCTATGAAACAAATTCAGGTTCCGAAACTCGTCATGTTTGATCTCGATGGCACACTTGCCGAGAGTAAGCAGCTGCTCACAAGCGAAATGGCGGCACTTCTTGCACAACTCCTCACCGCGACGCGTGTTGCTGTCATTTCTGGCGGGGCCTTGCCGCAATTCTTGAAACAAATAGTTGCAGAACTTCCTCCTGGTACCAATCTCACAAATTTCTACCTCCTTCCAACGAGCGGTGCCGCACTGTACGAGTATACCGATGGTACTTGGAAAAAAATTTATGAGGAGCGCATTTCAGAGGAAGAGGCACGAATTGTCGAGGCCGCCATGCGCGAAGCAGCTATCGAAACGGGTCTCATCGACTTTTCAAAACCTGCATATGGAGAGCGCATCGAGTATCGTGGCGCACAAGTAACACTCTCTGCCCTCGGGCAACAGGCGCCAATTGATGAGAAAAAAGCCTGGGATCCCGATCATGCAAAACGTTATGCACTTCGCGCAAAGATTTCGGAACGCCTGCCTGAGTTGAAATTCTCGGCAAGCATGGGTGGTGCAACAAGTATCGACGTTACGAAACGTGGTATTGATAAAGCCTATGGCATCCGAAAACTCTGCGAGAGGCTTGGCATTTTAGAATCGGAAGCACTCTATATCGGTGACGAACTTAAAGCGGGTGGCAATGATGAGGTTGTCTACAAGACTGACGTTCAGGTCCGTCCCGTGGAGAGTCCTGTGGATACTATGAAAATCATAATTTCCTTTCTTCCTTGAAGTCTATAGTGTAATCACGCACAGCATATTTGTGGAACCGGGCACTCCGAACTTAAGTCCTGCGGTAATTACGATACGATCACCTGATTTCGCCAGATTTTTTTCGAGCAAGAAACGTGACACGAATGCAATCACATCATCGGTCGTCTTACCTGCATCAGCAAGGAAAGGATATACGCCTCTCACAAGAGTCAGTCGTTCAACGGTCTCCTGATTTGGAGAAAGCGCGATAATCGGGCAACAGGGCTTAAAACGCGCGACCATTTGTGTTGCCATCCCCGATTCAGTAAGTGCGACGATAGCCACAGCGCCGACACGCTCAGAAGTATCTACTACCGAGGTACTGATCGTATTGATGACACTCGTCGTTGCAACAGGAGACCTCGGCAAACTTGCTTCGACGGTCTCGGCGATTCGACTCATCATCTTGACCGCTTCCACCGGATATTTCCCCAACGTACTTTCCTCGGACAGCATTACGGCATCCGTTCCATCGAAGATCGCATTCGCAATGTCTGACACCTCAGCACGCGTCGGTACAGGACTCTGTATCATCGACTCAAGCATCTGCGTCGCGGTGATGACCGGCTTCCCAAGCGCATTTGCCTCACGAATAATTCGTTTTTGAAGAAGTGGCACTTGTTCGGCCGGCACCTCTACAGCGAGATCGCCGCGTGCCACCATAGCGCCGTCTGCCGCCGCAAGTATCGCTGAAAGATTATCAATAGCCTCTTGTGTCTCTATCTTCACGATGATCGGGATCTTCTTGCCGGCTTCTTTCAAGAGTTCCTTGAGTCTCTGTACATCGTCGACGCGTCGTACGAACGAAAGCGCGATCATATCGACATCGTTTTCTATACCAAAAGCGAGATCCTTCAAGTCTTTATCCGTAATTGAAGAAATGGAGAGGTACGCCCCAGGGACATTCACTCCGCGACGTCCCTTGAGTTCCCCGCCCACCTCGATACGGCAATGTATTTCAGTACCTTCGACTCGTTCTACGACGAGTTTCTTTTTCCCGTCATCGAGCATGATGATAGAGCCTTCTTTAACCTCTTGCGGAAGCTTAGGGTAATTAACATGGAAACGATGAACATCACCGACGATGACTTCACTCGTAAGAATGAGTTCCTTCCCCGCCTCGATAGTGATGCGATCGGTCGTATACTCACCCGTGCGTATTTTTGGACCGGAAAGATCGAAAAGTATAGCGATCGGTGTTCCGAGTTCTTTCGCGACGCGCCGAATATTCACGATACGCGCACCGTGTTCAGCATGGTCCCCATGACTCAAATTGAGTCGCGCCACATTCATTCCGGCATCGATGAGTGCTGAGAGCATCTCCGGGGACTCACTGGCGGGGCCGATAGTGGCAACTATCTTAGTTTTTTTTATTTGGAGTGACATATGATAAGCGTGCATTATAACACATAGGTCATAACAAACGGCAGACACTCACCCGCGAGCGAGTCGCACGAGTCTGATCATTTCAAAAGAATAACGGCCACCGAGCGCATGGAAAACGGGAGCAAGGAGTTCCGTACCAGTAACAGAAAGCGCTTCATGTATCTCATCGGTCGCGCTTAAATCCGGCAAAAGATGTGCGAAATCAGTACGTGTCAATTTCCCTATCTCCGAGAGCTCCTCTAAGTGCTTGACTATGGTTGAAATGGCAAGCGCACGAGTTTTGGCGACCTCAGAGAGTGACTTACCATCGCGCGTAGCTGCAAGCGTCTCAGCGAGACGCCCCGGCAAACCTGCAACAGATTTGCCTCGAACTTCTCTATCATTTTTTTTCCTGGAGTGCCCCTCATTCTCCATCCATGCTCCGCCCATCGCCTTTATAAACTTCTTTTGCATCTCGATCGGTTCTGCTACGGACATGTCCGAGAATGCGTCACGTGCCGCGTCTGACGCGGCACGGAAATCCTTATCTTTCTCCAAAATTTCCGGATGCACTTCGAGTGCTCGTGCATTTAATCCGATGAGGAAGACGCCGGAGAGTCTTCGCACACGAGAGAGCGCGACGTACCCTTGTCCGTATTCGAACGCCTTAGAGAGATCAATGATTGCAGCATCCATACTCATCCCTTGACTCTTATGCACCGTCATGGCGTAGGCAAGCCGCAACGGTATCTGAGAGACACTTGCTTTCACTTTGCCTTGCTCTTCAAGCTGCCACTCCATCGGCTCCGTAGATATTTTCAAACCATCCTTTGTTTCCACAATCGGCATACTATCAGCACCCCATCCGCTCACGAGCCCTAGCGTACCATTGACGAACTTTCCTTGCGGGGAATTCTTGGTGAACATCACTGCTGCACCCTCCTTTAGCTCCAAAATCTCCGGGGAGAGGCATCCACGCTTAAGCCCTTCAACCATCGAGTCCTTTCCTTTCGAGCTCATATTGAATTTTCTCGCGATGCCTTTGAGCTTGGCAAGCTCGGCACTATTGATCCGGTCGACGTCGGCGTTATGCGAGAACAATTTCGGTGCGTCAGACGGAAGCTCTGCTGGGTCTCTGTGGCGCCGCATCAATTCCTCATAGTGCAACTCCTCTACAGAGCCGGAGCGAATCGCCGAAAGCACATCAAGAAATGCAGTGTCGTCCTGCCGATACTGCTCGGTGAGATAGCAGGTCAGCAGACTTAAATCGCGCCACACGGTGGATGCGTACGCGAACTTGACTTCGCGACCACGTGAGATCGGCGGCAACTGGAAGAAGTCACCGACGAGAATAACCGTGAGCCCTCCAAAGGGTTTTTCGACACGTCGCACTTCGCGACACACTGCGTCTGCCATTTCAAATGTTGTCGCCGAAAGCATTGAAATTTCTTCGATAATGAGCACTTTCGCTTTCTGTATCCGACGAGCAATATGCTCTTTACTTGCAATGCGATCTACATCAGCTTTCGAGAGCGATTCGCTAATGCCGATACCGCTCCAGGAATGGAGTGTCATGCCAGCAACATGCGTCGCCGCTATGCCAGTCGCTGCAGTTACCGATGGTTCGATACCGGAATTACGCAGCCACTCAATAAACGTGTTCACCGTATGCGTCTTGCCGCTCCCCGGCTCGCCTGTGAGAAATACATTTGCTCCCGTTTTCAGTATCGTAATCGCCTCACTTTGGGTCATGAGAGCGATTATACCCCCTCGGTATCTATATGATACTTTTCGGCAAGATTTTGCACTGCGAGAGCGATAGACCATTTTTCTTTGGCATCTTCCGCATCAACAAAATCAAAAAGATCGGCTTCCTGAGGCGGCGAACCGCTTATAATAAGATGGTAGAGTCGATAACGTAATGCCTCCTCTCTCCCGAAATGTTCAGCGAACGAGTTCTGGAAAGACGTCAGTTCGGCGTAAGGAGAATTACTGTCTCTGTGAGTTCTATATGCCGCTCTGACCACTGCACGCACCCGTCGTACGACAGACCCACGCTCAGGATCTTCATTATCCAGTCTTTGTAGCTTCAATCCAGCATTCATCTGTTGCTGGAACTTATCATAATTTTTTTTTGGCAACCCCTCACTCATGACTCCATGATATCATTTTCGATTTCTGCCTGTTGATTAGGAGCTGTGGTGCATTCGGTTCCACACTAATGCAAAAACGTAACCAGCGACATACCCGATCGCCGTGGTGACGATGACAAGCGTCGCAGCTGCGTAGATATCGAATGCCTTTACGACAACCGGTATGCTAATCATATGCACCCAGAGTTTGAAATCCACAATCGCCTGCGCCCATCCAAGAGCGATGAACATTGACCAGATACTGTGTGCCCCGCCCAGGAAGACTGCGAGAGTGATTGCGGCCTTAGCAGGATTGATATGATGATTCATAATAATAATCTTATTCGGATAATACCTTTATGATACCGCCACTATATCAGGAGCGTCGATAATAGGTGCATAACCCCGCCCACACGAGAGTTATCGGATTCCGGTGTCGCAAGAAATATCTATCGAAGCGTAAGCATTTGGTGAAACGGTTACATTTTCTTCATTGCAGCGCGGGAGCATTGTAGCTCCATTTGCTGCAAGAATGTATGAGCCTGGTGGAAGAGAGAATTCAAATGCCCCACTTTTATCTGAATTCCCAATTATAAACGGTGTTTTTGAACCGGCGCGATACACCATGATCGCTGTTGCATAGGGCTTCTCTGCACAAGAAGGATCAGGCGGTATACGCTCGACCGGACACGTCGGTCCGAGAAGAACCTTCCCACGCACACCGGATTTGTAGGACTGAGTCGGGACCGCTTTAGGAACGACGGTGAAGGTGAAGCGATAGTCACTAGGATGTACAGTCTCCTTTGAATGTTTTTGTTCAGGAATCACCGACGCAAGAGTGACGACAGTATTCCCCACAACCTGTGGCTGACCGAGAGTGAGAGTGAATGCAAGGTTATAAGAATCAATAGAGGCACGAACACGAACCGTACCAGCTTGAATGCACTGCACATCTACCGGGCAGCGACTATCCTCGACGAGATCAAGCACGTCAATAGTAGTGCCGTTAATTGTGGCTCTCGCGCCTATCGCAAGCGCTGTCGCGGCGGAAGTAGTTGAGGCGCCAGTGGAGGGGCAAGCCGCAAATTCACAGTTAGGGCCTGTACGCCCAACGCCGGAACCATCGGGACAGAGCTTTGCCTCCTCCGTACACGCTTTACCATCGGTTGGCGCTTTTGCTATGCGAACATTTACCATCCAGAACCCAGCGACCATCCCTAGCACAACTACCCCAGCGATGAGAATATGTTTTTTCATTTTTTAAATATACCAGATATTTTGCTAGGTCATTTCCTCGGCGAGTATCCAGGATAATAATCTATCTTGATGTCATCGACCCATTCGGTACCCGGGATAATACTCAGGACTTTACCGAAAATTTTTGAATCCTCCTGTCCGACGACAATCGGATGATACTCTCCACTTTTGTTTTCTGGATTGAGGAAAACAACACCATCTGCCTTCTTGTACTGCTTGATAACCGCCATATTCCCTACAATCGCGACGACCCGGTCACCATTCTCGACACTTTCGGTCACTTCGACGATGACATAGTCCCCATTGCGAATTCCTGCATCCTGCATACTGTCGCCCACCGCCTTAATGGCGGCAATATTCGTATGTACATTAATGAGATTCTTATCAATGAGGATATACTCGCCGAATTCGTCTTGAGCATAGACTTCCATTGCGTCGCATCCAGCTGACGCAATGACAGGTACACGAATGGTGCCTGAAGGAATGAGTGAATTACTGTTTTCAAGAACCTGAATGCTACGGTGCTGGAAACGGTCGCGCTTGATTGCGCCCTTGCGCTCAAGCCCTTCTAGCCGCTGCGTGACGCTCCGGAGTGAGCGCAAATTAAATTCCTTCCCAAGCTCAACCATCGTCGGCGCCTGACCATTCTTGACGATGTAGTGCTTCAAGAATGAAAGAGTCTTTTCTTGTACAGGAGTGAAAGTAGTTCGGCGCGCCATACAAGTAGATTAACATCATGACTTGAAAAATACAGATGGTTATCCACAACTATATATACAATATACACAACTTTGTTTTATTTTTGGATAGCAAGTATGATTGACGTAGTGCTCTCTCGCACCCACACGAGGTGTGGTAGCGTTATACCGAGATAGAATTATTAATTATCGTACAATCATGGGTGGAATTATCACTATCATTATTATCGTTATCGCGGGCGGAGCATGGTTTTTCATGTCGAACAACAATTCAAACAATACTGTGCCTGCAGCGGCAGTCATAAACGCAGAGCCAGCTACCCCAACTACGTCACCAACCCCGAGCATTAAGGAATTCACCATTGATGGTAAGAAATTTTCCTTCACACCTTCAACCATGATCGTTAATAAAGGAGATACGGTGCGAATCGTTTTCAAAAACAGCGAAGGACTCCATGACTTAAAAATTGACGAGTTTAATGTCGCCACCAAACAGATTAAAGAGGGTGCGACAGAGACCATTGAGTTTGTAGCGGACAAAGTAGGATCCTTTGAGTACTACTGCTCCGTCGGCAATCATCGCGCACAAGGAATGAAAGGCACGCTTACGGTCCAATAGGGACGTATAGTCGCACGTAAAAAAATCCGCCAATCTGGCGGATTTTTTTACGTGCTGACCGACATGACGTTTCCATAATTTTGATACTTCTCGGGATATGAATATGGGATCAAACTGTCTGATTTCATCGGGGGCAGATAATTGTTGGTATATACTTAGGGGCAATGAGTACAATCGATTTGAAAAAAAATCTTGAAGGCGTCATGAAAGGTGAGGTGTTGGATGACGCTGCGGCACTGAAAAGCGCAAGCCGCGATACGTCGCTCTTTATGCGGATGCCAGAACTGGTCGTATGCCCCGAAGACGCGACGGATGTGAGTGCGGTAGTGAAGGAAATTTGCCGCGCCCGCGAAGCGGGCGCGGCTGTCTCGCTCGCTGCGCGTTCAGCGGGAACCGACATGACCGGTGGCCCGCTCACGACCGGTGTCGTGGTGTCCTTCACTAAGCATATGAACCATGTGCTTGAAGTCGGTGACAACTTCGCCATTACTGAACCTGGCGTGTACTACCGCGATTTTGAAAAGGAAACTTTGAAGAAGAATTTGATACTCCCCTCCTATCCCGCTAGTCGCGAAATAGCCGCCATGGGCGGCATCGTTGCAAATAATTCCGGCGGCGAACGCACCCTTGAGTACGGGCAGACAGAAAGATACGTCGAGGAGCTTGAAGTCGTCCTCTCTGACGGTTCGCAAGCCACATTTAAGGCGCTCACGGCGACAGAATTGGATGAAAAGAAAAGACTTCAATCTCTCGAGGGCGAAATATACAGAAAGATGGATACCTTACTCACCCAGAACACTGCTTTAATCGAGGAACATCGCCCAAAAGTTTCAAAGAACTCCGCTGGCTATGCGCTCTGGAGCGTCAAAGATGCCAAGAAGAACACCTTCAACCTTGCAAAGCTCATCTGCGGTTCCCAGGGCACGCTCGCGCTCTGGACGAAAGTAAAGCTCGCGCTCGTAAAACCTAAAGAGCATCGCGCCATGCTTGTCGTTTTCCTTTATGAACTCAATATCTTACCCGAGATTGTGAAGCGCGTACTCTTAGAAAATCCTGAATCTTTTGAGAGTTATGATGATCACACCTTCACACTCGCAGTGAAATTCCTCCCCGGCATGCTCTCCCAAATGGGATTCTTAAAGGCAGCGCGTCTCGGCATAGATTTTATTCCTGAAGCGGCAATGGTCGCCACCGGCGGCGTACCGAAAATGATCCTCATGGCGGAATTCGCCGAAGATACGATCGAAGAAGCAGACCGGAAAGCCCTTGCGGCAAAGCAGGCGCTCGCCGGCCTCCATGTGCAGGCTAAAGTCGAGAAAAATGAAAAGGAGTCGGAAAAATATTGGATCGTGCGACGCGAAAGCTTCGCGCTTTTACGCAAAAATATGCACGGGCTCTACGCCGCGCCCTTCATCGACGACTTCGTCGTACCGCCCACAAGCTATCCCGAATTCCTTCCGAAGCTACACGCACTCCTCGATGAATACAAGTCTCATTTCATCTATACCATCGCAGGCCATATCGGCAACGGCAATTTCCACATCATCCCGCTCATGGATCTCTCCAAAGAAGAGAACCGTCAAGTGATTCTTGAGCTCGCGCCCAAAGTCTACGAGCTTGTGATAAGCGAGGGCGGCACCACGACCGGCGAACACAACGACGGCATCATCCGCACACCCTACCTCCCGATGCTCTTCGGAGCGGAAATGGTCGCGCTCTTTGCCGAAACAAAAGAGATTTTTGATTCTCTGAACATTTTCAACCCTGGCAAAAAAGTCGGGGGTACGTTCGCCGACATTAAGTCGGATATGATCAAGTCGATACCTTAATTTGAGTACTCTTGCCCAACCGCAGCATAGGTGGTCTTTGAAATCTTGGCGATGAGAGCGCTTGCCGTCGACACGTCCTTGCTGCTTGCCATGACACAAAGAAGGTACGGATGTTCCGGGTAGTAGATAATACCGCAGTCAGAAAGTTCGATACCGGTTGCAGAACCATTTTGAGAAAACACATGCTCACCATATTTATGGGCGACAACGATCCCCTTCGGAACCCCTGCGACAAGACCGTCAACAAATGTCGTTTTTGAGAGGAGTCCTAACGCGCGCTCAGAATATGTTGGCGAAAGGTACGTGGCGTTATACAGAACGCGAAAGAAGAGTCCGTAGCTACGTGCTGAAATCTTATAATTCATTGAGTCATCTCCCGGGTCCTGAATTCCGAGTGCGATATACACGGCACGGAGAAATTCAGGATTGATACGATCCAAGAGCGTGAAAGCCGCTCCATTGTCAGAATTGATAATCATGCGATCAACAAACTCTTGAATGGAGTAGGCGCGAGACGCAATGAGATCCGATGGCGCGGTAAACGATTCGGTTGGCATGACACGCGGGTTATATACAATATTGCCGCTCAAAATTGAGGGGTTCTCTTCAGCCTTTTTAAAGTAAGCAATCATTGCTGGAACTTTGAGAAGGCTCGCTGGGCAGAAAGGGTCGTCTTGCGAAATGCCCACCCATCTAGCGGCATTGAGATCACGGAAATACAATGAAACCTTCGTTGCGCGTTGCGTATTCATCTCCGAGTCAGTAATCGCTTGCAGAGAATCCTTCAAGGGCACGTAGTCACCGAACGCCGTCGCTTCAGGCACACGATACGCAAGCAGTGGATGAATGAAGAACCCTGGGCTCACGCCACAGGGTATCTGATTTAGTCAAACAGCGGA
>CAYXYP010000014.1:0-27972 GCA_964469405.1 uncultured Candidatus Saccharibacteria bacterium
TTACTCGGAAGTGTGATGTGGTATTCCATAACGCAATCGTAATTACCAATTAATAAATTCGTGCACGCAAATAATACTACCTTGTGTAGAACGAGAGCACAGCGACTAGGTCGCCCGCTGGATCCGCTGACGCGGCCGTCGGCCGCTCAGTGACCGACCCTTCCATCGCCTTCGGATTCCACGAGATCCACGATGGAAGTGGCCGTTCCGCGAAGCGATCAGCGAAACCAGTGAGAACGCCGTGGTCCTTCGACCCCTCACGCACAGAGATAAGATCACCGACTTGAATTGCATGTGACGGAACGCGAGTCTTCTTACCATTAACCTGGATATGCCCATGCGCAACCATCTGACGTGCAGCGCGTCTTGTTGACGCGAGACCAAGACGCCAGATGACATTGTCGAGACGAAGCTCAAGAAGTTCATGAAGACGTTCAGAGGGCTTCGCGCTGTGCACCGTGGAAAGCGCTTTGCGCACATAATTACGAAACTGTCGTTCCGGCATACCATACGTTACGCGTACTTTCTGTTTCTCCAGCATTTGCTTGCCGAACTCGCTCTGACGTCCTCGCCCGCGACGCTTATTCTTCGCGGATCGCTCTGCAGAAACCGCAAATTTCTGCGTCTGAGCTTTCTCAAAGACGGTGACGCCGAGGCGTTTAGCTATTTTGTATCGTGGTCCAGTTTTCATAGTAGTAAAAAATTACACGCGACGAGGTTTTGGCGGCCGAGGACCATTATGAGGCACTGGCGTAGCATCCTTTATGGAACGAATTTGAATGCCTTTACCCGAGAAAGCACGCAATACTGATTCGCGACCTGCACCAACACCACGAATGATAACCGACGCTTCTTTAAGCCCGATCATCGCACCTTTCTCGCCGAGAAATTCACCGACCTTTGCTGCTGCATAGGGCGTAGACTTTCTTGCACCAGCGAAACCAAGTGCTCCTGCACTTGAAGATATGACGGCATTCCCTTTCTCATCGGTAAGGATGGCCTTCGTGTTGTTGAAAGTTGCCTCAATGTGCAGAATGCCTTTTTCGAGGTGACGTTTTGTCGCCTTCGAAAGCGCACGCTCCTTACGTCCTTGATCAAGGCCCTTACCGCTTTTTTTAATGATGCGTTTCTTTCCCATATTAGGTTTTCTCGAGGGTACGACGACCAGAGGTCATCGTCTTCCTCACGTTGCCGCGACGCGTGCGCGAATTAGTTTTGGTGCGTTGGCCACGTACCGGAAGTCCGCGCGCATGGCGGTCACCTCGAGCAGACTTGATGTCCTTGAGTCGTTTGATGTTCTGCCCGATTTCGCGGCGCAACTCGCCTTCAATGAGGAAAGATTCTGTATGGGAACGAATTTTTTGCTCTTCATCGTTCGTGAGCTCACTACCCTTCTTGTTCGCCGCGATGCCGGTTGTGTTCAAAATTTCCAGTGCTCGAGTTGGTCCAATACCAAAAATAAGCGGCAATGAGTACGCAAGCTGCTTGTTATCTGGAATGGTGACACCGGCGATACGCATAAATCAGTATGTAAGAGTTTTAAATATGTAAATACCTTCTAGCCCTGACGCGCCTTACGACGAGGATTTTTCTTATTGATACGGTAGAGACGTCCGCCACGGCGGACGAGTTGATCACCTGGCTGTTGCTTCTTTATTGATGCGCGAACCTTCATTGTAAGTGTCTAAATTATACTAGGTTAATCTCCGCACTATCCTTGCCCGACCCCCATAGGGATCGAGCACCATTTCTACCTGGTCACCGACCAGCACACGAATACGATGTAGGCGCATCTTGCCTGCAAGGTAGGCCAAAAGAAGTTCTCCTCCTCCCTTTGGAACCATGACCACTTCCTCAGGGGACGTCGTAGCCGGTACCGACAATCGAACACGAAAAAGCGAGTTCGGCAGTACTTCTTCGACGGTGCCTGTCGCCGCCTTTATCTCTTCGCCGCCGTTCATTCGTGAATCATTATCCGTGCCAGATGCCTATTCAATGTAGCAGGTGCTTGTAAAAGCGTCAATATGTGCCTCCGACGGTTACAACAGAAATGGACGCCGGGTCCTGAGGAAACGTCTGTCTCCAGAATGGTCGAAGGATAATAATTGCCCGTTTAACCTCTGGATAGCTTGAAAGCGCAACTTCTGCCGCTGAGCTCGTCTTCCCTGCTATCGCAGCGGCAATACGTGCCTGATCAATCCCATACACGAGCGAAAACGTACCCGAAAGAATAAATGAGTACGAAGACACTTCCGCATCTAGCGCATCGGTTCCTGCCGTGAGGAGGAGTTTGTCGGTAGACACGAGCGTAACTGACTCATCTCGATAACCAAGAGCACTTACTGACTTTGCAATTGCAGAGGCGAGCGCAGCATTTGGAAAAACAATTGCCGTAACAGTTCCCTGTTCTCTTACATCAACCTGACCGGCTGTTGTGGAAGGTGTCGGGACTAGTGACTTATACGTAGTCGTCGCTGCACCGGGTAAGAGTACATACCCGTCAGGAATTTGAGAATTGAGGCTGGCAACGAGGTCTGGCGTTAGTGCAGCGATAAGTGCACTCCGAGCCTGCGCTTCAATCACGGCATCCACACCCGGAACGGCTCCTGATGCACCCCCGGTCATATCAGAAGTTGAACGTCCATAGACCTGAGCAGCCTGTGGAGTTCCTGCAAATCCTGGGATAGTGAACGAGGTGGGATCAATGTTGAAAGAGCTCCCTTCCTGGTCAGCATAGACTTTCGTCGTAGTGCTACCAGGCTTAGAGGCAGTACCCGCAGGAACCGTCACTGCTGTGCGAATTCTGAAGATGAGTCCGGCGGTAGTCGCAAAACGAGTATTTGCAATAAGCTTCTGTGGTTTCGTCTGGGTATTATAGATAGTAATCGTACCTGAAGCAGACGATTTTACATTTTTTGTGCCATTACTCTTGACACTTTGCGAAGCAATTTTCTGCGCAGAAATAATTTTAAAGGGCAAGTTGCCACTTTCTCGCGTGGCAGTAAATGAACTCTGGATCGCTGCAGATACGGTGCTTGGAGTTACTTCGACTTTTGAACTGGAAAAATAAAAAAGTGTTCCCAAAGAAATTCCGATAACCAACACGACGACAATAAGTGTCGTGAAGGGAAATTTTGGCGGCCTTCCAGAACCTGATGATGGTCCTCGACTGTTAGTATTAGAAAGACTTAGGGGCTCAACTTCTTTACGACGAGAGGGCGGTACAATGTCATCAAGTGTGCGCATGAGATAAGTATAGCAGTTTATTTATGTAACAAGTGTAGATGCTCTGTGTGTATCAAGTTGCTCTTCTACAGAACGATCCTGCTCAAAAAGTACCATGAGGAGAAGTTGTAAATCTGGAGGAGCAGCCGTCACTTGCCGTATCAGAGCGGCGATATGGCTTGCAAGGACAGCGACTATCTTCGGTGAATTATTTGAAAGCCAGAATTTGCCCAAATGTGCTCCATTAAGCCGTTCTCGTAATGAAGCGGTTTCGGATTCGCGGGCGAGAAGAAATATCGTCCGCGGCAAAGGATAGTGTTGTGCGAGTTCGCTGAGCTGACTCCCGATATTTTCTACCCACGATTCATGGGTATATCTATCCGGCACTTCAACTACACCAATCATGAGACCCTTTCGTATGAGCGCAATGGAAGTCAATGATTCTGCCGCATCAAATATGAGTGCGTCGCGTTCATGTGGAAATACCTTAAGCATTGCCTGATAGCGTAACGAACTACCGGCGATGAGCCGCATTCGCGGAGCGTGGTATATCTTCTGAAGCAACGTCGCTATAGCAATGGCAACCTGTTCATCGATGAGGGAAGCGAGCACAATGATCTCGGCACGATGGACTTTCTTTCCGCACGGGTCACGCATTTCATAGCCATTCAAGATAGTACCGATGATAGTTTCGTCGGCCAAGAACTTTCCTGGTGCAGCAACACTAGTCTTTTCTAATGCTGCGGTGATCATATTCCTCGTGAAGACAAAGGGGGTTCCCCGCTCGAAACGTTCATTACGGATTGAAGTCTGCTGCCATGGAGCGTCAATAGAGACCAGGATGCTATCAGCATTCCCGTGACCTATAGCGCGGGCGAGAGCTGGTGAACCCTCATGAACGAGTGTGGTACCAAGTATTTCTAGAGCACGCAACATGGCGCGTTCATGCGGTTCATCCTTTCGAATCTCAATGGGGAAACGTCGCGTATACAGGAGAGTCGGCAGCTCGCCATCCTTGTAGTGTGCATATGCCCCCGCAACTGAGTCCGCGCTGATATCGATCAATATCACTGATCTCGTTCGCGTGCTATGAAATAAATTTTTGAAGAAACTCATTGGTTTATTCTAGCACTGCTTTGATGCGACGAATGCCCGCGGATGAAGCTTCCTCTTTTATAATCTTAAGATGCCCGAGTTCCCGCGTATTGGAAACATGCGGTCCACCGCAAAATTCTATTGAGAACGCCTCTGTGAATATTGGATCAGCTTCGGTTGCATTTTTTGGTCCGACCGAATACACACTCACCTGTTCGGGATAGTTCGCGCCGAATTCGTGTTCGGCGCCAAGCTTTTCGGCATCCTCTTTATTCATCACGGTGCGAGTAACCGGCAATTCCTCAGCGATTTTTTCATTCACTATTTTTTCAACCTCAGCTTTTTGCTCGGAAGTCATTTTCTGTCCATACGAGAAGTCTATGCGGAGCCGTTCGCTTGTGATATTACTCCCGCGCTGATGAACATCAGGACCAAGTACCATCTGGAGCGCTTTCAGTAGAATATGGTGGGCGGTGTGATACTGTACCGTTTGTTCCGCATGATCGGCAAGTCCTCCTGCAAATTTTTGTGCGGCACCGGCACGCGAGAGTGCTTGATGCTCCTGCATCTTGGTATTCACCATATTCATATCAATCATAATGCCGCGTTCTTCTGCGATTTCTTCAGTGAGCTCGACTGGAAATCCATACGTGGTAAAAAGCATGAAGGCATCAACAGTATTCCCCATCTTCTCGAGTTCGCGTAACCCATGCGCGAGAGTCCTCCTGAATTGCGCCTCTTCTTTCTCGAGCTCTTCGCGAATATAGAGCGATGCCTTTTGCATGAATGGATACATCTCTCCATAGGCTATACAGAAACTCTGTGCAACTTCAGCAAGTACCGCTTCTTTGATACCAAGTTTGTCAGCCTCGCGAATAGAGCGGCGAATAAGTCTACGCAGAATATATCCTTGCTCTGTGTTTGATGGACGGATACCGGAAGCAATGAAAAACGACGCCGAACGCACATGGTCAAGAATGATACGAAATGAGCGCGTTACATCGATCGCGCCGTACGACGTTCCTGAACGTTTTTCAAGCACCGCACGCGCGGCGTCGAACACATCGATCATGAAAATATCGGGATTCCCGGTCGTCGTGAACGCAAGTCGCTCAAGTCCGCCACCGAAATCAACATTTCTTTTTGGCAATTCACGAAACGTTCCGTCGACCTGCTTTATAAATTGCATGAACACCGAATTCCCTACCTCGACGAACCGTCCGCAATCGCAATTCACATGGCACGCGCTTCCAAACGTTACATCGTGAGGGGTGCCAAAGTCATAAAACATTTCTGAATCGGGGCCGCCGATTTCTCCTGCGGGCATCTTTGCGGGCACACCTGATCTACTCCACCAGTTCTTCCGAGCTCCGTAGGAGAAAATGCGTCCACCGGTCATCCCCTTTTCATAACCTGCTTCTTCGGTCCCGATCTCTATAAATGTTGCATCAATACCTTTCTCACTAAAAAGTTTCTTCCAAATCTCGACTGATTCTGTATCGGCCGTCATTCCTGACTCTGTGTCGCCACCAAAGACAGTGACATACAGTTTGCTTGCGTCAATTCCGAGACCTTCTTCCCGAGACGTAAGGTATTCAAAAATCCACGGCAGCTGTTCTTTTTTAAAATAATCGCCAAGCGACCAGTTGCCGAGCATTTCGAAAAACGTCGTGTGGCGGTTGTCACCCACATCTTCGATATCTTCTGCCCGGAATGACATCTGGGAGTTAACGAGACGCAAACCCTCCGGATGCGGCTGACCGAGCAGATACGGTACCAGAGGTTGCATGCCGCTACTCGTAAAAAGCGTCGTCGGGTCGTTCTCGGGCACTATAGGCGCCGAAGGAATAATGACATGTCCGCGCTTGGCAAAAAAATCATGATAGCGCTTCCGTACATCTGAGACAGTCATGATATAGAAATCATATCAACTTTTCTAAAAGGTGCCCGAAGCAGCCAATGAGAGCTTGTGCCTGGGTATAAGCTCGGCAGCACTTTTAATATCCTCGAGCGAGACAGCGCGAATGATATTCGGGTACTCAGTTAAGTACGAGAGATCGAAACCGAGCGTACCGATTGCATGAAGAGACGCGGCAAGATTCGCCGTTGTTGCGAGAGCGACAAGATACGAACCGGCGATTTCCTCTTGTCTTTTGGTGAGCGCTGTTTCCGTTAGACCCCTAGAAAAAAAGATATCAACTTCTATGCGAAGCTTTGCAATGGATTCTTCATATCTCTGTGGAGAAAAGGTCGCCCAGATTTTGAAATAACCATCCGCGCCAGTACTCAAACCTGCGAGAGTCGCGGACACGCCATAGGTGAGACCGTCGCGTTCGCGGATAGTCTGCATAAGGTGCGCGGAGAATCCTCCACCAAGCATGTCCGTAAGTACTTTTGTAGGGTGATACAACTGATGATGTACGGAGAGCGGAAGTGAAGCACCGAGTACTACATCGATATTCGCTTTATCAGCAATCGGAATCAATTTCTCTTCGGTACTCTGAATTTTCTTGTTCATGTGCTTCGCTGGTGCGGACATCGTGCCTTCGCCAAGTTTATTAAACGCTTTTTCTGCAGCAGCTCGCGCAGAATCAGTCTCGATATCCCCAACGATTGCAAGCACGAGACCGCCCCTTCCAAGGATTTTTCTAAAATTCTGAAGGTGCAAGCGACGAGTCGTTACAATACTTTTCTCCTGGTCTTTAATAGGGCGTACATAATTCTCGTGCAATGGATCGTACAGAAGCTCCGTGAGAGCCCGCTCTGCTTGCGCACGAGTATCGGACTTTTCTTCAGCGAGTTCACCAAGCGCTCGCGCTTTTATATTTTTTACTTCTGCTTCGGGGAAGCTAGCCTCGTTCAAACTCTCGGAAATGGTTCCGAGAAGGAAGGACAAGTCTTCTGGAAAACAACGTCCAGAAAAAAATGTACGATCGCCGGATGAAGAAAAAGCTAATGAAATGCCGCGACCCGCAAGAGCTTCTCGGATGACGCTTTTCTTTTTCTTTGGAGTCCCTGCGTCGAGCAATTCGGCAGCAAGACCAGGAATTACATCGAGTGGTGCCGGCAGCATGGTGGGACCGCCGAGCACGCTCCCTTCGACGACAACGACGTCATGCGCATATGTTGAGGCAATGAAAAGTCTTCCGCCACCAGCCATCGGGAACTCTTGTGCGGGGACATGTTCGTTTTTCATACTGGCATACCGATAAAATAACCAACCGTGCTTTGGTCATCGACTAGATATTTTTTAGCGACTTTTTGCACATCTTTTACAGTTACCCGCGCGAGAGCCTGTGGGAGCGTTACGAATCGCGTCCAGTCCCCCGTTGCTATCTCTTCATTAAGACTTGAGAGGAGCGCATACGGGCCGTCACGGCGCGACGCAATATATGCGCGCAGAGAGCGTTTCGCACGAGTAAGTTCCAGGGCCGTAACTCCCTGTGCGATGATCTTTTTGAATTCTTGTTTGATACTCTTTTCAACAACTTCGTGTTTTACCCGCGGCGCAAGTGTAATATAGGAAATAAGAAGTGATGGATCGCGGAACTGGTAGCACTGGGTTGATACATCCGTCGCAATGGCTCTGTCGACAAGCGCACGATACAGTCGACTTGTTTTCCCGTCACTAAGAATGAGCGAGAGAAGCAAGAGCGCTGGTAGATCAGCATCCGTGGCACCTGGTATCTTGTGTGCGAAAGCGATCATGTTGGTATGACCTACACGCTTGACCACCGCACGGCGCTCACCTTCTTGTCGCGGCTCTTCGGTATACATTGCCGGAAACGCCACTGGCGCCTTCCCGTGGACACCGAACTCTTTCACGATGGCGGCAAGGGTCGATACTGCATCAAAACCGCCGACTATAGAAATAGTCGCATTGTCCGGATGATAAAAGTCATCATAAAATTTCTTAAGTCGTGCTATCGGCACTTGTTCGATATCACTTCTCCAACCAATAGTCGAGTGATGGTATGGATGCGCCTGGTACGCAAGTGCCCAGAGCTGCTTGTCGAGCGCTTCCATAGGAAGATTTTCTCCACGTTCAAATTCGTTCCGTACCA
Source organism: uncultured Candidatus Saccharibacteria bacterium (assembly GCA_964469405.1). Classification (GTDB taxonomy): domain Bacteria; phylum Patescibacteriota; class Minisyncoccia; order Phycocordibacterales; family Phycocordibacteraceae; genus C7867-001. The sequence goes on from CAYXYP010000014.1 coordinate 8,385, forward strand.
CGGGCATTTCAGAAAGACGATCTTCCTCTTTAAGAAATGCGCGGCGCATACGATCTGCTTCAAGTGTTATTGCCACTGGCAAGTGCTCTTGCGGAACTACTTCGAAATAGTTAGTTCGATCGTTCCATGTCGTCGCATTCACCAAGGCGCCTTTGGTCTCGAGTAGTTCCCAAATAGTACCTCCCTTCTCTTTATTGAAATTATCGGAGCCCTTGAACATGAGATGTTCAAGGAGGTGTGTCGCACCGGTATATCCTATCGCTTCGTTCCGAGAGCCGACCCTGTACGTCACCATGATTCCAGCAACAAGCGCGTTAGGATCCGGCGCGAGCAAAATCTGAAGCCCATTCGCATCGAGACGATACTCATGGATTCCTTCAAGAGAACGTACAAATGATGCGCCAGTAACTACCGGCAATGAAGGAATATCCAGTGAATGCATACCCGTCTACTGTACCAAATCGGCTGCCGATCTACAAAAATGTTTCTCGTTCCTTTGCGTGTGCCTCAGCGAGCCGCGCAGTAAGTCGATGTTCTGGCAAGCGTGCGCGAGCGATGCGAAGCGCCTCGCCATGGTACCAGAGATAGTCTCCAGTCGATTGGTGCCAACGTTCCAGAAGCGCCTCACCCTCCTTCTCAAATGCCTCGAGCTTGCTTTCAATATTGTCTATCTTATCGGCGATAGCAATAATTACGGCACCATCGCTTGCCTGCTCTACCTGCATGAGATAGTACGTCTTGCGTTCCTTCCAATCGAGCTTAGTCCCATCTTTTTCTTTTATTTCACTTACTGATTCGACAAGTAGAGCGACGCGCTCGTTGAAGGCATCAACAATTTCTTCGCGCGTAGTCTCGGTATCTTCAAGCGTATCGTGCAAAAGCGCCGCCGCTACTATATCGTCGTCCGCTCCGTCTTCGGCCACAAGGAGGGCCACTGAGAAAAGATGAGTGATATACGGCAAGGGTTCCGTCTCCTGACGCAGGTGTCCATGATGCTTACGTGCCGCAAATTGTATTGCTTTCTTTATCTGCGGCGTGTGGTTCATAGATATGTGCTACCTCCCCAACGCCCTCCTGACACTCGCAATAACCGAAGCATCAGCATTGAAGGATTGGAGTATCGAGATAATGGCATCTGCTTGAGCAGGAGTGAGGTTAGAAGTTGAGGGAGAAGGTGTGGTGACCGTACCCCCACCGAGTCTGGCAAGAGTCTTAGGGCCTGCAACACCATAGCCCGTTGATGACTCGGTACCTCCACAGATGATGTTTTGTGAACATTGGTACTTCTGTACTGCAGCTCGAGTGAGAAGTCCGAAGAAGCCAGTGTCGTTAGAAGGAGGAAGATGTCCCTTTTGGATAAGGAGAGTCTGGAGGGTCTTCACATCATCTCCTTTGGTACCTCGATAGAGGGGACGAGAGAAGGATGAGGAGGTTGATGGTTGGGTTGTGGTAAGTGGAGGGACTGGAGTGGGTTCTGGTGTTGGAGTAGATACTGCAGGAGTTGATTCGGTACCATTAGAGATGGTAACGAGAGATTCTGATGACGTCTGGTTCCCTGCTGCATCTCGAGCTATGGCGGTGAGAGTATGAGATACATCGGTTGCGGTGGTGGTGTCCCAGGTGATGCGGTACGGACTTGCAGTGAGTTCGCTCGTGAATGCGATACCGTCGAGAAGGAACTGGACTCCGGTGACTCCTAGGTTGTCAGAGGCGGTGGCTTCGAGAGAGACTGAGCCAGAGATAGTGAAGCCTGAGGTGGGAGAGGTGAGGGAGACTGAGGGAGGAGTGGTGTCGGAGGGAGTGGCGGTTGGGGTGGGGGTTGGGGTTGATAAAGGAACGGGAGTTGGAGTTGGTGTAGGGGTCGGAGCTGGTAATACACCGCCAACAGAAAGACAATTCGGCATGAGACCCTGCTCATAACACACTCGAGAAGGAATCTTGTAAACGCGCCCGTCTGCGTTTTGTCCACCGGTGACGTCGGGACCGATTGGAGGCCACGCAATGGATGCAGGCCACCACGATGGTCTAGCGGAGTAGAACAATGAAGCTGGGAGAATTTGGTTTGCGGGAACGGGAACACCACTTGGAATTTCACTTGGATCCCAAGTGACAGCATTGTTTTGATAATCGAAATTGCCCCCAACGCATGAGTGTGCTTGCTACCTTTGGATCAAGTCCGCCGGCGTCCCCGCTAGAGGGAGGATTTGTGAGGCTATAACCGTTATTACCTACGTTAGGATAGCCTAAACGATAGATCACCGATTGCGCTGTGTAAGCGGGCGATCCGGTCATCTCATAGCGACCCGTGGTCGTACGCGGCCAGCCGGGGAACCCTAAGACATTTCCCTACCACGTTGTGATAGTAGGAAAACCGTTCCAAACTCACGGTCTTCAAATTTCCCGTGCGGTTAGCATCAACATGCTGAGCACTCAACCAGTTGCGGAACAGTGTGACATGACTGGTAGACCCGTGATAGCCATCGTTTTGAAAACCAACACTCACGTTGTCTTCGAATAGTTGCATCATCCCGTGGGGCCCATGGTTTGCATTGATATCCGGGACTTGATAATCCGGCCAACCGGCAAATTTGTTGCCGACCATGTAATTATAATCAACAACGCTTCCAGTCTCAGACTCCATAACTATGGCGTACCACAGACCTTTAAAAATATTATTCTCGATTGAAGTCCCCGTGGCTCCGGCGCGGTCGCTACTCGATCCAAAAAAGTAAGTATACCGTAGCCGTCCGTCGTAGAAAGTGTATCGTGTAGGTAAGAATCCCTAATCTCCGTTCGTAAAGATCTATACAACGACAACATGGCATTACTCTTACCACCGGTCAATTCCACATTTTTAACCCAAGACGCGTAACTACTCCAGTATGAAATCATGTATCCGGTATAAGATGCGTCTCCACTCACGGTCAAATCCTCAATACCGCTCCATCTCATTCCACGCACAACATGAGCCTTTAATCTAGGATTGAGGTTATAACTCCAGACCAAAGGATCTTCCAGTGTCAGAGTGTTCCCGCTGACTGCCGTAACCATTGCTAACTACCCGGTGTGATTAGTTGCACCCCACTTACTCCAGTAAAAATCAGGGTCATCACCCTGGTATATATTGACGAAAGTTCCCGGAGAAATCCCAGTGGCACTGTCCACAGTAATGGAGGTCGATCCTTTCGTGTTCCCTCCTGTAATAGAATGTTCAACTGCTAAGTAATCGGGCGTCTGGCCGCTTGTAATCCCTGTGTTACCCGTCATACGGAGGATGGTCTGCCCCGGACCCGCCCCACGCAGAGTTACACTATTTTTGTTTTGAAAAGTAATCAAGCCTGTAATGTTGTACGTGCCCGCGTTCAAAAAGACGACCTGATTTGCCGAACAGCTCTGGATGGCACTGTTTATTTGCGGAGCATCCGCACCAGGACTGAGCGTGGCGCAAATTATCGCGCGATTAGGAATTCCTCCAGGCACTCCAGCATGCCCCCTGCCAATCAATTGCTCGACTAGAATCAATAACCGCAGCAAGGGTATTGCCCGGCGTGAATATGACTAATAAACCGATAATGAAACCTGGAAGAAGCGGACTATTCCAAAAAGGAAAAAACTTAAATTTCGGTAGCATATACTGACTGTATTAAACAATGTGTGTCTGATATATCCTAACAACTTATCCCCGCCGTCGCGGGCATACTGCGGAAGACTCTGCGATACATACATTTTGCTCCTACGATCGTTCTTTTTATATGGTATTCTCCAGCGTATGACTTCGCTTGAGAACAAGCGCCATACGCTGGCACATCTTTTGGCGCAGGCGGTTTTAAATCGTTACCCAAACGCGCAATTGACGCTAGGACCTGCGATAGACACCGGATTTTATTACGACATTGATTTCGGAACCGAAAAGATTGGGGATGCGGACCTGCCAAAAATTGAAGCTGCCATGCGAAAACTCTTGCCGGCATGGAAAGAATTCACGTCAGAAGAAGTGACAAAAGATGCCGCGCTAGAAAAATTCTCCTCTCCCGCAGGCGCAAATCCATACAAAGCCGAAATGATTGAGGAGATTGCAGGGCGCGGAGAGAAAATCACACTGTACACGTGCGGTAAATTTACTGATCTCTGCCGCGGAGGACACGCCGAGAATCCCGCGAAAGAAATCGCGTCTGATTCATTTGCACTCGACCGTGTCGCAGGTGCCTACTGGCGCGGCGATGAAAAGAATCCCATGCTCACCCGCATCTACGGCCTCGCATTTGATACGAAAGAAGAGCTTGATGCGCACAAAGCTCAACGTGAAGAAGCAAAGAGACGTGACCATCGCAAACTCGGTAAGGAACTCGAACTCTTTACTATCATCGACGAAATTGGTCCGGGACTTCCCCTTTTCTATCCAAAAGGCGCCCTCCTCCGACGCACAATAGAAAATTACATCACCGACCTTCAAGAATCGCGCGGGTATGTACCAATCTGGATACCACACATAACCAAAGGCACACTTTACGAAATATCCGGGCATCTACAGAAATATGATGCGATGTATTCGCCTATGAAAGTTGACGAGGAGGACTACTACATCAAACCAATGAACTGTCCTCATTTCATGATGCTCTACCGCACACTTCCCCACTCGTACAAGCAACTTCCCCTCCGCTACACATCAACGACGACCAACTACCGGTATGAAAAAAGCGGAGAGCTTTCCGGACTCACTCGCGTGCGAGCACTCACTCAGGATGACTGTCACGTATTCTGTACTCCAGAACAAATTGAGGATGAGATCACTCTCATGGCCGAAATGATCGGTGAGGTGTACCGAACGTTTGGCTTTGAAGATTTCTGGGTACGCATCTCACTCCGCGATTCAAAAAATATAGAGAAGTACCTTGGGGACAATGAGGTGTGGAATACCGCCGAAGACGCCCTGCGTTCTGTCATCAAGAAAACCGGATGGAAATATCAGGAAGTCGAAAATGAGGCCGCCTTCTACGGACCGAAGCTCGATTTTATGCTCAAAGATGCGCTTGGCCGCGAATGGCAACTCTCGACCATTCAACTCGATTTCAACTTACCGAAGCGATTTGAACTTGAGTATACCGATACCGAGGGAAAGAAGGCGCAGCCAGTCGTCATTCATCGTGCCATCTTGGGCTCGACTGAACGATTCATGGGAATCATGATCGAGCATTATGCCGGCGCGTTCCCTCTTTGGCTCAGTCCGGTGCAAGTACGCGTGCTCGCAATATCTGAAAAACATGTTGAGTATGCAAAAGAGGTTTTTAATACACTCAAAGTGGCGAACATTCGTGTAGAAATCGATGACGCAAACGAGTCGCTCGGGAAAAAAATTCGTGATGCTAAAACAAAAAAAATTCCTTACTTACTTGTCGTCGGCGATAAGGAAATGGAAGAAAAAACAGTGTCCCCAGACAGCCGCGATCACGGGAAACTGGTTGCTATGTCAGTCGCAGACTTCATAGTTCGCGCAACCGAAGAGGTTAAATTGCGAAAATAGAACTCTTAAGCACCTAAAACCGAAAGCGCACGGATGAGAGCAAGCTTCGCGCCAGTCACGCCTTCTGAGTAGCTGGAATCGACAGCCGTTGTAAGCGACGTAATAAGCTTCTCCAAAATTGGCGTCGTGAGACGCGCGGTGAGACGCGCGATAGCGGCATCAGAGGTGGTGCCGTCAATACGAGTGCGGTACGCATCATCAAGAGTGCAGACGATGGTCGAAAGAAGATGCTCTGGGGAGCCCCCATCTCGCACATGTTGGCGCAGCCCAGCGAAGACCGCTATGCGGTCACCTTCAATGAGAGCATCGATAAGGACACGGATATTCGTCTGTACCGTACCTGACTCGGCGCCATTAATTGTAATTGGCCCAACGTTATCATGAACTGGTTTGATGTTTTCATACGCCGGTTCGACGTTTGGAGTTTGCTCCTCGGTACGCTCGACGACTGGCGCAAGACTCTTGCGGGAAAGCCCCTTCACTATGTCGTCGATCGAAAGAGCGCCATTGTGAGCAAAGGATTTAAAGCCTTCATAGGTTGAGTACCCCCGCTCGCTTTCAGGCGATGTTTCAATTTTGGAAGACGCAGGAGGGACTGCCATCATCACATGATTCGATGCGACAGAACGCGATTCCTGAGAATTAACTGTCGCAGAAATGCTTGAACCGAAGTCGTGCGCGAAACGGTACACGAACGGGGCGACGACAAAGAGTATCAGGTAAGCGAACGCCAACGCGAAGACGACCAGAGCAGACCAATATATCACTGTACCTGTAGGTCCAAGCTCAAGACCAGTATATGGAATTTGTGAAAGATAGAGATACGCGAGCGGTTGCGTGCCCATGTGCGGAAGTGCCGCGAGTGTAATCGTGGGAGCAAGTGAGCCACCTCCCCCTCCGCCGCCACCGCCACCTCCACCCCCTCCGCCACCGCCACCACCGCCACCTCCACCTCCACCACGATTTACCGAGACGTCCGCGGAACAAGTAATCACCTCGCCGGATGAACTCACTGCAGTACCGGTAAACTTCGTATCAGCTGTAATCGCCTCTGAGCTCACTGCCCCGCCAGTACTAGGTGTAGTGGTCGCAACACCATGATCGATGAAAAAAGTATTGGCATTAGTTGTTGTCCAAGTAAGTGTCGTACGGTCGCCCGAATTGACACGCGCAGGTGATGCTGAGAGCGTACAGGTAGGAGCAGCCGGCGGTGGCAGAATTGTCGTGGTCCTCACCACAGCTGAGCACGTTATTGAACCTCCCACACCTGTGGCAATACCGGTATAGGTAGTGACGGTAGTGGTCGGACTAACGGATATTGAGCTTGATGCAACAGGGGTAACCGCGCCAATTCCGCGATCGATTGAGAAAGAAGTGGCATTAGTTGTCGTCCACACAAGCGTCGAAGAATCACCCAAAATGATGCTAGCTGGTGATGCTGAGAGCGTACAGGTGGGAGCCGCAGGAGATGGAGGTGGAGGTGCCACTGAAATTCCTGCTTCACAAGTTGTCTGTCCACCCGGACCAGAAACGGTCATAGTGAAATTCGTTGTTGCCGTGACGTGAACTGATTGAGAGCCAGAATTAATCGGGGAAACGGTTCCGACGCCATTATCAACAGAGGCAGAGGTTGCTGCAACCGTCGTCCACGAGATCGTAGAAGAGCCTCCACCGAAAGCAAGTGCAGTTGGGCTCACGGAAAGTGAGCATGTTGGGACTGGTGGCGGCGGCGGAATAATTGGTGGTGGTGGAAGTGGAGGAGGTGGTGGCGGAGGGGGCGGCGAGGCTGGTGGCAATGCAACCACAGGAGCAGGCGGAGGTGGTGGTGGGGCAGGCGGCAGAGTGCAACAAGGCGGAAGAACCGATGATGGCGGTTCCGACGGTGGTGGTGGAGGAGGTGGAGGTGGAGGAGGTGGTGGCGGAGGTGGGGGCAATATGCAACAAGGCGGCAACACTTGAGCCATGACTTTCTCAGGCGTAGTGAAGCCCGTCGCAAACGCAATTGACATGCCAACGACGATCGCAAAAAGTATTGTAAATAGACCGATGATCATCGGTCGAATGCGTATATACGTCGTATGTTCAATTTTTTGATTTGTCATGATGTGTGAAATACCTCCCTGCCGCTTACGCGGCGTATAAAAAAGGAATTGGTGTGGCGACGAGTATGATACTCGTCGCCACCCGATCCCTGTCAAATCACTATTCAGGATTCTTCCATTCACCCCACGGAATGTAGAGCTGTGGCTTCCCTTTAGGGATTTCTGCCTTGGTGTAATACACCCTGGCCGACTTTTTGGCTCCTGAATCATCGAGCAGATAATCCCTCCACCGGACGCCCATTCCGTCAGAATGGCTAATAATCCACTCCTGGCGATTCTTACTGTACTCAGTGATCTGAGCAAGCGAGACTTTTCCATCTGGTAATTGTGGGAAAGTCATCGTACTGCGCTCAAGACACAGAACCGTCACATACTGAGACGATTTCCTTGAGACAATCGCCGATAATCGCAGAACATGCTTCCCCGGCTGAGGAACATAACTTCCCATGAGCCGAACGGGTTGCCCGACGACGCTGGCATCCGCTGAGAAATCACAGTAGCGAGTCGCGCACTCGTCTACCCACCAATGCATCGCATCGAATTCGATTTCTCCAGAACGCTTCACGCCGACACAATCATCACTAACATCTTGCGGACCAAGCAGTGCGAACCGCACTACCGTATCCCCTGGCTTCGTTTCGAAATTAATCTCAACGCACGCCTTTGACGGAACCGGTTTTTCAACGGGGTTCGTGCAATCTGAAGCAAGGACTATTCGACCCGTCTTCGGATCAGTCCATACCTTCTCGCCCGGTTTGAATGAGCGTGAGACGCAGTGAAGCACTGACTTGTATGTCCCATCCCCCATGGGTTTAAGACATGCAAGCCAATATTCTCCAGATGGCGCTTCGGCAACCCGCAGAGCTCTCAGCAAATTAGGCACTTGAGCCACATCCGTAAGGTGAGCTTGAGGGTCCGAGATCTGGAACATCAGCAGATAATTCTGCGGACTCGCACACGATCCGTCTAGTTTGCAGCGGTCTGGATCGATGATACTTGTCCCTCTCGGATTCTTAATGAGTGAAACTTCAATCCGATTCGCGAGATCCGCCGAGGAGAAAACCCCTCGGAGGAACGGCTTCCCTGCCGAAGCTGCGTTCGCAGTTGATATTGTCATCGCTCCTAGTAAGAGCGCGGCAATTAGTACGATGACTTTCATCACTATCTCCTTTCTGATGTGCCGCGTTATGCGACTGGTTAGTTAATTGAAAGAACATTCCCTCCCATTGCGGAGAGCCATTTGACTTCTTCTATGAAGAAATCAAGTGGCTTTCAACAAAGTCTGCTACGACAACGAAACGATCTGTTTTTGCACCGAATGAATCACACGTCGAAAGCGTGAGCACACGTCCCGCGACCTCAAGCGGAATCTCTCCGCTATTCGTACTCTCCTTTGCGACAGTTCTAACCTTATACATATACGACATATCAGAAGACGACACGGTGACGATATCTCCAGCCACCAACTTCTGAATGCCGTTGAAAGTCTTATACGCCTGATTATGGACGATTGGCAAGTAGCTCGAATGCCCAAAGAGGACTACGTTGCCCGTCTCGCCGAGCGAAGCTGAAGTCGGGTAACGCACAGCTCCTTTCAGGAGCAAGCTGTCGAGCGTTGCGGCATTAGTGGTGTCGGGATTTGCGATTATTGCCGAAATCTTCAATACAGGAATTACTATACGCATCGGGAGTTCGATACGGGGAGTCGGTATCGGTGCCATTTCATTCGCCGAAATAATCGGACTCACCGCTAGCGTAATCGAGGAAACGCTCGGCATTTTGGGCGCCTCCGGCAATAGATCAAAGTGTGCGAGCGCGAGTACACATGCAAAGAACGCGATACAAAAAAGGCCAAGGAAGCTCCACTTCCTCTCATAAATCCGTGTGCCGACCACAATGAGTCGGGCGATGGAATCAATTAGCCATTTCATATCCTCTTTATAAGTAGTACACCATTGTGATCAATATGTCAAGCCTCCCTTACTTGACATTAAAACTGCAGTATGTTATATATCTCGCATCGTATGAATACATCTGAGACACGCACCCCGACCCGCCAAGCGGCCATACACGGCCTTGCTGTGGTGGGTTTTATCACACTTGTAGCTCTCGGCCTATCGCTTGCCGTCTATTCGGAACGTTATGTTCCTAACGTGGTCAGTTACCTCAAGACTGAGGTTTCGAAGACAACCAGCTACCTTACTACGGCAGTTCCTAATGTGATCAGCCGCATTGGTTCAGCGGCCGTGACACTCTCACATATTTTCACTCCTGCGCCAAAACCTTCCCTCGCGGTCATCCCTACAGCTTCGACTACCATCTCATTCGGGAATGCGACTTCGACACGTGCGACGCCTACACCGACCACGACTCCGAAGAAGCCAGTCCCTGCCATTCCTAAATCGGTTGGCGAAAAGACAAGCGGCGCCTATCCAATTAGTGGGAATCCAGGGACACAATTGCTCTCAGGTCTATCTGACTTTATCGTGAGTATCAAAGCAGTCGGTTACCTCGCGACGACCTCTGCAGAATCGTTCGTTGCTAGCTCAACCGTTCCGTCTGGAAGTCGTCCGGCAGTCACCTTTACCATCAAAAATATCGGTACCAACGCAACTGGTGTGTGGCGCTTTAGCGCGTCCATCCCGACGCAATCCGCCTTTATATATCAATCCCAGCCACAGCAATCACTCAACCCTGGTGACAGCATCGACTACACGCTCGGCTTTGATCAAGCAATCACGGGTACGGACAAAATGATTTCCATTACCGCAAACTTTGATCGCACCGTTACAGAATTGAGCACCGACAACAACAGCGCTTCTGCAAAAATAACTATCCTTGGGTCGTAACCCCTACCTCCCCAACGCCCTCCTCACACTCGCAATAACAGACGCATCAGCATTGAAGGATTGGAGTATCGAGATAATGGCATCTGCTTGAGCAGGAGTGAGGTTAGAAGTTGAAGAAGAGTTTGTGATAGCCCCTCCACTCAATCTGGCTATAGTCTTAGGGCCTGCAACACCATAGCCCGTTGATGACTCGGTACCTCCGCAGATGATGTTTTGTGAACATTGGTACTTCTGTACTGCAGCTCGAGTGAGAAGACCAAAGAAGCCGGTGTCGTTAGAAGGAGGAAGGTGTCCCTTTTGGATAAGGAGAGTCTGGAGGGTCTTCACATCATCTCCTTTGGTGCCTCGATAGAGAGGACGAGGGAAGGATGAGAATGTGCCTCCTTTAGGAGGGTTAGCTGGCTTGACCACTGTCGAGTCGCTACTGACTGAAGTCGGTACTGGCGAGAGGACTGGAGTTGGGGTGGGAATTGGTGTCGATGTTGGGGTTGGTGTAGGAGCAACTGTCAAAGTAGGTACAGGGGTCAGGGTGGGAGTAGGCGTAGTAGGAGGAGTGGGAGTGGGAGTCAATATTTGGGTTGGCGTGGGAGCAGAGGGTGAGGTAGTGACCGTCCCTGAGCTAACTACTATCGTCCCCGAATTCCAGACCGTTGGCGTTATTATAGTGCAGCCAGACAAGCTATTTGCATTGCACAACGCATTGTTTTTAAAATTTAAAATCGAAGTACCGGCTGATATGGCATGGAACGTAAGAGTCACCAACGTCCCACTTCCAGAAACGCCCGCGGAAGTACCCAAAATTGAGTAGCCGACAATTAAATTCCCTGCCGGATTAACCGTCGATAAAATGCTCGTAGTACCTCCCTGCTCGAGAAAGGTTCCTTTTTGAGCGGAAACGAAACTCAATATCTGAGGATTAAACGACACATCAAAAGCTGCTCCATAGAGACCCGAAATATTACTAACGACTATAGAAACGGTGACCGAGAAACCCGGACTTACCGTAATAGCAGACGGTGAGACAGCAACCTCAGCAGCATGCGCAGAAGAGACCGCGAGAAAGAGGGCCAAAAAGATGGCTACCGCAAATAATTTTCTCTTCTCGGGTATACTTGACATACAGTGTATTATATACTACACTATACCCCAGGTCAATGGTTCTCAATTGACACCATATCTAAACTCAGGAAAGACAGAGGGGGAGAGAAATGAAAAAAGGGATCATGTTCTTCGCGATTCTTGCGTGTTTGTCTGCAACAGGATGTGGCAGTGGCAATAACAGCGATGAACCGCGTGGGAATAGCACTACCAACACTGGACCAAGAGAATTTCTCTGTTCAGGCCCAGCAGGGACACAACTGCAGACAACGAGTGGCGGAAATGTTACTGGACCAGATTATGCTGTTCCGCATGGAAAGGTATCTTTAACATTCAACCAATCGGGAGCAGATGTGTTAGTTGCTGTCGATATCGACAGCCCTTCGTTCCCAGTTTTTGGCTATGGATTCTACGTTGTCTACGACCCTTCCGTTATCCAATTTATAGGATATGGATTAGGAAATTTCTTAGGGAACGGGTTGAGCGAGAATGTCCAAATAAAAAACCAGCCACCGACACAGGGAGCATCAAAAGATATTTTCAGTGACTGTGGCACCTCGCTTGATACTGTAATCGTCGGACATTCAATATCCGGATATTCAGCAAGTGGCGTTTCCGGTAACGGGACCTTGGGTGTCCTACGTTTCCGAACAATGAGTTCGGGTAAAACGAAATTTCTCTTCCGGGATTTCAAAATGTATTCCAGGTCCGGGCTGGAGGAGCCCGTCGAGAGACCAACATCCTACCCTGAAAATACGATAGAATTCTCAGGGTAGCTGACGACATAAAATAATATGAGCCGGTGCAAAAATGCACCGGCTCATTTTTTTTGGAAAAGAACTTCCAAACAATCCTTACGATGATCTTCCGAAATTCGCCGCAAGAACTACCAGATCGGCCGCATCCACACGACCATCATAGTTTATATCAGCTTTTTCTGCATTCACGTCATAGTAACTATCTGAGGCGCAATTAGTTATGACACTCGCACCAAACTTTTCCCCAAGCGCGATGAGATCATAGCCATCGATGCGATTTGCAGAAAATCCTGTCACCTCAATATTTCCCAGGGGATTTGTAGCAGGTGACATCGTCTTGAACACTTCATTTGAATAGCCGCTGAGCCCTGCAATATTAGCAGCCTGAACCGCAAAATAGAATGTTTGCCCGCGAGGCACAGAACCTAGGCAATGCCTTTCTACTAAGTCCGGGCTAACGGGTGCCGGACAGAAAAGACAATTAGTCTTTTCTGACTTAGAATAAGTTCCAGGCGTAGTACCCCAACTAACTTCATAATGTGTTAGGTCAGTAGCCGGTAACCCGGGATTCCATTCTAATTTTGCCACATCCGCCATCAGTACCGTCTCGCTTAAAACGAGGCAACCGATTGCCAAAAGCAAAATGACTATCCGCGTCTTCATTCTCTCCTCCCTCTTTCTATGTATTGGTTGCTGAATTAGCCGCCTGAGTCCTTCGTCCTTCTCCTTTCATTGTTTTACTTAGATTGTTTCTCAAAGAGCCCGCAAACGCGCTGGGGATAGAATACAACTAATAGTATTTTATGTCAAATCGCAGATAGCTCTCCCCTTTAAGACATTAAATGTCCAGATTTGCGTATTTAGCGTTCGACTGGATGAATGATTTGCGAGCAGAAACATCGGTGCCCATGAGAATATCAAAAATGCGGTCGGCTGCTTCAGCATCCTCGACCGAAACTCTTTTCAGCACACGCCGCGCCGGATCCATCGTTGTCTCCCAGAGCTCGGATGCATTCATTTCTCCGAGACCTTTGTAGCGCTGAATATTTGCCTTTGTCGGCTTTTTTGTGGCAGTAACCTCTTCTTCCTCTGGCGCAACATCATCCCCTTCCCCCACTATCGCCACTTCTGTCGGTGCGACACCCATCTCCTTGAGCGCCTCCTCTTTCTCGGCGTCGGAATATGCGTAAGCAACCGCCTTTCCTTTTGTAATTTTATAGAGTGGGGGTTGTGCAATATAGATAAAGCCGCCGTCTAATATCGCGCGGAAGTGGCGGAAGAAGAGTGTGAGAATAAGTGTACGAATGTGGGCACCATCAACGTCAGCATCGGTAGCGATGATGATCTTGTGATACCGGAGTTTGGAGAGATCAAAGACATCCCCAACGGCCGTGCCGAGCGCCACTACAAGATTTCTCACCTGCTCTGAGGCAAGCATCTTATCGAGACGTGCACGTTCAACATTTAAAATCTTTCCGCGTAAAGGTAGAATTGCTTGAATACGACGGTCGCGACCCATCTTTGCGGTACCACCAGCTGAATCGCCCTCGACGATAAAAAGTTCTCCTTCTTCGGCACTCTTGGTCTGACAGTCCGCAAGCTTGCCAGGGAGCGTCATGCCCTCAAGCGCTCCTTTACGTAACACCGAGTCCTTCGCTGCTTTCGCTGCTTTACGCGCCTTCAGCGCAAGAAGGACTTTGTTGATAATCGCTCGCGCGTCATCCGGATTCTCCTCAAGAAATGCGCCGACCGCTTCGCCAAAAACAGTCGCGACTGCGCCCTGAGCCTCGACCGAACCGAGCTTTGATTTGGTTTGTCCCTCAAACTGGATTTCCGGAAGCTTCACGGAGACGACTGCCGTAATACCTTCGAGAACGTCGTCGCCAGTGAAGTTCTCATCCTTCTCTTTCAAGATATTTGCGTTCCTACCGTACGTATTGAGACTGCGCGTGAGCGCCGTCTTGAAACCGGTAATATGGGTACCGCCCTCACTGTTGTATGTATTGTTTGCAAAAGCCGTGATGCGTGGCGTAATGTCGTCGACATATTGGAATGCGACTTCAACCGCCACATTATCCTGATCGCGATCAATATAGAAAATATTCTTGTGCGCTGGCTCTTGGCGTCGATTATAAAACGCGACAAGTGACTTCAATCCGCCTTCAAAATAGAACGTAAGTGATGGCGCCTCAAATCCTTTCAGATCGCGCAAATAGAAGCAATCTTCATCGGCAACACTCGCCAGAGCGCGCGCATCCATGATGCTGATACGAACTCCTTTTATGAGATACGCCTGTTGGCGCAAATGCGCGACAATCTTGTCCCAATTCCATTCAATTCCCTCCTTAAAAATCTCTATGTCTGGCTTAAACTTTACGATCGTACCCGTACACTTCGTTGTACCGATCTTCTTCACCTTCGCGAGAGGCTTGCCAATCTTGTACCCCTGCATATGAATGTCACCCTCCTTGTGCACGACAACCTCGGTGTGGACCGAAAGCGCATTCACTACCGATGCGCCCACACCGTGAAGACCGCCTGAGACCTTGTAGCCCGAGTCCTCACCACCGAATTTCCCGCCGGCATGAAGCGTGGTCATGATGGTCTCAAGCGCTGAGACTTTCGTTTTCGGATGGATGCCCACCGGAATACCGCGACCGTTGTCAGCGACGCGCACATAGCCATCCGGCAGAAGCGCAACTTCTATGTCGCTCGCGTAGCCGCCCATCGCCTCGTCACGAGAGTTATCAAATATCTCCCAAATGAGGTGGTGGAGGCCGTCGGGACCCGTAGTCCCGATATACATCCCGGGCCGCTTCCGTACCGGCTCAAGCCCCTCAAGGACAGTAATGGACGAGGCGTCATACGCCTTCTTTTTCGGTTCCTTTTCAGTGCCTTTAGCCATAACAATAGACGATATATCTGTGGTTTACAGTATAGCACAAAACGCTTCAGTCTTCTCTTGTCGAAACTAGCGAATTTCGTAGCCTTTTACAGAAAGCCCAGCTGTAATGTTCGCCATGATGATACCCACTTCTTCGTCGGTCAGAGTGCGCTCCATCGATTGGAAAACGAGTCTAAACGCATAGGATACCCTCCCCTCTTTTTCAAAGTGGTCAAATTGGTCAAGACGCACGAGGAACTCGCCAGCATTCTCCCGAATGATGCTCTCGATAACGGAAACTTCTGTCCCACTCGGCACCCACAGCGCAATGTCCCGAGTGATAAACGGGTACACCGAAAACTGTTTATAAGCACCAAGCGTGTACTGCACAGGCATGTAATCTTTCCCATAATCTTCAAGCTTTGCCACCGAAAGATTATCTGAGACACCAACGGCATCGCCCCACTCTTTAACCCGCTCGGTCATACGGAGCTCGAGGTATTCGCCTTCTTCCGGGAAAACCGTACCCACCTCAAATAACTTCACGGGCTGTTTCGGTGGAAGTACGAGTGGTGCGTATTGTTTCGCACGGTCAAGCGCATTGTGCAAATTTTCTTCAAGCGACGTACGTAATGCCGGCTTCGTTTTATCAAGTGGATTGGCGAGAATAATATCGCCATTCTTTGCAAAGGATTGTGTTGAGACTTCTATAAAACCCTGCTCGACGAGCTGATCCTTCATCCGCTCGATACCGCGATAGCGCGACTGGTCGAGAATTTCTGAGGCAGGAGGAAGCTCTGTAGCAGGCACCAGATCATATCCAAGAATACGCCCAACCTCTTCAGCGACATCTTCAGGTATCACAATATCAGTGCGCGGCAGAGGTGCGGCCACACGAAATATATTTCCGTTCTTTTCAACGCGGAAATGAAGTCGGCGCAATACATCCTCAACCTCTCCCTCCGAGAAGCTAGCGCCAAGGATTTCATTGATACGTAAGAGTGATACTTCCACTACCGTGTCGGAAAAACCGTCCATAGATTCGTTCTTGAACGGTAGATCGAGAATTGCCGAAAGTTCCGCCGCAATGCCCGCCTCAGAAGAACAGTCTGCGGCACGATTTGTGAGCACTTTTATATCGAGCACATCACCCTCGACTTCTTCGATTTCAAAACAATGGAAAGTAAAAGCATCTGCAATAGTCGCCGTGCTTGGCAATGGCACTGCGAAATATTTCTGGAGATCATTTCGAGAGATTTTCATACTAGTTTTTTCTCATCGAAACCGTACACGAAGCGAATGTCACCCGAATAGAAAAGACGGACGTCCGGAATTCCGTACTTCACCATAAGGAGTCGTTCGAGTCCCCCGCCGAACGCAAAGCCGCCTATGTTCTTCGGATTAAGTCCAGCATCGCGAATCACGTTCGGATGAAACATCCCCCCGCCACTCATCTCAAGCCAACGACCTTCTTTACCTGGAGCCTGAAACCAGACATCCACCTCAACTGACGGCTCGGTAAAGCCGAAGAAGCTCGGGCGGAAACGAATCTTCGCATCGGCACCAAGATATTCACGATAGAAACGCGTGAGCGTACCTTTCAAGTGCGCGAGCGAAACCGATCCTGTCGGACCTACAACGAAACCATCAATCTGATAGAACTGCGCCTCATGCGTCGAATCGGTTGCTTCGTTTCTAAAAACTTTCCCCGGCATGATCCGGCGCAAAGAAGTTCCGCCACTTTTAGCAAGCTTCTCAAGTTCGCGAACCGATACGGATGTCGTATGGGTGCGCAAGACAGAGTCCCTCTGATCTTTGACCCAAAAAGTATCCTGCATGCCACGCGCAGGATGATTCGGTGGAATGTTAAGCCCGGTAAAGTTATGAAAATCGTCTTCCAACTCTGGGCCGTAGGCAATGCCGAAACCCATATGAGCGAAAATATCCGCTATCTCACGAATAGCGATAGAAATGGGATGAAGACGGCCCTTTTGAATCATGACTCCAAATATAACAGGTTATGATAGAATCACGCCATTATGAGCCCAGAGACGTTCGCATATCCTTTCCTTTTTGTCGCTATTTTCATTGAGTCGTTCATCCTCGTGACACTACTCTCAAAGCCGGCGCGCGAAGCTCGCGCACAAAAACCTGGCGGAACAACACCTTCAGTTGCTGTCATCGTGCCCTGCTGGAATGAAATGGCAACGATCACCACCACCTGCGAGTCACTCCTGGCTCTCGACTACCCGAAAGAAAAGCTTGAAATTATTCTCGTTGATGATGGTTCCACCGACGCGACAAGAACGGCCATGGCGCACTTTGCGCACCATCCACAAATACGCATCATCCATAAAGAAAACGGCGGGAAGCACACGGCGTTAAATGCCGGTATCGCCATCACGCAAGCCGAACTTATTGGCTGTCTCGACGCCGATTCTCTCGTAGAACCGGATTCGCTCCGCGAAATTATTTCTTGTTTCGCAGATGAACGCGTGGCAGCAGCAACGGCAGCAATGTCAGTATATCGCCCGAAAAATATCCTCCAACATATGCAAAATGCTGAATACATATTTGGCAGCACTCTTCGCCATGCGTTTGCCTCAGTCAACGGTATTTATGTCACACCCGGACCTTTCTCTTTTTACCGACGCAGTGTCATCGAGAAAATTGGCGGTTTCCGCTATGGCCATCAGACCGAGGACATGGAAATGGCGCTTCGAATTCAGCAATCCGGCTATAGAATTGAGAACGCACCGCACGCACGTGTGTATACCAAGGCACCTGAAACGCTTTCAAAACTCATTAAACAGCGTACGCGTTGGACTTCTGGGTTCCTACGCAACATCCTTGGTGAATATCGCACTCTCATAGGCAATCATCGGCACGGTGCGCTTGGCATGTTGATGCTGCCAAGCGCCCTGCTCTCTATTGGAAGCAGTATCCTGCTTTTCTCATTATTGATTGTTATGTTTATGCGCCATGCCGCCTCTGTATTCGACATTCGATTCGGTATACCACTTTCCTATGCCATGATCCCGCACGATTCGTTTGATTGGTTCTATTTCCCGATGAGCGTATATCTTTTCCTCGGCGCGATAACACTGCTTGCCTCGATCTCCCTTATCACCATTGGTAAACGCATTTCAAAAACGCCGGGGAACCTTCCGTTCGACATCGCTTCGTACGTACTCCTCTACGCGTTCGTCGCACCGCTCTGGCTGATTAGCGCCACGAGCGACGTCGCCCGCGGCAAACGTCGCGGATGGCGCTATTAGACATATGTCACTGGCCGCAAGAAATGCGCTCATAGCTCTCGGTATTACCATAGCGATTATTGGCACCGTCGCCTCCACCATCAGGTACTTAAATCAGGCGCGCGTCACCGAGCTTTCAGCCATTACCGAAAAGATCTCAATTGAAATACTTTCACTTGATACGCAATTTTCTCTACTCACTGCCGCACCTTGTGACAGCGTCGCTTCGTCGACTACATTGGCCAACGAGCTTGCAGACTTGGGCACCCGCCTCGTCTACGCCGAGGGCCAGCTCGGCAGCAACAATCCGCAAGTGCTCCGTTTGAAGGAGCAGTATTCTCTACTCGAAATCCGTGACTACCTCATTACCAAACAGCTTGCCACCGCTTGCGGTAAGAAACCTCCGGTAACAGTCCTTTATTTCTATAGCAATGCCGGAGACTGTCCCGACTGCGACAAAGCGGGCTATGCACTCTCCTACCTGCGCGATACGTACCCGAGCTTGCGCGTCTACTCTTTTGACTACAATCTCGACCTCGGCGCCTTGAAGACTCTCATCGCGGTTACCAAGATACGAAACTCCCTACCCGCCTTCGTCATTAATGGCAAGCAAACTTACGGATTTACTTCTTTGACCGATCTTGAAAAACAATTTCCGAAAGGATCGCTCGCTACCACAACGGTAAAACAATAACTTCAGAATCGTGTCTGTGGGGTAGGTTCGGGCTAGATTAAATTTTTTTCTTAAGATACTGTTTCCTCCAAGCTCTACCATTGCCTTTATTCAGATTACGGAAAGAAGGAGTAAGAGCATGGCAATTCGGGCACAGAAGTCTTACATTTCCCACATAATTATTATCGGCATTGCCATCCAGATGATCTACTTCCAAAGGAACTCGCCCCGTAGACGAATGTTTTTCGTCCCAACCACATAACGAACATTTCTCTTCGTGCTTTTCTAAAAGGAATCTCTTTATATGGCCAGAGATATTCTTTGTAACTACCTTTCGCTCACCTAATAACCATTCAGTCTTCAAGACCTCGTAACGAAGATTCGATTGACATTTATTCCCACATAAATACCCCGTGGCGTGAGCCCGAGGGATGGAGTGAGTTCCC
>CAYXYP010000015.1:0-15608 GCA_964469405.1 uncultured Candidatus Saccharibacteria bacterium
ATACGGCGTTGCCTTCAAACGTACACTCCGGCTGCGCCGGAGGTTTTTCTTATAAAAAACACGCCCCTCATGTGAGGGGCGTGGCGTTACGAAGAATTTGAAGTAACGGAGTCTGGCCCATTGACGACTCGTACATGGTAGCTGGACGGCTTTGATTGAATGGGATGTCGAGCTTTTCGCGAACCTCCTGCTCGAGCTGATTACGACGCAATACGAGAGTTTCGGGAGACACATGATCGGTCCATACGTGGGAAACATACCCTTCGTTTGGATCTCCTTTGTAATAATCCGCTTCCTCCGTATAGTTGACCCCTTCTTGATAGAGGCGATCTCCATTCTTGGAAGAATAGGCCCATACGGATTTCCCACCACGACGCGCTTCGATGGGAAGCGCATGATCATAGTAGGGTGAACCAGGATAGGGCGTTATGATCGATACGTCGAAATCGGATGGTTTGACTTCGATGAGCCACTCGCGTGTTTGCGCGATAGTTTCCTCAGATTCTCCAGGATGCCCGAGAGACATCAATGCTTTCACTTTGAGATGGTGCCGATTCGCAATGGCCATACACCGGGTATTGTCCTCAAGTGTCGCACCCTTCTGAATATTCTTCAGAATACGTGGCGATCCCGATTCGAACCCGATAAGTATCTGCCGGAAGCCGGCTTCAAACATCGAATGCGCTTGTTCGTCGGTAAAACGTTCGGACTTAATGAACCCTCGCAACTTCCATTCCACAGAGAGATCGCTTCCCACTTTAGCAATTTTTTGCATCAGATCAATGATCTTCGGACTTACATTGAGTTCATCATCGTAGAACATGAAGCCCCGATACCCGTACGTTCGGTATAGGAAATTCATCTCTTCGACAATACTCTCATTGCTTCTCGTGCGGATGTTACGCAACATAGGAGAAGCCCGTCCTGCGCAAAAACCGCAATTGTACGGGCACCCAAGTTGAGCAATGAGCGAGAGGGCCGGAGTACCATCAATGGTGTACCGATAACTCGGCAGATCGATAAGATGCCGCGCTGGGAAAGGAGTCCTGTCGAGCTCTGCATCAGTGAGGAAGTACGGGGATTTCCTATCATCCGCATCGATCAGTTTCGGTGCGTCATCTTTTACCGCAAGAAAGATAGTTTCTTCCCCATCGCCAGCAACGATGACATCGAAGTTTGTCTCGAGTTGACGATACGCTTCATGTGCACGACCGATACTTTTGTGAGCAACTTCGTATTTGCATGCAGCAACAACGAGAGTTGCGTGCGGACCGCCGATGATAATCCTCGCATCTTCCTTGACCTTGCGGATTGCGTTCGCAATCTGAACGGCTGCGGGAAATTGTGGCGTCGTCGCAGTAATACCGAAGTATCGCGGTACTGAACTACTTGCGTAATCTTTTACCGCTTCGATGAAGTTTTTGATGCCGGAGAGGTCAAGCACTTCGACTGGCCACCCCGCTTCTTCGAGCACTGCCGCTACTTTGAGCGCTCCAAGAAAAGGAAACACGCGTTCGTCCAAGAGGAATGGGGAGGGTGGAATTACTAAGCAAACAGCTTGCGTCATTTTAATGTCCTTTCGTTATAGGTTGTAAAAGAGCTCCAAAAGGAGCTTACCACTTCCCCATGATTCCGACCACGATTACTCAACGGTAGCCAATTTGGGCCTCAATTCCGGTACAATTGACCGCATAAGTGCATCGATTCGGAAATAGGTAACATACGCATCGCGAGCATTTCTCTGCATCTCTTCAAAACGCTCTGGCGAGATATTCTTATGGAATTCCGCTATCCGCTCTGGCAAATGCTTAAGGTCACGAAAATCTACGATGAGCGCAAAAGATAAATAATCAACCTTATCTTTAAGAGGAAAGTTTCGTTCAGTATCCACGATGACGGGGATACGCCCGAGCGATAGTATTTCAAAAAGTCTGGTTGAATCGTTTGCATCGCCACGCACGTCAAGTGCGTAATCGTTTTCTAAAATAGAATTAATCATTTCCTCTCGAAGTTTACGCATGTCGCCCTGAGCCGTCTTCGGATTGGCAGAAAAAGAATTTCGCGCGAGGAGATTAAATACTATTAGTGGTGATTTATTGAGTATGTTAATCACCTTCTGGCGCCACAGAACTCCCTTAATACATGCCAGATAGCGATTATCGATGATTCCTCGCAAACGTATTGGAATTTCTTTTAGTATTGTGCGGAGATACTGCATAGGAGTAAGTACCGCCCAGCCTGTAAATCCAATACTAGGCTTCCCTGTCGTTTTTTTTCGTATGTCAAGCTTGCCGCTCTTGTATCGCTCTAAAAAGTCGTCCGCTAGGGGTGGGATTTGGATTCTCCCGCGTTCAGGCAAGAAACGGTATCCACCGTAGCGCAGGATGTAACTATTTTTGATATCTATGGGATATTCAACATCTGCTATTCCATCGATAAGAAGAGGCAGTCCAGATTCTCGTGCCACTTGCACACATTCATCAAAAAGTTCTTTTTCGTGCAGTAAGTGCCAGTTATGAGCATAGGGCGCAAAAACCATATCTGCCAAACGTATATCGTGCGTGACGGTATAATAGCTTGTATCGAATGAATACGTATCGAAAAACTGTTTAGCGAAAATGGACTCCTTGACCATTGGGTTGCCCCAAAATGGGTACATAAGAGGAGAATAAAGCCCTCTATGGTTCCATGCAGGATTGACGTAAAAAGTAAGTGGTTTAATTGGTACCATACTGACTCTTTCTATAACGAGCGAAGGAGGCTGATGTATGCGTCTGCCGCCTTCGACCAGGAAAACATTTTTGCCCGCTCAAAACCCTTCCGGATCAGGTCCGCCCGAAGTATCGGATCACCGTATATTTTTTCCATGGCACGAGAGATACCCTCTACCTCATATGGGTCCACAAGCAGTGCAGCTCCACCAGCAACCTCAACCATTGAGGATATTTTTGAAGTAATGACGGGAACCCCAAGACTCATTGCTTCAATCGGTGGCATACCGAAACCCTCATTGATCGAGGGGAAGACGAATGCAAATGCGTTTTTATACAGCGTATATAATTTCGCACCGGTAGTGTAGCCCACGAAATACACATCCGTCGCAAGCTTGTTATCTTCAAGTTCTTGGATCATTTTTTCATAATATTCACCTCCATAATCACCAGCAATGACAAGTTTCGTAGGCGCAGCGGTTCGTTTCTTAAATGCAATAAAAGCCGAAACGATACCATGCACATTTTTTCGATATTTTACTTTCCCGGCAAAGAAAAAATACGGTTGTAGTCTCGCATCTATGGGGAGAGACTCTGATGCAAAAGTAGATAGCTCTTGGAACCCATCGTAGATGACAGGGACCTTCTCGACAGAAAGACTATAGAACTGAAGCAGATCTTTTTGTGTTGCCTCAGATGCGGCGATGATCTTTGATGCACGAGCAACGCTAAGACGCATAAGTAATTGATCACGCACGAACGCATGCACTTTTTCGGAAAAACCTTCCGGCTGTATCTTTTGACTGCCGAGCTCCTGACAAACGATGACTGATTTTATACTACGAGGAATAATAAGCGGTAGGAGTGGTGCGACGAACAATAGAACATCGACTTCTTTTTTGAGACGAAGGAAAAAAAGAAGTTTGCCAATAAATTTTTTTGGTATGGGGACGTTTTGAAAAGATCCTGGAATATATGCCTTATTCACTGGTCGAGACGAGTACACGATCAACTCATTATCTGGACCAGCTGCGGATAGATGCTTTAGTAATTCCAAAACCACGTAGCCCATGCCAGAGGCGTGTGATTCTTCGTATGGCTCAGCGATAAATCCTACCTTCATCAGAAAGGCAGAAGAGCCCCTTTATGCTTGTCCATCCATTCACGCATGCGTGTAAATCCTTGTAGGAAATTAGTTGAAGGCGACCATCCAAGTTGATCTGTTATAAGACGGGTATCCGCCACAAATATTGGCTGATCTCCCGCGCGAACAGATGAAAACGAATATTCAATAGGGACATCTAATTCACGCTCAAGAATAGGAATGAATTCAAGAAGCGAAAGAGTATTCCCAGGACCTCCCCCCACGTTATATGCTCGGCCTTTTATCTTCTTAATGTTCGAGAGCGCCTTTTCATACAACGCAACAAGATCACCAACATAGAGGACGTCGCGCACTTGCTTCCCAGTGCCATATAGTGTGATTGGTTTCCCGTGCATGGCTGCGATAGTAAACCATGCTACCCACCCCTGATCCTCAACGCCGAACTGATTCTCTCCATAGATACAAGACTGCCTGAACACAACAGTGTCTAAATCATAAATGCGTCCATAATCAATAACATATTGATCTGCTGCACCTTTGCTGCATCCGTAGGGTGAATGAAAATCAAGAAGTTCCAGTTCGCTTATGCCGTATCTTTTTATTCCTTTGTTTTTAAAACTATAGCGTTCCTTGTGCTCCTCTACCTCGTAATGTGGGAGTGCTCCGTACACCTTATTGGTTGAAGAATATAGTAACGATGGCTTATTTTTTGATTGTCGTATTGCTTCTAGCACATTAAACGTGCCTATGATGTTGATTGAAAGATCGTCGGCTGGAGAAGCTATCGATGTAGTGACCGCAACCTGTGCCGCAAGATGAATGACTGCATCCGCTTTTGATACCTCCTTCTCAAGAAGGTCGACATCCTTTACAACATCCCCCCGCACCACACGCCAGCCTGCTTTATGTTCACGCTTAAGATTTTTAACATTGATATCGGTTCCCTTACGCGAGAAGTTATCAAAAATAGTGACTCGCCAACCTTTCTTTAAAAAATGCCGGGCGGTATTGATACCGATAAAGCCTGCCCCACCTGTAACAAGGAGGTTTTTGCTTTTTGTACCGGACTTACGAGGTGTTTTCTGCATAGGAGGTTATGGTACCAGTTTTGCTTCCCTCGGGAAAGCTATATGGATTTAGTTCTTATAACGAAAAAATGGTGGTAGGAATTCCCGAAGGGAACAAAGTCATGAATTATTTCTCCATGACCCTCAAATACTTTCTTGATTGCTTGTACCGGATATCCACTTTTACCAAGCTCCCAGTGATGCTGACCATTAAAGATATGCTTCTTTGGAAATGGAATTTTCCATGCAAGACGTATCTCCGGAACAAACGGAATTTTGAGCGAGAAAGAAAACATCGGTCCGAAGTGCGGGACACTTATGACGATATGGGTGCGAGCGACACGAGAAAGTTCAGCGACCGCATGACCAAAATCTTCGAACGGCAGATGCTCCAGAACCTCAAACGCACACACGATATCGAACGATTTGTCAGCAAACGGAAGTTTCAGAATGCTCCCGACGACATCCGGATGCAGATCCTCCGCGACATCGACCGAGGTATATGTCACGGCAGTATTATTTTTTATAAAATCACCAAACACTCGGTCTCCCACCCCGACCTCAAGAACTGTCGACGGATCAAGAGCCAACACCTCTTTCAGCTGCCAGTAATAACTCACAAATCGCCCCTCAAAGGCATATTTTCCGAACTGGTAGTGCGACTTATCGACCTGTGGAATAGGGCTCATACGGCTTGTATGGCCTCTAGTATCGCAGGAATGAGGCTCTGGAGCGAATGGTGCTCGCGGACATACTCGGGAGTGGCGTTTTCAATCTCTTTGAGTGCCGGATCATGAGTATGAACCGGTAAACCACAGGCGAGAGCTTCGAGAACGACTTTGTCGAGACTCCCTGTTTTGCTTGTATGTAGAAGGAGATTCGCTCTACGATACTCATCTCGAAGCGCTGTTTGCGAGAGGCCTCCGAGAAATTCTACTTGAGCACTAAGCGAACGTGCATATGTTTCAAGATGCTCCAATTCTGGACCCGCGCCAACAATGCGCAGCTTCATTCCATCATTTGCCGCTTCAACAATAGCCATTCTATGATCCTTACTCGGCATTAAACGGCCGACCGATAAATACCAGTCGCCACGGGATACGTTCGGATCCGGTGTGAAAAAGTCTGTGTCGATGCCGTGTCCCATGACATGCAATTTTGGTGATGAGAGCCTGAAGCTTTCTTTCGATGCGGTGAAAATTATATTCGACAGAAATGTCGCGAGGCGGAGTTTGATGTTGACGCTTTTGTGCGTATACCACAAAGAAATCCGCTTTCCCCATAGTCGCCAAAATGGTCCCCCGAGAATGATGTACTCAGGATTCATGTGCACGAAGAGAGTGTCATAGTCATGTCGCAGATGCCAGATATATCTATAAAAATTAAATACGTACTTTGCTCGTGACACACCTTTTTCTTTACCAAGTGAATGCACGCGCACGTTCGAGGGTAAATTGTGTGTACCTTCTTTAAGACAAATAACTTCGACTCGCTCGGTATGTTTCGAAAATTCTTCTATCCATCGCACAAAGAACCCAAGAACAGGGTCCTTACTATCAACTACTTGAGTAACGATGAGTAATTTCATGGCAACTCAGAAAGGGATCGAATAACGGGCCAACGTCCGTCGCCTGATGCTCCGTCACGGCGCATTTCAAATAGACGAATACTCGGGCAATGCTCTGCAACACTTTCAATCTCAGTGGGCTTATCATCCGCAAAAACCTGCACACTGCCGTAACTTGCATACCGCGGCGCAAGAAATGGACCCTTCAAATCATCGCCGGCGTAGAGTGCCGAAACCCGTGGAATTCCAGCAAGAGCACTTGCGATTTTTATTTGCTGAAATACTGGGTTACCATGAGTGACAATGGCGGCCTCATTACCGAGCATGCGCAAAAATTCTGGCACATCTGGATAAACGAACCGCGAGAGCTCGCCGGCGGTAAACGAAAGAGCCCCGGACTCCGCCATAAGACCAAGAGTATATGCGAGAGATGTTTCAGTATCCTCCATAAACATCTTCTCGGTGCTAGAGTGCGTACGTACATACTCGATGAACGCATTTGTATCAAAGAGCGTACGGTCGAAATCGAGGAAGTACATCATAAAAGCGAAATAAGTGCATCCGCAAGCTTTGTCGGGTCATGGCGCACTAAAGAACGCTGCACGGGATCTTCTGGGACCGGGGGGACGGCCGTCATAGACGCGAGAGAAAGCCGCTGCACGCGAGGATCATTATTGAGATCATCAACAATCGAAAGCTCCCCTTCCCTTGCGTAGAGAGAAATGGTATCGGCGGGGAAACTATTTGTGCTTACGAGTATCGCGTCAATTCCCCGACCGGTATAGCGCTCTACTTCTGTAACATGCTGCTGTGCCGAATATCCTTCGGTCTGTCCCACTTTCGTAAAAAGATTGAGCACGTATACGACCTTTCCTGCGGACGTCGCAATCGCCTCCTGCATGCCGTCAGGCAGAAGTGCAGCAATAGTCGAGGTATATAGATCGCCCGGTCCAAGCACAATCATATCGGCCCCCTTGATGGCATCACGTGCCGCGTCGGAAATAATTTTCTTTTCAGTGAGAGCTAGTTTTCTGATACGAGAACTGCCAAGCGCTCGCTCTTCAATTGAATGTTCGCCTTCAATAATTGAACCATCCTCAAGTGTCGCCAAAAGTCGTGAAGGATATTCGGACACGGAGAGCACGTGACCCTTGATGCGAAGAATACGAGAGGCTTCCTCCAGCGCGGCAGAATCCGAACCAAGTAACTGGGAAAGTGCCGTAATAAAAAGATTACCGAAGTTGTGTCCGGCGATATCTCCCTTTGAAAAGCGATAAGCAAAGAGTTCGCGCAACATTGTGTCTTCCTCGGCAAGTGCAACAAGTGCCTGTCGAGCATCGCCGGGAGGCAAGATGCCGTATGCATCTCGAAGCCGCCCGGTCGAGCCACCATCGTCCGCCGAAGAAACAATAGCGGTCAGACATACATCGGAGCGGCGACGTAAACCGGAAAGCACCACAAAGGTACCTGTGCCACCGCCGATCGTAACAATATTTCGTTCCATTGAAATGCTGGTCATGTCAGGAATGCATAGAGGCACGTGTAAGATCTTCGAAGATACGCGTGGGAAGGTCACCGACCGACGAGAGATGCTCCTGCGCCGCCGCTGCAGCACTTGTCGGAAGTTCCTGTCGGACTCTATTGTCTTCTATGAACCTAACAATATTGCGTGCAAGAGCTTTCGGATCGGCCACTGGAGCCACGAGCACTTCTGTCTGATCCTTGAATACTTCCCCCACGATACCGACGTCGGTCGTAATGATGGGAATTCTAGCGAGCGCTGCCTCAATAAGCGTACGACCATACCCCTCATACGCACTCGCTTGGATGAATGCCTGTGCACTTCCCATAAGCGCCCACGCATCGGTGCGCTCTCCGAGAAACACAACGTGCTTCTCGAGATTAAGAGTCTGGGTCAATTGTAGGAGCCGACCGTGCTCACGACCTTCTCCGACAATAAAAAGACCTATCATGGGATAGCGTTTGACGACAAGTGAGAGCGCTGTGAGAATATCCTCAACATGCTTTTCGAGTTCCAAACGACCAACCGCAATGAGGGCAAAATTAAAAGTGTGCGGGGGGAGCTGTACTCGCGGAGGAATTTCTGCCGAAACAGTAATCGGAATAACTGAGACTTCTTTGATACGCGGCACCCCGTCGGGGTCTGGCTTCCCTTCGGAAGTCCCGCGGCGGGAGATGCGGGAACCGTAACGCGCAATGAGGGAGTTTTTTACACGATGAGAGACCGCTCGAATTCCGTTTGCCGCGGGGAGAACATGGTCGGCGATTTTACGGCGATAACGATTGAGAAACGCCATACGTATTCCGAACATACGCCAATTACCACTCTTTACGAACTGTGGAGAAAGAAAATCGGTATGCACTTGAATATGTAATGTTGCGCTCGTACCACGCACGGCTCGCAGCGCCGCAAGCCCATGTTCAAAAGGGTCCTGTGCCGAAACGACCTCAATACCGTACTTCATGACAAGCTTGTGCGCGCGATGGGCCAGCACTCGTACACGAAATAACTTCCATGAACGCACTGGATGAAGGAAGAGATTCCCATCTTGCTCTTCTTTTGCACCGCGACCCGCAGAAGAAAGGATATGCAATTCTCCTATCGCGACAGCGTATGTGCGCATGCGAGCGCGTGCGGCACTTGTCGCATCAAATATAGTTGGATCATTGGAAATGAACAATGCTTTCATACGAAGGATTTCAGGAAAACGGCGGTGGCATTGAGCATGACCGTGGGAGAAAATCTCTGTCCGGATTTTCGCGCAGCGATGGAGAGACGGACCCGCTCTTCCTTATGGTCAATCAGACTCTTAAGGCTTGAGGCAAGAAATCGCTCGTCACCAACATTAATAATAATCCCGTCTCCTTTCATAATTACTTCGCTGTTTCCTCCAGCATTTGTAGTAATGATAGACGACCCAAGCTTTAATGCTTCAATCAGGACATGAGAAAGACCTTCATATGAAGAATTTAGAACGAAAATATCAGCTTTTTGTATGACTGCGAGAGCATCGGCGTGCGAAAGTTCTCCCGTAAACAAATAATTCTCCTTTAACATTTTTGTGGCATACTGCTCAAGATTTGTCCTCTCCGGCCCATCGCCAACGATAACCAGTGAAGCATTTGATTCTTCTCTACGCGCACTCCATATTCCATCAATGAGACGGTCCATACCTTTCCACGGAACGAGGCGACCGACCGAGACAACTAGTGGTTGCGGTAGTTTGTTCATGGCTTCGGGGACCATTCCAATGGAATCAGTAAGCACGGCATTATAGATAACCTGAATTTTATCGGTTGGGATACCCCATACGGTTACGAGACCTTTTAGATATTCACTTGGCACAATAATTTGCACAGCGCTTCGCGCTACGCGACTTTGGATCCAGCGGAGTGCATGCACTGGAAACGGTGTTCGCGAGGTCTTCACGAACTCATCCAGAGTCTGACTGATACCGAATCGTTGTTGTCCTTGTTCCCACGCATAATCACCAACAATCTTTACGACAAAGGGTTTCCCCGCCTTCTTCGCCGCGCACATCGCCGGTAATCCAACCGAGACCGGATCAAGCGCGAGAACGACATCAGCGTGACGCGCGGCCTTGAGCACTCGACGGTAGTAGGCATAGTGACGAATAATTTTCGGCAGATGCCGCACGTCACTAAACTTAACTACCTCCACATCGATGTTATGAGTAGGTAAACCCTCCTCAAGAATTTTTACATACGTTGCAGGTCCACCAATCTCGGGCGGATACAGAGGTGTTGCGATGACAAGCTTCATAGATGCATTCTACTGGCTTCCGAGCACCCGGTCGAAGAGTTTTTTCATGTCCCTAGCAATAAGATCCCAGTCATATTTCTCACGCACAAGAGCGCGAGCATTTTCTCGTACCTGTACGACCTTCTCTGGGTTGGTAAGAATCTCTTTTACCGCCATAGCGATTTGCTGAGGAGAATCTTTGTCGACCGCCCAACCAGTCGCTCCTTTACTAGGATTTCGTCTCGTATCAAATAGAAAGTCTGCGATACCTCCTTCCTGCGTCCCAATAACAGGCAGGCCTGCTGCCATCGCCTCGATAAAAGAATTGCCCATCCCTTCTGAGCGTGAAGGACGAACAAAGATGTGAGCCGTAGCAAATGCTCGAGCTAAGTCGGAATGGGAACTGTAACCCTTGAAGAGTACGCGACTCCCTACCTTCAAATCTTCGGCGAGTGCGCGTAATTCCCTTTCGTCAGGACCGCTACCGTACACCACGAACTGTACGTTCTCTGGTAATAGAACGAGAGCTCGGATGACCTCGTCAAGCGCATTTTTGTAGACCAAGCGAGAGGCGGTAATGAGATTAACGACACCTGCGGTCACGATAGGAGGTTTTGAAGCTTCGGTAAAACGTTTGAGATCTACACCATTCGGAATAACCACAACCTCTTTTTTAAAGCCCATGTTATTTGCCCACTCGGCAAGATAGGTTGAAATCGTTTGCACTGCTGAAGCGTTTTTAAAACCAATGGAGAGCAGGGGTCGAAATGGAAGGATAAACCAACGATTAAATGTGTACTCGAAAGGATCTCCCTCTTGAAGCGTTAGTAGATACGGGACATGAGTCCCAAGTGCGCGTAATAAGACAATCGGAAAGAGCATATAACTCATCATTGCCCAAGAAGCATCAAAATGCTGAGTCTGGTATAAAGAACGCGCAAGAAGAACTGCGCGCGGCACAAACAATATTTTAGAAAGATATGACGCACTGTTCCCTACCCGATGTACAAATACATTCCCGATTTTTTCTTCCTTTGCATCAGCGCCGAAGTTCAAAGTCAGTATATGGAATTCGATATCAGAAATTCGATCGGTGATTTCTTTGAGTGCGACTTCGGCCCCACCAACATGAGGTAGATACGCGAGAGAAAATATAAGAATGCGCTTCATTTTCGATGCTTCATCGCACTGTCGAGTGTAAGCGAACTTCCTCGATATAATCGGCAAGATTCCTCTTCGGAGACCAACCGAGCGAACGTGTTTTGGAAGTATCAATATCCGACGTCATGCGATTACCCTGTGAGGCGAGATTCATCTTTATTTCTCCCCCGAACAATGTGGCAACCTCAAGTATTGAATACGCATGTTCATCCCCAATACCAAAATCGTCTCCACTGCCATCAGCTCCGACAAGAACGAGGCCATCGATGATGTCATACACATGGGTAAAATTCCGCTTCTGCGTTCCTGGAGCGTTTATGGAAAGTGGCTCACCAGCTTGCTGTTTCCGTCTGAAAATTTCGATGACAGTACCGTACGCTCCTGAACGTTCTCCGGGGCCATACACATTATAAAAATAGGTTATCGCGTGAGGCAATCCATACCACATGCTGTAATTCCTAACGAGCTCGGTATTAGTAGCTTTCGTCCACGCGTACGGACTTTGGTTGCGTCCGAGACCGCCATCACCGAATTTCGTTGAGGAACCAGCATACATGAGTTTACTGCCACGCTTGCGCCAGAATTCGAGCACTCCAAACGTGCCTGCTTTGTTGAGATCCCAAACAAGCGCCGGTTCCTCGAGACTCTTCTCAACGCGTGAATACTCGCCAAGATGGTAGACCAGGTCGGGCGTTTCGGGAATGTGTTTCTCAATATCTTTGGTATGGCCCTCGCGATATTCGACACCAGATATATGGTTTTCTCGACTGCCGGTGAAGTAATTGTCGAGTGAAATGACCGTATGACCTTCTTTGACAAGGCGTGCGCAAAGATGCGAACCAATAAAACCCGCCCCTCCGGTAACGAGAATTAATTTTTTATCAATCATATTATTAGAAGAGTATAAACACGAAGCCAGAGAGCACAATGACGCCAACAAGACCAAGAAACCATGGGGAGCTAAAAAAGCCCCCAGTTTTCGACGAACTCACTAACGGTGGAGAAGACAATGTCGCCCCCACAGCGGCGAACTCTGTCGTCTCTGTGGGGGCAATTACTTCTTCCTCATGTATTTGAACGTTCGCTTTCGTGCTAATAATTGGCTCGACCGCTTGTACGTTACTGGAACTCGTTTTTGGCACGAAAGGTTGCGTATCAAAAGTTGGCGCACTTGTGAGTGTTGTTGTTGCAACTAACACCTGATATGGCGACTCATTGTATCCGATTGGATGCGATATGTATTGTGCAGCCATAACGCCATTTGGATACAGGAGCGTCACATCAAGTGATGTCACTAAATTAGTTATGGCCGCAGGAAAGAGCACGCTCGTCTTTGGCAAGATGCTCGTGCCACTCGGTATGCGAAAAGAACCTGAATTCGCAAGAAGTGTCCAATCTGATAGATCGAGACGTTCATTAGCCTCATTTGCAATCATAATTCCAGTCCCAGGAATCCCGAGAACGCGTACTTGCGCAGGTCGCACAGTCACAATGAACTCATCATGACCCGTCGCAATACCATTGGTCGCTGTGACCATGACGAGATATTTCCCAGCATAGCGGTACGTCTTCTCAACTGAATTACCTTTCGCTGAAGAACTATCCCCAAACCCCCACGTAATTTGCGTGGATGGATCCGTCACAGCACCCTTGAGTACCGCGCGTGCTGAGAAATGTAACGGTACCTCCATAGTCGCATCCCTATTGGACCCCGCATCTAAGGTAATCGTCGATGATTGTGACACATAGGTTGCCAGTGAATTTACTGCGGCCGAAGAAGTATTCGATGACGATGAGTCCAACGTCGTCGAGCTTGCAATCTCACCTACCCCAGAATCCGAAACAACCGATGTGCTTACATCCCCGACCGTGATGAGCGGTGCGATTTTCGCATACGTACTACCGGAGCCGATGCCGCTCACTTTCTGTATATCTTTTATTG
Source organism: uncultured Candidatus Saccharibacteria bacterium (assembly GCA_964469405.1). GTDB lineage: Bacteria > Patescibacteriota > Minisyncoccia > Phycocordibacterales > Phycocordibacteraceae > C7867-001. The sequence goes on from CAYXYP010000015.1 coordinate 13,338, forward strand.
TAGTGAACGGTCCAACCGTTTCTCGATACTCGATAATGCGTCCAGCAATTACCGTTCCTATTCCTGGCAATTCTTCTAGGAGCAACGCGTTAGCCGTGTTGATATTTATCAATTCAGCGGCATATGCAAATATTGGAACAAGAGTAGCCAACACGAGCAATCCGACAGTACGCATAAAGATTACTATCCCTCACCCTTGAACACTTTTCGCAGCACATCTTCGGAGACTTCAAAAGGCTTACTTTCCTTGCGAAGTTCTGAGGGGAAGCTTCCAACAGACGGAGTCGGTGCAGACGAATTGTTCTGCACTGGAACTTCTTGTATGTTCTCCTTCGAAACAGTGCGCGGGGCTGTTGTTGTAGATGGTACGGGAGAATGAACGGGTAGTTTTTGCTCTTTATTGTCTACCGATGACTTCTCATTTCGGGTCAAGACATCGGCAAGAGCCCCTTTGAGAGATTGTTGATGCTCTGATTTCTTTTGCTCTTTCTCAGTACTGGTTTTGACCGTCATCGTACGCAGAATGGCCTTCAGATCATCGGCACTTTTAGTCGGAATACTCGGACGAGGCACGAACGATTTAACCGGGGTCGTACTCTGGCGAACCGTAGCTCCTTCATCGTGCACGAAAGGGCGCGGAGCCGGCCTCTCATCTCTTTGAACGACTGGCGACATTACCTGCCGTTCAGGAGTGGGTCTTTGTGCGACTGTTTGCCGCTCTGTCTCACTGTTCAGCGGCTTTACGTCTTTAATTTCCATACCACTCGACGGTTTTGTAACCTCTCTCTGTATGAAAACAAGAGGTGATGGTTTCCTCTGACTCTCGACAGGAGCGACACGACGTCTCATCCGTGCATCGGCGGGAGCTTCAGATGCTGCGCTTGCAGCAAGTTCCTCTATGATGGAGGTTTCAACGCCGGTGCGCGGCACAGTGAATTGAGCGTGCGAAGAAGCAAGAACCTGCTCTCGGTACGACACTGGTGGTGCCTCTATGGGCGGGATGGTCACGGCCGAAAATGGCGCTGACCCGACACCATCTATCATAAGTGTGAGGTACACCTGCCGTTTATCGAGTACTACCACGTCCTCTTTTGTAAATTTCGGCATAAAAATTGTCTCCAGAACCTCAGCATCAAAAGGTCCGACCCGGAAAACAACCGTCGTGCCGACGTTGCCGAATACTGCATCACGTACTTCTTCTTCCATCTGCTCTATGTACTGATGTGCGATGACGAGATCTAATTTATATTTGCGCGCCTCGGAAAGAATTTCGGCGAAGGTCTCATTCGCGAAGTTCTGGAACTCGTCAACATAAAAATAAAAGTGCGGAAGTTTCGCAAGTTCTGACGCAGAGAGATCCGCGCGACTCATCGCCGCGAGGAAGATGCGTGTCGTGAGCATTGAACCGATAAGACGCATATTGGTCTCCCCAACAAGACCCTTCGAAAGATTGATGATGAGTATCTTTTTTTTATCCATCATCGTGCGGATATCGAAAGAGGATTTCGGCTGGCCGATGATATTCCTGATGAGCGGATTTCCCGTAAATTGACCAATCTTGTTCTGAATAGCAGGTGTCGCTTCTTGCGTATAACGATCACCATAGTTGGCGAATTCTTTCGTCCAGAAATCCTTCACGACCGGGTCTTTCACATTATCGATGACCTTCTGTCGATACGCTTTGTCGGTATACATGCGATTGACGCCGAGAAGGGTCGCACCAGGATACTCGAGGAGTGCGAGGAGTGTATTCGTCAGAATATATTCCATACGCGCACTCCACGCGTCTTCCCAAATCTTCTTGAAGGTCGCCATGAGGCCGCTGACCACGAGGTGGCGCTTGTCATAGCCGACGTCTTCCATCACATTAAACGCAATGGGATGCTCCATATCAAATGGTGCAAAGTACACTACGTCCTTTATGCGATCTTCAGGGATGTAATCGAGTAGTCGCTCCACCGTACCTCCGTGTGGATCGATGAACGCAAGTCCTTCGCCGTTTCGAATATCCTGAATCGCCATGTTCTCAAGCAGGGTCGATTTGCCCATACCTGTCTTGCCGATGACATACATATGGCGATCACGATCCTTCGATTTAATACCGAAAGGAACATTTTTCCCCCGTGCATCAGTCGCTGCAAAATACGTAACGCGTTCAGGGTTTTCCATCACTACGCAGTATAACTGATTTTTTTACTCGTTAGATGGGCAAGCCTCCTACCTCCCCAACGCCCTCCTCACACTCGCAATAACAGACGCATCAGCATTGAA
>CAYXYP010000016.1:0-11888 GCA_964469405.1 uncultured Candidatus Saccharibacteria bacterium
CCTGAGCTAGGATCAAACTCTCAATAAGAATAGGCGGAACAAAAGAATTCACACATCTTTTCATGCCCGCTACTTGCGTAGCGGGCGTTCACGTATTTAATTGTCAAGGGTCAAAAGAAACTCCGCCCCGCCACTGCGGGACAGTAGAGCAATACTATAGGAGCGACGTAACGACGTCAAGACTTCTCGGAAGTCCTATAGAAGCACTCTTTCCATCAAGATTTTGTGGTCAATCTCACAGTCTATTTTCCTTTTCTGAAAGGATGATATATTGCGGCAAGTTCGATACAGTTCTTATCACACAACAATTCAATTGGAAAGGAGGTGAGAATTTGTGGACCAGCGACAATGGACTCGAGAATCTTGGAAATCTCGAGCGCAGAGAAATGCGGAGGAACTAGAAGCCATCTGTAAGACCTTCGGCGAAAGACCGGGTAACTCTGCCGTACAGGGAGTTGAGAGCATCGATGACCGACGTCGCTCTCTGTGCAATGCAATCCTGGGTACCGATTCTCTTAAAGAATATGTCCTAGAATTGCATGAATCCTTGCTCAAGACGAACGAATTGAAAAAACTTCCTCGTCTCCTCCTTATAAATGTTAGGAAAGGCGTGTTCGGCCTTTTCAATCAATCACTTGCGCAAGAACTCATAAAAGAATACGAGCGTATACAGATTCTCATCAAGCAGCCAACTGAAATAGGGCGGGCACGTCGATGCGGCGATAAAAAAAGATCTGAGTATTTATACCGACGGACCAAGAAGTGGAGAGAGGAGTTCGAAAAATTATACAAGGAGCCTGTGACTTCGGGACTCAGCAAGAAAGAATTGTCGCGATACCTCAAACATATAAACCAATCGCCAAAAAAAGGAGTGCAGGAGCCGTCATCTTCGTAGGTGGCGGCTTTTTTTATTTAAATAGTTGCGCAGACCTGGCAACACGCTACAATACTCGAAGCCGTCACCCCTTGCCTATGAACGCGAATGAGCGGGAGCGTATAGTTGTTTCTGTTGGAGGTTCTCTTATCGTTCCCGATGGAATTAATACCGACTTCCTCACGCATTTTAAGGCACTGGTTCTCGACAAAGTACAAAGAGGCTTCAGTTTCGCGATCATCACTGGCGGCGGGAAGACCGCACGTCGCTATCAAGATGCCGCGAACGCTGTTAAACCACTCTCCCAGCAAGATCTCGACTGGATTGGTATTCATGCAACACGTCTGAATGCACAACTCCTACGAAATATCTTTGTCGGCTATGCGCACCCGCAAGTCATAAAAAATCCGACCATAGATATTGAGGCGGACGAACCCATCATCATCGCGGCTGGCTGGCAGCCAGGATGTTCAACCGACTATGATGCTGTACTCATAGCCAAAAATCTTGGTGCGCGACGTTTAGTGAATCTTTCAAATATTGATTACGTCTATACTGCTGATCCGAACAAAAACCCTACAGCAACAAAGATAGAAAAAATCTCATGGATGGAATTCCGTAAATTAATTCCTACGGAATGGGACCCGGGGCTCTCTTCCCCTTTTGATCCAATAGCTGCAAAAGAAGCTGAAGCACTTGGTCTCGAAGTCGCCGTTATAAACGGTGCAAAACTTGAAGAATTTTCAAACTATCTCGACGGTAATCCGTTCGTTGGAACAATTATTTCATAAAAACGCTCGCGCTTATGCGCGAGCGCTCATTCTGAACAGAATATTTTTTATTTGTAACCGAAAGTCTTCGATTGTGCCGTCATTATAGATAACAGTATCCGCTTCCTGAAGAGCACCGCGAAGATTCTGCTTACACGGATCGCCCTCGTTTATTTCGGATAGTTCCTGTGCGACGAACTTTTCATACGTGATGTTGTCCTTTACAGATTTGCGTGCCAATGCCCGTTCGTAGCGAATACGTTGATTGGCGTCTACTCCAATAACAAAACCGCCAAGTTCTTTGATGCGTCGTACTTCACCAAGAGCGCGCAACGATTCTATAATCACATCCTGTCTCGATACGAGCGCACGGGCGTAGAGCGAATCGACCATGTAGGTAACGCCATATTGAGCACGCAGGTCGTTAGCGACACTCCTCATAGTATCGCGATTCCCGGTAAGACCGCGTCTCGCAATCTCTTCTGAAATGAACCCGCTTACCGAGTAATGAACGAACTGCTTCCAATACCGTAGGTAGCTGACAACTGACCCTTTCCCCGCTCCGAGAGTTCCGGTTATGCCTATGATAATTCGCACTGATTACCTCCTCTTTTTGGTTCTAAATTCTAGTCCCAAAAAATTATATGCTAAAAAATGCAGGACGTCTAGTTTCTCTTCGTGAACCAGTTCGCGATTGGTATGAGGAGTGGAGCAGACCGACAAACCGAGGAGAAAGTGCCCGCTATAACACCAACGAGCATCACAAGCGCGAAGTCGCGCGTTGCTGGAGCACCAAGGAAGATGAGAGCAAGAAGCGCAAGTACGACAGTGAGTGCTGTGTTGATTGAACGAGTCATGGTCTCATTAATGGACTTCCCTATCGTATCCTCAAAAGATTCTCTAAGTCCGGTCTTTTCGTTTTTGGAGAGATGCTCTCGTACACGATCGAAGATGACGATGACATCATTTACACAGTAACCAAGGAGTGCCAAGAGCGCCACAATGAAGAGTGAGTCTACCTGCACGCCCGTATAATGCGCGAGAACTGCGTAGAAGCCAGCTGGGACGATAAGGTCGATAGCGAGCATGACGACCACAATAAGACCGTACCCCCAACTTGGCACGGGTCGTGACACTTTGCGAAACGCGAAGGCAATATACAACACGATGACGAGAACCACTCCAAAAATTGCCCAGAGCGCTTTGTTGGTGAATTGACTCCCGAGCGCGGGACCGACTGACGTGTAGGAAAGCTCCGTTGTCGAAGCATTCGAAGAAATCGCAGTGAGGATTGCATCGTGTTCCGCCGGCGTTTGTGTACGAGTGCGAATAGAGACCGCATTCGTACCTGATGAGCGAACAGACACTGCGCCAAGGGGAACAACGGCAACCTGTTTCTCGATAGTCGTGATTGGCGGAACTCCATTCGGGTACCCGATTTGCATGAGAGAACCCCCAGTGAAATCAATACCGAGTGGTAAGCCGAAGATGAGAATAGCTCCAAGAGCAGCCGCGAGAATCAGACCCGTTAGCCAAAAGAAGAAACCGCGATGATTGATGATAAACATAAATTAATTTTTATGCAGTCCTGAACCAAGGAGGAATTTCCATGCACCACGACCTTCTTCCGGAACGACGGCGAGTAGGAAAACACGCGAGAGTGAAACTGCAGAAATAAAGGAAGCGAGAACACCGAGCACAAAGACCAGCGCAAATCCCTGCACAATACTCGTACCGAGCCAGAAAAGGATGATGCCCGATATCAACATCGTCAGGTGACCATCGCGAATGGCTGGCCATGCTCGCTGAAACCCGATATGCACCGCCTCGCGCGGATTCTTTCCTTCGCGCAACTCCTCTTTGGTGCGTTCAAATATAAGCACGTTTGCATCCACTGCCATACCAATAGTGATAATGAGCCCTGCAATGCCGGAGGCCGTGAGAGTAATCGGAATAACTTTCATGATCGAGAGCATGAAGACAACATATTCGACAAGCGCAAGCGCTGCGATGAATCCCGGAAGTCGATACCACAGGACCATAAAGAGCGCGACGATAGCAAACCCAATAATTCCAGCAGCGACACCTGCCTTAATGGCTGCAGCACCGAGTGTCGGACCAACGGCAGAACTACTCTCGAGAGATATCGGCACGGGGAGTGCGCCGAAATTAAGATTGCGAACTAAATCACGTGCCTCGCTGGCGGTAAATTGGCCGGTGATAGTCGCCTGTCCCCCAGCAATAGCTTCCTGAATGGTGGGGGTGGAAATTGGTTGTCCATCAAGAAATATAGCGAGTTGTTCGCCGACATGCTCACTCGTAATTTTCTCAAAAAGCTTTGCTCCCTCAGAATCGAAATTAAGAATTACTTGAGGCGCGGAGAGACCTGCGGTCGCACCTGAACCGAACCCGAGAGTGGCACTCGAGAGGTATCGGCCAGTGAGACCAGTTGGGACAAATCCAACGAGCCTGGTCGTCGTGCCAGTAGTCGACGTGGTCGCAAGTAGAAATTCGAGAGTTGGCGTCTTCCCGAGTGCAGCAACAGCGGCCTTAATATCGGTGACTCCTGGTAGAGCGACGATAAGACGGTCCTCGGTAGTCCCTGAGAGAGTGCTTGCCTGCTCCGTCTGGACCAAAGGCTCCGCAACGCCAAAGAGGTTCACGCGTCGTTCGATGACGCCCTGCAGTGCTCCGAGTGCATCGGAACGCTCGCTTACAGGCGTCTGGCTCATATCGGCCTTGTATATGAGTTCAGTGCCGCCAGCAAGATCTAGCCCCAATTTAAAGGCATAAGGGCTAGATGGATTTGCTTGGGTTGTCCACACGAAATACGTAAGCAAAATCCCTACAGCGAGAGCAACGCCCGCAAACACTCGGAAACGCATCATGGGAAGAGTATAAACGAAATTATAGAAAAGCGAAGCCTTGCGCGAGTTAGATATTCATGGCCTTCTCCGCGAGCGTAACGATGTTCTCAAAGAGGATTGCGCCAGCAAGCAGACAAGTACTGCCCAGGATTGGTGTGAGATCAGTTTTTTGTTGGTGCAGTGGTCGAGGAGTTTGTGAATTCAAAAGAACTTACTATTTCTTTAAATACTGGCTCACCCGATGGATACCAAATGAGAAACTTTTCTCCTTTTTTATTCTCGAAAAAAGTATACTTGTATTCCTGCAGTAGACCTGGAACAAGCACGGTTACAAGAAGTGTATCGAATCGCCCAATAATGTCGAGTGTATAAGATTTCTGACCTGAAATAACTTCTTCTTGCATATCATTGGCATGACACGTACCAAACCCCTGTGAGGGGTACCCGTTCGGATTGGGGCCAATCTTACTTGATCGTTGAGCTTGTTCCCTGCAGAGTGCTTCAACGAAGGACTTGAGGTCGAGAGATGAAAGATACTTAGTCCGAGTGATTGCATCCTGCTGATTGCCAGCATCGTACATGTTCACTGCCGTGCTTGTGGAATTAAGTGACCAAATGCCGAGCATTCCGCGTGGAGTGGGTACTTGAATCGTATCGCCGATGGCTGGCCGTATTCTGGTGTATTCGTCAGGATACGGATCCACCCGTATATCGTCGCTGTTTGGAGGATAATTGATACGGTAGTGGTGCGCCGTATTCTCGTAGGACAACCATGTGTCTTGAGGAAGTACCCCGGCCATATTGTTGTGTGTGAAAACAAAAGTCTTGAGCATCTGTTGAGCAATAGCATCATTAGTGACAGATACACTTATAATCTTTCCGTCACTTGGATTCTTTAAGAAAAAGAATGTGTAGGTTCTGTTAAATGAAGGGTAATTATTTTTGACGGCATCTTGCAACGCACGGGCGGTGTAACTCTGTTTCTCTGTGAATGTATAAGCTTTAGTTGAGGCGAATGTAGTCTCCGTTACATAACTTATTTCTCTGTGTATATTTGTATTTGGATCGTCCTTTTCGCTTTGCCATAGAGTTTGCGCGAGAGAGGCGGCGTCTTTATCTGAAAGGTTGCCACGGTCAAGACTAGGGTTGGACTGAAACACACTGAGAAGAGACCCTCCTGCAGCAATTTCTATATTGCCTGCGCTAAGTTCTGCTGTTGTTTGCGCCGTCGCACGGTCTTCTTCCTGGACGCTCCCTAACTGGATTCCTTTAGGATACAAAATCTCGTAATCGTATCTCGTGTTTTCGTATGTTTTCCAATCTGATTGAGACACTGAGACAGGAGTGGTTGAAGCGGAGTTGCTAGATGATTGATTGTTTGCCGTTCCCCATATTAAAAAATAGAGGCCGACTATCACAATAACAGCGATGACACCAATAGAGAATGTGTATTGTCTATTCATCTATGAACGCTCAGTTATTTGTCATTTGTAGACTGTCTAACATTTCCTGAAATTGATGAAAATTTCTAGGGTCACCAGTGATGCCTATAGCGAGTACAGCCATTGGGAACTTGGAACTGGCTATAGATATGTAGTAGCTAGTGATGGGTGTCTCTAGTTCTAACTTATAAAGTAGGACCACCGCATCGTGCCCCGCAATAGTTGTTGATGTCGCGGAGAGATTTGGATCGCAGTCGCCATGACAATTGTTGTAGTTGTCCAATCTTTCCGACAAAGTCGTATAGTATATGTTTCCATACACTATATTCTGCCCTTTCTTCGGATCGGGTAGTACCGAATCCGCGTGCCGGAAATTCGAGAGCTGAAACGCCACACCATGGCTCGCTCGATTGTACGCATCACTCGTAATCAACCAATTAGCTGGGTAGGTAAATTTGAAACCATATTCCCTGTCAACAAATACATGACTCTCCTGTGTGTAGAAATACATCCCACCTACCACAATCAATAAGACTACGGTAGTGAGTATCACTTTACTATGAGCTCGCATTATGGAAATAATACCATCGCAACAAACATTAAGAACAGCAGTGCCAATACTCCAAGCAATTTTCTCATCTCACCCTCCTTTGTAAAAGAACATGCCGTGCACAATTGCATGGCATGTTTACTCTACATTATTTCCTGATATTGAAAATCAATGTATTTGATTATGTATTCATGGCCTTCTCCGCGAGCGTAACGATGTTCTCAAAGAGTACGGCGACGGCGAGGGGTCCCACACCGCCAGGGACGGGAGTAAAAATTGAACACTTTTCGGCGCATTCAGGATCGGCATCGCCGACGATTGCTCCATCTGATTCAGATGTACCTGCGTCAATGAGCACAGCCCCCTCTTTGATCATGTCGGGTTTGATGAGATGCGGTGAGCCCGCACCCGAGATGATAATGTCCGCGGCGCGAAGCGCCGCGGACATTTCGCCCGATTCCAAAGTCACCATGGAGACTTCCGCTCCCTGCTGTTTGAGCCAGACTGCACAGGGATTTCCGACGAGCCAACCGTTTCCTATGACAACCGCCTTCTTCCCTTTTGGATCGACATTACCGTGTATGAATATTTCGCGCATCGCTCCGACCACAGGAGGAAGGAGTGAATTTGCATCGCCATTCTCAAACTTTGCACGCGAAGCAAGTGAGAGCACATCGGCGTCCTGCTGTATCGGTATCGAATTGAGCACATCCGCAGTGGAAATATCAGATGGAAGTGGTAACTGTACAATGATAGCGTCTGCGCGAGTGGAAAAAGTCAGACTTCGTGTTTCTTCAAAATCACACCCGGCATCCTCCGCACTTCTAGCTTTTATTTTTAAATACGAACGCGTTGCCGATGTTTCTTCGGGAGAAACATACACGAGTACATTCGGTCGCCGACCCAATTTCTCCGTACGCATCTTTGTGCGTGAGAGTATCTCTTTTGCAATCGCACGACCGTCTATAATCATGTTCCAGAAAAAGAAAGGAGTGCACGCACAGTCTTGAGCGCAATAGCAATATCAAGCCCAAAAGAACGGTGTTTGAGATAATACAAGTCAAACGAAAGCTTCCGTCGCGTGCGTGCGACATCTGCAGGCCCGCGAGGCGCGTCAGCATCATGAATCTGTGCCCATCCCGACAGTCCAGGAGCAATCAGGTGGCGCAGGCGATATTGAGGAATTTCACGTTCATACACTTCAGCAATTTTTGGCAATTCCGGTCGCGGCCCGATAAAAGAAAGGTCGCCCGTAAACACATTCCAAAGCTGCGGCAGTTCGTCGATACGCGTTTTCCTCAGTAAATGTCCAAGTACCGTCACGCGGTTCTTTTTCTGTAATTCTGGGTCACCATGGTCATTAAGAAGCATTGAACGTAATTTCACCATACGAAAGACATGTCCGTTCTTGCCAATACGTTCATTGAAAATGAGTGGCATCCCTCCATTTATCCCAAGAAGTATCGCTGCTGTACCGACAAGCGGAATAGCTATGACAGTCCCAGCAATCGCAACCACAATATCGAAGAGACGTTTCGTACTATCATAAAGTGCACGATGCTTCGGTAGGGACTCAAGCAACTGACTCGCATCGAGATGATTTAAAGGCACCCTATCGAAAATCTCTTCATACAAAGAAGCAAATTCTCTGAATGTGACTCCCGATTTAATCAGATTTTTGAGCGTCGACAGGTCAAGTGTAACCTCAGGGTTCGACGTATCAAGCACTACGATCCGCGCACCTTTCTCTACACTTTCAACAACGACTTTTGCCAGATCGTTCTGAGGAAGTTCATCTGCTTCCGTATGATGTATAAACCGAATGAGATACCGATCGTTCCCATTCACTTCGTCATACAACTCGTGAGCCGCAGGTCCTGAACCGACAAGAAGAGCTGGTACTCGATTACTTTCTCTCATTTCGCGCTTCATACGCGAGAGGCGCCACACACTCTCGGCCACCACCGACACGACGAGATATAGTACCAGAATAGTTTGTGGAGTTATGGAAAGCGGAAGAGTAAAAAAAAGGATAGCGGAGATTGCTACCGTCGCAACCTGAGCGCCAGCAATTCGTACACCCATCACCCGACGAATTGGCCGTGTCTGTTTTTCGTACAGGCCAGCAATATAGAAAACTACCAATGACATAAGAAACATGGGAAGAAACGGCACCAAATTGATTTCAAAGTAACTAAAAGAAGGTAGAGCCAGGTTACGCAGAAATAGGGCGACCCAGAGAGACGCCACCAATATGAAAAAATCCACTACAAGAAGAACCGCTGTTTCGCGACGATCAAATGCCATGAGTATGGATACTATAACCTGAAAATATATTGTACAGTTGCACCCATGAAGATACCTGCTGATAAAAAGATACTTTTCGTCATAACTAAGTCGAACTGGGGTGGCGCACAGCGTTACGTATTTGACCTTGCGACAGCATTGCGAGACGACTTTGACGTACGTGTCGCATTTGGTCAGGAAGGCCTCCTAGCAAAAAAACTGAGCGAAACCCACATCCAGACCTTCCCCATCGGGGCTTTGCAGCGCGATGTTTCGATATCGAATGATGTGAAAAGTTTTTTTGAACTGCTGCGGCTTTTTCGCATCGAAAAACCGGATGTCGTGCATCTCAACTCATCTAAAGCAGCGGGTATCGGGGCGCTCGCGGCACGCTTTGCGGGTGTGCCGCAGATTATCTTCACCGCTCATGGTTGGCCTTTTTGGGAACAACGTAATTCCGTTTCTCGCGGTCTCATATATATATTTTCATGGCTAACCGCTCTCCTTTCTCATACCATAATTGTTGTATCCGATTACGATCTGAAGGTGGCGCAAAAAATGCCGCTTGTCGGACATAAAACCGTTCGTATTTATAACGGAATTGATTTGAATTTCCCTCTCGGCTCGGCAGATGTTGTACGCCACTCTTTCCCAAAAGGAGTCCATATTACCGGCACCATCGGAGAGTTGAATAAAAATAAAAACCAGATCGCATTAATTGAGCAGGCAAAAAACGACTCGAATATGTACGTCGCCATTGTTGGTGACGGCGAGAATCGCTTATATTTAAAGAAAAAAATAGAAGAATACAACCTCAGCGCTCGAGTAAAATTGTTTGGATTTATGCCAGCAAGCGAAGTGCTGCGAGGTTTTGATGTATTTGCGCTTCCCTCTTTCAAAGAGGGTCTACCCTATGTGCTCCTCGAAGCTAAGGCTGCCGGTCTTCCGATAGTTGCTACTCGTGTGGGCGGCGTAGGTGAAATATTGGACGCAAAAAATATGGAGGAATTTTCACTTGAACACATGGTACAGAAAACGGCTGCCTTGTACCGCTAACCGCCCAGATATTCGTTCGCACTTACGTCGCGCGCGGCACTACGACCCTGGCGTGCGAGTGAGGTAACAATACCGAGTGCGGCAAATTCGAGAACGAGATGCGATCCGCCCGAACTCATGAAAGGTATCGTCGTGCCGGTAACCGGCAAGAGCCCAAGACTAATGCCAGTATGTAGTGCGACATGGGCGACGAAGAGTATCAGTACTCCGAGAGTAAAGAAAGCGTCAAAATTGGTCGCTGCACTGCGCGCAATTTGTGCGAGACGCGCAAAAAGAAGTGCATATGTCGAGAGGAGGAGCACCACTCCTATGAAACCCCACTCTTCTGCAAATGCCGCAAAAATAAAATCTGTCTGATATTCGGGTAAAAAACGCAGCTTTGATTGCGTCCCATACCCGATACCTTTTCCAAAAAGCTCACCCGAACCGACAGCAATTTTCGCTTGGTACGCATTGTAACCCGACCCATGAATATCACTTGCCGGATTCACGAACGAAATAATGCGGGTGCGCTGGTAGGGTTTCAGTCCTCCAAACCAAAGTGCTGAAGCTATGACACACGCCATGAGTCCAAGAATGACAAGGTGTTTTTTCGATATGCCAGAGACGAGCATCATGCCGAGCCACAACGTCCCAAATATGATCGCATTCCCCATGTCCGGCTCGACAAGAATCAAGAGCGCAAGTGCGAGCGCATACCCACCCGAGACAATGATATGTCGAAAGTCGCCGATCTCGACATGCCGTCGCGAAAGATATTTTGCAAGAAGCGCCAATAAAGCAAGTTTTGCAAGATCCGCTGGCTGAAAAGAAACGAGCCCGAATGAAAACCATGCGCGGGCGCCGAGAACGGGATCTGCGAAAAGGAGTAGAAGTACAAGAAGAACGAGCGCCGATACGTACAAGGTCATTACGACCGGCGTTCGACGAATGAAACGAATATCGAGTGTTGAAAGACTTAAATATATACCGCTTGCTATGGCAAGCCAGAGAAATTGCCGTGAGGCGAGTGACGCTCCTTGTCCGAACGTACTCATGGTAAGAATACCCAGAAGAGAGAGCGTGAGAGCGGGAAGAAATAATGTCCAGTCAATAAAGAAACGTGGACGCGGAAATGGCGTACTGACCATTTTATTTTAGGGAAGCGGAATAATTGGCACTATCTCTATCGAGGTAGGCGCGCTTGGAAAAGCGCTATTCCAAGTAAATGTCGCGGGTGTCTGTCCTTGCGCAGGGATGGTCGCCACAATCGTCCTTGACGCGGCAATAACATCTCCTCGATCATTACGCACAAGAACTATGACAAGCACATTGGTTAAGGGAATTGCGCTCGGATTCGCGAGAACTGTTTCAATACGCGGAGTTGATACTGTACCGCTCTGTTTCGTACCCGATACCATAGGGATGACACGAGAATCGGTAATCATCTTAAACCATTGGGGTGACGATGCTTCTATGGAAAGAAATACGCCGGTAATCGTTTGTTTCCCAGTTAGCACTCCAGGCACATAGATTGGTACGGTCGCGCCTGGTGGCAAATCAAGCACTCCCGTCACCTCTTTGATAAGCACCCGATCCGCACTGTACAGTTGCACACGATACGGAACGTTCTTTGCTGCGACGCCAGAATTTTTATTCCCGACTGAAGCGATAATATCAGTGCGACCCTCACTATTCGTAATCGCTTTCGTAAACAAAACTGTAGGAGGTTGTTCCTGTGCAGTACAGAGGTAGGGACACGATCCACCACAATCAATTCCCTCTTCATCCTGATTCTGCACACGGTCGATACATGATGGAGCCTCGTAGAAAGTTTTTAGAAAAATAGTTGTAGAAAACGCAATACCAACCCCGCCGATAATAAGCGCAATTATAAGTCTCCTCCGTGCTGCCCAGGACATAAAAACAGTATACCAAACTATGGTTTCTTTGAGATCATGACGATTTTTCTATGGAATACTCTACGCATCTCCCTCACCTCCCCAACACCCTCCTCACACTCGCAATAACAGACGCATCAGCATTGAAGGATTGGAGTATCGA
>CAYXYP010000017.1:0-6754 GCA_964469405.1 uncultured Candidatus Saccharibacteria bacterium
ATACGGCGTTGCCTTCAAACGTACACTCCGGCTGCGCCGGAGGTTTTTCTTATAAGAAAACGCCTCCCCGGAAGGAGGCGTTTTATATCACCGATATGGTACTAGGAAGTAGTTCATGTGAAAACCCTCCAAAAGTCCAGACGATGGTTTGCAATCTATCGATAAAGATTCATTCCTGTCAGATTTCGCACAAGATCGGGGCTCTGCGTTCCTCTTATTGACCCCTCATCGACCTTTATATCTTCTTGCTCGTATAGTTTTACTTCTGGCTCTTTCCGAGAAACTGGTCGTGTGCCTTTCCAAATGAAATCAAAGACGGACTGCCCAAGAACAGCAGATGCGACTACCGCTATGGCAAAACTCCAAATAGCGTGGGAATGCCGAGGGAAAATGTACGCGGCATATCCTACGCAAATCATGGCGAACATTGCCACTATCCCGCGAACCCATTTATTTCTCATGTTGCCTCCTCCGTGCAAGGTTAATGATAGAGCATTTTCTGATTGAACTATACACTACCAGCCAGTTTTATCAAGGGCTGCTTGGGCGGCAGATTGCTCGGCTTCTTGTTTACTCTGTCCTTCGCCACGCGCGATTTCATCTTCAGAAATAAAGACGCCGACAGTAAATCGCTTGTTGTGATCGGGACCGATTTCGGACAATGTCTCATAATTGGGGGTAACACCACGCTTCTCCTGCGCAATCTCCTGAAAACGACTCTTTGCATCCTGATAGGAACGTTTAGCGATAACGTCATCAATTTTACTGTAGAGATTTTTTGCAATAAATGCCTCAGCGACTGTAAAGCCCGAGTCAAGATATATGGCGCCGATGACCGCTTCAAGCGCGTCCGCACGTATAACCTCGCGTGCGCGACCAGTGTCCTTCGACTCACCCTTTGAAAGCAAGAGAAAATCATTCACTCCAAGTGCTTGTGCGCTTTCGGCAAGTGATACAGTGTTTACCAAAGCGGCGCGGTAGCTGGTGAGTTCGCCCTCAGATATCGCAGGAAATTTTTTAAAAAGAAAATCGGTAACGGCAAGTTCAAGAACTGCATCCCCGAGGAATTCAAGACGCTCATTATGACTGCCCGCATACTCGCGATGTTCATTCAAATACGAACGATGGGTCAGAGCTTCAATCAGTAAGTCAAGATTATTAAACTTAAGACCGAGCTGCTTCGAGAACGAAGAAAAATCAGGCATGGAAGGTAGTATGCGGTAGGTAGTACGAAAAGAAAAGCCGCGGATTCCCTATGACCGAGCGCCCGCCCGATCCAATAATTTCTGTACTGCTGCGGTCACAATCGGCAACATGTCATCATAAAAATTGAGATCAATGATATCCTGGAGGCGAAACCATTTCGCGTCATCAAGTCCACCACTCTTCTTCAGCACAAGTGGCTCGAAATCAGAAGTAGCGAGGAAGAACCAAACGTGTTTGCGCACTTTCCCCTTCTCTGGATGCGAAGCGATGTACTCATTCTCCCCAATCTGATTCCCCACTTTGGCTACAAGACCGAGCTCTTCTTTAATGACGCGCGCTACGCCGATCTCTGGCGTCGCATCTTCTTCGATGTGGCCCTTCGAAAGAGTCCAGCGACCAAACACATCATGCACCAATGCAAGATAATACTGCCCATTGTGTTCAGCGTAGACAATGGCACCGCCCATTTTCTCGAGCGGCAACTCCTCTCGCTTTACCTTCTTCCCACCTTGCTCGTCTTTGCCTGGCTCGCCAAGCTCTTTATAGACCGCGCCTAAGACACCGTTCACAAATCGACCAGAGGAATCCCCACTAAAAGTTTTTGCAAGTTCGATGGCCTCATTGATAGCGACTTTTGCTGGCACCTGAGTGCGATCGGCAAACAAGAGCTCATAAAGCCCGAGACGCAAAATATTTCGATCGACCGGAGCGATACGCTCGAGCGGCCACTCAGGTGCGGCCTTCTCGATAACAAGGTCAATATCTTCTTTCTTGGCGAGCACGCCAGCAAGAAGTCGATCCATAAACGATTGATCAATATCATCCCCACCGAATTCAGCGACATTACGGGTAAGAATCGTTGTAGCCTCTTTCTCCGATGCATGGGTGGTATCCCACTCGAAGAGTGTCTGGAGGACAACTGAACGTGCTAAATGTCGGTTCGCCATGGAAAGAACTTAAGGGTTAGAGTAGCAGACTACGACGGCCGCACAAGAGTGCGGCCGTAACAACTGTGTGTATCGATAAATGTTAAACGCCGCCACCAAAACCGCTTCGCGCCTTTGGTCGTCCACCTGTAGAAATCTTACCGGAAATTCCCTTTGAGCTTTTGGCCTCGGCGTTCGCGTGTTCTGCATGCGCGTGTTCATGCACATGTTCGACAACGGAAGTCGTTGCAGGACCCTTGAGCTTTGACGCATGCACTCGCGCCACGCGAGGTGCTGCAATCAGCTTGCCACGATACATGCCCGTCGCCTCATCAAGGCGGTGCGGAAGACGGAGATTGCCACTTTCCTTATCCTTAATAACGTTCGTACCCACGAGCGCATGATGCGACCGGCGGTTATTAGTATGCCCTCTTGTGTGGCGCATTCGAATTGACATGAGAAATACGTTACCACGCAGCGAGTAAAAAAGAAAGCCTGACCTCGAAAGACTATTCCCCCCCCCCTGTACTTAATGCAAAAAGGACCGACGGTGGATATTGCAGGGGCCATACTTTTCGAGCATTTCGTAGTGCGCTTTCGTGCCGTAGCCCTTATGCTTTTCGAAACCATATTCCGGATACTGCACCGAGAGCTTAGTCATCAGCCGATCGCGCAGAACCTTCGCTGCAATGGAAGCGAGTGAAATGAGTGGGATGAGTTCATCGCCATGAATGATGGTTTCTTGAGAGTATTCAGACGACGCGCGAAGCGCGCCGTCGAGCTGTACCCTCACCAGCGCGGAATCAGGAGCGAGGGTATTTACGCCGCGCGAAAGTGCGCGATACACCGCTGGTACGATACCTTCCTTGTCGATTGCCTCGGCACTTTCAAATTCAACGGCGAAACGCGCGTCGCCCATGGCGACGCGCGCAACCAGCATTTCAAAAAGCTTTTCCCGTTTCTTTTCCGAAAGTATTTTAGAATCCGCGACCCCAGGAAACTCTCGTGCTACATCAAATCCCTCAGGAACAGCAACTACCCCAACCGAGACCGGCCCCGCTAAAGGACCACGACCAGCTTCATCAACACCTAAAATAAAACGCATGATAGAAGCATAGCAAACGAAAAAAGCCCCGAAATTGTACTCAATTTCGGGGTGATTTTTGCTCGACGCCTGCCGTCGAGCAAAAATCACGTATACTATTTCCATGTCGTCACGATTTATTCACCTCCATACGCACAGCCACTACACATTCCTCCAAGCATTGCCGAAAGTAGACGAGCTGGTCGAGAAAGCGAAGAAGGAGGGCATGGACGCGCTTGCGCTCACTGATGGTGGAAATATGCATGGCGCCATTGAGTTCTATAAAGCGGCAACAGCCGCGGGCATAAAACCAATACTTGGCGTTGATGCCTATCTTGCGCCACGTTCGCGCCATGATCGCGACCCAAACATCGACGCAAAACGTTCGCGCATCGTGCTTTTAGCGGAAAATAATGAAGGGTATAAGAATCTTCTAGCACTCGTCACGAAATCATGGACGGAGGGGTTTTTTGAGCGCCCGCGTATGGACAAGGAATCACTACGTGAACACCATCGCGGGATCATCGCGATCATACCCTCTTTCTCTGGCGACGCTAAGCAGCTACTGCGTGCTGGCGACAAGAACGGTGCTGCGGCAATGATCGCAGAATTCAAGGACATTTTTGGTACCGATAATGTCTTCCTAGAAATCACCCACCATCCCCATGTCGAAGGGCATGAGGCACTCATGCAAAAAATCATCGAACTTGCGCACGAGACCGGCACACCGCTCGTCGCCCAGCACGATGTGTATTATCTGAACCCTGATGATCGTAGTGCGACCGAGACCATGCGCCGCATCCAGCAAGGCTCACGCGGTAGAAATGAGGATGAGGATTTCTCTTTCATCAGCGAAAAATCTGCGGAGAAACTTTTTATGGACACCCCCGAAGCGATCGCCAATACGCGAAAAATCGCCGACAGGTGCAATCTTTCTTTTGATCTCGGAAAGTGGACTTTCCCATCAGTACCAGTGTCGCCCGGCTTTAAAAATCACGACGAGGAATTGCGCTCATATGCATATGCGGGCATCGCCACCCGCAAACTCGAAGAGTCGAAAGAGGTTACGGACCGTATCGAATATGAATTAAACATCATCATCGGCAAAGGCTTCGCTGTGTATTACCTCATCGTCGCTGACCTTCTCGCGTTTGCCAGGCGTGCTGGCATCCTCACTACCACAAGAGGCTCGGCCGCAGGAAGTCTCGTTGCTTATCTTGTCGGCATCACGAACGTTGATCCACTTTTCTATAAACTACCCTTCGAACGTTTCCTTAATCCTGAGCGTCCGAAAGCACCGGATATCGATATGGACATCGCCGACGATCGTCGCGACGACATGATCGCGTACACGAAGCAGAAATATGGCGAGGACCATGTCGCGCAAATTGGCACCTTTGGTACCATGATGGCACGGGCCGCCGTCCGGGACGTCGCGCGCGCTTTGGGTCACGCCTACACCACGGGCGACCGCATCGCAAAGCTTATTCCGATAGGCTCTCAGGGATTCCCGATGACTATCGACCATGCACTTGAATTGGAACCTGATTTGAAAGCCCTGTACGACGAGGATGATGACGCTCGCGAAATAATTGACCTTGCAAAACGTATTGAGGGCTGCGTGCGGCACGTCGGCGTCCACGCTGCGGGCGTCGTAGTCTCGCCGACGCCGCTTGTCGAGTGGGCGCCGGTACAACCCGACCCGAAAGGTACAGGAAAGATCATCACGCAGTATGACATGTACTCCATCACCGACGAATACGGTGGCGTCGGGCTATTAAAATTTGATTTTCTCGGTATCAAGAATCTTGCCATCCTCGCAGATGCTGTCGTACGCGTACGGGAGACTCGCGGCATCTTCATTGACATTGAGAACGTCCCTATCGACGATTTGAGAACATACCAAATGCTCGCGCGCGGCGAGACAGAAGGCACGTTCCAATTAAACGGTTCGGGTATGACTCGGTGGCTTAAGGAACTACGGCCGACGACCATTCACGACATCAACGCGATGGTCGCACTCTACCGCCCGGGGCCGATGGAGACGATTCCCTCGTATATCGAACGGAAACATAACGCAAAACTCATCCGCTTCGTGGATCCACGAATGAAGGACTATCTCGACTTCTCGTACGGTCTCCTCGTCTACCAAGATGACGTCCTTCTTACCGCAATAAAACTTGCGGGTTATTCTTGGCTTGAAGCGGATTCGCTTCGTAAAGCCATGGGCAAAAAAATTCCTGCGGTCATGCAGGCCGAAAAGAAAAAGCTACTCAAAGGATTTATTGAGTACGGGAAACTTTCAGAAGAGAAGGCTGAGATATTATGGGCGCTTATTGAGCCATTTGCTGCCTATGGATTCAACAAGGCACATGCGGCAAGCTATGGAAAGGTCGCCTATCAAACCGCGTACATGAAAGCAAATTACCCGGTTGAGTATCTCTCCGCGCTCCTTACCGCTGATTCAGGCGATACCGAGCAGATCTCCATCTTCGTCGCAGAGGCGAAGCGTATGGGAGTCCCCGTGTTGCCGCCAGACGTTAACGAGAGCGGTAGCGTTTTTACAGTCGTCGGAGAACAAAAAGATACGATTCGCTTCGGCCTTTCATCCATCAAGAACTTCGGCGACGGCATTTCAGAAGCCATCATCATGGAGCGGAAAGCACATGGACTCTTTAAAACGCTTTCCGACTTTCTTTCTCGTGTCGGTTCAAAAAATCTGACCAAGAAATCGCTTGAGTCACTCATTAAATGCGGCGCTCTCGATTCCTTATGCCCCTCCGAAGGCGGACGCGGCACACTGCTTGAGAATATTGAAATTATGCTCGCCTTTCATCGCGAAGCAACGGCACTTGCACCACAAGATTCCCTTTTCGGTGCGCTCAGTGCACCCCCGCCACTGACGCTCCCTTCTGGGAAACCCATCTCACTCCTTGAGAAACTTGCCTGGGAAAAAGAATTGCTCGGCATCTACGTCAGTGGCCATCCGCTCGATGCATACGAAGTAATTATAAAAAAAGCAGCATTTTCGATCGCAAAAATTAAACACGAGCCGCAGCCTGGGATGCTCATTATTCTTCCCGTACTTGTCTCTGTCGTACGCTCTATCCTCACTAAGAGTGGGGAGAAGATGGCTTTCATTACGGTTGAAGATAATTCTGAATCTATCGAGGCAGTCATCTTCCCGAAACTTTTCAAGGAATATGCGCTTTCTATTATTCCGGGCGTATGCTTCCTCGTGAAGGGCAAAATCTCGGTCAGAAACGGTGAAGTCTCGCTCGCGATTGAAAGCCTTAAACTTCTTTAACCCCTCTCCCTCACCTCCCCAACGCCCTCCTCACACTCGCAATAACAGACGCATCAGCATTGAAGGATTGGAGTATCGAGATAATGGCATCTGCTTGAGCGAGAGTGAGGTTAGAGCTTGCGGAGGAAGAGGTGGTGACAGAACCCCCACTCAATCTGGCAACAGTCTTAGGGCCGGCAACACCATAGCCCGTTGATGACTCGGTACCTCCACAGATGATGTTTTGTGAAC
>CAYXYP010000018.1:0-6376 GCA_964469405.1 uncultured Candidatus Saccharibacteria bacterium
AACAAGGCACGGGTAGCGGAAGCTGCTCGTGGAACATATCCGAAATGGAACCGATATTCCCGAAAGGAATATCACGTCGATGCGATTCGTAAGAATCGTGGGAGATAGTGGTCGTCCCTAAACGCCACTCGGAAGCCGGATAACGTATCCCGGTACGTCGTT
This sequence comes from uncultured Candidatus Saccharibacteria bacterium, assembly GCA_964469405.1. Lineage (GTDB taxonomy): Bacteria > Patescibacteriota > Minisyncoccia > Phycocordibacterales > Phycocordibacteraceae > C7867-001. The sequence continues at coordinate 163 of CAYXYP010000018.1, forward strand.
CGGAGCGCTCAATTGACGCTCCGAGCGCGGGAATAGGCGGAACAACAGAGCGCATACACTTTTCATAAATACGAAACACCCCGAAAGGGTGTTTCGTATTTAGGTGGAAGAAATAAGGGATTTTTGATACTATCGATACATCGAACGAGTAGGAGCGAAGTCCAACTCGCAATCGTATGGAGTACCATACTGCTTGCTCGTTCGTCATCGAGAGGGCTCGCAATCGTATGGAGTACCATACTGCTTGCTCTCTCGGCGAGAAAGCATCTGAAAGAAGACTTTCAATGCTTTCTGCCTCGTTCGCAAGCGTAGCTCAGTTGGTAGAGCACCCGACTGATACTCGGGCGGTCGTAGGTTCGACCCCTACCGCTTGCACATTTATGGATGCAGCAGCACATTTCAGCGGGAAGAAAATAACCGTCATGGGCCTTGGGCTCCTTGGGCGGGGTGTTGGTGATGCTCGGTACCTTGCCGAGTGCGGGGCGGAGCTTATTGTGACCGACCTCAAGTCACGCGAAGTTCTCGCAAGTTCAGTGGCCGAGCTCGAATCGTTCTCGAATATTCAGTTCGTTCTGGGAGAGCATCGACTGGAGGATTTTCGCAATCGCGATCTCATCATCAAGGCCGCTGGAGTCCCGCTTGATTCTCCGTATATTGCTGAGGCAAAAAAGAATGCGATTCCAGTGCGTATGAGCGCAGATCTCTTTGCAGAAATTTCAAACATTCCAATTATTGGCGTAACGGGTACGCGTGGTAAGTCGACAGTCGCGCATATGGCGCATGCCATTCTTAAAGAAGCCGCGAAGCCGGTCCTACTTGGTGGAAATGTTCGTGGCGTTTCTACACTAACTCTCTTAAATGAAGTATCGTCGTCGCATATAGCAGTACTCGAATTAGACTCATGGCAGTGTCAGGGGTGGGGCGAGATGTCGATGAGTCCGCATATCGCCGTCTTCACAACTCTCTATCAGGATCATTTGAATTATTACAAAGATGATCCAGCTCAATATCTGGCAGACAAAGCGAATATTTTCCTGTATCAAAAACCGGAGGATATTCTCGTACTCGGTAAGCAGTGTGCGCCGACAATCATAGATAAGTACGGCGAAGTTATTGAATCAAAAACTCTGGTTGTGGACGAGCTGAAGCTTCCGGATACGTGGATACTGAGCGTCCCGGGCATGCATAACCGCTATAATGCTGCACTAGCGCTTGCTGTCACTCGCACGCTCAGTATTTCCGATGATGTGAGTCGTAGAGCTCTTGAATCTTTTACGGGTGTCCCAGGACGCCTCGAATTTATTGAAGAGAAAAAAGGGGTAAAAATTTATAATGATACGACTGCGACGACTCCCGAGGCGACACTGGTCGCGCTATCGGCACTTGATCCTGCGCAGACCATCCTCATCATGGGTGGTGCCGATAAGGGTCTCGATATGAACGCACTTCTTGTGAAATTGCCTGAGGTGAAGCGAGTCATTCTTCTTGCGGGTACCGGCACGAGTCGCGTTCTGGAATTTATTTCAGGAGCATCTGTTTTCGATGATCTAGAGAAAGCTGTGAACGAAGCTTTTGCCTCAGCAAGGGAGGGCGATATCATTCTCTTCTCGCCCGCATTCGCCTCATTTGGCATGTTCAAAAACGAATACGATCGGGGCGATCAATTTAATGCTCTCGTGAACTCTCATGACTAATAATGCTCTAAAATTTCACAGCGCATATTTTGTCGGGATCGGCGGCATTGGGATGAGTGCGCTCGCACAATATCTCAAGGATCAAGGGGTGAGTGTAGCCGGTTCTGACCGTGAGATAAGTCCAGTGACAGAACTTCTTGAATCGAAAAGGATCACAGTGATTATCGGACAAAAAGCAGAGCAGATATCTAAGGATGTTGAAATGGTTATTTATAGCGATGCGGTGCCGCTTGAGAATCCGGAACGCGTTCGGGCGCGGGAATTGGGTATTCCCGAATGCTCGTATTTCGAAATGCTGGGGAAGATTTCTGCAGGGAAGCGTACGATAGCGGTATCGGGAACACATGGGAAAACAACAACGACCGGCATGCTTGCGTGCATACTACGCGATGCCGGAGCATCGCCAACCGCGATCATTGGCTCCATCGTGAAGGATTTCAGTTCGAATTATTTACGGGGCACTTCCGATCTTTTTGTTGTCGAGGCGTGCGAATATCGCGACCATCTTCTGGAGCTCACTCCGCAGGTCCTCGTGATCACAAATCTTGAGTGGGACCATACGGATTATTTTCCATCGCTCGCAGCTCTCCAGGAGACGTTTCGGAAAGCGATCTCTCGCGTGCCGAAAGATGGTGCGATTGTGATTAATCCAAATGATGCGAATATCGCTCCGCTCCTTGAGGGGACGGAAGTACGAATCATCGATTACACGAAAGAGGTTGCTTACGACCTCCGATTGCCGGGAGATTTTAACATCATGAATGCCCGTGCAGCCGCTGCGGCTGCACGGATTATTCTTCCTGGCATCTCTGATGCCATAATCGCAGAATCACTCGCCACATTTCAGGGAACGTGGCGCCGATTTGAATACAAAGGAAAGACAAAGAGTGGTGCTGACGTGTACGACGACTACGCGCATCACCCGACCGCTGTCAAAGCAACTCTAGAAGCGCTCCGTGCAAAGGTAAAAGGGAGGATCATCGTAGCTTTCCATCCGCATCTCTACAGTCGTACCCGAGATCTTCTTGAGGAATTTTCTACTGCGTTTAGTGCGGCTGACAAAGTGCTTATTGCACCCATTTATGCTGCTCGGGAGAAGGATGATGGCTCAATATCAAGTGAGATACTCGCCGAGCGTATCCGGGCTACGGGTACGGACGCAACTGCTCTCGATTCGTTTGAGATTATAGAGGATGCTCTTGGCGAGGCTAGGGGAGGTGACACAATCATGACCATGGGTGCCGGAGATATTTACAAGGTTGCCGATAAAATTACCGTATGAACATAGAACCATCTACAGGTCCGGCAGCAGGGAAGCTCTCGATCGTGGCAACGCCCATCGGGAATCTGGAGGATATAACATTGCGCGCTCTTCGTACGCTCAAAGAGTGCGACGTGATTTATGCGGAGGACACACGCGTTATCTCAAAATTGCTTGCGAGATACGAAATAAAAAAACCGTTACAGCGGCTCGATGCTGCGACCGAAATTAAAAAGGCAGACGAAATAATCGCACGACTCGAGGCGAATGAGCATGTGGTCCTCGTAAGTGACGCGGGCACGCCAGGGATTTCTGATCCTGGTGCACGTCTCGTTGGGTACGTGCGCCTTCAATTACTAAACACAATAATAATCGAAGCGATACCGGGACCTTCCGCGCTTACTGCTGCACTCTCTATCGCCGGAATGGATACATCCGGATTTACATTTCTTGGATTTCTACCGCATAAGAAAGGGCGGCAGACCGCACTCAAGAAAATTACGGAAAGCGACATCCCTGTTGTGCTCTACGAATCTCCGCATCGCATAGTAAAACTCTTGAAAGAACTAGAAATGTTGCATCCAGCGAAGGTTATTATAGCTCGCGAACTTACCAAGATCCACGAGGAAGTCGTCTCGGGGAGTGCCGAGGAAGTTCAGGCATATTTCGCTCAGCACCCTGGAGCAGTACGTGGAGAATTTGTTGTGATTGTGGCGCCCTGATATACTGAGAACATGTCCCGCACAAGCATTCTTATCGTCCTCGGTTTTTTTACCATCCTTACACCTTTTTCGGGACTTCCTATAGCAGTTCGATCAACACTCGCAGTTATTTTCGGGGCATGTATTCTCGGTATCGGTTTGTCGCTGCGCATTCATCAAGCTCGCCGTGAGCAACCACTGACGGAAACTTCCGTTCCTACCCCCGAACTGGTCCCTCCTCAAAGCGTCTCTTCTATATAAATTTTCCCGACAAAGTTTGTTTTGCTTGCCCGCACTCGGATGAGTGCGTATAGGGGCAGGCACACACAATTGTCTCCCCGTATCAATGATATATTTTGGGTGTATTCAGACTATGAAGAAATTACTCTTTGTTTTATTCGTCTGTTTGATGCCGGCATTCGCACACGCTGAGGATCTATATGTGGCTCAGACGGCGATAGGGGCTGACACTGGGACCAATTGTGCCAATGCTCACGCTGCAATATGGTTCAATACTGCCGCCAACTGGGGTGCGGGGGCAGGGAAAATAAGTGCTGGGGATACGGCGCATATTTGCGGAGTATGGACGGGTGCGTCGAACTCCACGCTCTTGACGTTCCAGACTGGGGGCACTGCGGGAAATGTCATCACACTGACATTCGAGACGGGCGCACTGTTACAGGCTCCGTACTTTGCACAGGTCGGGGGCGCGATCAATCTTAACGCCAAGAGCCATCTCCTCATTGATGGTGGCGCAACATGCGGCACGGTGAATGGGAGGGCGGTCTCAATCGGCGCCTGTAACGGCACGATCAAGAATACGGCCAATGGGACGAATCTGGCGAATCAGCAAGGCTCAACCGCGATTTATTCATCTGGCAATCCCACGGACATCGAGATTCGGGACCTCGTGATCTCCCTCTATCTACGAGTCGATTCCCACAATAACGAGAGCGCTGCCGATGGTGGACATGATTGGGGTATTTGGTTCGATCATTCTGGATTCACGGACGTGCGGGTGCATCACAATAACATCCAACATACCTCTCGTGCCGTCGTCCTCGATTTCGAGGGGGCCAGTTGCTCGAATCTACAAGTCTACAACAACTATGTTGCCGACATGGGCTGGGGCCTCGCGGTGACTGGATTCGGGGACGGCACGGCGTGTCAGAACATTCAAATACACGATAATGAAATCACGAACTGGGATAATTGGGTGTCGCCGTCAGGAGCCTTTCACGCGAATGGGATCATTCTCTTCAATGGCTGCACTGGAGATACCAACAATTGTTCCGTGGGGGATACCAGCAGCAACCTCTACAACAACTACGTCCACGGTGACTTGAGTGGGGGCTTCATCGGGTCGAGTCCGAGTGGCCTCATCTCCCCACAAGATCATTCGGTCGGCTTCAACATCTTTAATAATCGTCTCACGTGTCCGGTGGGGTCCTTGTCCTGCGGGGGCGCGGTCTATTGGCTGGGCTGTGACTATGGGGGGTCACGTGCATGCGGCGGTGGCGGAATGGTCTACAATAACACGATCAATATGGTGGGAGGCAATTGCGTGCTTGTAGATACAGTGGTGGCAGTGACTGTAAAAAATAATGTGCTCACCGGTGGCTGCAATGGCATTATCATGCTGCGGGATAATTGGACGCAAATTGTGTCCGATTATAACGATGGCTACAGTCTGAATAACAATAACTGGGTGTGTAATAATGCTTCGACTGGACCACCGACTTGTCTGACCCTCGCACAATTCCAAGTGGCACCCTATTCTCAAGACTTGCATAGTACAAATCAGAATCCGTCACTGGATAGCGAGAGTCGATTGCAGACTGGGTCCGCAGCAATCGGTACCGGTACCAATCTAACGAGTTTAGGCATCGTTGCTTTGAATGTCGACGCCAATGGGACACCACGACTCGTTACCGGCGCCTGGGACGTCGGCGCGTTTGAATTTATCGCGTCTCCAACTCCCACACCCACTCCTTCATCCTCTCCCACACCAACCCCCACCCCCTCCTCCACCTCTCCTCCCTCAGTCTCCCTCACCTCTCCCACCTCAGGCTTCACTATCTCAGGCTCAGTCTCCATCGAAGCAACTGCCTCTAGCAATACAGGAGTCACAGGAGTCCAGTTCCTTCTTGATGGTGTCCCCCTAGGAGGTGAAGTCACCTCCAGTCCATACCGCATGGTATGGGACACTGCTCTAACCACTGACGGACCTCATACCCTCACCGCTATCGCTCATGACGCCGCAGGAAGCCAGACAACGTCGTCAGAGGCTATTGTGACCATCTCTAATGCCACGGCATCTACTCAGACAGCAACCTCAGATAGCGGAGGAGGCTCCGTTGTATCTCAACCAACGATCTCATCATATGGAACCACAGGAGCCAGTATTACAACCCCAACCACTCCCTCATCCATCCATCGTCCCCTCTATCGAGGTACGAAAGGAGATGATGTGAAGACGCTCCAGACCCTCCTTATCCACAAAGGACATCTTCCTCCTTCTAACGACACCGGCTTCTTTGGTCTTCTCACTCGAGCTG
>CAYXYP010000019.1:0-5843 GCA_964469405.1 uncultured Candidatus Saccharibacteria bacterium
ATACGGCGTTGCCTTCAAACGTACACTCCGGCTGCGCCGGAGGTTTTTCTTATAATGGAAACGGCGCAGGAACTTCCTGCGCCGCGTTTTTCCAATCGTTTTACTTGATCGGAACGCAATCAACCTCTCTCCAAATACTGGTCAATATTGTTGTAAGTCCGTTACGTTGCGTCTCGCCGGTTCTGGTTCCGTTCAGCTGCTTTTGCGCGGATAGACAAGTTGCCATGCTTGTGTTGGTTACTGTTTGAGTCACATCGGAACCAATACCCGAAACTACAATCAGGACGAACATGATCGCTTCAGCTGCCATACGAAGACCTCCTCAATATATGATATATGGTTCAATTAGTTCTATCTGACTTATAGTATACACTGTACTGATTTAATTGTCAAGTGCCCTGGACGTAATCCAGGGCACTTGAGTTCTCACCTTAAGAACTATATTCTACGACTTCTCTTTAAATTCCGCGTCCATCGCACCTGATGCGGGGTCTGGTGGCGGAGTTTGCCCCCCAGCATCCGGAGAGGGTGGAGTTTGAGCTTGCTGAGCTTTCATCATCGCCTCCCCTATTTTGGAGAGCGTCGTGGAAAGTGATTCAGTAGACGTCTTGATAAGCGCCGCGTCTTCGCTAGCGCGAGCGGTCTTGAGTGCATCAATTTTGTCCTGCACTTCTTTCACAACCTCGGCTCCTGCTTTCTCACCATTCTCCTTGACTGCTTTCTCAGCGGCATAGACAGCTTGATCGGCGATGTTGCGTGCCTCGACGAGCACCTTACGCTTCTCGTCATCTGCGGCGTGCGTCTCAGCATCGTTCTTCATCTTCTCAATATCTTCCTTCGAGAGTCCCGTAGAACCTTCGATGCGGATTGACTGCACCTTACCAGTCGTCTTCTCTGTCGCCTTTACCGTAAGGATGCCAGAAGCGTCCACGTCAAACGTCACCTCTACTTGTGGCATACCTCGTGGCGCTGGAGGGATCCCATCAAGCATAAACTTTCCAAGCGACTTATTATCGGCACTCATTGCGCGTTCGCCTTGCGTGATATGAATCTCGACGGATGGCTGATTATCTGCGGCAGTAGAGAAGGTTTGAGATCGGCTAGTCGGTATCGCGGTGTTGCGTTCAACAAGCTTGGTAGCAACTCCACCCATTGTCTCGATGGAAAGCGAGAGCGGGATGACATCTACAAGGAGAATATCTTTAACATCGCCTTGTAGGATTCCTGCTTGGATAGATGCTCCGATAGCGACAACTTCGTCCGGGTTTACCGTCATGTTCGGCTTCTTGCTGAAGAACTTCTCGACAGCTGCCTGAATTGCAGGCATACGAGTCTGACCACCCACCAGAATGACCTCATTTATCTCAGGAATCTTAAACGGCGACGCCTCCATTGCGCGCTTAGTAATAGCCATCGCGCGTTCGATAAATTCGGCAGAAATATCCTCGAGTTTGGCTCGACTCATCTTGATAAGAAGATGCCGCGGACCAGAAGCGTCTGATGTAAGGAACGGAATATTGACCTCCGTCTCCATCGCACTCGAGAGCTCGATCTTTGCCTTTTCGGCGGCCTCGTCGAGGCGTTGACGAGCAAGGGCGTCGCTTCTCACATCGATACCACTCTCTTTCTTAAATTCATCGGCAAGCCAATTGATAATCTTCTGGTCAATATCTTTACCGCCAAGATGTGCGTCGCCGTCAGTTGATTTAACCTCAATGACGTCTCCTCCTACTTCAAGAACCGAAATATCAAACGTACCGCCTCCGAAGTCAAAAACTGCGATCTTCTCATCCTTCTTTTTGTTAAATCCGTACGCAAGCGCAGCAGCCGTTGGTTCATTAATGATGCGCAGTACTTCAAGTCCAGCGATTTGCCCTGCAGCCTTCGTTGCGCTGCGCTGGTCGTCATTGAAATATGCCGGAACCGTTATCACCGCCTGAGTTATCTTCTCGCCGAGCTTCGCCTCAGCATCAGCCTTCATCTTCCCAAGAATCATCGCCGAAATTTCTTCAGGGCGATACCATTTGTCGGTCATCTTGACCTCGATACCGCCGTTATCGGTCTTATGTATCTCGAAGGGGACGACAGCCTTATCCTTCTGAACATTTGATTCATCAAATGTGTGCCCGATAAAGCGCTTGATTTGGAAGATAGTATTCAGCGGATTAGTAACCGACTGACGCTTGGCGAGTGTGCCAACAACGCGCTCGCCCGTCTTCCCTATCGCGACGATGGATGGAGTCGTGCGCGCACCTTCTGCATTCTCGAGCACGCGCGGTTCGCCACCTTCGACGATAGCCATCGCAGAGTTTGTGGTTCCCAAATCTATACCGAGAATTTTTGCCATAATTAAATATGTTAGCTAGTGGTAATTATACGGAAATGTATGTGTTCATGCAACTTTACCGCTGCCAAGTGAAAAGAAGAGCGCGTTCCGTGCCACTAAGGCCAAGTCCTTACTCTCTTCTTTTCACTTGGCAGCAGGCTATTTTGCAAAGTGTGCCACACGAACTTTAGCCGGGCGAATAACCGAGTCACCGATCTTCCATCCTTTTTCTAGAACTACCGTTATAGTGTCATCGGTTTCCTGAGATTCAGCCGCGTCTTGCCCGAGCGCTTCGTGCTGTGCGGGATTGAACGACTCACCCACGTTACCTAATCCCTCAAGTCCGAGTGAGGCAAATGCGCTTTCGAGCTGCTTGGCGATAGCCACAAACCCGCTTGGGAGTTCACCATGCTCTTTTGAACGTTCGAGAGCATCGAAAGCCGGCAGCAAAATATCTACCGCCTTTACTACTCCAGAAACTTTGGCGGTCTTAAGTTCCACCTCAAATCGCTTAAGAAGATTTACGTAGTCAGCCTTGGCTCGCTGCCAACCATCCATGTATTCCTGCTTCTCCTTGCGGCAAGCATTCAATTCCTCGCGCATTTTTGTAATTTTCCCCTCGAAACCCTCCGTTGCCTCTGCACTCTCGTCTGACTCAGTGTCTCGTGGCTCGAGATTCTCCGCCTCAATTTTTACCTCATCTTGTTCATCCATGTTTCCATTATGACTGAAATACGTAATGGAGTCAAAAAATATACAAACTTCTAAACTAATAAAGAAAACCCCCAAGCAGAATGTTCTGCTCGGGGGTTGAATTACTCTCGATAGTAGAGGCGCGTGGTGGCTGCATGATAGCCTGCAGCGAGCGCTTCTACGTCATGAGTGCTTACATCTTTCGTTGGGTCACTCACTACTTGAAACGCTACTGCTCGTCTCACGAGTTCTTCGGGAATCTGCGCGAGGACTTCGGCTACCGTCGGGTTGAAATATATATGGTAACCGAAGGTGTGGAAAGTCGTAATGTCACAGAGAGTCTTAAGACCATCCGCACGCTCAGTCGCCTCATAATCTCGCAGAAACGGCACGAGCAGATTTTTATTTAACTTAATGTAACAAAGTCCAATTCCATTAAAATGGACAACTGGCTTGATTCGCTCGGAAAGTTCCAGCAGTCGCTCCATCGTTATTTCAGGAACCCTGCTTTTCTTTGTCTCCACTGCAACTTCTCTCATAGTTCACCTCTTTATGTACTGGGACGCTTAATTGCGTCGTCTGGTGTGTATAATAGAACTATTCACTATATTTGTCAATACTCTATCAAAAAAACCGCCTTTCGCATCGGGACGTTCAAAGGGATGCGGGGCGGTTTTTTTTGAATGTAGAAACTAGCGCTTACTCCATTGTGGGGCTTTGCGAGCCTTCTTGAGGCCTGGCTTCTTGCGTTCCTTAGCGCGTGGATCGCGTTTAAGGAATTTTGCGGCTTTAAGTATGGCGCGTGTATTTGGCTCAGCTTTGATAATAGCGCGACTTATAGCGTGACGAACCGCATCTGCTTGAGCTGCAATACCACCTCCCGACACGTGAGCCGTAACCGTGTAGTTCTCAGCACTTTTGGCCGTCGCAAGTGCCTCCTCGGCGATCTTTGCTCGCTCGTCTGTTTTGAAATAATCTTTTGGGGTCTTACCGTTGACCATGAGGCTCGATTTCGGAGCGGCAATCATGCGTACGCTCGCGATAGCGGTCTTGCGACGTCCGACGGTCTGGATGTATTCTGTTGCCATAAATTTATGCGTTGACGACGAGATTTTTCATGCGAGGTTTACGGAGCTTGTTGCGCGGAATCATGCCGTCAACGGTCTTCTTCACGACTTCCGCAATACCCTTTTTCGTAATCATCTCGTCCATGCGCGTTTCGAAAAAACCTCCTGGGTACCCGGTGTAGCGGGTATACACTTTCCCCTTCGTGCGGCGCTCAGGCAGGTGCATCTTTGCTGCATTATTAATGGTAACAGTCACAGGAATTGCCTGATTCTGAGCAAAATGCACGCTTCGCTTTCCAAGAAGCGCATGGGCAGCCTCGCTCGCCACGCGACCGATAGTGCGGTCTGTTGCGTCGATTGTATAGGTTGTTGGCTTCGGCTTCGTGTTAAGAGTCATAGAGATACGTTATAGATACTAGACAAAAGCAATATAGGCAAGTTTTCGAGCATCGTTTGCACCACGCTTCGTACGCTTTATCACGCGAGTGTAACCACCAACACGAGTCGTATAGCGCGGACCAATGGTGTCAAAAAGCTTTTTCACAGCGACCTTATCGCCGAGTCGCGTCTGAGTAAGCCGTCGACTTGCGAGCGTATTTGTCTTCGCGTACGTCACAAGGCGTTCGATAAACGGACGGAGTGCTTTTGCCTTAGCTTCAGTGGTCGAGATTCGCTCTTCGAGAACTAGGGAACGCGCCAGCGAACGTATGAGTGCACGTCGCTGGTTGGTTTCGCGATGGAAGGTTTGCCCTTTTTTAGTAAACGCCATACGTGTTATTCGCCCTTGAGCGTGAGCCCGTAATTAGCGAGGGCTTTCGAAATCTCCCCAATTGCCTTCTCCCCAATACCATCAAGCTCGGACAGTGCGGACGCTGTCTTTCTCGCCAAACCGGCAGCACTCTTGATACCGGCTTCTTCTAGAGATGATGTGACGCGTGGAGAAAGACCGAGTTCAGCAACCTTAATCTTTGTTGCATCCATAGAGTCATCAGTGCCTTTAGCATTATCCGAAACAAGAGCAGGTGATGAAGACATCAACGAGCCTTCCTGGAAACCAATGACTGCGCGCAATTGATGAATCATAGTCTCGATAGATTTCTCCAATGCCTCTCTTGGAGCTATGGTGCCATTGGTCTCAATGAGAATACGTAGACGATTGAAATCAGTCCGGTCGCCGACGCGCATATTCTCTACTTCGTAGTTCACACGACGAATAGGGGTAAACGTTGCATCGAGTGCAATGGTACCGATATCGACTTTGTCGCGCGTCAAAACTTCGCGTGAGACATAGCCGAGACCACGTTCAATAGTTGCTTCAAGTTCAAGTACTGACTTGCCGGACATATCACAAATGTGTTGTCCCGGATTCTTTATTTCTACTTGACTTGGAAGATTGAAATTCTTCGCCGTGACTTCGCCCGTACCCTTTGCGGTCAGTGAAATGGTTTGCGGCTCATCTCCATGGAGGACAAAGTGTACGCGCTTGAGATTCAAGAGAATCTCCATGACTGTCTCGCGCACGCCGTCGATGGTAGCAAATTCGTGTGGGACACCCTCTATCTTAACTTGGGTAACTGCTGCACCAGGAAGAGAGGAAAGTATGATACGGCGTAGCGAATTGCCAAGAGTGTGACCGTATCCTGGATACAGTGAGTCAATTTCATAAACACCCTGCATACCCTCTTCGGAAACAATACGGGGCTTACTCGGAAGTGTGATGTGGTATTCCATAACGCAATCGTAATTACCAATTAATA
>CAYXYP010000020.1:0-4932 GCA_964469405.1 uncultured Candidatus Saccharibacteria bacterium
TTGCGGGGGAGAGCGGTTGGAGATTCATATCGGTGGAGCTGATCGTGAGAGGATTACTGACCAAGTTGCTAGTACAAATATCACCTGAGCAGGCCGCTTGCCATCCGGCCACAGTCGTTTTGCCAGTTGCCTTGTAGAAGATCGTCGTCGTATTTCCACTACTATAAATAACATTGTTTTTGAAGATATTATCCCCAACCCCTGTTCCTGTGGTTTGCTCCACAATGGCGGTATCTTCGTACCCAGAGGCGTACGTCGGTCCCCCGCAGTTAATCAGAAGATTGTTCACGTAAACATTGCCAGTGACGGTCTTGGTGAGATCGCTTCCACGGAGAGAAATGCAGGGCGCGTAGGGGTTATTGTAAAATGTGTTGTTGGCCACGATATTGCTTTCGGAAACAGTGAGCGTCGTGCCCTGCATTTCTATGGATTCAGTGCGATTGCTGTAAACAATGTCGGGTCGTTGATTGCGGAACGTGTTCCCGTAGATGTAATTATGGTCCCCGTTCAGTTGGGTGCGAATCGGAAAATTCGAGAAGTCGTTATAAGCGACCACATTGCCAGTTGCGCGTCCCACCGTCGTTCCTGCTATGCCAACCCCGCGTCCATAGGAGACATGATCCTCCATTGTCATCGTATTCTCAGTGACGCTATTGTTGGTGACACTCAATGTGCCAACGACAGCGGCGATGTACACATGCGCGTGGGGCCAATTGGTGAGCGTGGAACTCCGCAGTTGTCCATTGATGGTTCCATGTAAGAAGGCCACGCCATCACCTATTGCCCAGTTGATTTCCCACCGATACCCACCATGCGAGGTAGGGATGAATGGATCAATGGTACAGTCCTGGACGAGGGCATCACTGGAGATCGTCCCAGTCCCGTTCGCGTTGGTATCAGTAATCAAGACGCCGCGTGTACTGTACCCACCGACATGACAGGTACTATCATCCGACGCCGTGCCGTAGATCCGAATGTTCGATGACCCTAATACGTATACTGCCCCCAAATTGCCCCCTTGTAGATTGGGATTCACCAGGTCGATGTAGGCCGCTGCACTATTAAACCGCACCGCGGCGTATTGCCCGGAGGTGGCCACGAGCAACGTCTCAAACAGCGAGAAGGTTGTCGCTGGATTGGCAGTCGAATAGAGATAGATGCGGGCCGTGCCGCTATCGTACCAAAATGTCCCGACGGGTCCTCCGCTCACACTGGTACCGAGATTGACTTTTGTATTGGATGGAAACAATTCGACCCCATTAGCCCAGATACGTTTTGGATCACCGAGATTGTACGCTGCTACACTGAGATACCACAGATTGCCACTTTCGTTCGTCCAATTCCCTGCGGTATAGGCGCTGGTCGTTTCTTCAATCATCCGAGAGAGCCCAGCATCGTTCAGGCAACTATATGAGACCGTAATTCGTGATGTGACTGTTGCCGCCGCACTGATAATGAGCGACGAATTATTGTGTGTCCCGCAGACATATAACGTATCCCCATCATCGACGCCCACCGTCGCGGTCCAGATCACATTGGAAAATCCAATGAATGCCCCAGCGGCTCCAGCCGACGCGGCGCAGCCATAGGCCAGCCCATCACCATTATTCGCACATGCACCTATCGGCCTGACATACCATGTATTTACAGCAGCAGAACCAACTGCGGCCTGAGCGTAGGATGGAGCAGCCGTCAATCCGAAAAGCGAAAAGCTAGCGACAAAAAGGAAAGAAAATGTTTTTAGTAGACGAGCACTAGCAAATGAAAAACAACCCCCCCTCTCTCTCTATTTTCAAATCCGAAGTTTCGGTCATGGTCATATTTTTTCAGTGTATCATGGCCAAACGCTGCACAAAGCTCTGCCCCCTTCTATGGCTCACATCCATTACCACCCCCTCGTTGGGCGCGCATAGTGTCGCTCTCATGGAAAGCTCCATGTCGGATAACGAAACTGGCTCCATGTCTGATTGCTTTCGTAAAGATCGGTCCGAGTCATAGATTTGACAAGTAGGTTCATTTTATCATGACATCGCCATATAATTCCCAAGAGGAGTCACCTTAGAAATTAAACTTCGATATCTATTATCGATAGTCTAGTAGACGAAAAACACCCGCAACCTTCGGCTGCGGGTGTTTTTCGAATGATGAAACTAGCCCTTACGTTTCTTGCCGACTTTGCGACGAGAAATAATGAATGGGTTTGAGTACTTCTTCGGCGTACGAGTTTTCTGACCTTTGCCGGTAGGCTTGCCCCACTTGCTCTTGGCACGGCGTAGACCTCGTCCCTGCTTGCCTTCGCCACCTCCGTGCGGATGGTCAACCGGGTTCATAGCCGTACCACGAACCGTTGGGCGAATACCCATCCAACGACTGCGGCCCGCCTTACCAATGACGACAAGGTTAGATTCCTCATTGCCGACCGTTCCAATACTTGCCCATGCGAGATCAGAGACTTTACGTATCTCGGTCGAAGGGAGCTTCACTTGCGCGTAACCAGCATCATGCGCGACGACTTCTGCGAAGTTACCTGCGGAACGAACAAGAACGGCCCCGGCACCTGGAGAAAGCTCGATATTGTAAATAAAGGTACCGACTGGAATTAGGCCGATAGGAAGTCGGTTTGCTGGTGTGAGCGGAGCAGTCTCGGCGACAATAAAAGAGTCGCCAACCTTCACCCCTTTCGGCAAAATGACGTAACGGCGCTCACCATCCTGATAGAGTGCAAGACCGATAAAGGCCGTGCGGAAGGGATCGTATTCGACGGTTTCAATCTTGGCTGGAATGTTTTTCTTGTCGTACTTGAAATCTACGGCACGGAGGCGGCGCTTGTGTCCGCCACCTTGATGACGTGTCGTGATACGTCCAAAGGCGTTTCTGCCGCCCTGGCTACTCTTCTTCTTCAGCAAAGGCTTGTGAGGTTCGTGACCCGAAAGAAGCTCCTTGTACGGGAGAGTGGTCATAAACCGGCGACTCTTGGATGTTGGGCGGTACGTTTTCATACAGAATAATTAAGCAAATTGAATGGTATCGCCGGCGTTCAGGTACACATAAGCCTTACGACGTGCGGAACGCATGCCCGTGCCGCGCTTCGTACGCATCGCCTTTGGCTTTCCTTTGACGTTAATAGTGCGTATCTTGCGAGGCTCAACCTTGTAAATCTCCTTGATAGCTCCGGCGATATCGGCCTTCGTGGCGCGCTGAGACACTTCAAAAGCATAGACGCCTTTCTCTGTTGCGATGAGAGCTTTCTCAGAGAACCATGGCGCGCGAATGATCTCATTTTCGATGCCATTAGTTATGGCTGTAGTACGCGCGCGATGCTTGCGGATGTTCGTCTCTTTAACTGCTTTATTCTTTTTGTTGCCGAAAATAGCCATGATAATTTATTTAGACTTAACGCGCGCAATGAGCATCTTGAAAGCCGCCTCTGGATTCTCAATGACCAAATACTTGCGCGATAGGACATCAACCGGGTTGATATTGCGCATCTCCTCTGTCATGACGTTTCCAAAATTTTTGAAGCTCTTTATCGTAGCAGCATTGTATGCAGAAAGCGCGATAAGTGCAGTGTTATTTTTCTTCGTTATGAGTGTTCCCGCATCCGCACCTTTCGCGAGAGCAGCGAGCGTAATCTTTGCTGTCGCAGTTTTTGGGGTGGCGAAAGTGAATTTGTCGACGAGAATAAGCTCGCCATCCTTTGCTTTCTTTGAAAGCACTGAGAGGAGAGCGCCAATACGCATCTTACGGTTGATCTTCTCGCTATAGTCACGCTCCGACCGTGGACCGAATGTAACGCCGCCATGACGCCAAATTGGTGATCGACTAGAACTGTGACGTGCCTGCCCGGTACCCTTCTGCTTCCACGGCTTCTTGCCGCCGCCCGATACTTCGGCACGGTCTTTCGTGTGAGCGCGGTTCTGGCGTGCATTCGCCTGCATTGCGGTCGTAACCTGATGCACGAGGTCGCTCCGCCACGGCGCACCGAAGAGACTCTCGGGGAGCGCCATAGTTGAAACTTTCTTTCCCTCCATAGAGAAGACTGGTGCCTCAATCGCCGTATATGCGACCTTTTTTTCCTTTGCTGTCTTCGTAATTTTTTTTGCGGTAGTCATGGTATGTAAAATTATGCAGAAACTACCTCAAGAAGAGTGCCGCGGCGACCAGGTACTGCGCCAGAGACAATAATCTTGCCTGCAGCTGCATCAACCACAAGAACCTTGAGGTTGGTCACAGTCACGCGATCAGTACCCATCCGACCTGCCATGCGCATACCCTTGGCGACACGACCTCCGGCCCTTCCTCCGCTACCGCCGATAGATCCTGGGGAACGTTCAGTATGCTTCTGACCGTGCGTGCGTGGACCGCCATGGAACCCATGACGCTTCACGACACCAGCGAAACCCTTACCTTTCGTAAGACCGGAAACCTGAACTGTGTCGCCGACGACAAATACAGATGCGTCAATCGTAGTTCCGACTTCTGCCGCAACATCGGTGCGAAATTCGCGAATAGCCTCATAACCCTTCCCTTTCGTGTGCCCGAGAACGGACTTACTGATGTTCTTTGTCTTGCGGACACCTTGTCCTACTTGAACTGCAGAGTAGCCATCCTTCCCTTCTTTGGTTTTGACCTGAGTAACCGTGACCGGGTCAGCGACAAGAATGGTCCCCGCGCGTGCGACACCATCTTCCCCGAAGATACGGGTCATTCCTTCTTTTGTAGCGAGGATGAATTTCATTTTTTAAAGCAAATCGCGCAACAGCAAATCGCGTTGCGCGAGATGCCATTGGTCCCCCGTGAGATGTCGCGAAGCGGCCATCTCTCTAGGTACTTAGCGTTTGAACGCACTCTACACGAGCAATGGGAAAGATGCAACTAAATGAAGAACCCTGGGCTCACGCCACAGGGTATCTGATTTAGTCAAACAGCGGA
>CAYXYP010000021.1:0-4451 GCA_964469405.1 uncultured Candidatus Saccharibacteria bacterium
CCCCGAGAGGGGAGTGAAATAGACCTGAAACCGTGTACTTACAAGGGGTCGAAGCGGATGCTTGCATCCGTGACGGCATGCCTATTGAAGAATGAGCCGGCGAGTGTATATATCTTGCGTAGCTAAGCCCTTCCGGGGCGGAGCTTAAGGGAAACCGAGCGTGAATAGCGCGATTGTAGGATATATACGACCCGAAGCCAGATGAGCTTGCCATGAGCAGGGTGAAGTTTGTCGAAAGACAGATGGAGGCCCGAACCCGTAGGTCGTACAACGCCTTGGGATGACTTGTGGTAAGGAGTGAAAAGCTAATCGAATCTGGGAATAGCTGGTTCTCTCCGAAACAGCTTTTGGGCTGGCGTTGCCATATCGTGTGTGTGGGGGTAGAGCACTGGAAGGGACCAACAGGGAGAAATCTCGTGGTTCCTATCAAACTCCGAATACCACATACTCGGGCAGCAGTTAGAAGGTGGGGGCGAAGCTCCATCGATCGAGAGGGGAAGAGCCCTGATCGCCAATTAAGGCCCCAAAATCGACATTCAGTACATCACAAGGAAGTGAGGACTCATAGACAGTGAGGATGTTGGCTTAGAAGCAGCCATCATTTAAAGAAAGCGTAACAGCTCACTCATCGAGAGTCCTTGCGCCGAAGATGATCGGGGTTAAATGTCGTGCCGAAATTGCGGGTGTGCGATTCTTTCGAGAATCGTACGCGGTAGGAGAGCGTTCTGTTCGCGCTGAAGCTTAAGGGGTAACCCAAGGTGGAGCGTACAGAAGTGAGAATGCCGGTACAAGTAACCACAATGCGGGTGAGAACCCCGCACGTCGAAAGACCAAGGTTTCCTCAGCTATGGTGATCAACTGAGGGTTAGTCGGGCCTAAGGGGATGGCGAGAGCCGCACCCGATGGACACACGGTCAATATTCCGTGACCGTTTATAGAGGCTAAGGAGTGACGGACTGCTGTATGGGTCGCCGGTAATTGGATTCCGGTCAGCAGTGTGAGGGCGCGCGTTAGGGAAATCCGGCGCGCATTACCCCGAGCACTGAGGCAATTTTCTCCTTCGGGGGAAGAGAGGACGCAAAGCGCGGTTTCAAGAAAATCTTCTACGCATTAACTCTATAGACGCCCGTACCGCATACCGACACAGGTGGTCCGGTCGAGAAGACCAAGACGAACGAGTAAGATGTCCTCAAGGAACTCGGCAAAAAAGCGGCCGTAAGTTAGCGATAAGGCCTGCCCCTCGCCTGCAAGGGTGGGGGGCCGCAGTGAAAGTTTCCCTGGCAACTGTTTACCAAAAACACAGCTCCCTGCAAACTCGTAAGAGGAAGTATAGGGGGTGACACCTGACCAATGCCAAAAGGTTAACCACGGTTGGTGCTACTACTTCGGTGGTAGTGCTGGACTGTGTAAGCCCTGGTGAATGTCGGCGATAACTATAATCGTCCTAAGGTTCGCGGCACGATCGCAAGATCGCGCCGCGAAGGACTAGGACGGTTATAGGGTGAACAGAAGTACACCAAGTTACCTGAGTATGGAGCAATTCATACTTTGTCCAATATGACTCCGAGAGGCCATACGTCATAGCCCCGATGCCGCAAGGTGTCGGGGACAAGATATGGTCCTTCGCGTGCTGAAAGGAATCGAAGAGCGTAATTCCTTGTCGGGTAAGTTCCGACGTGCACGAATGGTGTAATGACTGGAAAACTGTCTCGAGGACTCGCTCGGTGAAAATGCACTTCCGGTGAAGATGCCGGATACCTGTAGTTAGACGAAAAGACCCCAGGAGCTTTACTACAGCTTCGTATTGGCCCTGCGTGATGCATGCGTAGCATAGATGGCAGACTTTGAAGCGTCGCTTTCGGGTGGCGTGGAGTCAACAATGAAATACCATTCTTGCATTGGGCAGTGCCTAACCCTGTTGGGATCCAACAGGGGACCGTGCGTGGCGGGTAGTTTTGGTGGGGCGCTATCCTCGACTTGGCGCCCATCCGACCAATAATAGAAAACAGGAAAATATAAAAAGGGGGACTGTGTAGAGAAATCCGCACACGCAATCTGGCTAAATGCTGGAATATCCGAGTATCTTCAGGTACTCGCTCACCGTATGGCGAGCAGTGAAAATTCTGAAGTGCGGACAATCAGCAGGGAAGGCTCATAAGGGAACCCTCAGAGACTACATGCCAGACCCCGTCACACTTTCGAGTGTGACGGGTGAAGATATAGTCCGATCTGCATGGCGACATGCAGGTGTACCAACGTTAAAGTACACATCCATGAACACTAAAGAAATTAGTGAAAAGAAAAAGAATTTGCAGTTATCCAAACGACAGCGAGAACTCATCGTAGGACTTCTGCTCGGCGATGGACATCTTGAAACGCAAAACAACGGACGTACGTATCGGCTTAAGGTCGAACACGGCTCCGCGCAGCGCGAATACCTTGAATGGCTCGCGAAAGAGTTTCAAGAATGGCTTGTATCGGGCTGGTATGAAAAGCGCAAAGGAGAGAAGCTGGTGTATGGATTCACAACTGTGAGTCATCCTGCATTTCGTTTCTACGGAGCGCAATTCTATCAAAACGGAAAGAAGCGAATCCCGCCGCTCATCAAGAAGTTGATGACGTCGCTTTCACTCGCGATATGGTTTCTCGATGACGGCTCAGCAAAGTCGTCTCGACACCGTTCGCTCGTGATTCATTCGCTTGGATATAATCGCAAAGATCTTGAATTAGTGCAGGAAGCGCTTCGACGCTTCGGTATCGAAAGCGCTCTGCATAAGCAACGTAATGACTCGCTTCGGATATATGTGTCGTATGAAGGCGCGCGAATTATCGCCGACTTCGTACAGCCGATATTGGATGATGTGCCATTGTTTGCTTACAAAGTGGAAAACATAAAGCCTAAAAAGTAACGGAGGAGTCTATTAAGGTTCTCTAGCCGCGAATGGAAACCGTGGCGATAGTGTAATGGCATAAGAGAGCTTAACTGTAAGAGGTACATCTCGAGCAGATGCGAAAGCAGAGCATAGTGAACCGATGGTACGCCTTAGATGCGGCCAGAGATTAACGGATATAAGTTACCCTGGGGATAACAGGCTAGTTCCGCCCAAGCGTCCATAGCGACGGCGGAGTTCGGCACCTCGATGTCGGCTCAACATAGCGCGGGGGTGGAGAAGCTCCCAAGCGTATGGCTGTTCGCCATTTAAAATGTTACGCGAGCTGGGTTCAAACCGTTCAGCGGTTGATCATGTGATCGACAATTGAACGGTTTGAACCCGCGAGGAAAACGACAAAAAACAAACTCACGGCGGCCTTCTGTAGGAATACAGAGGGACCAAATCAACTGATATCGGTGGAACCCAATCTCGTTGTGTACGAGAGGGCAATACCGAGGGAAGCGTTGTTAGAAAAATGCGTACCCGTATCGATTACGATACGGCTGCTCGTTCGGAGAATAAGAATATGAGATTACTCACATTCTTATTTCCTCACTGCGCACCCGTAGAGACTGAATGTTGATCACCCGAAACATTGAAAGATGTGGGTGAAGTTACAGTCCGATCCTCTAAGTAATTGGAGCAAACCCCGTGAGATAAAGAATCGAGATATTGAAACGAACACGAAAGTTGAAAGACATTCGAGTTCGCATCAGAATCGAGAGAAAACTATCTCATGGGGCAAACGTAGATGCGTGAGACAGGTTGGTCTCCTATCTACTACAGGCGTTGATTCTTGAGGAGGGTCGTCCCTAGTAAAGAATTGCTACTTCAGAGAGAGATCTCTGATGACAACATGGCTTATAACGGTGAAGCCTTCATATGTTTTGATTGAGAATTTACAATGCGCCGGTCCGCGCAAGATAAATTTGCTGAAAATCAGAACCGCTTTAAGGTAATACCGTGGGAAGTCGTTCGCCATATTAGGCGAATTGACCCCGTAACGACTTGCGTTGAAAGATACGCGGACTCATGTGTTGAGGAATCGTTCCTAGAGAACGACTGCTCGCATGGGTAACATGCCATCGTCCTAACTTCGCACAAGCGAGGAAGGATGAAGATATAGTCTGCGCTCCTGGAAACAGGGGAATAAGCGACGAGAGGACCGGGATGAACTGACCTCTGGTCTGCCAGCTGTCCTGCCAAGGGCACCGCTGGGTAGCTATGTCGGGTGACGATAACCGCTGAAAGCATATAAGCGGGAAACGTGCTCCAAGATTAGGAATCGTTATGAGACTCCTAGGAGATGACTAGGTTGATAGGCTCTAGGTGGAAGCGCCGCAAGGCGTGAAGCCGAGGAGTACTAATATGTCCAGTCTCTCGTGCGGAAATCTGTGTAGCACAATCACGACGACACTTTGTTTTTAATGCATATTAACGTATATCAAACACATCGAGTGTTTGGTTCTGGTGGTTTGGCGGGAGGGTCATACCCGATCTCATTCCGAACTCGGCAGT
>CAYXYP010000022.1:0-1510 GCA_964469405.1 uncultured Candidatus Saccharibacteria bacterium
GCGCGAGCCGCTGGCTCGATGAAGTGTATGAGGAGATCTCCAAGCGCCAGCCGGAAGCGCTCGGTCTCGCATCCGACGATGATGACGAAGGCGCGGAGCCGGTCTAAAGAACGTCGTTCGTGAAGCGTTTTCGCAATTAACGAGATATGAATGACGAGCGACGGATCACGGTACAATTCACGATTGAGGCGGCACTGCTGATTTTCTAACGCAACTGTCTCATTTGTCTTGGAGTCGGCTGGAGGGGATGGGCAGCTCCGGTTGCGCCAGAATGTGTTGGCCCCTACCCGCCACTGACTGTGTCGGTATCAGCCGCCTGCTCCTTTGAAGGTGCGACGCAACGTCGCAATGCCGTCGCAGGCTCCTCGGTGTCTGTCGCTGATTTTTCTATGGCGCTCTGGCGCGAATCTCCGTGCCCCCTCCTCCAACCGACAAAAGTTGACGAAGGTTTCAACGAAACGTATGCTGGTTTATTGAGAGGTCTTCTTGTTAATTTGCCGCTTCTGGTCGGTATAGGAAGGCGGGGTTCCGGCATGAATGCTAATAATCCAGCAGGACGTTTACATGCTCTTTTAACTGAAGGACATCGGAAACTAAAGAATAAGCCAGCTGAAGAAGTGTGGGCGGAATTGCTCGATGTGCCCAAGGAGAATAAGTCACTCTTGTTGAGGAGACTTGGTCACGTAATGGCCATCCTTTCTGCGATTCGTGAAAACGTATCAAACACCAAAGGAATCGACCCGGACATTTTTCTCAAGTGGTTGCCGAGAGCTGAAGCATCGTTTGGGATTCTCAACTTTCAAATGCAATGGGAGCAGTTTATTACTCGCTTTGATCGTGAGGTCATGTATGGGCTTGAAGTTTGTTCGGATGTGTTGTCGAGGCAGTACCCTGAGAAAACAATTTCAGAAAGTTCTCTCACGGAATTGAAGACTGAGGTGGAAGAGCTTCTGAATATTTTAAAATCGGCGGATATCCCGAACGACTTGAAGCAATTCATTGTAGAACGTTTGCTGGCTGTGAAGTCTGTACTTGAGGAGTATGTTATTTTAGGCTCTGTGCCAATAGAGAAAGAGGTTCAATCTGTCATTGGCGCTCTGGTTATTGATCAGACAATATACAAGCGTGCCTGTGCAACCCCTGAGGGGAAAAGAT
The DNA here is from genome assembly GCA_964469405.1 of uncultured Candidatus Saccharibacteria bacterium. Taxonomy (GTDB): domain Bacteria; phylum Patescibacteriota; class Minisyncoccia; order Phycocordibacterales; family Phycocordibacteraceae; genus C7867-001. Next base: position 1,156 of record CAYXYP010000022.1, read on the forward strand.
TTTGGGGAGTAATTAGGAAAATCTTATTGGTAACCCAAATTGCAATGGGAGCGATTCAAATTGGTACTGACGTTATTTCTTTTCTGCCCGAGCCTCAAGACGGGGACGCTACTCAAAATGGAGAAGACTCGGAGGGGCAGGTTGATGATGATAAGTCTACTCTCGCTTAGTAGTGGTGTATCGCCGCGAATGGATTCTGAGATGTGTCATTTTAGGTAGCTTGCAATATTGCAGAAAGTGATGATTAGGCAGGCAGCGAGCTTTTCAGCATCTCAAAATTCTTCGTTACCATCATATCGCCGTTTTTCGTGGAGACTTCGATGCCGGTGGCGCAGACGGTTCGGCATTCGTCGAT